>JBBSGI010000082.1:0-11794 GCA_038254365.1 Propionibacteriales bacterium
GACGCCGGCGAGTGGGTGGTCGACCTCCGCAACCGGACCGCCTTCGCGGCCGGGCACGCACCCGGCACCCTCAACTTCGGGATCGACGGCGCCTTCGCCACCTACCTCGGCTGGCTGATCACCTGGGGCACCCCGGTGACCCTGCTCGGCGGGACCCCCGACGACGTCGCCGAAGCCCAGCGCGAACTGGTCCGGATCGGCATCGACCGCCCGGCCGCCCAAGCCACCGGTGGACCGCAGAACTGGGCCGACGATCAGTTGGCGAGCTTCCCCACTGCGACGTTCGCCGACCTCGAGCAGGTCCGCCACCACCGCGACGTCGTGGTCCTCGACGTCCGCCGCGCCGACGAGTACGACGCCACCCGCATCCAGGGCGCCCACAACATCCCCATCCACGAACTGCCCGGCCGGGTCGCCGAGGTGCCGGCCGGCGAGGTCTGGGTGCACTGCGCCACCGGCTACCGCGCATCGATCGCCGCCTCACTGATCGACGCCTCGGGCCGCACCCCCATCGCCATCGACGACGCCTTCGAGAACGCCGAGAAGGTCGGCCTGCACCTGGTCGGCCCCGACGCCTGATGCTCGATCTCGTCGTCGCGGCCGTCGCCGGCGCCCTGATCGGGCTCAGCCTCGGTGCGCTTGGCGGCGGCGGCTCGATCCTCGCCGTCCCGGTACTGGTCTACGCCCTCGGGCAAAGCCCAGCCCAGGCGACCACCGGCTCGCTGGTCGTCGTGGGCGTCACCGCGCTGACCGGCGCCATCACCGCCTACCGGGCCGGCAACGTCCTGCTCGGTCGCGGCGTCACCTTCGGGCTATTGGCCATCGGGGGCGCAGCGGCCGGCGCCAAGGCCTCCGCGCTGGTCTCGGGGCCGGTGCTGCTAGCAGCGTTCGCCGTCCTGATGCTGGTGGTCGGAGGAGTCATGGCCGCGCGTGAGGTGCGCACCCACCGCGACATGGGCGACCAGGAAAGCGACCCCGACGCGGGGTTCCGCATCGCCAGGCGCCACCAGTTGGACGACCCGATCATCACCTTCAGCCCGACCTTCGCCTGCCAGTGCCCCCGCGCCCTCAAGGTGCTGGTCACCGCCACCGTGGTCGGGCTGCTCACCGGTTTTTTCGGGGTCGGAGGTGGGTTCCTCGTCGTCCCGGCCCTACTGCTCGCCTTGGCGCTGCCCATGGAGTACGCCGCCGGCACCTCCCTAGTCGTCATCACGTTGACCAGCGCCGCCGCACTCGCCGTCCGGACCGGGGTTGGCTCCGCTCCCGACTGGGCCCTGGTAGTCGTGCTCACCGCGGTCTCCGCGATCGGTGGGTTCTCGGCGCCAAGCTCGCTGACCGGGTCGACCCCAACCGGCTCTCAGCCGCCTTCACCGTCCTCGTGCTCGCCGTCGCGGTATACACCGCGGCCCGGGCATGGCCCGCACTCGTCTGACCCGCCCATCCACGCAATCCCCATTGAACGGAGAACCACCATGTGCCGAGCAGTAAAGTGCAAGTCCTGCGGCAAGACCACCTGGGCCGGCTGCGGCCAGCACGTCGACCAAGTCCTCGCCGGCGTACCTGCCGCCGACCGCTGCCCCGGGCATCCCAAGGCCGAACGCACCGGAGGCGGCTTCCTCGCCAAGCTGTTCGGACGCCGCCGCTGACGCACCCGGCCGGTACCGATCCGGAGTCCTGGAGGGGGCTAAGAACGGAACACGGCGAGCGGAACCTTCTTGGGTCGGCTCCGCTACTCGCTTGGAGGAGAGGCCGAGAGGATGTGGCAGACGTCAGCGTCGGTGCAGTCGGCGGGATCAAGGCGGCGGCTTCGGTCGATGAGGTTTTCGAGTTCTGATTCCAGTGATGCGAGGTCCCTGATGCGTGCACTCACGTTGGCGAGCTTGGTGTCGATGAGGCTCGCGACATGAGCGCAGGGCACGTCACCGTCCTCGCGAAGATCGATGATGCTGCCGATCTCGGCGAGGGTGAGGCCTGCTGCATGGGCGGACTGAACGAAGTGCAACCGGGTGAGCGTGGATGCGTCGTAGTTGCGGTAGCCGTTGGAACCGCGTTCGGGTTCGGGTAGGAGGCCCTTACGCTCGTAAAACCTGATGGTCTGGCTGGGTAGCCCAGCCGCGTCGGCGAGCTCTCCGATCAGCATGGGTCCACCCTAGCCCTTGACCTTGCACCATAGATCAAGGTTTACGGTCGCTGACATGGACATCGCCTGCTGTACTTCGATGACTGCCCGAACTGGAAGATCGCCGACGAGCGTCTCGCCGTCATCGCGGCAGAACGCGCCGACCTGACGGTGTCGCGACACCTGGTCGAGACGTTCGAGGAGGCCGAGCGGGTGGGCTTCCACGGGTCGCCGAGCATCCTGGTCGATGGCGTCGACGTCTTCGCCGACCCGGACGCCCGGATCGGGTTGTCGTGTCGGGTCTACCGCACGCCCGAGGGCCCGGCGGGAGCGCCCAGCGTGGAACAGCTCCGAGAAGCGCTAACCGTGGGAAACGGGACCGTCCGATGACGCGCAGCTACGACTTGATCGTGATCGGCGCCGGCATGGCCGGTGTCTCGGCGGCCAACAAGTGCGCGGCACAGGGCTGGAACGTCGCGATCGTCGACGCGCTGCCCTACGGCGGCACCTGCGCGCTGCGAGGGTGCGACCCGAAGAAGATCCTGCGCCGCGGTGCCGAGATCATCGACAGCGCCCGACTGATGCGCGGCAAGGGCATTGATGATGCCGACCTGTCGATCAACTGGGCCGATCTGATGAAACACAAGCACGGCTTCACCGACCCGGTCCCGAAGAACATGGAGGCCAGTCTCTCCAGCGACGGCATCGACACCCTGCACGGGGCAGCGCGGTTCACGGACAAGAACGCCCTCGAGATCGGCGGCACCGCCTACGAGGGGACGCATTTCCTGATCGCCACCGGGGCACGCCCCCGCCCCCTGGACTTCCCCGGCCACGAGCACCTGGTCGACAGCACCGACTTCCTGGACCTGGAGGTGCTCCCGGCGCGGATCTTGTTCGTCGGTGGTGGCTTCATCTCGTTCGAGTTCGCCCACATCGCGGCGCGTGCCGGCAGCGCCCCGGTCATCCTCGACCGCGGACCCCGTCCCCTCAAGGGGTTCGACCCCGACCTCGTCGAGCTCCTGATCAACCGAGGCTCTGAAGCCGGGATCGAACTGCGGCGCTCCACGACGGTCATCGCGATCGAGAAGTCCGAGAGCGCCTACCAGGTCAGCGTCGAACGATGCGGCCAACCCGAGACCATGGAGTTCGACCTCGTCGTCCACGGAGCCGGCCGAACACCCGAGCTCGCAGGCCTTGACCTCGACGCTGCCGGGGTCGAGTGGGACGAGCACGGAATAAACGTCGCCGCTCACCTGCAGAGCACCACGAACCCCGCGGTCTACGCCGCCGGCGACTCCGCCAGCACCCCCGGGATGCCGCTGACCCCGGTCGCGGTCTTCGAGGGCAAGGTCGCCGCGTCCAACATGCTCAAAGCCACGACGACCGTCCCGGACTACGCCGGTGTCCCGACCGCGGTGTTCACCATTCCCGAGCTCGCCCGAGTGGGGATGCTCGAACAGGAGGCCAAGGACCAGGGCATCCATGTCGATGTCCGCTACAGCGACACCAGCGGCTGGTACTCCAACTACCGGATCGGTGAGACCACCGCCGCCGCCAAGATCCTCATCGACCGAGGCAGGGATCGGATCGTCGGCGCGCACCTGTTGGGCCCCGAGTACGGCGAACTGATCAACTTCCTCGCCCTCGCCATCAAGCTCGACCTGACCACCCGACAGCTGAAGTCCATGACCGCCACCTACCCCACAGTCGGGTCAGACCTCGGCTCCATGCTCTGACCCCCCACCCATGTAGCGAGGTCCAGTGGCTCGACAGGCCGGCTGCAACACGACGAACGGAGTTAAGTGAACTCACCAGCGAAGACCCTCATGGAGGCCGCCGGGTTACCGGCGAACAAGCTGCTGGCCCAGCGCAAATCGCTTCCCGAGGCGTTGCAGCTGCTGCACCAGCGGACGCTGCTCGCCCTGGGGCACACCGGGAAGCCGCCGACACGCGATCAGCTCGAGACCTGGGCCTCGGAACTGCACATCGATCTCGATGCGTCTTTGCCCCATCTCATAGAGGCGGAACTGGTGTTCCTAGACCCCGCCGGTCAAGAGATCACCGGAGGCGTCCCGTTCGCGCCCGGACCAACAGAGCATCAGGTCCGCATCGTCGGCGGCCCGAGCGTCTCCGCGAACTGTGCCATCGACGCCCTGGGCATCGCGGCCGTGCTCGGCCGCGATGTCGACGTCGAGTCCCTCGACCCGTTCACCGGTCAGGAAGTCACCGCGAGCAGCCGCGCCGGGCACTGGACCTGGCGGCCGGTTGACGCAGTGGTGTTCCTCGGCTCCTCGGGTCAAGGACGCCTCACCGAAACCTGCTGTCCGGTGATCAACTTCTTCATCACCATCGACCATGCCCGCAGCTACCAGCGCACGTACGCCCTGGAAGGTGTTGTCCTCGCCTTCTCGGACGCGGTGGAAGCCGCAACGTTGGTCTTCGGCGAGCTCCTCAACGCACGGGAAAGAGTCTGATGACCCAGCCCTCACCCAACGACCAGCAGCACCCAACGCCGTACCCGCTCGATGACACGGGCACGCCCCAGAACCAGGAAGCACGGCGAGGAACGTCCGGCTGGTGGATCGGGCTCCCGGCCCTGCTGCCCATCGCCTGTTGCTCTCTGCCTCTGCTACTCGCGGCCGGCGTGACAGCCGGAAGCGGCGCCATCCTCGGCGGGGTCGCCGGAGCCGTCCTGATGCTCCTCGGCGCTACCGTCCTCGGCGTCTGGGGAATGCGGCGCCGCGCGCACAGCACCCGCGCCGCGACACCCTCCCCGGCCACCACACCGGCCCGCGACCGATGCTGCTGATGCCACCTTGCCCACCGAGCCTCAACGTCCTCGGGTCTCCCCGGCACCCGCGGCGTAGGTGACCCCGCCCGAGACCTGATTCGACCTCGACGCAGGAGCACCAAACTGTGACCACCACCTCACCGCCCACCCCCTCCCCGCCGGCCACCGGTCCGGGGCCTGACGACCGGTCACGGCGACGCCGGTTGGGCGTCGCGATGGCACCCCGCGCTATCGCGCCGTACGCCTCCCGCATCGCCGGCGAGCTTTCTCGCACTGAGCGGCCTCTATCTCCTCTACTGCTGGCTCCCGCCGCTGCTCGGCGCAGCACGGCCCTCCGATGGTGGCGTCTCCACCCTGTCCGCGCAGGTTCCCACCTGGTTGAGCACCCACCAGCCCGCCGGCGTCCTCGTTGCTGGTCTCCTCGTCGCCGGCACAGCGGCCGCCACGCTTCTCGCATCGCGCACCCGGACTCCCGGCACGCCGCGACCTCGCACCATGTCAGAGAGCAAGAGGCCTCGATGAAGCAGTTCAGACGTCTCCGACCAGAAACAGAGCAACGACCCAGTGCTTGTCCGTTTGTGCTCGACCGACAGGTGAAGGAAACGGGATCATGAACCCACCAACTCGGGGCAACCCGAGTGCACCCCCTGCGGGGCAGATCTCATTGTGGCAACGGTCGCTACCCCGCGTGGGCGCCGTAGCAGCAGCCTTCACGACACTGTGCTGTCTGGGCTTCGCGGCCGCGCTCTCGCTCGCCTCCGCGGTGGGTGCGACGTTCCTCACCAAGGATGCGACCCTCAAGCCCCTCCTCGTCGCCACCATCATCCTCACCCTGATGGGCAGTGCGCTTACCTACCGACGCCACCGCAATCCACTGCCTCTGATCCTGACCGCACTCGCCGGAGCCTGGGTCTTCCTGTTCATCTTCACCATCGGCGGCGCGCCGCGCCCAGTCGTGTGGGCCGGACTCGCAGTCTTTCTCGGTGTCCAGGTCTGGGACCTGATCCTCGTTCGGCGCTGCCGGACCCCACGACCCGAATTAACAGAATCTGCGGTCCCCATGTGAGCGCGGCTTTTCGTACTTCCTCGGTCCTCACGCGCACGCACCCAACTCGAGCAAAATCTGCGAGCGAGCGCACTAACCACCGGGACCAGAGGGACACACTGCCGACGGCACCGTCTTCGGTGCAGCAAGCAACCTCCTCGCCAAAGATCTACCCCCTCCCGTTCCCTCGTGGTGCGCGAACTGTGACCCGCCTCCCCACACGGCCTTGCCCGCTCGGAGAGCGCTTCACGGCCGGGCTTATCGTGGCACGACCACTCCCCGCGGCCAGGTCACTTTCGCCGAGTACGTCGAGACCGTGTGGCTGCCCTCCAAACAGGTGGAGACCTCCGCAGCAAAAACCGCAGCCGGCCGACCCAAAGACCTCCGCGCACTCCCGGAGCTGAACCAACTCACCCAACAGCAGCCACCCTCCTCTCGTTGATCTGTGGTTCCCCCCGAATCGTGGAGGGCAGCTCCCCGAAGTTCGCCGTGCCGCACAGTACATCGCGGGTAGGCTGTAGCGCTTGAGATACCGCAGAAGTCGGCGTGGCCGGCGATGGCGTCGGAAGGTCGTTGAGGCGGTTCACGAGGGCACCCCTCACCTCCGGATTCGTCGAAGGCGTCGCGCCTCGGGAAACGCGGTACACAGACGCTTCGCACGACGACCGATACGGCTGGCACGGCCGGCGCATCCCATGGCCCCCGATGAGGTCGCGGAGCTTGCGTTGACCGGCCGGGAGCGCGGCTCCGGCACCCGCGAAGTCCTCGAGACCTCATTGGGCGCACACGGCCTGACGATGGACAACTCGGTGGTCGAGCTCACCACCGCGACGGCGATCCGCGAGGAATTTCTTGCCGGTAGCTCGCCGGCCGCCCGCGGGCCCGGTGCGTGAGCTGGTCTCGATCGCCCGCGCGGGCGAGCACTGACTCCGATCTCTGACAAACCGGCGACGAGGGGCAATGAACCGCTCAGGGAAGACGCGCGTACGCCTCACTGTGAGGGACCGTCGTCGTCAGGCAGCGCTCGGCCCGCCTACGCCCCCGGCCGTCATCGACGACGCCGGCGACACCCCTGCTGACGAGCAGCTGCTGACAGAGCTGTACCGGCGCCACGAACGGGTGCTGTTCGCGTTCGTGCTCCGCCTCGTCGACGACCGAGCGAAGGCCGAGGACGTGGTCCAGGAGACGATGCTGCGCGCCTGGCGGAACCTGGACGCGATCGACCCGAGACGTGGTGACCCCCGGTCGTACCTGTTCACGGTAGCAAGGAACGTGGTGATCGATACCTGGCGCGCAGAGCAGCGCCGCCCGCACCTGGTCACCGACGACGAGAGGCTCGCAGCCGAGCCTGTCGAGGACAGGCTCGACGCCCGAGTGGACGCATGGATGGTCCACCAGGCGCTGGAACGCCTCTCAGTCGAGCACCGAGCCGTCATCGACTACCTGTACTACCGCAGCTCGACCGTCACCGAGACCGCGCATTCACTCGGCATTCCCCCGGGCACCGTGAAGTCTCGTGCGTACTACGCCGTCCGGGTGCTGCGCACCGTATTCGACGAGATGGGAATGACGCGGTGAGCACCGAACACGACCGACTACGTGACCTGCTGGGGCCCTACGTGCTGGGGGGACTCGATGCCGTCGACCGCGCTCAGATCGACACACATCTGGCGACGTGCCCCTCCTGCCGCGACGAGCTGGCAGCCTACGCCGGCCTGCCGGCGTTACTGCGCCTCGCCGACGCACCAGCATCGAGCACGGCACAGGACCCGGACGACGATGCTCTCGCCCGCACCCTCGACACGGTCCGACACCGCCGACGACGACACCGTCGCCTGGCGGTGCTCGGCTCCGCCGCGGCGGCTGTCGTGGTGCTCGGCCTCGGCGCCACCACAACTGTGCTGGTGGCCCAGCAGACGGACAACCCCCAGAGCAGTCCGACCAGTATCAGCCTGGTCGCCGCATCGGGCAGCGACTCGCGGGGCGAGACCAGCCTGATCGCTCGACCCTGGGGGACATCGGTCGACCTCGACCTGTCCGGGTTGCCAAGCGGCCAACGATTCGTCGTGTGGCTCGTCTCCACCGACGGCGCCCGTCAGCAGGCCGCGACATGGGCCTCCACCCGCGACGGCGTCGCAAAGGTGACCGGTGCCAGTGCGCTCGACCGAGCCGACGTCACCGCCGTGCGCGTCACCACCACGAAGGGGACGTTGTTGCTGTCCGCCGACATCTAAGCACTCCGACAGGTGAACCGTCGGCCTACATCCGGCGTACGCCTCATCGACATCCCAACCGAAAGGACAGCCATGAAGACCAAAACACGAGCTCTCAGCGCCATCGGAGTCGCCACCGCGCTAGCGGCCACCTACGCTTCAGTGTCGCTGACAAGCGCGAATGCTGAGTCAGGCGACCAGGACCGAGCAGTGCAGACCAAGCAGGTCAGCGTCGAGGTCTTCGCCCCCGGAAACGGCGACAACGCCGGCATCAGTGGTGCAGGGTGGTTCGTCGACCTCGACGTCGACTTCGACGGAAGCACTCTCACCCAGACCGGATTCACCGGACTACAGCTCACCGGTCCCGCCGCGCACAACAACACCGCGCCCTTCCCCGGCACTTTCTCCACCGGACGCGACGACCGGATGCCCGGCCTCGTTGTCCTCACCTCCACCACCAACAACAGCATCCCTGGCTTCTCCGGCCCGGGCACCAACCTGGCCAACCTGTTCAACCTCACCGGCGTCACCAACCGCGACAAGCAAGGCACCGAACTCTGGGACACCTGGATCGTGGGCGCCCCCATCGCCGGCACCGACGTTGACACCACCCTCACCGTCGCCGTCGTGAAAGACCTCAACCACAACGGCATCTACGACGACGCACCCAACGTCGTCACCGACCAGAACGGCGACGGCCGCATCAACCGCGTCGACCTGCAGAAAATCGGCGTCGCCTCCAACATCGAAATGGTTCACTTCCACATCAACGGAAACCCAGCCTGACAGCAGCAGCCAGGCGAAGTGGAGGAGTCCCGCGGGTTCACGTTCCCCACAGGAACTCATCAGCCCCCATGCCCTCGCCAGCATGGGGGCTGAGTTCACGGCGCCGTAGACGACGGCCAAGCGGCCTGCACTGCACCCCTGGACCGAGTCCGGTCACACTCGTCCAGCCGCACTGGCCAACGGGCCGCCCGCGGCCGCGCGAACCCGGCCGAGTCGCACCCTGCTGAGGGCGGTTCGCGGCCAGAGCCGCGGCTCACGCGGGGCTCGTCGCGGTGTGACCTCTGGGTTGTTGGCCACGAGGTCGCAGTTCCGCTATCCGCTGGCCTTCGCCAGCTTTCGCTGATCTTCGCGCCTGAGGCTCCACAGGCCTACGCCATCGCGGTGTCCGCGGACATATTGCTGACATTGGCGACCTGAGCCGCGCGAGAAATCACCCACTAAACCGTTTCTGACCTGCACTTCTATGAGTAGCGGGGGCAGGATTTGAACCTGCGACCTCTGGGTTATGAGTGCCGTATTATCCGCCAGCTGCCTCACAATCCGGCTCACACCTGGTCGACATGTGAGCCACATCTGGCGTAAAGTAGCAGGTCAGAGCATGGTTAAGTTTCCGCCAGCTTTCGCCCACATTCGCTGGCCTTCGGGGCAACGTTTGCGGACACTGAGCGGACATCGACAGTTTCGAGTCTCCTGGGAGGGAACGATGTCGTGGATCAAGGAGCGGGTCTCCGATGACGGCGACAAACGGTTCGTGGGGTGCTACCGCGACCCCGAAGGCCGGCAACGCTCCGCCGGGACATTCAGTTCGCGCCGGGCCGCCGAACGCGCCGCGAACCGCGAGGAAGCCAAAGTCCGCGAAGGGGCGTGGCACGACCACTCCCGCGGCCAGGTCACCTTCGCCGCCTACGTCCAGACAGTCTGGCTGCCCTCCAAACAGGTCGAGACCTCCACCCTCGCGGCGTACCGGTCCTACCTCGACAAACACTTCATCCCAGTCTTCGGCCGCCGAGCGATCGGCAAGATCCTGCCGTCGGAGATCCAACGCTGGGTCACCACCGCCACCAACAACGGCCTGTCGGCCGCCAGCGTACGCAAATACCACACCATGCTGCACTCGATCTTCGAACGCGCCCTGCGGGACCGGGTCGTCACCTTCAACCCCTGCGAACACACCGAGCTCCCCAAGATGATCAAGAAGAACAGCCGCACCCTCACCCCCGACGAATATGACGCCATCCTCGCGGCGTTGCCCGCCCAGCACCGGTTGATGATCGAAACCGCCATCGACACCGGCCTGCGGTGGGGCGAGCTCATCGCCCTCAAACCCCGCCACCTCAACCTGCACACCGGCCACCTGACCGTTGGTTTGCGCCTGAGTTAGCGATAGAGATCGGGGTCTGGATCAGACCACATCTGGCGGGTTCTCCAATCGATGAAGGAGGATCTGATCATGTCGGAGAAGGAGCCCGAGGCGACGGCTCGGAGCAGGCGTTCGAAGCGGTTTCTGTCGCCGTCTGCGAAGTACGAGTTCTGGTTGCAGCTGGTCCGTCAGGAGGTCACGATCGCGGAGGCCGCGTCCAAGGAGCGGGTGGACCGGTCGACGATCATGCGGATCCGGACGGTCGCGAAGGAGGGTGCTTTGGCGGCGTTGGCGGCGTCCAAGCCCGGCGTGAGGGGTCAGTCCCGCGACTACGAGCTGGAGCAGGCCAGGGCCGAGGTGGCCCGGTTGTCGGAGGCTTGCAAGGAGCTCGCGGTGAGGCTGACGCTGGTGGAGGGAAAAGGCGGCTGGGGCTGAGTGGCCGGGTCCCGCGACGTGTCGAGCGGGCCACCAAGGTCGGTCTGCTGGACCTGGTCGAGGTTGCCGTGGAGGCCGGCTGGACGGTCCGTCACGCCTGTCGGGCACTCGAGGTCGGCGAGGTCCGCACCCACCGGTGGATCGCCCGCCGGCGGCTCGGCCGGCTGGGCGACTTACCCCCGGGCGGGTCGCCGATGCATGGTCTGCTGCCGGGCGAGGTCGACGAGGTCTTGGCGTTGTTCGACGAGTGGGGTGAGACCGACAAGTCGCACCGCAAGCTCGCACACCGCGGCTCCTACCTGCACCGGGTGTGGGTGTCACCGTCGACCGTTAGGCGGGTCCTGTCCGTTGCCGACAAGCACTTCCGGCCGCTGCCGCGGCCCAGTAAGTCCCAGCGGCGGCCGTTCCCGGAGTGGGCCGACTACCGGCCGAACTCGATCTGGATCTACGACACGACACACTTCACCCGGGCCGGGACGGCCGTGCTGATCATCGAGGACCTGGTCTCCCGCAAGTGGATCACCGAGGTCGTCTCGGTCGAGGAGACGTCGACCCAGGTCGAGGTCACCTTCACTGCCGCCCTCGACGAGGAAGGACTGCTGGCGGCCGTCGACACCCGCCACGACGACGGCACCGTCGACCTGGACGTCGACGACGAGACCCGGCCGATCCTGCTCACCGTCTCCGACAACGGACCCCAGATGACGTCCGGATCGACACGGGAGTTCATGGCCATGTGCGCCATCGCCCAGCACTTCGGCCGGCCCGGCACCCCCACCGACCAGGCCTGGATCGAGTCCCTCAACGGGCACCTCAAGTACGAATACCCGCACCTGCTGGCGATCCGGGACCCGCAGACGCTGCGGGCCGAGCTCGCGGCCGTCCGGATCCACTACAACACCGTCCGGCTGCACCCCGGGATCGGCTACATCACCCCCAACGACGAACACAACGGCCGCGGAGAGGCAATCCGCAAAGCCCGCGAAGCCGGCCTCGAACAAGCCCGCCGCCGACGCCTTGCCCACCACCGTGCCGAACGAGA
>JBBSGI010000083.1:0-11682 GCA_038254365.1 Propionibacteriales bacterium
CCTATCGTGCCACTCTCGACGTACCCCGCGAAACCCTGACCGCTCTCACCTGCTGGCTCCGCGCTGAGCGGCGCAGGGTCGGGACCCGCCGGGGCCGACGATCTCTGACGTGCCGCCAGCAGGCGGTCCTGGTGTTGCGATAGTTGGTGACGGACACGGGGTGCCACCAGGCTCCGTCGACGGTCAGCGTCGGTTTCCGGCTCGAGGTTGCTCAGCGAGAGATGCACGCCGGCAGCAAGAGCTGACCCTCGCTGATCGAACGGATCGCGATGACAGGCGACAGCGGGAGGCGCTGCCGCTGTCGCCTGTCCCACCGTCCAACTCGACCGAGGGGACCACGGTACCGGTGACTGTACAGAGGACTTGGAGGGAGGCACGACGCTCGGCCGTCAGAACGAGAGCGACGCTGCAGCGGTCGACGTTGTCGGTGGAGTGGGTCGGCGCGAACCGGGGGCAACGTCTTCGTCATCGGACGCCCTAAGAGAGCTGTCCTAAGCCCAATACCGTTAAGTTAGAGTAACATCGGTGTAGTTTGGTGGCATGCCAAGAGCGGGTTGGAAGAAGCCGGTGTCGGATCGTCGGTTGTCGGATCTGGTGTCGGTGGGGGTGCTGACTCGGGTGTTCCCGCCGGATCTGGTCGATGAGGTGATCGCCGATGCCGGCCGGACCGAGCAGCGTCATCGGGCGTTGCCGGCGCGGGTGATGGCGTACTTCTCGATTGGGATGGCGCTGTACTCGGAGGGCTCGTATGAGGATGTCTTGAGTCAGTTGACAGATGGGCTGTCGTGGGCCTCGGGGTGGCAGGAGACTTACCGCCCGCCGAGCAAGTCGGCGATCTTCCAGGCTCGGGCACGGTTGGGGCCTGATCCGTTGGCCGAGCTGTTCGAGCGGGTCGCCCAGCCGATTGGCGGTGAGCAGACCCCGGGGGTGTGGCTGGCTGGGCGTCGTCTGGTCGCGGTCGACGGGACCTGTCTCGACGTTGCCGACACGGGCGCCAATGCCGAGCACTTCGGACGTCCCGGGGTGAACAAGGGCGAGCAGGCGGCCTTCCCGCAGGCCCGGGTGGTGGCGTTGGCCGAGTGCGGCACCCACGCGGTCTTCGCCGCCGAGATCGGCAGGTACTCCCAGTCCGAAGCCACGCTGACCCAGCCGCTGCTGGACCGGTTGGAGCCAGGCATGCTGCTCACCGCCGACCGCGGCTTCTTCTCCTACGCCTTGTGGCGCAAGGCATACGGGACCGGAGCCGACCTGCTGTGGCGGGTTCGCACCGACAAGGCCGGCCCCAAACCCACCCACGTCGAAGACCTTCCCGACGGCTCCTGGCTCGCCTACCTGCGCCGCACCACGCCCGCAGCAGCACCTCGCGAGGAGCCGATGCTGGTCCGGGTCATCGACTACACCATCGACGACGGACGCGAGAACCCCACCAGCTACCGGCTGTTCACCACCCTGCTGGACCCGGCCGAAGTCACCGCGGTCGACCTCGCCGCGGCCTACACCCAACGGTGGGAGATCGAGCTGACCTTCGACGAGCTCAAAACCCACCAGCGCGGACCCCGCAGCGTGCTGCGCAGCAAGTCCCCCGACCTGGTCCTCCAAGAGATCTGGGGACACCTATGCTGCCACTATGCGATCCGCTCCCTGATGGCCCAGGCCGCCACCCACTCCGGGCACGACCCCGACAGAGTCAGCTTCGTCGCCGCGCTGCGGATCACCAGGCAAACCCTCGCCCACCCGGGCGCTTTCCCCCCCTGACCACCACAGCCGCGACAGCCCCGGATGGCTGTTCTTCCTCCATCGACTCATCGGCCGACTCAACCCCAATCGCCGTCAGCGTGCAGCCCCCCGCGTGATCAAGCGCAAGATGCCCAAGTGGCACGTCAAACGCTCCCACCACGCGGCCTGGCCACAACCCCAACATCCACCCGACTACCTCATCCAAGTGACCTAACTTAACGGTATTGGGACTAGGCCCTCCCCTCGGCCCGCCGTCAGGTGCCCGCTGCCTTGTCGCGCTCGCGCAGCAAGTCCCTGATCTCGGTGAGCAGCAGGATGTCCTCGGTTGGTGCAGCGTCGTCGTCGCCACCGGCTTGGAAGCGCTCACAGGCCCCCATGTAAGGCACCACGATGAGGAAGTAGACGACGGCGGCCAGCACCAGGAACGCGATGAGCGCGGTCAGGAACACGCCGACGTGGACACCGCCCGGCTGGTAGCCGGAGAAGTCCGGTGAGCCTCCGACCTTGCCGACGACGTCCAAGATCACTTGTACGAAGGCCGTGACAACGGCGGTGAAGGCCGCCGCCATGATGAAGGCGACAGCGAGCTCGACGAGGCTGCCCCGAAGGACGAAACCCCGGAAGCCCTTCATGTCAGCGGCTCCTTCATGTCAGCGGCTCCTTCATGTCCTGGGCATCCCTGTCTGTCGTAACGGCGGTTGCGTCCGCCGACGAGCCGACGACGCTAGCAGAGCACGTGCTCTGCGCCTCGGCGTCGGCGCAGTCACCGCAGCAGCGTGACCGACAGCGGTGCGGTGGCGCTAGCCTGCGCCAGGGCGGCGGCCTGCGAAGGCGTCACGGCGAGCACCACCAGGCCGCCCTCTTGCGCGTCGTCGACCGGGGGGAGCGCGACGACGGACACCCGCTCGAGCACGAGAGCGGCGTACGACGTGTCGCCACCGGCGGCATAGACGCTGACGCGGTCGCCGGCCCGGAGCAGCCCGACGACCGCGGCGTCACGGATCCGGACGGGAGCCGCCACCAGGCCCTCGGGGTAGCCCGAGAGCATCGGACGACCGAGCAGCCGGCGATCGGTGACCGGCTCGCCGGCGCGCATCGGCCCGCCGACGGTCCGGCCGACCACAGCGGTCGGGGACGAGGACGTACCGTCCGGAACCAGCGGCTGCGGCACCTGCTCGACGGTGACGTCGTTGCCGGTGAGGGTCTCCCCGCTCGACACGTCGTGGCTGACGACGACGACATTGTGTAGCCGCGGCGTCGGGGGGGACAGTGACTCGACCACTCCGAGGACGGCGAGAGCGGCGAGCAAGGCGCTGAGGACGCGGCGGTACCTGAGCAGGAGCCGCCGGGCACGGGCGAACAGCGCACGCATGTCGGGCATGGGCCCACGCTAGATGCGCCGCCGCCGGCCCGGGAGCTTCGTCCACAGGCCCGGCCTCGGCACGACCGTCTGTGGATCAGGCCCGCGGACCCAGCGGTTGAAGGGCTGACCGGCTCTCCGGCTATCCGGCTCTCCGGCTTTCCGGCTCTCCGGCTATCCGGCTCAGCGTGCGGCAGCGGCGGCCGGCGACCCACCGGCGCCGGGCTTGGCGGGCGACCCCTTGCCGGGTGTCGTGGCCTTCGGCGAGCTCGTGCCGTCCGACTTCTGATCCGAGGAGCCCGACCCGGAATCGCCCGAAGAGCCGTTCGACGAGGCGGCGGAGTCGCCGGTGCCTCCGGCCTTCTCCGCAGTGGCGGCGGTCGTACCGGACTCACCCGCCGAGGCGGCGGCGCGGCTGTCGTTGCGGTAGAAGCCCGATCCCTTGAACACGACGCCGACCGCCGTCAGCACCTTGCGGAGCCGGCCGCTGCACGCCGGGCACACCGTGAGGGGGTCGTCAGTGAAGCTCTGTCGAGCCTCGAGCTCCTCGCCGCACTCGGTACAGGCGTACTGGTAGACGGGCACGACGGTCCTTCCTGGCGCGATGCTGCGATCCGGAGCCCATTAGCACTCGAGGTCCTCGACTGCTAAGGGCACGTCCATTGTGCGTCAGCCGCACACGCGATGCAAAGCAACACCGGGCCCTCCCGCAGGCCGGACCCGGAGCGCGCCGGCCGACGCGGGGCACAATGGGGCCGTGCCGCGCCTCCTCAAGATCGTGAGCTGGGCGGCGGGGCTTTTGGTTGTCCTGCTGGTGGCGGGTTTCCTGGCGGTGGTCTGGACCGTGCACCGGTCGTTGCCGCAGACGACCGGCACCATCGACCTGGCGGGTCTCGACCACCCGGTCACGGTGCAGCGAGACGCCTCGGGCATTCCGCAGATCTACGCAGACACCCCCGGCGACCTCTTCTTTGCGCAGGGATACGTGCAGGCGCAGGACCGGTTCTTCGAGATGGACTTCCGCCGGCACCTGACCGCCGGGACCCTCAGCTCGATGTTCGGCAGGAAAGCCCTGAAGACGGACATGTTCGTCAGAACCCTGGGCTGGCGGGTGGTCGCGGAGCAGGAGCTCCCGCTGCTGACCCCGGACACCCGCGGCAACCTGCAGTCGTACGCCGATGGCGTGAACGCCTATCTGGCGGGACATCACGGCTCCGAGCTGTCGCTGGAGTATGCCGCGCTGGCCGTCGGTGGGCTGAACTACACGCCTGCACCCTGGACTCCTGTCGACTCACTGGCCTGGCTCAAGGCGATGGCGTGGAACCTCGGCTCGACCTACAGCGACGAGGTCGACAGGTCGCTCGAGTCCACCACCTTGTCGACAGACCAGATCGCCGAGCTCTACCCGCCGTACCCCTACCAGCAGCACCTCCCGATCGTGAACCAGGGGGCGGTCGTGGACGGCGTCTTCGAGCAGGACGCCACCCACGGCGGCAGCCGCCTGCCGCCCCGCCCGGCCTTCCCGGCGCGGGAGGTGGGGCCGGCCGTTGCTGCCGCCGGGGACGCCGCGGTGGGACTGAGCGAGCTGCTCGGGTCGGGGGACGGGATCGGCTCGAACGCCTGGGCGGTCGCCGGGGAGCACACGGCCAGCGGGATGCCGATCCTCGCCAACGACCCGCACCTCGACGCGTCGATGCCCGGCACCTGGTACCAGATGGGGCTCCATTGCACGACCGTCGACGACAGCTGCCCCTTCGACGTCGCCGGGTTCACGTTCTCCGGTCTGCCGGGGGTGGTCATCGGCCACAACGCCTCCATCGCCTGGGGCTTCACCAACCTCTACCCCGACACCGAGGACCTGTACCTGGAGCGGGTCAGCGGCGACCGCTATCGCTACAACGGCCGGTGGCTGCCGCTGCAGATCCGGCGGGAGACGTTCGACGTCGACGGTGGGAGCCCCGTGACGATCACGGTCCGGTCCACGCGGCACGGCCCGATCGTCTCCGACGTCAGCAGGGCGCTTGCCCAGGTGGGGGCGCGAGCCCCCGCGTCGGGCACGCCGGCGGTCCGCGGCGACGGCTACGCGGTGGCGCTGCGCTGGACCGCGCTCCAGCCGGGCCGCACCGCCGACGCCCTGTTCGCCATCGACACCGCCCGAGACTGGGACAGCTTCCGTGCGGGGGCCCGCCTGTTCGACTCCCCCAGCCAGAACCTCGTGTACGCCGACGTAGCCGGGCACATCGGATACCAGGCGTCGGGGCGCATCCCCATCCGCCGTACCGGCACCGGCGACTGGCCGGTCCCCGGCTGGGACCCGGCGTACGAGTGGGCCTCGAGCGACGTGCCCTTCGACGCGCTCCCCAACGTGCTCGACCCCAAGGACGGTTACGTCGTCACCGCCAACCAGGCGGTGGCGCAGCCGCGCTATCCGTACTACCTCGGCGACTCGGTCGACTACGGATACCGCGCCCAGCGGATCCGCACGCTGCTCGCTGCGACGTCGAGGCTGACCGTCGCGGACACGGCGAGGGTCCAGCTCGACACCGCGAGCGGCTTGGCGACGGCGCTGGTGCCGGCACTGCAGCGGATAACGCTGCCCACGCCGTACTACCGGCGGGCGGCGGCCGCCCTCGACGGATGGAACTACCGTGAGAGTGCGGACTCGCCGGCGGCGGCGTACTTCAACGTCGTGTGGAAGAGCCTGCTGGCCCTCACGTTCCACGACCAGCTGCCCAGGCGAGCCTGGCCCAGCGGCAACAGCCGGTGGTGGGCGGTGGTCGAGCAGCTGCTCACCCGTCCTCGGGACTCGTTCTGGGACGACGTGCGGACGGCGCGGCGGGAGACCCGCGACGTCATCCTGCGCCAGGCGCTGGAGGACGCCCGTGACGAGCTGACGATGACCCGCTCGAGCGTCCCCGAGTCGTGGCGTTGGGGCGACCTGCACCAGCTCGTCCTCCGGAACCCGATCCTGGGGGCGAGCGGGTCCCCTGTGGCGTTCCTGTTCAACCGGGGGTCGTACGACGTGCCGGGCGGGCCGTCGGTCGTGGATGCCGCCAGCTACGACGCCAGCGTGGGGTACGAGGTGACGAGCGTCCCTTCGATGCGGATGATCGTGCCGCTCGACAGCCTCGACGACGCTCGTTGGATCGACCTGACCGGCGAGTCCGGTCATGCCTACGACGAGCACTACACCGACCAGACGACGCTGTGGCTGGCAGGGCGAACGCTGCCCTGGGTGTTCGGCCGAGGGGCGGTCAACGCCGCCACCAAGGACACGCTGACCCTTCGGCCCGCGGGAGCGAGCCGGTAGCCCGGGCCGGTCCTCAGCCGAAGCAGGTCCTCAGCCTGACCCCCCGACCCGCAGCGTCCGGGCCGGTGTCACCAGCACGTGGACCAGCTCGTCGTGGTCGTCGGTCGGTACGGCGGGCAGCACCTCGTCGTCGTACAGCAGCACGACCCGCAGCACCTCGGGGGGGACCCTCGCCAGCACGCGGTCGTACGAGCCACCGCCTCTGCCCAGCCGCCCGCCCCGCTCGTCAGCCGCCAGGCCGGGGCAGATCACGACGGACGCCCGGCCGACCCCCGCCGTCCCGAGCGGGTCGCCCGTCGGCTCGGCGATCCCGAGCCGGCCCGCCTTGAGCGCGCCGGGGTGGTGGTACGCCGCCCAGTCCAGGTCGAAGTCGGCCAGCAGGATCGGGAGCAGCACCGTGTGCCCCGATGTGGCGAGCCGTGCCAGCAGCGGCGCCGTGCCGGGCTCCTCACGCGTCGAGGAGTAGCACGCGACGGTCGTCGGGGAGACCAGCTCTGGCAGCGCGAGCACCCGGTCCGCCAGTGCGGCGGCGCCCTGCTCGCGTTCGTCGGCGGAGCGGTGCGCGCGGGTGGCGCGAAGCCGGAAGCGGAGGCTGCGCTTCGCGCGGCGAGCGCCACCGTCGACCACCACGCGGCCACTCTAGTGACGGCCTCGGACCGCCGGGGCGAGCCCCGGACCGAACGACCGTCCCCTACGCTTCGCCCATGAGCGCGGAGGGCCTGCAGGCGGCGGTCGCCAAGATGGAGGCGGCCGGGATCCACCCCACCGCGATCGCCGTGTTCATGCACTACTACGAGCAGCTGGAGACCGGCGCCACAGGGTTGATCCACGAGGCCGACATCCGGCCCCTCGAGTCACCGCCCCGGCTGCGTGACGCGACGGTGACCGACGACGAGGCCCGCGAGGTGCTCGACGCCACGGTGGCGATCAAGCTCAACGGCGGTCTCGGGACCTCCATGGGCATGGAGCGGGCCAAGTCACTGCTGCCGGCCCGGGACAAGCTGACGTTCCTCGACGTTCTCGTCAAGCAGGTGATGTCGGTGCGGAAGCGGTGGGGTGCGCGGCTGCCGCTGATGCTCATGAACTCCTTCCGCACCCGAGACGACACGCTGGCGGCGCTCGGCCGGTATGACGACCTCCCTGCCGCCGGCCTGCCGCTCGACATCCTGCAGAACCGCGAGCCCAAGCTCGTCAGCGCCGACCTGACGCCGGCCCGGTGGCCGGCCGACCCGTCGCTGGAGTGGTGTCCGCCCGGTCACGGCGACCTCTACACGGCCCTCTCGGCGTCGGGTGTGCTGACGCAGCTGCTCGAGGCGGGGTTCCGGTACGCGAACGTGTCGAACGCCGACAACCTCGGGGCCACGGTCGACGAGCGAGCTGCCGGGTGGTTCGCGGCGAGCGGGGCACCGTTCGCGGTTGAGGTGTGCCCACGCACCCAGGCCGACCGCAAGGGTGGTCATCTGGCGATCCGCCGCCGTGACGGCCAGCTGGTCCTGCGGGACTCGGCCCAGACCGCGCCGGAAGATGCCGCGGCCTTCGCCGACGTCAACAGGCACCACTACTTCAACACCAACAACCTGTGGCTGGACCTGCGGGCGCTCGACGAGGTGCTGCGCGCCAGCGACGGCGTGCTCGGCCTGCCTCTGATGCGCAACGTCAAGACCGTCGACCCGACCGACAAGACATCCCCCGCGGTCATCCAGATCGAGACGGCGATGGGCGCCGCCGTCGAGGTCTTCAACGGGTCACTGGCGATCGAGGTCGACCGCTCGCGCTTCCTGCCCGTCAAGACGACCAACGACCTGCTGGCGTTGCGCTCGGACGTGTACGAGCTCGGCGAGGACGGCTCGGTGCGGCTGGTGCCTGGCGTTGCCGAGGCGCCGTACGTCGACCTCGACCCAGATCACTACCGGCTGCTTGCCGACTTCGACGCCCGGTTGCCGTCCGGCCCGCCGTCGATGCGCGAGGCCCGCTCGTTGCGGGTGGCCGGGGACTGGACGTTCGGGGCGGGGGTCGTCGTACGCGGGGACGCAACGGTGACGTCGGAGGGCGCACCAGGCACCCTCCCGGACGGCTGCGTCCTCGACTGACCAGAGGTCGGATCTTGGGCCGGTCGGTGTCGTCGCCGCCCGATCGGGTACGACGTACCCATGACGACAACACCGACCGGCGGGACGCCGGACAAGGACCCTGACAGCTGGCTCACGGGCGATGAGCCGGCGACTGCGTCACAGCTGTCGTACCTTGAGACGCTGGCGAACGACTCCGGCCGGGAGGTGCCCACGGACGTGACGAAGGCGGAAGCCTCGAAGCTGATCGACGAGCTGCAGGACGAGTCGCCGCGGCTGTCCGGGGACGACGCCGGCTAGCGACAGTCGGACGCGATCAGGCCCAGCAGGGTGACCTGGGTGGCCTTGTCGGGCTTGACGACGACCCGTTGCGCGGGCTGGCCGTCCAGGTGCACGTCGATGCTGAGCACGAACGTCTGCGAGCTGTTGGCGCGCGCATGCGGGTCGCAGCGGTGAGCTGACACCAGCCTGATCGGGACCCGCAGGGACGGCTCTCCAGGTGCGAGCCGCGCCGGAAGCCCGTGGACCGTCAGTGGCTGGAAGCGCAGCAGCACGCTTCCGCTCAGATCCAGCAGCGTGACCGCGAGAGCCGGCTGCCTGCGTCGTACGACGATCTCGCCGGGCAGGTACTCCTCCCCGTTGCGCACGACGGTCGTCCGCGCCATGACGAGGGACAGGTCGACGGCGCTGGCGAGGCGCTCGTCGGAGCACTCCCGTTGGTAGAGCATGGTCAGCAGGTGGGGGACCTCGACCTTCAGCGGGACCCTGCGCGTCACGCCGTCCACGACGACGCTGAGCCCGGGTCTGCCAGTCGGCGGCGAGGCGCATCGGGGGGCGCCGTACTGCATCAGCACACCGGCGACGTCGCCCGGACCGAGGCGGCCCCCCTCGACAGCCGCCGGCTCCGGCGCGAAGCCGGACCAGTCGAGCGCCGCCGAGGTGACAGTGAGCCTGCTGTGGCCCATGTTGGTGATGCCGACGCGGAGATCCCCCGACGCCTCGTCGACGGTGTACTGCGTCGCGGTGGCCGCCAGCCGGGGCGGCTCCGGCGCCGGGCTGGTCGACTGTGCTGGGGTGGTCGCCGGTGACGACGACTGTGAGCACGCGCTGAGCATCAGCCCTGCCACCAGGAAGCTGAGCGCTGCGGTCCGGGAGAGCTGCCGCACCGCCACACTGTAGTTCGCCATCACCTCGCGGACCCAAGGCGGCCGGCTCGATTAGGGTGGGCATCGCCTGACCCAAGCCGTAGGCCCCGAGACGAGATGGGCACAGATGCGCAGCGTGGACGAGCACCTCAGCGCCATCCTCGACGTGGTGGGCCCGCTGCCGCCGTACGAGCAGCCCCTCCTCGAGGCGCTGGGGCTGCCCATCTGCACGGACGTCATGTCGGAGATCGACCTGCCGAGCTTCGACAACTCGGCGATGGACGGTTATGCCTGCCGCTACGACGACGTCAAGGACGCTGCGGAGGACTCCCCAGTCCGACTGCCCGTGGTGGGGGAGTCGGCGGCCGGTCAGACGAAGGCGTACGCGCTCTCACCGGGGCAGGTCGTCAAGATCATGACCGGCGCTCCGTTGCCCTCGGGTGCCGACGTGGTGGTGCCGATCGAGTGGACCGACGGCGGCCGGGCGAACGTCAGCATCGCGCAGGCGCCGGGGCCGGGGCAGCACGTGCGGCCCCGCGGCGACGACCTGACCGCCGGCGAGCTGCTGCTCGAGGAAGGCGACGTGCTCGGACCGCGGCAGGTGGCGATCCTCGCGGCGACGGGTCAGTCCCGGGTCCGCGCCCGCCCGCGGCCGCGGGTGGTGGTGGTCTCGACGGGCAGCGAGCTGCGCGAGCCCGGTACGTCGCTCGGGTTCGACTCGATCTACGACTCGAACTCGTTCATGCTCGCCGCCCAGGCCCGGGCTGCCGATGCCATCGCGTACCGCGTGGGCATCGTCACCGATGACCCGCAGGAGCTCACCGCGACGCTGTCCGACCAGCTCGTCCGCGCCGACCTTGTCGTGACGAGCGGCGGGGTGAGCCGGGGCGACTACGACGTGGTGAAGGAGGTGCTGGGCCGACTCGGAACGGTGTGGTTCGGTGACGTCGCCATGCAGCCGGGCAAGCCCCAGGGTTTCGGCACCATCGGCGAGGACGCCACCCCGATCTTCACGCTGCCTGGCAACCCGGTGTCGTCGTACGTCTCCTTCGAGGTGTTCGTGCTGCCGGCGCTGCGCCGGATGATGGGAAAGCTGCCGTACCGCAGGCCGGTCGTGCGGGCGACCTGCCGCTCCGGGTTCAGGTCTCCCCCGGGGAGGAGGCAGTTCGTCAGGGGGCGCTTCGAGGAGCCCGGCCGTGGGCCGGCGGTGACGCCTGTCGGCGGGCACGGGAGCCACCTGATCGGCGGCCTGTCCCGGTCCAACTGCCTGATCGTGGTGCCCGAGGCCACCACCGAGGTCGCCGAAGGCGGCATGGTCGACACCTTGGTGCTCGACCGTAACTTCTGATGTTTGCCAGGCACGACGGGTGCTGCCGTGGCTGACCCGGGCGGCGACCAGAGGGCGGCCGAGTTCACGCACGTCGACGCCTCAGGAGCGGCGCGGATGGTCGACGTGTCCTCCAAGGCGGTCAGCGCCAGGGAGGCGTCGGCGGCGGGACGGGTGCGGCTTTCGGGTGCCGTGGTGGAGCTCCTGCGTGGCGACGGCGTGCCCAAAGGCGATGCGCTCGCCGTCGCGCGGCTGGCAGGCATCATGGGCGCGAAGCGGACGCCGGACCTGGTGCCGCTGTGTCACCCGATAGCTCTCACCGGGGTCGCCGTCGACCTCGCGGTCGTCGACCAGGGTGTCGACATCGTCGCGACCGTCCGTACGACGGACCGCACCGGCGTCGAGATGGAGGCGCTGACGGCGGTCGCGGTGGCGGGGTTGGCCCTCGTCGACATGGTCAAGGCCGTCGACAGGGGCGCCATGATCTGCGACGTACGCGTGATGCACAAGTCCGGCGGGCGCAGCGGCACCTGGAACCGGGAGGGGGCCGACGGTGCTCGGTGAGCGGACGGCCCTCGTCGTCTCCGTGTCCAACCGGGCGGCGGCTGGCGTGTACGACGACACCACCGGGCCGCGAGTACTCGGGGCCCTGCAGGAGATGGGGTTCGGCACGGTGACGGCCACAGTCGTGCCGGACGGGCCACCGGTCCGTGAGGTCCTGCAGGCAGCCGTCG
>JBBSGI010000084.1:0-11562 GCA_038254365.1 Propionibacteriales bacterium
AGCGAGTCGCCGGACCGCAGTGTGGTGCCGCGCAAGGGCTCCGCGATCCGGACGATGCGCTCCTCGTCGGCGTTGCCCAGCACCCGCGCCCGGTCCTCGTCGGCCAGCACCACCTCGAGCAGGACGCCCTTCGGCGGCTTCAGCTTGTGCTCCTTGAAGAGCTCGGGGTGCAGGTAGGGGAGCTCGATCGCGTCCCGTATCTGGTCGATCTGGCGCATCAGGCCGCCGATGTTGGCGTAGTCGATGTCCGGCACCTCTTCGAGGACCAGCTCCTCGACCTCGGTCTTCGGGATGCGCTCGTAGACGTAGTTCGACCGCGCGTCGAGCAGCAGCGAGTCGCCGGACCGCAGTGTGGTGCCGCGCAAGGGCTCCGCGATCCGGACGATGCGCTCCTCGTCGGCGTTGCCCATCACCAGCGCCCGGTCCTCGTCGGCCAGCACCTCCTTGAGCAGGACGACCTCGCCGACCGTCTCGAACTCGAGGGCCGAGACGACGTTCAATGCCTCGTTGAGCATGACCTCCTGGCCACGTTGCAGGCCTACCACATCGACGGTGGGACTCACGTTGACGCGCAGCTTGCGCCCTCCGGTGAACACGTCGATGGTGTCGTCCTCGTTGCGGCCGAGGAACGTCCCGAAGCCCGTCGGCGGCTGGGCGAGCCGGTCGACCTCCTCCTTGAGCGTCATGATCTGGTCGCGGGCCTCACGCAGGGTGGTGGCAAGCCGCTCGTTCTGGGCGGTCAGGGACGCGAGGGCGGACTGGGTCTCCGCCAGCCGCTGCTCGAGGTAGCGTGCCGAGCGCGGCGCGTCGGAGAGCCGTCGTCGCAGCTCCGACACCTCCGCCTCGAGGAAACCCACCTGGGCGAGCAGGTCGTCGCGAGCCTGGGGTCGGCGACGCTGACCGTCGTCTGGTCCTGGCACGGTTACCACCTCCACTGCTGTACTGCTTCGACCCTACCTGGGAGGCAACGCGATTTTTGCGGGTGCATCGCTGTGTCGACATCAGGATGTGACTTCGGGCTCCGTCGGCGCCTGGTGCTCGCTGGGCCGCGGCCCCTGATAGTCGTCGCCGTAGGCGCCGGGTGACGGACGTCGACTGCGGCGAGGGGTGACCACCCCACCGGCCAGCCGGCGAGCAGTTACGAGGAAACCGGTGTGGCCGTTCATCCGGTGCTCCGGCCGCACGGCGAGGCCTTCGACGTGCCAGCCGCGGACCAGGGACTCCCACGACTCCGGCTCGGTGAAGCCGCCGTGCTCGCGGACGGTCTCCACGAACCGGCTCAGCTGGGTCGTGGTGGCGACGTAGGCGCAGACCACGCCGCCAGATGCGAGCGCCTCGGCAACCACCGGCACGCACTCCCACGGCGCCAACATGTCGAGCACGACGCGGTCGACGTCACGCTCGGCGAGGTCGGTCGCCAGGTCGCCGATGACCAGGCGCCACGCCGGATGTTCGCAGCCGAAGAAGCTGGTGACGTTGCCCATGGCGATCTCGGCGAACTCTTGTCGTCGCTCGTACGACGTGACTCGGCCGCTGGGACCGGCGGCCCGGAGCAACGTACAGGTGAGCGCCCCCGACCCGACGCCGGCCTCGACGACGTGGGCTCCAGGAAAGATGTCAGCCATCGTGACGATCTGGGCGGCGTCCTTGGGGTAGACCACCGCCGCCCCCCGAGGCATGGAGACAACGACTTCGGGGAGCAGCGGGCGCAGCACGAGGTACTCGACGCCACCCGTCGAGGTGACCACGACTCCGTCCGGCCCGTCGATGAGATCGTCGTGGGCAATCCCGCCCTTGTGGGTGAAAAACGTCTTCCCCCGCGCGAGCAGGACGCTGTGCCGGCGACCCTTGGGGTCGGTGAGCCGCACCCGCTCCCCGGACCGGAGCGGCCCCCGCCGTACTCCGGACAGCGGCGGGTCACTCGATGCATCCGCGGCGTCCGCCATGATGGGACAAGCGTAGTTACCCCGCACCGACGATCTGGCTGGGGGATTGCGGGAAAGTGGCTGACCGCGCCCCCGGGTGAGACGACCAGTTTCCCGCACTTCCGGGGGGCCGGGTCGTGGTCCGAGCTCAGCCGGCGCGGAAGGCGGCGTCGACGTCCTTGGTCACCAGCACCCCGTAGACGGCACCGGTTGGCTCGACCAGGACGTACTCGCTGGCCGGGGTCGTCTGCATGGCTTTGAGCAGGTCCTCCCCGGAGAGGTCGGCCGAGATCATCAGACCGGACTCCAGACGACGGGCCAGGTCTCCCGCGGGCATCCACGGCTGTCGCTCCGCCGGGGTGGAAGCGACTGCGGCTTCGTTGACGACACCCTCTGGCTGGCCGAGGTTGGAGATGATCACGAGTGAGCCCGCGTTCGCCTCCTGGGCGCGACGGATCGCCTCGGAGAGGGGCAGGTCTGCGGGTACGCCGATGGCCGGCCTGGCCAGCGTGCGTGCGCGGATGCCGGGAAGCCTGGTCCGCACCTGGGCGACGAGCAGAGCCTGAGTCGCACCGGCCCACAGGAAAGCGCCGACCATGAAGGCCATCAGGTAGTCGATGGGCGACGGATCGCGCCCGAACAGCAGCAGTGTCATCGGGTAGAAGACGGCCATCACGGCCGCGACCCGGCCGCCCCAGGCGGCCACGGTGACCCCCAGGGCCCGGCGCTTGGTGGCCGCCCAGACAGCGGCCTGGAGAACCCGGCCCCCGTCCAGCGGCAACCCAGGCACCAGGTTCAGCGCACCTACCACCAGGTTCGCGTAGGCAAGCGCGGCGACCGTGTACCGGACCGGACCGTCGCCCGAGGAGTCGATCGCGGCATAGGCGATCCCACCCAGGGCGAGCGAGGTGAGTGGCCCCACCACCGCGATGACGAACTCGCGCCAGGGCGTGGTTGCCTCGCCCTCCATCTCAGTGGCGCCACCAAGGAAGTGCAGGTTGATCGACGTCACCGGCATCTGAAAGGCCCGCGCGGCGACGGCGTGCGAGATCTCGTGCAGCAGCACCGAGACATAGAGCAGCACCGCCAGCGCGACCCCGACCAGGTAGGCCAAGCCACCGAGCCCCGGCTGGATCTCACTGAGCCTGGATCCGGTGATCACCGAGATCAGCAGCACGATCAGGAACCAGGAGTGCCGCACGGTGATGTCGATGCCGGACACGGTCGCGAGCCGGAGCGTCCCTGGGGGCATGGGTCGGGCCGGGCCAGGCCGCCGTCCACGCTGGTCGCTCACGCCACCACGCTAGCGTGTGTTGTCGGCGGCTTGGCCTAGCCTTACCGCCATGATGCAAGAGCGTGACCAGCCGGACGTCCCGCAGCAGATTCCGCCTGGCCTCCCCGGTGACACCCCGGTCGTCGAGAGTCCACACCTGACGGCGGCCACCTGCCTGTCCCCTAGCCGCGCGAGCGACTTCATGACGTGCCCACTGCTGTACCGGTTCCGGGTCCTTGACCGGCTCCCCGAGCGGCCGAGCGTGGCGGCTGTGCGCGGGTCGGTCGTCCACAAGGTGCTGGAGGATCTCTTCGACCTGCCGGCCGGTGAGCGCACGCACGAGCGGGCCACGCTGATGCTCGGACCGGTATGGGAGAGCCTGCTGGCCGACGAGCCCGAGCTGGCGGAGATCTTCGCGCCGACGTCACCCGGCGACGGGTCTCCGGCGGCTGACCTCGCGACCTGGCTCGGTCAGTGCCGCGACCTGCTGGAGCGCTATTTCGCTCTAGAGGACCCGCAGCGCCTCGAGCCGGCCGAGCGCGAGGTCCACGTCGTCACCACGCTGAGCTCTGGTCTGACCATCCATGGCTACATCGACCGGCTGGACCTCGCACCCTCGGGCGAGATGCGCATCGTGGACTACAAGACCGGTGCCTCTCCTGGCGAGCGGTTCGAGGCGAAGGCACTGTTCCAGATGAAGTTCTACGCCTTGGTCATGTGGCGGACCCGCGGGGTGATTCCGGCGCTGCTCCAGCTGATCTACCTCGGCAACGCCCAGATGCTGCGTTACCGTCCCGACGAGGCCGACCTGCTCGCCACCGAGCGCAAGGTCGAGGCTCTGTGGAAGGCGATCCGGCACGCCACCGAGACCCGGGAATGGCGCCCCAACAAGTCCCGACTCTGCGACTGGTGCGACCACCAGGCCATCTGCCCGGCGTGGGGCGGAACGCCGCCACCGCTTCCCGAGCCGGCGCCGGTACCGGCCACCGTCGCCTCCCACCAGCGCACTCCAACCGATCGTCACACGGTGGCCGAGTCGCGAGGCATGATCGCACCGGTCAGGATCTCCTCGGCATAGTGGCACGCGACCAGATGCGCCGGCTCGATCTCGCGGAGCGCAGGACGCTCGGTGTCGCATCGCTCCGGCTGCCGATACGCGCAGCGCGTATGGAACCGGCAGCCCGCGGGAGGATCGGCTGGTGAGGGCAGGTCGCCGCTGAGCAGGATGCGCTGCCGGTGGTCCTCGATGTCGGGGTCCGGCACCGGCACCGCCGACATCAACGCGATCGTGTAGGGATGCCGTGGCGCGTCGTAGAGCCGCTCCGAGCTGGTCTGCTCGACGATGCCGCCCAGATACATGACGGCGATCTCGTCGCTGATGTGACGGACGACCGCGAGGTCGTGCGCGATCACCAGGTAGGTCAGACCCAGCCGCTGCTGCAGCTCTTCCAGCAGGTTGATCACCTGCGCCTGAATCGAGACGTCGAGTGCCGATACCGGCTCGTCGGCTATGACCAGCTCCGGTTCGAGGGCGACGGCTCGGGCGATGCCGATACGCTGCCGCTGGCCGCCTGAGAACTCGTGCGGGTAGCGCTGCGCCGCGGACGCCGGCAAGCCCACGAGGTCGAGCACCTCGCGAACCCGGGTGCTCTTGTCGTAAGCGATGCCGTGGGCGCGCAACGGCTCGGTGATGATCGTCTCGACGCTCTGGCGAGGGTTGAGGCTCGCCAGCGGGTCCTGGAAGACCATCTGCATACGCCTGCGCATCAGGCGCAGCTTCTGGCCCCGCAGGGACGACATCTCCACACCGTCGAAAGTGACGCTTCCCGCCGTGGGCTCGACGAGACGCAGGATTGCTCGGCCGAGAGTGCTCTTCCCGCATCCGGACTCGCCGACGAGCCCGAATGTCCTCCCCCTGGCCACGTCGAGGTCGACGCCGTCGACAGCCTTGACGGCCCCGACATGGTGCTCGATGAGAATGCCGTGCGTGATCGGGAAGTAGACCTGGAGACCGCGGACGCTGAGAAGGTGGCCGGCGCCGGCTTCGTCGGTGCACCTGCCTTCGGAGAGGGCCGGGTCGGACGGCACCTTGGCCGTCACGATGTCGTCCTCCGGTTTGCGTGCTGGAGGGGGTTGAAGCAGCGTAGGAGCCGGCTGCCGTCTTGCTCCAGACGCGGTGTCTCGACGCTGCACTGGTCGATCTGGTTTCCACATCGTGGAGTGAACGCGCATCCCGACGTCCAGGGCAGCACGTCGTTGGGGGATCCCGGAATGGGAGTCAAGGGCCGGCCGCGGGGGGTGTCAAGGCGCGGCACAGACGCCAACAATCCGCCGGTGTATGGGTGCCGAGGATCGGCGAAGAGCGGACGGCGAGGCGCTGACTCGACGACTCGGCCCTGGTACATGACGTGGACCGAATCGCACAGCCCGGCGACGACACCGAGGTCGTGGGTGATCAGGATCAGGGCCGCGCCGGTGTCAGCGACCACCTCTTTGAGAATCTCCAGTATCTGCGCCTGGATCGTGACGTCGAGCGCCGTGGTCGGCTCGTCAGCGATAAGGAGGCGCGGCTCGTTGGCCAGCGCTATCGCGATGAGCACGCGCTGCCGCATCCCCCCGGACAGCTGGTGGGGGTACTCCCTCATCCGGCGTGCCGGATCAGGCATGCTGACCCGTTCCAGAAGGTCTACGCCGAGCCGGTTCGCCTGGTGCTTGTCGACATCACGATGACCGAGGATCACCTCGGTTATCTGGGTTCCGATGGTGACCACGGGGTTGAGCGAGGTCATCGGATCCTGGAAGACCATGGCGATGTCACGACCGCGGACCTCGCGCAGGCGCCGTTCCTTCACGTCGAGGAGGTTCTCCCCGTCGAAGAGCACCTGCCCGGAGACCGAGACACCTGAATGTGGCAGCAGTCCCATGATCGCCAGCGATGTGACGCTCTTTCCGCTTCCGGACTCTCCAACGAGACCGAGGTGCTCGCCGCCGCGGATGTCGAAGCTCACCTCGTCGACGGCGACGGTCCGGCGCTGCCCCTTCCGGCCGAACACCACGCGCAGGTCCCTCACCGACAGCAGCGGAGCGCCTGCCGGTGCGCGGGGCGTCGGCCGGTCCTGCCGGAAGCCGCGACCACCGATGACGTCCTGGCTCATCTCATCGCCGACCCTTCGGGTCCAAGGCGTCGCGGAGCGCCTCACCGAGCAACGTGAAGCCGAGCGCGGAGACGGCGATCGCGACTCCGGGCCAGAGCGCGAGCTGGGGCGAGGAGTTGAACCGGTCCTGAGCGGCAACGAGCATCCGCCCCCACTCGGCCGCAGCCGGATCGGCGTCTCCCAGACCGAGGAACGACAAGGCGGCGACCTCGATGATGGCGGTCGCAAGGTTGAGCGTCGCCTGGACGATGGTGGGGGCGAGCGAATTGGGCAGGATGTGGCCGAGGACGATGCGCCGGCGCCGCAGCCCGAGCGAGGTCGCGGCGAGCACATAGTCCGAGCGAGCCTGCGAGAGCATCGTGCCCCGCAGCAGCCGAGCGAAGATCGGCACCTGCGCCGCTGCGATGGCGATCATCACCGAGTAGCGGTTTTGGCCCAAGACGGCAACCACGCTGACAGCGAGCAGCAGCGACGGGACGGATAGCAGGATGTCCACGACGCGCATGACGACAGTGTCGACCCGCGATCCCAGGCCACCAGCCAGGATCCCCAGCGAGGCCCCCACGGCGAGGCCCAGCACCGTCGACACCACGCCGACCAACAATGACTGGCGAGCGCCGTAGATGAGCTGGCTGAGCAGGTCCGAGCCATACCGGTCCAGACCCAGGATGTTGCCATCGCGCGGGCCGGGAACCGAGGTCAGCGTAACGTCGCTCGCCCACTTCTGGGCATTCTCCGGATACGGAGCGATCCACTGGCCCAGCAGGGCGACCAGGACGAAGCCGAGGACGAGTATCGCCCCGACGATGGCCGTCGGGTTCCGGCGGAGACGACGCCAGGCTCCGACCAGGAGGCTGGCACCGTGCTCCTCCTCGGAGCCAGCGGGGCCGGGGGTGGGGGGTATGACGAGTGACGGAGCGAGCGGGATCGTCATGAGACTCGCACCCGTGGATCGATGAGGCCGTAGGACAGGTCCACCAGCAGGTTCACGATGGAGTACACGAGGGCGATGAACAGGATGTACGCCTGCAGCACCGGATAGTCGAGCTGGCTGATGGCGTCGTACAGATATCGCCCAATGCCGTTGAACTCGAAGACCGTCTCGGTGAGGACGGCCCCCGACAGCAGGAGGCCGGTCTGCAAGCCGATCGTCGTGATCACGGGCAGCATCGCATTGCGCATGATGTGCCGGTTGCGGATAAGCCTCGGGGACAACCCCTTGGAGGTGGCGGTCCTGACGTAGTCGTCACTGCTGACCTCGGCAACGGAAGCCCGGGTGATGCGCACGATGATCGCCAGGGGAATCGTGCCCAGGGCGATGCCCGGCAGTACGAGGTGCATGATCGCATCCCAGGATGCGTCGAACTCGCGCGTGAGCAGGCCGTCGAGGACGTAGAAGTTCGTGATGTGGGTAGCGTCGATCCGGGCATCCTGCCGCCGAGAGGTGGGGAACCAGCCCAGCCACTCAGCGAAGACCAGCTTGAGCAGGATCGCGAGGAAGAAGACTGGGGTCACGACGCCCAGCAGCGATCCCGAGACGACCAGGTTGTCGACCCAGCTGCCGATCTGCCGGCCAGCCCAGAAGCCCAACGGCACCCCGAGCAGCACGGCGAAGAACAGCGCGGAGACCGAGAGCTCGATCGTCGCCGGAAACTGCTCGACGAACGTCGACACGACCGATCGACCGTCGCGCGTCGACGAGCCGAAGTCACCCCGCAGCAGCCGACCGACGTAGGTGAAGTACTGCTCCCAGAGCGGCTTGTCGAATCCGTAAAGCCTGTCGACGCGCTTGATGCTCTCTGGGGTGGCTCGTTCACCCAGCAGGGCACGCGCCGGGTCACCGGGGAGCGCTCGGATCCAGATGAACAGCAGCAGGGACAGGCCTACCAGGACGGGCACCATGAGGGCGAGGCGCCGAGCCACGAAGCGGAGCATCGCTCTCCCGTTAGCTGGTTGTCGGTTGAGGCGCCGGCTGCCCTACTGCACAGACACCCGGTTCCACGGCTCGTCCTGCACAGGGCTCGGCACATAGCCCTTGACGTAGTCGGCGAAGGCCAGCGAGGGCACTGGGCTCGCCAACGGGATGCCCGGCAGGAACTTCATGACCTCCTTGTTGATGCCCTCATAGACCGGAGTCTGCTGGTCGACGGTCGGGATCTCGCGTGCTCGGGCCAGGTCGCCGAACAGCTTCGGGTTGTTGAAGCCCCACTCGCTGGACTTACGGCCGAAGAACACGCCGAGGAAGTTGTCCGTGTCGTTGTAGTCGCCGGTCCAGCCCAGCAGGTGAATGCCGTGATTCTTGGTGCCCTGAATCTTGTTCAGGTAATCCGGGTCCCACTTATCGGCGACCGGGTTGACCTTGATCCCGACGGCTTCCAGCTGGGAGCGGATCGAGTTGAACGTGTCGCCCGGAGACGGCATGTACGGCCGAGTCACGTCCGTCGGATAGTTGAAGTCCAGGGTGAGGTTCTCCGCGCCGGCCGCCTTCAACAACGCCTTGGCCTTGGTCGGGTTGTAGTCGTACGTCGGGACATCGGTCGTGTAGCCGTCGACGGTGTCCGGCACGAACTCGAGCGCAGGCTTGGTGCCCTCGGGCATCGACGCGTTGATCACTGCTTGCTTGTCGATGGCGTAGGCGATGGCCTGACGAACTCGGATATCGTTGAGCGGCTTGACCGCCTGGTTGATGCCCAAGTACAAGATGTTGAACGCCGGGCGGTTCTCGATTTGATAGCCGGCGTCCTGGAGCCGCGGGATGTCAGCCGGACCGACCAGGTCGAACCCGTCGATCTCGCCGTTGAGCAGCGCGTCGGCACGCGCCTTGGGATCGGCGATCGGCACGATCTTGACCTGGTCCACAAGCGCCTTCGGACCCCAGTAGCTGTCGTTGCGCTTCAGGGTCAGCTCCGTGCCCTTGTCCCAGCTGGAGAAGAGGAAGGGACCCGTACCCGTGGGATGAGCCGTGGCGTACGAACTCTGTGTGGGGTCTGCTTGCCCGGTGGCACCGTACTTCTTGATGGCAGTCGGGCTCTGCATCGAGAACGACGGAAGGGAGAGGGCCGCCACAAAGCCGGCGAACGGCTTGGTGAGGGCAACAGTGAGGGATGTCGGGCTCTTGACCGTGCAGCTCTTGTAGACACTGTCGGTCAGGTCGCCCGTCGCGAAACCTTTGAACAGGCTGATGTAGTAGTAGCTCTTGTCCTCGCTCTGACCGATACCCGGCGGCGTATTGTACCAGCGGTCGAAGTTCCAGCACGCCGCCGTCGCGTCGAACGCCGTGCCGTCGGAGAACTTCACGCCACTGCGCAGCGTGAAGGTTGTGGTCAGACCGTCAGAGCTCGTCTTCCAGGCGGTGGCCAGCAGCGGCGCCGGATCGGCGGTGCCGGGCTTGGTTCCCACGAGGCCTTCGAAGATCTGCCGGGCGGGCCGGAAGGACTCACCGTCACTGGCGAAGAACGGGTCAAGGGTCACCGGATCGGCCGAACCGGCGAAGACGAAGGTGCCCCCGGAGGAGGTGCCTGGGCTGTTGCCGGTGTCCCCCGTGGTGTCGCGGTTGCTGCTCGCGCATCCCGCCAGCGTGACAAGGGCACCGACAGCCGCCAGCACGGTCGCGCGACGGGAGAGTCTGGTCCAGCTCATGCTTCTCCTCAGTTCCAGGGGCGAAATGTTCCGAGGAACCGAACACTAACGCCACTTGGGCCCCGTGTCAGCAGCATCACGTCACGACACGGTCACCGTTCGCTCGTTCAGTCGGAGACGCCCGGGTAGTACCTGCCCTTGTGTGTATGGGCAACGAGAAGCCGCTGGGCGTCTCCCCACGACTGGCTGTACACCAGATGGGTCACGCACCTCAGCGTGTTGGCGTCCCACCGTTCCGTCGTTCCCTTGAACCAGTAGTAGTGACGGTACGGGTTGACCGTCACCCAGCCGGTCCAGTGCGAAGGAATTGGGATCTCGATACTCGTCGACGCCGATACCGACGCACCGGTCACCGCGGCCGTCCCCCAAGTACGCGACACCGTGGCGTGGATGACCGACCAGCTGAGGCCGGCTTCGCCGCCGAAGGTGGTCGTCTTCGTCTCACCCCATGAGTGGCTCGAACCGACTGTCACCGTCTGCTTCACGCTTCCCGACGTGGCGTTGTAGACCGCGTCGCCCACCACCACGGCCAAGGCGTCGATCCGGCCCTTCCCATGGGTTCCGTGCACCGAGTGGTCGCAGCTGTCCGCGACGGCCGCAGACGACGAGAGGCTGACCGCTGCGACGGGTGCGAGCAGGACGATCGTCCCGACGAGGGACAACCTACTGGATCTGCGGGGCGGTTTCATGGTAGGAGTTAAACAGACGGGTACCGGCCGGTCAATGGGCGTTGCCCAGTCCCGCATCAGTGGCGTGTCACAGTATTTCTATTAGTGTTTGATGGGGATACTTGGTGTGTGGCGAATCATGTGCGGACGTTGGCGCTGACCGTCCAGCAGCGTTCGGTGCTTGAGGCCCGGGCGCGGGCTAAGGGTCAGCCGGCGAGGGTGGTGGAGCGAGCCCGGATCGTGTTGTTGGCCGCCGACGGGGTGTCAGGGGTGGAGATCGCGGAGCGGGTCGGGTGTTCGGAGCCGACGGTGATCCGGTGGCGGTCGCGGTTCGCCGAGGACGGTCTGGCCGCGTTGGCCGATCGGCCACGCTCAGGCAAGCCGCCCACGATCGCCCAGGCGGTCCGGGACGAGGTCTTGTCGGTCACGTTGACCGAACCGCCGGCCGAGTTGGGGATCACGCACTGGTCGAGTCGGCTGCTGGCGGACCGTCTGCGTAGGCAGGGTAAGCAGATCTCGCATGCCACCGTGGCCAGGATCTGGAAGTCATTCGGGATCCAGCCGCATCGCTTCGGCACGTTCAAGTTCTCCACCGACCCCGAGCTGGAGGCGAAGGTCCGTGACGTCGTCGGCCTCTATCTGAACCCTCGTGCGCCACGAGGCGCTGATGATTTGAGTGGAGGTGAGAGACCTTCGACGCCGGACCTGTCGCAGTAGGGACGGTGAAGCTGAGGGCAGCCGGTCTCGGGAGGTGCCGAGACGGGTGAGAGCAGCCCTGACAACGCCGGGACGCATCAGGATCGCCAGATGGTGCGGGTCCGGCAAACGTGATGAAGAGGAGTACGTGAGGAACCAGCGTGAGTACGTCCTTCGAAAGGTAAACCGGCTCCAACCTGGCGGAT
>JBBSGI010000085.1:0-11453 GCA_038254365.1 Propionibacteriales bacterium
ACCGGTGGCAGACGATGGCCCGAGCCACCCTTCGTGACGACATGCACGCCGTGCACGCTGCGTTGACGGCACTGGTGCTCTCGTCCACCGAGGCGTCGCTGCCGCCGAAGAAGCGAGTGGCTGCCTGGGAGGTGGCCGACCAACTCGTCGTCCGGCGTGCGCACGCCACGCTGCGGGAGATCACCGCGGAGGAGGACTCAGACCTGGCCCGGCTCTCGGTAGGATTGCGCGTCGTACGCACGATGCTGCCGACGCCCTGACGCGACGGCCAGCCTCCTCGCCTCGGACGGAGACCAGATGCCGGACATCATCGCCGTCTCCGACCTGCGCAAGAGCTACGAGGGCCGGCCCGCTGTCGACGGTGTCACCTTCAGCGTGCGCGCCGGAGAGTTCTTCGGGATCCTGGGACCGAACGGCGCCGGTAAGACCACCACGCTGGAGATGATCGAGGGGCTGCGGAAGCCGGACGGCGGTCAGGTGCGGCTGCTGGACCTGTCCCCCTGGCCACGCAACGCGGCACTGCTGCCGCGCATCGGTGTCCAGCTGCAGGCGTCGGCGTTCTTCGAGCGGCTCACCGCCCGCGAGCAGATCCACACCTTTGCCGCCCTGTACGGCGTCGGCCGCGCCCCCGCGGACGAGTGGCTCGAGCGGGTCGGCCTCGATGACTCTGCCGACACCAGAACCGAGAAGCTCTCCGGCGGCCAGGTACAGCGCCTTACCATCGCCTGTTCGCTGGTGCACGACCCGGAGGTGCTGTTCCTCGACGAGCCGACCGCGGCGCTGGACCCGCAGGCCCGACACAACCTGTGGGACCTGCTCCGCGGGCTGAACGACCATGGCCGAACCGTCGTCCTCACGACGCACTACATGGACGAGGCCGAGGTCCTCTGCGATCGGGTCGCGATCATGGACCACGGCAACATCTTGGAGCTGGACAGCCCGGCAGCGCTCATCCGCGAGCTGGACGCCGGGGTCCGGATCAGCCTCGAGCTGGGGACGATCGCGCCGGATGACGCCCGCGCGCTTCCCGGTGTCGAGAGCGTCGACTCGGACGAATCCTCGGTGCTGTTGGCCACCCACGAGCCGGCCGAGGTGCTCGCGGCACTCGCCGAGCGTGACGCGCTGGCCGGGCTGCAGGTGAAGAGCGCCACGCTCGAGGACGTGTTCTTGACCCGCACCGGTCGGGAGTACCGCGCATGAGAGTCGGGTGGCCGAGCCCCGCCTTCACCAGCCTCGCGTTGGCCATGGTGAAGGGCTTCGTCCGGGACCGCCAGGCGGTGTTCTTCTCGATCTTCTTCCCGCTGATGTTCCTGGTGCTCTTCGGTGGCATCTTCGCCAACCAGTCGACGAGCAAGTTCGACCTGGTCGAGGTGGGCCAAGTGAGCTTTCTCGACGCCATGGCCGGCCAGCAGCGGGCCGCCTTCGACTCCACGTTCACCGTCTCCAGGACCGACGATCGGCAGACCGCCCTCGATGAGGTGCGTAAGGGCGACGCCGGCGTGGCGGTCGAGCAGGTGGGGGACCGGGTGATCGCCCACTACAGCCGGGCCGACCCGGTGCAGGCCGCCGTGGTCCGGGGGACGCTCGCCGGCTTCGTTCAAGCAGTGGACCTGGCCGAAACCGGGCAGCCTCCAAAGTTCTCGTTCACCAGCCAGCAGGTGGAGGACCAGTCCCTGAAGACGATCCAGTACGTGACGCCGGGACTGCTCGGGTGGGCGATCGCCACCAGCGCGACGTTCGGTGCGGCGGCGACGTTGGTCGGGTGGCGGCGCAGCAAGCTGCTTCGGCGCCTGCGGCTGGCTCCGGTGTCCAGCGGCGCGGTGGTCGGCGCCCGGATCGGCGTGACGCTTGGGATCGCCCTGGTTCAGATGGCGATCTTCGTCGGGCTAGGGGTCGTGCTGTTCGGTCTCAGGCTCAGCGGCTACTGGTGGCTGGCGGTGCCCCTCCTCGTCTGCGGCACGCTCTGCTTCATGGCGATGGGGCTGCTCGCCGGCGCCGTGTCGAAGACCGTCGAAGGCGCGAGCGCGCTGGCCAACATCTTCGTGCTGCCGATGGCCTTCCTGTCCGGGTCATTCTTTTCCTTGGACAATGCTCCCGGCTGGCTGAACGTGGTCAGCCACCTGCTTCCGTTGCGCTATCTCAATGACGGGATGCTCGACGTGATGGTTCGTGGCCAAGGACCGAGCGCGGTGGCGCTGCCGATCGGTATCCTGCTCGGGTTCGCCGTGGTCGTCGTGGCCATCGCCGGTCGCCTCTTCCGCTGGGATACCGACTGAGAACCGAAGAGTGGGGTGAACAATGCACAAGCGTCTCCTGGCGTCGGCGACCCTCGGGCTCGGTCTCTGCTTGCTCGCGGCGGCGCCCTCGAGCTCCAACGGGACGCCGGGCGGATCGTTGGCGAGTGCAGCTCAGGGCAGGCCTTCGCCGATCCAGCACGTGGCCATCATCTATCAGGAGAACCACACGTTCGACGACGTCCTGGGCGCGGTGTGCCAGACGCGCCAGACGCCGTGCAACGGCTATACCGGACCGGTCACGGTCTCCGACGGGACGACCATCGAGAACGTGGTGCAGCCGGACATCATCCCGGTCGTGGCCCACGACCCGATAGCCCAGCGCCAAGGGCTGCGCAACCGCTGGAACCATGTCGTGGGTAGCTCCGCTCTATACGAGAGATTCCTTCTCGGAGGAGAACGGCCTGCACACCCATGGCAGGACAATCCACAGCGTAAGGATGGCGGCACGGCTTGCACATAGTCAACTTGGGCCATTGCCAGCGGTCACTCGGCGTGGCTAGACCGCGCAGACGGGTACTGCGCCACGTGGGCTAACATCCCCAGTTCTCGCTAGGCAGCTGCCCTACCTGGCTTAGCGCCGCAGCTTTGCGGCAGACGCGCGGGCGTACGCTATCCTGCGTGGCCGGACCGGACATCGCCGAGCGGATGAAGCAGCTCGACGCGACGCTGACGAGCATCGAACGCGTGCTCGACGTCGACAAGCTGCGGGCCGAGGTGGCCGAGCTTGGCGAACAGGTGGCCGCACCGGACCTGTGGGACGACCAGGCGAACGCACAACGGGTGACCGGCCGGCTGTCGGTGCTCCAGTCCGAGATCGAGCGGGTCACCGGCTTGCGGTCGCGGCTGGACGATGTCTCGATCATGGTCGACCTAGGCACCGAGGAGGGCGATCGGGCCACCCTGTCGGAGGCCGAGCAGGAGCTCGACCGCTTGGCTTCGGCCATCGAGGCTCTCGAGGTCCGGACACTGCTGGCCGGGGAGTACGACGAGCGCGATGCGCTGATCTCGATCCGGTCCGGCGCCGGAGGCGTCGACGCCGCGGACTGGGCCGAGATGCTGATGCGGATGTACCTGCGCTGGGCCGAGCGGCACAAGTACCCGACCGAGGTCTACGACACGTCGTACGCGGAGGAGGCCGGGATCAAGTCCGCGACGTTTGCCGTCAAGGCCCCGTACGCCTACGGCACGCTGAGCGTCGAGCAGGGAACCCATCGATTGGTCAGGATCTCGCCGTTCGACAACCAGGGCCGGCGCCAGACGTCGTTCGCTGCCGTCGAGGTGGTGCCGGTCATCGAGCAGACCGACGAGATCGACATCCCCGAGGAGGACGTCAAGGTCGACGTCTTCCGCTCGTCGGGTCCTGGCGGCCAGAGTGTCAACACGACCGACTCCGCGGTGCGGCTCACTCACCTGCCGACCGGGCTAGTGGTCGCCGTACAGAACGAGAAGAGCCAGCTGCAGAACAAGAACACCGCGATGGTGGTCTTGAAGGCGCGGCTGCTTGCACTGAAACGGGCCGAGGAGAAGGCGACGCTCGACGAGATGCGCGGCGACGTGACGGCGGCCTGGGGCGACCAGATGCGCAGCTACGTGCTGAACCCTTACCAGATGGTGAAGGACCTTCGCACCGAGCACGAGGAAGGCAACCCGTCCAGCGTGCTGGACGGTGACATCGACGCCTTCATCGAGGCGGGCATCCGCTGGCGCCGTGGACAGGAGTGAGGTCTGACACGATGGCCGGACTTTCTCGCAATTCGCGGGGGTCGGACACCTACCGGGACTCGCCAGCGGGCGGTCGTCCGTTAGTGCCCCCGGCGGGTCGCCTAAACTCGGGCCAGTGATTCGCTTCGAGAAGGTGAGCAAGGCGTACGACGGGCAAAACCGGCCGGCGCTGGAGGGTGTCGACGTCGACATCGAGAAGGGTGAGTTCGTCTTCCTGGTGGGGCCGTCGGGTTCGGGCAAGTCGACCTTCCTCCGGCTGGTGCTCCGCGAGGCGCGTCCGACCGCGGGTCGGGTCTACGTCGCCGGCAAGGAGATCAACCGGCTGGCCGGTTGGAAGGTCCCGAGCCTGCGACGCCAGATCGGCACCGTGTTCCAGGATTTCCGGTTGCTCCCGAACAAGACGGTGGGGCAGAACGTCGCCTTCGCGCTCCAGGTGATCGGCAAGCATAAGGCGGAAATCACCAAGCTGGTCCCGGAGGCGCTGGAGTTGGTCGGGCTCGACGGCAAGGAGAAGCGGATGCCGGACGAGCTCTCGGGCGGCGAGCAGCAGCGGGTCGCGATCGCTCGGGCGTTCGTCAACCGTCCGATGATCCTGATCGCCGACGAGCCCACCGGCAACCTCGACCCGACGACATCCGTCGGCATCATGAAGCTGCTGGACCGGATCAACCGCACCGGTACCACGGTGATCATGGCGACCCATGACTCCGGAGTCGTCGACCAGATGCGTAAGCGGGTCATCGAGCTGCAGGCCGGCAAGGTGGTCCGCGACCAGGCCCGAGGGGTCTACGGCTATCAGAGCTAGAGGACGACACTCATCATGCAACTGAGATATGTAGCCTCCGAGCTCGGCACCGGGCTCAAGCGCAACGTCTCGATGACGATTGCCGTCATCTTGACGATCTGGATGTCGCTGACGCTGGTCGGGCTGGGACTGCTGATGCGCTCGCAGGTCACCAAGATCGAGAGCTACTTCGGCAGTCAGCTCGAGGTGCAGGTGGTGTTCTGTGCGCAGAACTCGCAAACCGACACGTGCGTCGGCGGGCAGGCGACGCCGGCGCAGGAGAGCGACGTCAAGCAGGTCATCGCCGCCAGCCCGGAAGTGTCGTCGTACCGATACCAGGCGCGCGCGGAGTCCTACCGGACGTTCCAGGCGACCCACACCGACGACCAGGGGAGGCCGGATGCGATCGCCAAGCTCCTCAAGGTCTCGGACATGTCCACCGGCTACTGGGTGAAGTTCAAGGACCCGGACCAGACTCAGGCGCTGATCACGTCGGTCAACCACCTGCCGGGGGTCGAGCAGATCATCGACATCCGCAAGCAGCTCGACCCGGTCTACCGGACCCTGAACATGCTCAAGTGGATGGCGCTCGGTGCGGCCGGACTGCTGGTGCTGGCGGCCGTCCTCCAGGTGTCCAACACGATCCGGCTCGCGGCGATGGCGCGCCGCCGGGAGATCGGGATCATGCGCCTGGTGGGTGCCTCGAGCCTGTATATCCAGCTGCCGTTTGTGCTGGAGGTGATCTTCTCGGCCCTGGTCGGGGCCGCCCTGGCGTGCGGCACGTTGGCTGTGGTGGTCAAGTGGTTCGTCCCGTGGCTGCATCGGGCGGTGCAGCTCTGGCCCTGGGTCAGCTGGTCGACCGCGATCCAGACGATGGTGTGGATGGTGCTCATCGCGGTGCTGCTTGCCATCGTCCCGACGGTCTTGATGACCCGCAAGTATCTCCGCGTCTAGTCTCGCCTGGTCCTGGCCTGGTCCTGGCCTGGTACGGACCTAGTCGCGGTGCTCCTCGCGCCATTGTGCCGGAGCCGGCCGTGACTCCGGTGGGTCACGACACCGCGCAAATCCCCAGAATCGGCTCGCCGTGCGCCTACGGTCGGTTACGCAAGGTTTGGCCACCCCTCACGTAAGGCTGTACCGGTGCTCCGACACTTCCCCCACGGACGCACGGCACGGGCCAGGATCGTGGTGGTGACGGCGCTCAGCGCGTCGTTGCTCGCCGCCGCGTTCACGGTCCCCGCCCCGAGCGTGGCCTCTGGCAACGACGAGAGCGCGTTGACCCATCGCAAGAGCCAGCTCGATCACGCCATCACCGGCTCTCATGCTGATGTCGACGAGATCTCGCGTGAACTGCAGAGCGCGCAGGCTCGGCTCGACACGGCGGCGGCAGACCTCGCCGCCGCACGAGCGAAGCTCGACGCCTTGCACGTCCAGGTCCAGCAAGCCACCATTCGAGACCAGCGGATGCAGCGTGCGCTGGACGAGGCGCTGCAGCGGCTGGCCGACGCCAGGCTCGACTTCACCCGCGGCCGCGCCACGGTGGGCCGGCAACGCTCCGACCTCGCCGGGTACGCGGTGTCGAGCTCGGCCGCCCAGCTCGGCCAGCTCTCGACGCTGAACCTGATCGTCAGTGCGGACTCCCCCCAGGCCGCGATCAGCCAGGTCCAAGGCGCCAACAGCGCGCTCGACAAGCAGCTGACCGATCTCCAGCGGCTGCAGGCCAACCAGGTGCTGCTGCGCTTCACCGAGCAACGCATCAAGGCCGCAGCCGCCCAGGTAGCCACGGATCGACGTCAGGCCGCGGCCAACCTGGTAGCCCAGCAGGAGCTCGAGGATCAGGCCGCCGCGGCGGAGACCACCGTCGAGCAGCAGGTCGCGGGAATCAGGGAGCGCAGATCAAGTCTGTCGGCAGCCAAGACCAATGAGATCGCGCGCATCTCCACCATGGAGAAGGAGCGGGCACATCTCGAAGAGCGTCTGCGCAGGATCGCCGCCGCACGCGCCGCTGCGGCAGCGCGCCGGGCCGCGGCCGCAGCGCGAAGAGCCGCCGAGCAACGGGCGGCGGAGCAGCGGGCCGCACAGCAACGGGCCGCGGAGCAACGAGCGGCACAGCAACGGGCCGCTCAGCAACGGGCCGCTCAGCAACGGGCCGCTCAGCAGCAGGCCGCTCAGCAGCAGGCGGCGAGCAGCGCCGGGTCCTCGACCTCGAGCTCCACCACCGCTGGCGGCTTCCTGAGCTGGCCGGTGACGAACACCTACATCACGTCACCGTACGGCATGCGAATGCATCCGATCCTGCACATCTGGGAGCTGCACGACGGCACCGACTTCCACGCCGTGTGCGGTACTCCCGTCTATGCGGCCGCCGACGGGCGGGTCCTGTCCGAGTACTACAACACCGGGTACGGCAACCGGGTCGTCATCGACCACGGATATGTCCGGGGCGTCAGCCTGGCGACCTCGTACAACCACCTGACGTCGTTCGTCGCGCACACCGGGCAGCAGGTCAGCCGCGGCCAGTTGATCGCTTACGCCGGGACGACCGGCTACTCCACCGGCTGTCACCTGCACTTCATGGTGTACGTGAACGGCGCCACCGTCGACCCGATGACCTGGCTCGGCTCGAGCTAGGGGAGTGTCGGGCCCGGCGCGCGGACCGGCTCCCAGGCCAGCGGGTCGTCCTCCAGGTCTGCCACTCCGGCCGCAGTGAGCCCGCCTTGGACCAGGGTCCGCCGGTAGGCGCCGTAGCTCAGGACGTGCGCGATCATGCCGCCGTACGTGAAGAACACGGGCGACTCCCCGGTCGCATCCACAAACGTCTCCTCGAGGGCTCCACGTCCACAGGTGTCCTGCACGTGTCAGGAGAGCCATAAATGTCGGCCCGCACTGGGCCAGGCGCTCGCGCATCGACCCGACGCCTTCGTCCTGCTCAACCCCGAAGTCGTACGGCCGGTCCGCGACAGCGTGGTTCCACATGTCGAGCTGACCGACCAGTCGCGACAGCAAGGAACGCAGCGTCGGACTCTCGTCGATCATGGGGTACGAGAGGTCGACAGGGGCGTCTAGCTGGTCGGAGCGCAGCCGCGACGCGCGCTCCACCATCTCGCGCAGCAGCCAGATGTGATGCTCGGTCGTGGTGACGACGAGATCCATGGAGAGTTCCTTGCTCAGGGCCGGCAGGCGGAGGCCGCCGGGCGGGTGGAAGTGCACTCCGTTGGGCGTCTCGAGCCGAAGGCAGCGAGGTCGACGACGCCAGGTAGCCGGAGGAGCGCCGTAGGCGCGGGAGAACGCACGCGTGAAAGCTTCGTGCGAGGAGTAGCCGGCCTCGACTGCCACGTCGAGCACGCTCGCATCGCCCGCGACAAGCCGGCAGGCAGCTCGCTCGAGGAAAATGCGGCGCCGCAGACGGCCAGGAGGCTCCCCCGACACGGCACTGACCACGCGGTCGAGCTGGGATCGTGAGATATGTAGCCGGGCGGCCTGTTCGGCGCTGCGGGCCGCGGGCTCGGCCAGACACTGGGATAACTCCTGCAGGAACCGGCTGAAGGTGTCCGGCTCGGCGGTCGTGTGGCTATCCTGCCTGGCTCAACAGGCCCCGGACTTGATCGTTCTCCGCGCGTCCGCGCTCGTGGGCGGCAAACGGTTTCACCCGAACCCCGTCGATGCGGGAGAATGACGGCATGGTCAAGGAGCGCGGGCGGCAGTTCATCGCCCAGAACCGCAAGGCGCGCTACGAGTACCTCATCGAGGACACCTACGAGGCTGGGCTGGTGCTGACCGGCACCGAGGTCAAGTCGTTGCGCGCCGGCCGAGCGTCTCTCGTGGACGCGTTCGCCGAGATCACCGATGGCGAAGCCTGGCTGCACAACACACACATTCCCGAGTACTCGCAGGGCACCTGGAACAACCACGCGCCTCGACGCAAGCGCAAGCTGCTGCTCAACCGGCACGAGATCGACAAGATGGCACACCGGGTCAACGAGCGCGGGCTGACGATCGTCCCGCTTGCCATGTACTTCAAGGACGGCCGAGCCAAGGTCGAGATCGCCCTGGCCAAGGGCAAGAAGACGTACGACAAGCGGCAGGCGATTGCCACCAGGGACGCGCAGCGTGAAGCAACGCGCGAGCTGGGCCGGCAGGCGAAGGGCTTCTGAGTGCTCAGTCTCGTTCGCCGAATCCGGCAGTCCTTTAGGGTCGATCTGTGACCACTTCTCTTGCCCATGTCCGACAGTTCGTCGTCGCCCTCCCCGACGGCCGGTCGCTGCACGCCTATGAGGGCGGTGATCCCGATGGCGACCTGGTCGTACACCATCACGGCACGCCGGGGTCTGGTCTGCTGCGGCGCGAGTGGGTCGACGATGCCCGCGCACGGGGCGTTCGGTTGGTCGGTTACGACCGGGCTGGCTACGGCGGATCGGACCGCCACAGCGGGCGCTCGGTGTCCGATGTGACGTCCGATGTCGCGGCACTGGCCGACGCGCTCGGAGCGGACCGCTTCTTCACCTGGGGCGTCTCAGGTGGTGGCCCGCACGCCCTCGCATGCGCCGCTAAGCTTCCCGACCGCGTCATCGCGGCGGCATCCGTCGCGTCCGTCGCACCGTACGACGCAAGTGGGCTGGAGTTCCTGGACGGGATGGGCCAGGACAACATCGACGAGTTCGGAGCGGCGACGCGGGGACCCGAGGCGCTTCGGCCATACCTGGAAATTCAGACCGCGGGGCTCCTCGAATCGACGCCCGCCACCTTGCGGGATGCGTTGGAGAGCCTGCTCCCGGAGGTAGACCGGCAGGAGCTCACGGGTGACACCGCCGAGTTCCTGCATGGGTCGATGACGAGTGGTCTCCGGCAGACCTGCGACGGCTGGCTGGACGACGACCTGGCATTCGTGTCGCCGTGGGGATTCGACCCGGGTGCGATCGTCGTACCGGTCCTCGTCCTACAGGGCGACCAAGACCTGATGGTGCCGTTTGCGCATGGTCGATGGCTTGCAGGGGCTGTCCCTTCGGCGACGGTCCGGCTGGTGCCCGGGGAAGGGCACATCAGCCTGGAGAAGAGGATTCCCGACGTGCACGAATGGCTGCTCGCGCAGAGGTGAGATCGGTGCAGGGTGAGATCGGCTCATCCAGACGGTGCAGCGCGGGCTCAGGCCACGCAGTTCATCGGTGTCAGGTCGTCGTGGGGAGGCGTCTGCGTCAGGGGCTCCGTCGGAAGCAGGGACGCTGACCATTCAGACCCGGGTAGTGGCGGTGGTCGTGAGGTGTAGCTATGCCCGGTGGGCGTCGTGATGGTGACCGATGCACCTCCGCCCCCTGCTGGATCGGGTTTGGACTGCCAGCCGGGAGCTTCCTTGGTGTAGTTGCATGCCTCGCAGAGCCCTTGCCCGTTCGCCTCGGTGGTTCTGCCGCCGGTGGCGGCGTGGTGCGCGTGGTCAGCGTGGCGGATCGGGGCCCCACACCAGGGGGTGCGGCATAGCTGGTCTCGGATGATCAGAGCCCGCCGCCGAGTGTGGGCGAAGAGCCGCCGGTGCGAGTCGAGGGCGGCGAGACGTCCGGTGACGGGGTCGGTGAGAAGCCTTCGGATCCACGCTTTGGTCGGGGTGTCCAGGCCGGCCAGCAGGGCGCGAGCCTCGGGTGCGGGGACCGGCCCGTAGCCGTGCAGCAGCCCGGGAGTCGGGTCGAGGTTGAACAGGCTTCGATCGGTCATGACGAGCTGGATCTCGACCGGTGTCTGATCTGCCGCGGTCTGGCCGGTGAGACGTTCGACGAACGTATCGGCCATCACCTGTCCTCGGCTTCGGGGATCTCCCGCGGCTCGGCACCGCTCGGCTTCGCGGCCGAGGGCCGCAATGACCGCGACGCCTTGGGCCGCCGGCAGCAGGGCCGAGACTCGGGTCATGGTGTCCGGTGCCGGGCGGCTCGACACGTGTCGGTCGGCCGCTGCTCTCCTGCCGCGATTGAGGAAGCCGTACGGGTCGAGGGCGTACGCGTGCCGGCGGGCCTCGGCGACGAGGTGTGCATCGGACATGCTGGCCAACCGCCCAGCCAGGCGAAGGTCGACCTCTCGGCGGTCCTCGACCGACAGACACGCCGTCTCCCGGGCGACCAGCGTTGCCCGCCACTCCGAGAGGTCGCCCCTCGTCAACGCTGCCATCGTGTTCGGCATCTCCGACACCAGGGCGTCAGCGAGCCCGACCAGCCGGGAGCCGCGATACCGTGACTCCCGGCGCGCCAGCGCAATCTCTCCGGCGACTCCTCTGCCCTGGTTGATGAGCCGCACGCCCGCCGCGTGCTCGTCGGCGATTCGTGACTTCTTGAAGGCAACCGTTTCGCGGGCCTGGGCTGCGGCGGCAGCCGACTTCAACTTCTCGAGAGCGGTAATCCGGTCGATCCGCTCCGACTGTCTGGCCGTGACGGGAGTGCGGGCCAACGCCCCCAACCAGCGGTCCAGATCGGCAAGCGTCGGACAACCCAATGCTCGCCGTCTCCGCTTCGCCAACCGTTCGCTCATACGTCCTATGTCGCTTAGCGTGGATATCAGATAGCGTGGAATCCATGGAAGTTCCCACCTGTCCGATGCCAGAGCATGCGAAGTCGTTGGTAGTGCGGGCCGGTTGGTACGGGCGCGCCGGCCAGCGCCGACAGCGATGGAAG
>JBBSGI010000086.1:0-10578 GCA_038254365.1 Propionibacteriales bacterium
CTGACCCACACCAACGAGCTGGTGGGGCTCGACGTCAGCGGCAGCACCCCGACCGAGATCGCGCGCTACCCCACGGTCCGGCAGCCCGACACCGTGGCGGTCGCGCCAGGGTCGAAGACCTTATGGGTCACCGGGACGGCGAACGGCGAGATCCAGCGGATCACCCGCTGAGCTGACAGCGGCTTGGTTCGTGCGAGATCAGATGCGCACGGTCGTGCCGGCGACGTCTTCCTGGGCGCCGACGGCACGGCGGCAGCGGTCTATACTCACCGTCGCGGTGGCAGCACTCAGCCTGGTCGCGCTGACACCCGCCCACGAGCTCGTGCCGAGAGACACGACCCCCGCCCGCCCTCGACCCACCACCTCCAGGAGTCCCCGTGCCGCCTGCCCTGACGCTGGACGAACGCCTCGCCCCGGTTCTGGAGGTCGCCCGCGCCGACGCTTCGGCCGTCGACACCGAGGGCCGCTACCCGGAGGCGGCGGTGGCGGCGCTCCGCACGTCCGGCCTGCTCGGGCTGACGCTGCCGACCGACCTCGGCGGGCTGGGGGCCGGGCCGGTCGAGTTCGCCGAGACCGCTCGGCAGTTGGCGACCGCCTGCGGTTCGACGGCGATGATCTACCTGATGCACGTCGCGGCGGCGATGCCGCTCGCGGCGCACCCGCCCTTCGGGCAGCCCGACCTGCTCGTGTCGATGGCGAGCGGCGATCGCCTCGGCACGCTCGCCTTCAGCGAGACGGGGTCGCGCAGCCACTTCTGGGCCCCCCTGTCGCAGGCCAGCGGCGACGACTCGGCAATCCGGCTCTTCGCGGAGAAGAGCTGGGTTACGTCGTCGGGCTGGGCGGACACCTACGTCGTCAGCACCTTGAGCATGGCGGGGGAGCCGGGCGCCTCCGACCTATACGCGGTCGACGCCGCAGCCGAGGGCATCAAGGTCTCGGCGCCCTGGCAGGGGCTGGGCCTACGGGGCAACGCGTCGTCCCCGATGCTCTTCGACACGACAGTGACCACCGGCGACCGGGTTGGCGATGAGGGCACGGCGTTCGCCACGATGATGGGAGTGGTGCTGCCGTGGTTCAACCTCGGCAACGCCTCGGTCACCCTCGGGCTCGCCCGAGCGGCGCTCGACGCCGCCGTACGCCACGTCTCGGGCGCCAGGCTCGAGCATCTCGGCTCGAGCCTGGCCGACCTGCCCACGATCCGCCACCGCATCGGGCGGGCCGGGACGGTGCTGGCGGCGAACGAGGCGTACGTCCGGGCCACCGCCGTCTCCATCGCCGACCCCGACGACTCGACCATGCTCAACGTGCTCGGCTCACGGGCGGCCGCCAACGACGCCGCCCTGCAGGTGACCGACGAGGCGATGCGGGTGTGCGGCGGAACAGCCTTCTCCAAGCACCTCCCAGTGGAGCGTGCGTTCCGCGACGCCCGGGCCGGCCACGTCATGGCGCCGACCTCGGACGTCCTCTACGACTTCTACGGCAAGATCCTATGCGGCATGGAGCTGTTCTGATGCGGCCCCTCCTCGTCGGCGCGGTGGCCTACACCGCTAACGTCGTCCCCATCTGGGAGGGGATCAAGGCCTACTACAGCGACGCGGAGATCGGCATGGACTTCGTCCTCTTCTCCACGTACGAGCGTCAGCTGGCCGCCCTGCGCGAGGGGTTCCTCGACGTCGCTTGGAACACCAACCTCGCGTACGTCCGAACCGTCGCGCTCACCGACGGACGCTGCCAAGCCTTGGCGATGCGCGACACCGACCTCACCTTCCGCACGGTCTTCGTGGCCCGGCAAGGGGCTGGCTACAGCGGGCTGTCCGACATCAGGGGCCTGCGGGTAGCGCTGGGCTCGCGCGACTCCGGGCAGGCGCGGATCCTCCCCCGGAAGTTCCTGTCCGACGCCGGGCTCGACGACTCGGCGATCGAGGTCGTCGCCTTCGACTCCGACGTCGGCAAGCACGGCGACACCGGCCGCAGCGAGCTCGACGCGCTCCGCGCGGTCCTCGACGACGAGGCCGACGTGGCGGCGCTCGGGATCACGACCTGGCAGCAGCTCCAGGCCGCCGGTGACGTGGGCGTCGAAGCCTTCTGGACCAGCCCGGACTACTGCCACTGCAATTTCACCGCCCTCGACTCACTCGAGCCCGACCGGGCGGAGGCCTGGGTCTCGCACCTGCTGGCGATGGACTGGGACGACCCGGCGCACCGCCTGATTCTCGAGATGGAGGGCCTGCGCCGCTGGGTCCGCCCCGACCTCGACGGCTACGCATCCCTGTTCGAGGCGGTCGAGGAGCAGCAGATTCCGATGACATGGTGAGCGGCCTATGACCGGCCTGGCGACCCGGGGCGAGCGCGCCTCGCTGGTCATGGACGTCATGGCTCGGGTCGGGGGGGCGGCGTCGGGGACGACGGTCATGGTGCCGGTCGAAGGACCGGACGACGTCGACATCGTCGACGCCTGGTGCCGGGGCACCGGCAACGCGGTCCTCGCGGTGTACGACGACGCGGTCGAGGTCTACCGGGGACGGCTGTCCGACCCCGACTCCACCCTCCCGGCCGATCGGCTGCCGGGTCACCGGCTGTGGCTCTACACCAACTTCCACTGCAACCTCGCGTGCGACTACTGCTGCGTCTCGTCGTCGCCGCGGGCCGATCCGCGCTCCCTCGACCTGGCCGACGTACGCCGTGCCGTCGCCGAGGGCGTCGAGGCCGGCGTCCGTGAGCTCTACCTCACGGGCGGGGAGCCATTCCTCCACGCGGACATCACCGAGATCGTCGAGGCGTGCACGCGGGCGGCCCCCACGGTGCTGCTCACCAACGCCATGCTCTTCCGCGGGTCGCGGCTGCGGCGGCTCGACGCCATGCCCCGCGACGGGCTGCTCCTGCAGGTCAGCATCGACTCGCCGACGCCGGACGTGCACGACGCGCACCGCGGCGCGGGGTCCTGGCAGAGGGCCGTCGACGGCATCGCGACGGCTACCGCCCTCGGCTTCCGGGTGCGCCTGGCCGCCACCTTAAGCACTGCGTCACCGGTCGAGCGGGATACGCTGGCCGAGCTCGCGGGCCGGCTGGGCGTCGAGCGGGACCTGGTGGTGCGCCGGGTGGCCCAGGAGGGAGTCGCCAGCCGCGGCATCGTCGTCTCCCGAGCCACCCTTGTGCCCGAGGTCTGCGTGACCGGCGACGGTGTCTACTGGCACCCGGTCGCTGCGACCAACCCGGCCATGAAGGTGAGCACGCGGCTCTCGCCGCTCGATGCCGCCATCGAGAGCGTGCGCGAGGAGTACCTCGGGTACCGCCGACGCAGCCACCTCCTCGCGACCGCCTTTCCCTGCGCTTGAGCCGTGAGGTCGCACCGCGCCCCGCCTCCGCTGCCCGCCGAGGCCGTCCGGGGGCGGGGTGACCCCGTGAGCCACCTGCGCGAGGCCGGAGCCGGCGCACTGCTGGGCGTCGCCACGGCGACGACCGTCTCGCTGCTGCGGGTCGCCCAGCTGCCCGACGCGATCGGCCCCATGGACCTCGCCCCGTCCGGCTCCGGCGTCGCCCTCTGGATCCTGCTAGGCGCTGCACCGGGGGCGGTCATCGGGCTGCTGGGCGCCGCCGCCGCGGCCAACGGGGCCGCCCGGGGGCTGGTGGTTGGACTCCTGTGGTGGGCCGGGTGGAACCTCACGGTGGTGCCGGTGCTGCTCGGAGACGCGCCCTCCTGGGACGCGGCAGCTGTGACCGTCACCATCCCCGACCTGGTGGCCGCGCTCCTGCAGGGCACATCAGCCGGACTGCTGTGGGCACTCGCCCTTCCGCGGCTGCGGCGCCACTGGCCGCCGCCGGCACCGGCCGCCGCGCCGACCGACCTGCCGCGGATCGTGGTCGTGGGAGGCGGCTTCGCCGGCGTCGCGGTGGCCCAACGCCTTGAGCGGCTCTCCACGCGGCGGACCCGCTGGGACGTCACGATCGTCAGCGAGAGCAACTTCCTGCTCTTCACCCCCATGCTGCCCGAGGTCGCCGGTGGTGCCGTGCAGGCGGCGCACGTCGGAGCGCCTCTGCGTGGGGTCTGTCCCCGCACCCGAGTCGTCCTCGGCCGGGCCGAGTCGCTCGATCTGGCGGGACGACGGGTCCGGCTGGCCGATCGCGACGTCCCTTTCGACCACCTCGTGCTGGCCTTGGGGGCCGAGCCGGCGTTCCGTGACCTCCCCGGGATCGAGGAGCACTGCCTGACCCTCAAGACCCTGGGCGACGCCGAGCGTGTACGCGAGCACGTCCTCACCCGGCTCGAGCGCGCCGACGGTGAGGCGGACCCGGCCGAGCGACGCCAGCTCATGACGTTCACGGTCGTGGGCGGCGGGTTCGCCGGAGTGGAGCTGGCCGCCGAGCTGCTCGACCTCGCCCACAGCGTCCTGCGCTACTACCCCTCGCTGGACGCGGATGACGTGCACGTCGTGCTGGTGCACTCCGGGGAGCGGATCCTGCCGGAGATCGGCGCCGCGCTCGCGCAGGTCGCCCAGCGCCAGCTGGCGGCCCGCGGCCTGGACCTGCGGCTGCGCACGCTGGTCGCCGGCGCCACCAGGCGGGCCCTGCTGCTGCAGGACGGAGTCGAGATCCCGAGCGCGACGATGGTCTGGACCGCCGGCAACCGGCCGGGCGCCGCCGTGCGCTCGCTGCCCGTCGGGCACGGGCGGGGCGGTTCGGTCCCGGTGGACGAGTCGCTGCGCGTTGTGGGGCTCCACGGCGTCTGGGCGGCCGGGACTGCGCGGCCGTGCCCGACGGCGAGGGCGGCCAGCATCCACCGACCGCTCAGCACGCGCTGCGCGAGGGTCGCGTCCTCGCCGACAACCTGGCGGCCGTGCTCGATGGTCGAGAGCCACAACCCTTCCGCTTCACGACTGTCGGCATGCTGGCCGCCCTCGGCCACCGCACCGGCGTAGCCGAGATCCGCGGATGGCGCTTCTCCGGGGTCCTGGCGTGGGCCCTATGGCGGCTCATCTACCTCGCCAAGCTGCCCGGGGCCGAGAAGCGGGTGCGGGTGGGTCTCGACTGGCTGCTTGAGCTCGGGTTCCCGCGCGACATCGTGCTGGCGCACCAGGCCAGCATTGAGGAGCCGACGTCGATCTCCTCCCCCTCGGCCACGGCTGCAGGCGAGCACTGATGCGCCGTCCACCGGACTGGGTGTGGCGCGGCGCGGTGGCGGGCGCGGCCGGCGGCCTGGTCTTCGGTGCCGCCATGCTCGAGCTGGGCGACATGCTCGAGACCATCGCGGGCCTGGCGCGCAGCGACGGCACGGCAGTCGGCCTGGCCGTCCACGCCGTCGCCTCGGTCGTCATCGGCGTGCTGTTCGCGGCCGTGACCACCGGCCGGCGCAGCGGACCGGGCGAGCTGGTGTTCTGGGGCACGGCGTACGGCGCCGGGTGGTGGTTGCTCGGCGGGCTGACATTGCTTCCGCTGCTGCGCGGAGACCCGGTGCGATGGAGCCTGTCCGCGGTGCAGTCCGGCTTTCCCTCCCTGCTCGGCCACCTCGCGTACGGCGCGGTCACGGGCGGGGTACTTGCCGCGCTGGGCGCGGCCGCTCCGGTGGGCCGGGCGACGCGCGGAGCCCTCGCCCGTGCGACGGGGTCGGGGGTAGTGGCCGCTGTGGCGCTCTTCGCCCTGCTCGGCTCGGCCGGGATGTCCGGGGCCGCGACGATGGACGGTCCGGCCGCCGTACGCTGGCCGCTCGCCCTGCTGGTGGGGGCGGCGGCCGGTGCCGCGTACGCCGTGCTCTATCCACGGCCGCGCGGGGCGATGGGCCCGGCCCTGGTCCGCGGGCTCGACTTCGGCTTCCTGGCCTGGCTGGCGCTGCCGATGACGGTCGTCCCGCTGGCGTCCGGTGATCCACTGCCGTGGTCGCTGGAGGCCGCTCGGGAACGGGCCGGGACGCTGCCGGCGATGGTCCTGGCCGGCGTGCTGCTCGTACTGCTCTACCGGTTCACGACCGCGGCCGCCGGAGTGACCCCGACCGACGACCCCGGCGAGCTGGCCGACGAGGGTGTCGGGACCAAGGCGCTGCGCGGGCTGGTCCGCGGCACGCTGGCCGGGCTGGTCGGCGGTGCGCTGTTCACCGTGATCCTCGTCCGGGTCGACGGGCTGCCGCAGATCGCCGGGCTCGTCGGCGGGACGTCGGCGGGCGTCGGGCTCGTCGTCCATATCCTCGTCGCCGTAGTCCTCGGCGCGAGCTATGGCCTGCTCTTCCGGCAGGCCGCGGTGGACGCCGAGGCCGCCCTAGGGTGGGGGGTCTCGTACGGCGTGCTGTGGTGGCTGCTCGGCAACCACACCCTCCTGCCGCTCCTGCTCGGCGACGATCCGACGTGGACGGCGCCGGAGCTAGCCGCTGGCTACCCCTCGCTGGTCGGCCACCTCGCGTACGGCGCCGCGCTCGGCCCGACCCTGCTCTGGCTGGAGCGTCGCTCCACCCCGTGGTGGACCGCCGCGACGCCCGCCCGCCGGCGCCGCGCGGCCCTCGCCCGCAACCGCAGCGCCGCGACCGCACCCGGGCTCTGGATCGTCTCGACCGTGCTGCTCCTGACCGTCCTCGCCCTCGCCACCGGCGCCTGACGCTGTCGTGCTCACCCGCATGCGCACCGACCCGGCCACCCGTGATACGTCGCTCGCCGCACAGCCGAGGGCAAGACGGGCCGCGAGATCCGACGTTGCCTCAAGCGCTACACGACCCGCCAGATCTACCGGACCCTCAACGCCAGCAGGGCAACCCGATGACGCGTCGGTTCCATCCCGCTCGTTGATGGCTCTCCCCGCCGGGAATCATTCCGGCACGCCAGGGGTTCCCTAGGTGGAGAACCCAGCAAAGGAGCCCGGATGTCCAAGCAGCCGTCGCGACGAACACGGCACACGTTGGCGACCATTGGTGTCGCATGCGCCCTCATCGTCCTCACGGCCTGCTCAGGGGGTGGGACATCGGGAGGACAGGGCTCAGGCACGTCCACGGGCGGTGTTGCATCGTTCTCCGGTACGACGCTGGAGGGCGCGTCCTTCGATAGCGCCTCCTTGGGCGGGAAGCCGGCGGTCTTGTGGTTCTGGGCGCCCTGGTGCACCGTTTGCCGCGCCGAGGCGCCCGACGTGGCCGCGATCTCCGCCGAGTTCGCCGGGCGCGTCACCTTCGTGGGCATTCCCGGACGCGGCGAAGTCGGGCCGATGCGGCAGTTCGTCGCCGACACTGGAACCGGCGGCTTCCAGCACGTGTCGGACGTCAGCGGGGCGTTGTGGCAACAGTTCGGGGTCGTGTCCCAACCGTCCTTCGTCTTCATCGACGGCTCCGGCCAAGCTGAATTGGTGCCGTCGGGTCTGAGCGCCGACGACCTTCGCCGGAAGACGCAGTCGCTCCTCACGAGCTGACGGACACCGATGGATCGCGGTGTCCTCGCACTCGCACTACTGGCCGGTGCCGTGGCGGCGTTCAACCCATGCGGCTTCGCGCTGCTTCCGGCGTACCTCTCCTTGTTGGTCGCCGACGGGCCTCGGAGCGAGTCACCACGGGCGGGGGGTCGTCGGACACTGATCGCCGTGCGCAGGGCGGTGCGGTTCACCTCGGGGATGACCGTCGGTTTCGTCGCGGTGTTCGGCACCTTCGGGGCCGTGATCGCGCCCCTCGCGCTCTCGGTTGAGCGTTACCTCCCCTACCTCACCGTCGTTATCGGTGGGGTCCTGGTGCTGCTGGGGGCTTGGTTGCTCGCCGGCAGAGCCTTGACGGTGCCCGGTCTGGCGGGTCGCGGCTCCGGACCCACCCGTTCGTGGTGGTCCCAGGTCGGTTACGGGGTCTCCTTCGCCTTGGCGTCACTGTCGTGCACGATCGGTCCGTTCCTCGCCGTCACGTCGACGTCGCTGCGGGGCAGCACCTCGCTTCAGGTGGTGGCGTCGTACGTCGCGTACGCGCTCGGGATGGGCACCGTCATCCTGGTTCTCGCCTTGGCCGCTGCCTCTGCACAGGCGACCGCGGTCACCCGGATGCGGAGGGCGAACGCCTACGTCGGTCGGGTCAGCGGGGCTCTGCTCGTGTTCGCAGGTGCCTATGTCGCGTGGTACGGCTGGTTCGAGGTGCGGGTGCTCTCGGGATCCACGACCCACGACTCCGTCGTGGACGCCGCGCTGCGCGTGCAGGGCTACCTGACTCGGCTGGTCGCCGATGCCGGAGCGGGCGTACTCCTGGTCGTCCTGGTCGGCCTCGTGTGCGTCATCGCGGTCCCAGCGCTGGTCGCTTGGGCGGCGCGGCGGCGGCGTGCTCGGGGCTCGCAACATCTGGTCGACGGCGGTGACCTCGCATGTGGAGAGCTGCTGATGCGACTGGTGAGCCGGATGGATGCGCTGCCCGCCGGCGACGTCGTCCGGCTGGTGGCCACCGACCCGGCAGCACCTCTGGACATCCCGGCGTGGTGCCACCTCACCGGACACACCTATCTCGGACCGGGGCAATTAGACGACGGTCGTCCGCACTACGACCTCGAGGTCTGCGCAGGGGCAGTTGGAACCGGGCCCGGACAACCGTGGCGCCTGGTCGAACCCACCCCACCACCGAAAGGAAACGCCTCACCATGAATCGTCTGGAGGGAGGACGAGCTAGGCTCGGTCGATCAGCTGCACGCGGCGCTCACGAACCTGGGTGTTGTCCCCGAGGACCGGTTGATCCGACCGGTAGCGGCCGAGGGGTTCGCCGACGACGGGATCCACATCTCACTCGACACAGTCGAGCCGGAGCCGACGATCGCCTCGACGGGGCGTGGTGGCATCCGGTGGCCGTCACCAACGACCATCTGAAGATCGCCGACCAACCGTTGCCGCTGGCGGTTGTCCTGGACGTGATCCGTGACGTCCAGGCGGTGCAGGCCGCCGGTTCAGCCGAGGCCGGGCGGTGTTTCGGTGCACCTGATCCGGAGAGGATGCCTTCCTTACGTGACGGTGACGTCTCGTCGTGGGAGGCGGCAACAGGCGCCTGGTGACCTACGGTGGAGAAGCAGCGTGCTCGACCGTACCGACGTCGGAAGGGATGACCATGGCCACATCAGTTGCTCAAGGAGCAGTACCGTCGAACGCCGGTACGGACTCGAGGGGCACAAGAGTGCTCCTGGCGGCCCTGCGTGTGGGCGTCGCAATGATGTGGATCCAGAACGTCGGGTGGAAGCGGCCGCCGGACTTCTCGTCGCTGCGCCGGTTCACCACCGATGCGGTCGATCATCCAGTGTTCGGCCCATACAGCTGGGTCGTGGAGCACGTCGTACTGCCGAACTTCACGTTCTTCGCCTGGATGACGCTGCTGTTGGAGGCGTCGATCGGAGCCTTCCTCTTCATCGGCCTAGCCACCCGGCTGTGGGCCCTGATCGGCATCGGCCAGAGCCTGGCCATCACCATGTCGGTGCTGAACGTACCGGGCGAGTGGCAGTGGTCGTACTACCTGATGATCCTGGCGCACATCGGCATCTTCGCGACCGCAGCGGGCCGGGCCTACGGACTGGACGGCGCACTACGCCCAATCTGGCGGTCCTCGAACGGCCGGCTGTCGCGCGTCCTGACGAGGCTGTCATGACCAGGCACCCGCTCGACCAGGCGGCGACCACCCTCGGCGTCGCGGGCGTTGCGAGCCTCGTGTTCTACCTGTCCACCAGCTCCAACAACAGCTTCGTGCCCATGCAGGGCGCCGCCCTGATCGTCTTCCCCGTACTGGGGATCTGCGCCATGGTCGGCGGGTTCACCGGTCGTCGGATCCTGGTCCGGCTGGCGGGGGCGGCGTACATCGCGGCCGCGATCCTACAACTCGTGCAGTTCGGCCGATCCACCAACTGGATCGATGGCAGCGGCTCCACGTTCGCACTGTTGCTGGCGCTGGGCATCGGCCTGCTAGTCGTCGGCCTGGCACCCCGCTACGACCACCAGGACTCGTACACCGACGGTACCCGGCGGTCCTCCTCAGCCGACTAGCTGGTCGGCCAGCTCCGTCAGCGAGGTGACCGCGTTGCCGGTTCGCTACGGCGTACCGCGCGGTCTCACCGCTCACGGCGAAATCCAGGACGACGACTGGGCGGCGGTCCATGGCTACGGTGGCGTCGGACTGTCGGCGGTGGTCTTGCTCCGAGCGGGCGAGCTCGGTGTCGAAGTGCTTCTCTCGGGAGGCGACGAGGCGACAACACACATCCTGGAGGAGGAAATCAAGGGCGGTGCCCATATCTGCCTCGACGCCCGCCGGATCCACGGCCACCGTGCTGGCGTCGGGTGAACTGCCTGCAACCGAGAGGACGACAGTACAGATCGGCCTCCTGCTCGGCAGGCACTCAGCTCTCCCACTGTCCATGGACCGGGTCGTTGCCCAGGAATTTTGCCGGTCGCACGGCATGGCAGCCTGCGACTACCCGGCGCTCTTGCAGCTGGTCGACTCCGTCGCCCTGCGGCCAGGTCATCGGCTCAAAGGAGGCGGGCGCGCCGCGCTGGCCGCCATGAGCCACTCGGCGCCCGGGCAGGCATCACGGTCGTCCGTCTGGGCTGACTGTCGCGGCAGGCGCAAGGCATGATTCACCCGTGGACGGCAGCGACACCGGTGAGGATCGATGA
>JBBSGI010000087.1:0-10437 GCA_038254365.1 Propionibacteriales bacterium
GTGCGCCGCGTCGCCGGCCAGCAGCACCCGGCCGGTCCGGTAGCGCTCGGCCAGCCGGGTGGCGTCGCCGAAGCGGGAAAGCCAGCGCGGTGAGTGCGCGCCGAAGTCGGTGCCGGCGAGCTCCCGCACCTGCTGCTTCAGCTCGTCCAGGGTCGGCGGGACCGTGCGGTCCTCGGCCACCCCTGCCGCGGGCGCGACGAGGCGGTACACCCCGTCCCCGAGGGGTATGGCGCCGAACCGCAGCTGCGTCTTGCGGACTTCGGCCACCACGGCGTTCAGCGTCTCCGGCGGCACGGTCAGCTCCACCTCGCCCAGCAGCGTCTCGACCCTGGTGGGCTCGCCGGGGAAGCCGACGCCGAGCAGCTTGCGCACCGTGCTGCGGCCACCGTCGCAGCCGACGAGGTAGCGCGAGCGCAGCCGCGTGCCGTCTGCCAGCTCGGCGGTCACTCCGTGGTCGTCCTGGCTCAGCCCGACCAGTTCGCAGCGGCGCCGGATCTCGGCGCCGAGCTCGGTGGCGTGCTCCGTCAGCAGGCGCTCGGTGGTGGTCTGCGGGATGCCGAGGACGTACGGATGTGCGGTGTCCAGCCCGTCCGGCGGCGGCTTGGCGATGCCGGCGAAGAAACCACCGACCGGGTACTGCTGGCCGAGCGCGAGGAACCGCTGCAGCAGACCGCGCTGGTCCATCACCTCGACGCTGCGCGCGTGCAGGCCGAGCGCGCGGACAATCGTGGTCGGCTCCGGCTCCTTCTCCAGCACGAGCGCGTTCACGCCATGCAGCCGCAACTCGCTGGCCAGCATCACGCCGGTCGGTCCACAGCCGGCAACGATCACGTCAATCATGAAAACCCCCCATTCAACAAGCTTGCATTTCGGCCAGCTGCTCCGCGCAGTCCGGCGGCGCGCACACTCGCACCTCCGAACCGCGAGTCCCAACCCGCGGTTCGACGTCCCGCGAGACCCACACGTCGACAAGAGCACCCGTACTTTGCGAATCCCTGATTTCCGCACATTCTGGCTTCGACCGGAGATTCTGCAGCACGACCCGGGTCTTGCCGCAAGGCCCCCGGTGCGCTATATGTTGAGAGTGGCAAGGAGTGGGTAACCTCCTTGCCGTTGCCTATTCTCGTCCGCTGTGGAGGGACAACCTCCTCCTGAGGCGTGACGCGCCGCGTACGGCGATGCCGCCGCCAGCTGAACACACGTGGGGCTCATCCCTCCTGGTCGGCGTCGGCGGTGGCCGGGTCGCGCAGGGGCCGCAGGCCGCCGCCAGCCGGGGGTGGAGGCGCGGAAGCTGTAGCGGCCCAGCACGTTGAGGTTCGCGTGCTTGAGCAGGGGAGATCCGGGCGGCGACAGTCGTCAGCCAGCCGGGGAACCGTTCTTCCTCGCCGCCGGGGCAAAGGAGCAGCAGGCCGTCAGCGACGTCGGCGGCCGGCTCATTGCCTCGGCCACCGACGCCGAAATCTGTTGGGAATCGACACGTGCTGAGGTGTCGAGAACGCGTCGTCGGCTCCGACGTCCCCAACGCAGGTCGCGGCACCGCACCCGCTCGAAACACAGTGGAGGTCTCTCGTGAAGTACGTGATCTTGATTCATGCCAACCCGGACCCGTGGGGGCACCCCACGTCGATCTACACCCCGGAAGGACGGGCGCTGCCATCGGAGCAGCACGAGGAGATGGACCGGCAGTTCGACGCGCTGCTGCGCGAGATCTCCGCCTCGGGAGAGTTTGTGACCGCCGAGGCGCTGGCCGACCCTGCCTCGGCCACCTTGTATGGGTGGAGCCCGGAAGGTCACCTGGTCACCGACGGCCCGTACGCGGAGGCCAAGGAGCAGCTGGCCGGATTCTTCATCATCGACTGTGACTCCCGTCAGCGCGCCGAACAGATCGCCGCGCAGTTCGCCCAACCCGGCGGTGTGGTCGAGCTCCGTCCGGCGATGTGGCCCGGCGGCGACGATCAATGACCTCCGCCGGCCGTCACTCCTGCCGTCGCGGCGGGAGGACCCTCGAGTTGACCGGGATCGGCAGCGGTTGTCGGTGGATCGGCCTAGCGTGATCCACGCGGCAAGAATTGTTTGATCAGCAAAGGAGATCGTCATGCCCACGCTGTCAGATCGACCCAACACCGCCTTGATGGTGATCGACGTCCAGAAGGGTGTCGTGGCGGATGCATACCAGCGCGACTCGGTCGTCGCCAACATCAGCACGCTCGTCGACAAGGCTCGCGAAGAGAATGTTCCGATCGTCTGGGTCCAGCACTCCGGCGAGCACATGCAGAAGGGGACCGACACCTGGGAGTACGTGCCGGAGCTGACTCGCCAGGAGTCAGAGCCCGTGGTGCACAAGACGTTCGGCGACTCGTTCGAGGACACCGACTTGGAGGAGGTGCTGGACAAGGCTGGAGTCGGACGTCTGGTCGTGACCGGCGCCCAGACCGATGAGTGCATCCGATCGACGATCCACGGTGCCTTCACGCGTGGCTACGACGTCACGCTCGTCGGTGACGCGCACACGACGGAGGATCTGACCGAGTACGGCGCGCCGCCGCCGGACCAGGTCATCGCGCACACAAACCTCTATTGGTCCTACCAGGCGGCGCCGAGCCGCACTGCTGGAGTCACCGAGACGAAGGACGTGACGTTCAGCGGCTGAGCCGGTAGGTCGACGACCTCGCGCCAACCACCACCGCAAGGATCTGGTACTCATCGAGCATCGACCCGACATGCACCTTGGTGGCCTCGGGCCGGGCACCGACTGCCACAACACCACGCCCCAACGCTAGACGCCGTCGCCAACACCTCGCTCTTCCGGTCGGGCAGCCAACGCCGGGAACCGGCGCGGTGCGACCCAAACGTGCATGTCGGGTGGGATGAACCGCTACAACGTGTAAACCCCCAGGTCAGACGCCTATTTGGGCTCTCTTGCCCCCAGGATGGACCCACCAGCGCCGAGGACTTCCGCCGTCAACACCGCTGCGGCCTTGCGTGTCTTGCGCCGAGCCACCACGCCGCCGACCGAGCGAGCCGGCGTGCGATGCCTGCGGGGCGAGCGCCGTGAGCTGCTCGGCCCGCCGCTGGCTGTCCGGTCGGTCCTGTTGCGAGGCCTGCGACCACGCGACGGACGACGAGCGTGACGCCCACGACCCACGGACGCCCCCGTTTTTCTGGGAGCGAGACGCCGCGGCCACCCATGCCAGTGCCATTTTTCTCTCCCCGCTCCGCCGAAGAGGTAATACCGACGACCATGAGGAGCCCGAAGTGGACATGACCACACTTTCCGCCAAGATGCCTGTCGCCCTCGCGGCCCGTGTTGAGCAGCTCGCCGCCTCCCGGTTGGTCACCGTCTCCGCCCTGTCTCGACGTGCGCTCCGAACGCGAGCTCGCCGCCGCCGAGGCCGACGACGATGCTGGCCCGGTCGAGTTGGCAGCGCGGGTCGAGATTCGTGGTAAGCGATGCCAGTCTGCACGAAACCAGAACGGTGCAGGCCGCGCGCTCTTCAGGGGACTTGCGCGCGCGGCCCGCCGCTTTGGTGTTGGTTACTCCTCGCCGTCGAATTGGTGGTCGACGTTGCCGACGTCTGCGTGGCCACCGGGCCCGTCGCTCGGGCCGCCGCTCTCACTCGCGGCGTGCTCTCCGGTCTCGGCCTGGCTGGCTGCTCCGTCAGAGCCGGTCTGGTCGCCCTGCTGAACGTTATCGGTGTCGGCGCCCCCGGCCTGCTCTCCACTCGCGGCCTGGCTGGCTGCTCCGTCAGAGCCGGTCTGGTCGCCCTGCTGCAGCTGGATGTTATCTGTGTCCTTGCCGCCGGTCTGTTCGTCCGACCCGCCGGATCCGGGGCCACCCTGGCCGAAGCCGCCGCCCTGGGCGCGGGCTGTCTGCGCGGCGGCCGGAGCGTGGTGTGACTGTGCCTGGGCGATGCCGCCGGTGAGTGCGGCAGCTGGCAGCGCGATGCCTGCCGCTAGGCAGGCGATTTTGTGTTTGGTATTCATGGTCGTGGCCTCCTGAGCCGATGAGATGGTTACTTCCACACGTATCGTGCGGCGCGGCGCATGTGACGACGATGTGCCAGAGATGTGACTGGCAAATTTCCGGGTTGACGATCGGGGTCGTCGATGTGGGCGGCCGGGAGCTCGATGCGGATGCTGGCTCCGCCGCCGGGCCGATTGCTGGCCGTGACAGTGCCGCCGTGAGCGTCGATTAGGGAGGCCACGATCGCCAGGCCGAGCCCGGTTCCGGCATCATCGGTGCGCGCCCCGTCAGCCCGCGAGAACCTGTCGAAGGCGTTGGGAAGGAAGGCAGGCGGGAAGCCTGGGCCGCGGTCAAGGATCTCCAGGACGGCTCCAACAGGCCGCGTGGCCGCGGTCAGGTTGACGGTGATGGAGCCTCCAGCGGCCGCGTATCGAAGAGCGTTGTCCAACAGGTTGTCAATCACCTGACGCAACCGGTCCGGGTCTCCGATGACCACGACTTCACCGAGGTTGTCTGCATCGACACGGACGTTGGCTCCTTGCGAGGCACTGTCGAATGTGGACACTGCCTCCTTCACGAGCCTGTTCAGGTCGACTGGTTTGCGTTGGAGCGCGACCTCGGCACTGTCGGTGCGCGCCAGGGTGAGCAGGTTCTCGGCGAGGCGGATGAGCCGATCGGTGTCAAGGGTGGCGGCCTGCACGGCGGCTACCAGACTGTCGAGGTCCTTGCCAGGGCGACCGGCGAGCTCGAGTTCCGCGTGCAGCATCGTCAACGGGGTTCTGAGCTCGTGTCCGGCATCGGCGACGAACACGCGCTGCTGATGTAGAGCCCGCTGTAGACGGCCCAGCAACTGATTCATGGTGTCACCGAGGCGGGCGATCTCATCGCGTCGACGAGGGAGTTCCAGGCGTGCGTCGCTATCTCCGGCGGAAATCTCGGCCGCCTGAGCTCGCATGCGTTCGATCGGCATCAGGACAGCGCCGGATAACAGCCAGGCGCCAAGTGCACCGAGCAGCACGGCTACCGAACCTCCCAGCCACAAGTCGGTTTCCACCCTGCTCAGCGCTGTCAGCACCAGTCCACGGCTAGTGCCGACCACCACCACCGCTGGTGGACTGCCGGAGTCCGCGACCGGCAGCGCGAGCAGCCGGACACCCGGCCCACCGCCAAAATCGGAGTTGATCGACACGCGGCCCTGACGCGCGCTCATCAACTGCGCCGCGGTCAGCAAGGGTCTATTCCCGGTGCCATCGGAAGATTCCGTGAGGTGCCCGGAGGAACTGACCACCTCGGCCAGCGTCTCGTTCGCTGGCAGCAGCAAGCCGTTGCCGGCGCCGTCCTGGAAGTTGGCAACCTTGCCGCCCGGTCCGACCTGTTGCGCCAATGCGTCCGCACGCGCGGTGAGGGACGCGTCCAAAGCCGTTCTCAGCCCAGAACTGAGCTGGTGAACAAGCACCGCACCTCCCGCTGCGACCAGGGCTGCGACGGCGATTGCGAACAGCAGCGCCAGCCGCATGCGAAGTGTCATCGACCCTAGGCCGGATCCACGCCGACACCGCCGCAGACTTTCAACCGGTACCCGGCGCCCCGCACCGTCTGCAGATCATGGCGTCCGAAGGGTCGGTCGATCTTTCGTCGCAGGTAACCCACGTACTGGTCAACCACGTTGGAAACCCCCTCGTATGCGAAATCCCACACATGCTCGATGATTACCGTGCGGGACAACACCTCACCAGGATGACGCAGAAACAGCTCGAGCAAGGCGAACTCCTTCGCCGACAAGCTGAGCTCGACTGTTGCTCGCCAGGCCCGCTTCGTAGCCGGGTCCAACCTAAGGTCGCCCACGCTGAGCACGACCGGCCGTTGGGACGGACCACGCCGCACAAGTGCCCGCAACCGGGCCGCCAGCTCGCCAAAGCTAAAAGGTTTCGTCAAATAGTCATCGGCGCCCGCATCCAACCCGCGGATCCGGTCAGCCACCTCATCACGGGCCGTCAACATCAACACCGGAGCCCAGCGTCCCGCCGTACGCAACTCGCGGCAAACCTCAAAACCATTCAACCTCGGCAGCATGACATCCAAAACGATTGCATCGTACGAGTTCTCTCCACCCAGCCAAACCGCATCAGTGCCCGAACCCGCGATGTCGACTGCGTACCCCTCCTCCTCCAACCCGCGCCGCAGCAGACCAGCCATCCGGACCGAGTCTTCCACCAACAGCACCCTCACAGCCTCAACATAGGTCGCCGACAATGTGAATCAGATGTGAGGGAAAGAGTGGATCTACGGTGTTTCCGGCCCCGACGCGCTGAGCTCTGAGCCCAGCGGAGGGGTGCCGTGATGACGACACTGGACGTTGTGAGTGCCAAGAAGAAGCCCGGGAGAAGGGTCAGCGAGCAGTCGATCGGCCGATGGCAGGCCAACTTCCTCGAGGCCGGCAAAACGGCGCTCGCAGCGGGAAATCCGGGCCGTCGACCCGGGAGGAACAACTCGAGGCCGAGTCGCGGATCTGACCCAAGCTTTGGGTGGCGGCGGTTGATATCGGGTCTGGAAGAAGTCCGTGGGAGGGCCGCTTGGGCCCTTCGCGGAAAGCGTAGGTCACCCGGGCGACTTCCTCAGCGGCCCGTGGGTGTCGGACATGCTGGTCACCTCTGAGTACGGCGTCACCACCCTCGACGGAGCCGAGGAGTGCATCCGCGAGCGCGCCGCGGCTGCAAGCAGAGTGACTCCCGCCCCTCGAGATCGCTTGAGGTTTCGGACCCCCGCTTGCCCCCAAAATGGACCCAACAGAACCGGCGAGGACCACCAACAGCCAACTATCACCAGACGGGTAACGCTAGGTCAGACAGCCTATTCCACCAACAGTCAACGGCCATCGTCTACGCGGGATTAGTTCCGCTACAACTCGCCGGCTTCCAGGACATCCAGGTCCCGCTCGGCATATAGCCGGTGCTCCCACTCCTCGTTGAGGATGCACAGCAGGCACTCACGCACCGGGTAGCTGCGGGGCTTCGGCCAACCGGGCCCTTCGACAGGCTCGGTATGAACGCTCAGCGACTCGTCGGTGAGGCCGTCGACGACCTCGCGGACGGTGGACATCCGGTCGCGGCGCAGCTCGAGGACCGCGTCGAGCGACGGGCGTACGTCGCGGTCGCGGGGCACGCCGGGCGTGTCCGGCATCTCGTCCCACGGCAGGTCCAGAGGATCCCACGGCGACGGATCACCGAGAATCGCGCGCCTGATCCAGGCGTCGGTGGCGAAAACAAGGTGCCGCAGCGTCTCGATGAACGACCACTCCCCGCCGACCGACTCGTGCAACAGCTCAGGATCCAGGCGACGGGCTCGTGCGACGGTCTCGCCCCAGAGCCGCTCGACGACGTCCCACGCCTCGCGGAAGCCGGCCGGGTCAGTGGGACGCATCTTGGCTCGGTCGGGATACCGTCTGTCGAGTTCGGCGTTGACCAGAGGTCCGATGTCGACCCCGTTGATTGTCAGGTTCTCGATCTCGCCGTGGATGTCGGTGTCGACGATCTCGACACCGCGCATCACGACACCGCTCAGGTCGGCACCGCGGAACCGGGCGTTGGCCAGGTCGACGGTGCGGAACTCCGTTCCGCTGAGGTCGACGCGCTCGAACCGGGAGCCGCGCAGATCGGCATCAATGAAGTCAGCCATGTCACGACGCTAACGGCAGATCCGGACGATCAGCGGCCGGTTACGCGCGTGATTCCCGACTCGACTGTTCGCCCGCGACGTCGAGAGCCCCTGACTTCGGCACACTGCGGGGTCAGCGAGCCTGTAAGCCCTTCCCTGTGGGAACTGTGCCGTTGCGAGCTGTTGATTCATCGGATGAGATACGCAAGTGTCTTCTGGCACCCCTGCGTACCAAGATCGGTCGTATACGGCGGGGGAGAGGCACCTTCATCGCGGCAAGACTGCGCGTTCGCTTACCGCGAGCCGACGAGGATGCAGAAGGGGTGCCCTGCCGGGTCGGCGAGAACGTACAGAGGCTCCCCTGAGTCCTCGGTGCGGTCGAGAAGCAGCGTGGCCCCGAGCGCCTCGGCTCGCCGGCGGTGTCGTTCCAATTCGTCCACCGTGGGCACGCGGAAGTCTAAGTGCATCTGCTTCGGCACGTCGTCCGACGGCCACGTCGGTCGCGCCAAGGTGCTGACCTCTTGGAAGGCGAGCATTCGGTTGCCGTCACTGTCGACGAGCACGAGCCAATCCTCGTCATCGGCACTGCCGTCCTGCGGGGGCTCGTCGCCTGGGCGGTACTGCACTCCCAGTAGCTCTCGGTAGAACTCGGCCAGGCCGCGGACATCGGTCGAGTCTAGGGCGGTGTGCATCAGCACGGGATGGGTGGACACGTGCGCCTCCTGGACGATGTAGTGCCGGACCACGTTATCCGACCATGAAGGGCCGACCCTCAACACCACACATCGGCACTGTGCGAGCGACTCGCACGCGGGCGTGCGAGAGTCAGGGGGCCTTTCAACCTCTTTGAAACTCCAGGGGAGGGCTCCATGGGTGACGTCCCGCTGAGTGGTGGAGTTCTGGTTCACCATGCGGGTCAATGAGTGATCATGCCGTCATGAGTTCGGGTTGCGCCACCTCCTGGTTTCCTGGGTCGTTGTTAAGGAGGGCCATGGAGGCCTCGGACAGGTAGCGGCGGTCGGAGACTTGCAGCATGGTCCAAGGCCATCGTGCATCGTGTCTTTCTCGTGAGTTCCATCTCTACGTCTCACTGACCGTTGCACGGTGGCCGCCCTCGTCATCAGCGACACGACGAGCAGCGGCGGAAACTACACCGCCCCAGGGGACGTCACTGCTCCATGTATGCGGTGATGATTTTGTCTGATGCGATGCGCGGGTCTTACTTGACATAATGTTGCTTATCGGCGTCGCAGTGGAACGAGTCGAGACGGCTACGAGAACTCATCTCACGGTGTCCGAGAGGGCGTCGGTCAGGTGCCGACGTACGCCGCGAGGTGCTCGCCGGTGAGGGTGGAGCGGGCGGCGACGAGGTCAGCGGGTGTGCCCTCGAAGACGATCCGGCCGCCGTCGTGGCCGGGCGCCGGGGCCGAGGTCGATCATCCAGTCGGCGTGAGCCACGACCGCCTGGTGGTGCCCGATGACGATGACCGACTTGCCGGAGTCGACGAGCCGGTCTTCGACATGGACAAGCCGATCAGCAAGTTCACCAAGAAGCAGCTGCACGACCTGCTCTACAGGGAGCCGACCCGCGCGCGCCCTGCACGCGGATCAGATCGTGGCTGTCGGCATCGTGTCGTGCCGATGCCTGCGCCTTACTCCTCGTGGGGACCATACGTAGAGTCTTCCTCAACGCTCGCACCGGGCATGCGCACACGACCGGTCCAGTGCTCACAACCTCGGTGCCCCCGGCTCCCGGCGCTACTTCGTCGACGCGTTGAGGTCCACGGCGGCACCAACCAGCGCCTTCAGCGCCCTTTCGTTGATCTGGTCGTCCTTATGGATGTCGATGGCACGCCTGGTGTTGCCCTCGAGGCTGGAGTTGAAGAGGCCAGAAGGGTCCTCCAGTGAGGCGCCCTTGGCGAAGGTCAGCTTGACGTATTCCTTGTACGTCTCGCCGGTGCAGATCATTCCGTCGTGCTCCCACACCGGTACGCCTCGCCACTTCCACTCCTCGACCACGTCGGGGTCGGCTTGCTTGATCAGCTTTCGGATCCGAGCGAGTGTGTCGCCGCGCCAGTCGCCCAGCTCTTTGATCCTCGCGTCTATGAGCTGGGAGGGAGACTTCCCGTCGGGTACTTTCGCACGGCTCCCCTGCTTCTTACTGTTCGGCATGGCGCAACTCCTGGATGCGGACCAGGTTGCCCGCGGGGTCACGGAAGGAGCAGTCGCGAACGCCGTACGGCTGCTCGGTCGGTTCCTGGACGACCTCGGCGTCGCCGGCCTGCAGCCGCTCGAAGGTGCCGTCGAGGTCGGTGGTCGCCAGGTTGATGCTGGCGTAGCTGCCCTTGGCCATCATCTCGGCGATGGTGCGGCGCTCGTCGTCGGTGATGCCGGGGGTGGCAGCCAGCGGGTACAGGACGATGGACGTGCCGGGCTGGTCGGGGGGGCCGACCGTGAGCCAGTGCATCCCGCCGTACTCGACGTCATTGCGGACCTCGAAGCCGAGAGTGTCGCGATAGAAGGTCAGGGAGGCGTCCGGGTCGTCGTGCGGGAGGAGGGTCTGGTAAATGGTGATGTCCATGGCAGTCACACTAGGTGCGGCTCCGGAACCCTCGCTTCTCGATTCCTGACCGGTCTGGTCACCTGCTTCGCCACGCACGGCGGCATCCCTGCCGTCTCGCGCGTCGCATCGCGCCCGTAGCTGCTGGGCGGCATCCCGACCAGCTCGGTGAAGCGAGTGCTGAAGGTGCCCAGCGACGCGCAGCCGACCGCGAAACAGACCTCGGTGACGCTGAGGTCGCCACGACGCAGCAGCGCCA
>JBBSGI010000088.1:0-10423 GCA_038254365.1 Propionibacteriales bacterium
CGGGCCATGTCGTAGCGGATGGTGGTGCGGGCGTCGGCGTGGCGCATCGCGTACTGCATGTCCCGCAGCGGCACGCCGCTGATCAGTCCGGCGGTGCAGAAGGTCCGGCGCAGCGTGTGCGGGCTAGCTGGGCTGGTCACGCCCGCCTCCCGGACGACCCGGCGGAGCAGCCGGCTGGCCGCTGCCCGGGTCAACGCCGTTCCGGTGGCGGAGAGCAGTATCGGGCCGTGGGTGCGGCCCTCGATGGCGGCCTTGACCGCGCCGAGCACCGGGATGGGCAGCGGGATCTCGGCCGGCTTGGCGCCCTTGCCGACCACCCGGAGCAGCTCGTGGCCGCCGGCATACCGCAGGTCCTCGACCCGGGCGCTGCACGCTTCGCTGACCCGCAGCCCGAGCATGCCGAGCAGCGCGACGAGCGCGTGCGCGGTGTCGCCGTGCCGTCGGGCGGCGCTGAGCACGGCGGCGAACTCGAGCGGGTGCAGCACGGTGCGGTGCTGCCCCTCCCACAGAACCCGGGGTCGGGTCACCGCCGCGGTCCGGTTCGCGGTTACGCGTTCGTCGATGACCGCGTACTTGAACAACCCGGCGACGGTGGACAGCCGGCGGCTGACGGTGGCCGGGCGTAGCCGCGCTGCTCCAACTCCCGCAGGTACAACTCCAGATGCGGCCGCCTGAGGGCCAGCGGTTCAAGCTGGTGATCGGCGCACCACTGCCAGCAGCACCGCAGGTCACGGCGGTAGGCACTCAACGTGGGCTCCCGGTAGCGGGCCAGGAAGACCTGGCTGCCGATCTGGTGGCCACTCCATGGCGCATTTCGTCCGTGATCCGGCGCTGTGTGCAACGCAACCCGTCTGGCCGTGATGTACGACGTGTGACGACGACGTACGAGACCTCGCCATGGGTGGCGGTGCAATAGGCACCGTGCCGCGGCCCGCCCCCGAGGGGGGTTCCGTGGAAGAGCGGTCACAGACCCCTCATCCGCAGGGCCGCCTGCGTCCGGTCGCGGACCTGGAGCTTGGCGAGCACGTGCGACACGTGGTTCTGAACGGTCTTGAGGCTGACGCCCAGAGCCCGGGCGATCTCGGCGTTGCTCCGGCCGTCGGCCACCAGCGCCAGTACCTCGGACTCCCGCTCGGTGAGGTCTAGCGAGTGCCGCTGCCGGCCGCCGGCGAGTACGCGCTGAGCAGCACCGGCGCCGAAGACCGCACCGCCCGCCGCGACCGTGCGGATGGCCGCGACGACATCCTCCTGGACAGCGCCCTTGAGCAGGTAGCCGCGGGCCCCCACCTGCAGCGCTGCAGTGACGATGTCGTCGTCGTCGACCATTGTCAGCACCAGGACCGCAGGCGAAGGGTCCAGCCGGACCAGCCGCCGGATGGTCTCCAGACCGGGCAGGCCTGGCATGTTCAGGTCGACAACGACTACGTCAGGGGCCAGCTCAGCGGCCAGTCGGCAGGCGCTCTCGCCGTCCGCGGCCGACCCGACGACGTCCGTGCCAGGCACGGTTTGGAGCAGCCCGGCGAGCCCGTCGCGGAACAGCGGGTGGTCGTCGACGACGAGCACGCGGGTCACCTGGTCACCTCGACGCGGCTTCGTCGTTGGCGGGCAACAGCACCGCGACCGTCGTACCCTCGCCGGGCCGTGCGTGCAGCGTGAACGACCCGTTGATCTCCTCTACGCGCTCGCGCATGCTGGTCAGCCCCACGCCGTCCGGACGCGGCGTGACCTGCCCGGATCCGTCGTCGCGGACCTCGACGGCGAGGCCGGACGGGCCGTGGCGCAGGCGGATGCACGCCTGGTGCGCCCGCGCGTGGCGGAGGGCGTTGGTGAGGGCCTCCTGGACGATGCGGTACGCCGCCACCTCGACCGCCGCGGGCAGCCTCGGCAGCGGGTCGGCCTGCACCTCGACGACCAGGTCGCTCCCCGCGACGGTCCGGTCGGCGAGCTGGGCCACCGCCTCGGCCAGGCCGAGCTCGTCGAGGGCGGGTGGCCGTAGGCCCTCGACGATCCGGCGTACGTCGAGCACGGTCGCCTGGATGCCGGCGCGCAGGCCGAGCAGTCCCTCGTCGGCGCTGACGGCGGTCGCCCCGTCGAGCTGGCTGCCGAGGACGTTGCGCAGTGTGTCGACGCTCAGGGTCAGACCCGCGAGGGCCGGACCCACGCCGTCATGCAGGTCGCGCCGAAGCCGGCGTCTCTCCTCCTCGCGGGCGAGGACCAGCCGTTCCTGGGAGGCCCGTACGGCGTCGAGCAGCCCGGCCGCGTGCACGACCGTTGCGAGCTGGCGGGCGAGGTCGGCGAGCAGCTCCCGGTCGATGTCACGCAGGGGCCGCCGGGCCCAGGAGAGGGTCCCGACGTCGACGCCGTACGACGTCATCCGAAGCTCGTCGACCTCCTCGGGTCGCGATCCGCGGGCCGCCAGGGTGTGGCCGGGTGATGGCGACGTACGTCAGATCGAGAGCCGAGCCCACCTCCTCGACCAGGGACTGCAGCAGGGCCGGCACGTCGCTCGCGTCGCCGAGCCGTCGGGCCGTCGACGCCAGCACGTCGGTGGGCTGGGACCACTGGCCGTAGGTCAGCCTGTTTGCGGCCCGCTGCAGGGCGTCCCGCAGCGGGGCGAAGCTGACGGCGACGATCCCGGCCGCGAGCCAGGGCAGCCAGACCGCGCTCTGCTGGCCCAACATCGCGCCCACGCCGCCGACGGTGACCGCATAGAGCGCCGCGATCGCGAGGGAGAGCGCCCCGTAGGTCAGGGAGCGGTTGACCGCGAGCTGGATGTCGTAGAGCCGTCGCTGCAGGACGGCCACGCCGATCGCGATCGGCAGCGGGATGGTCGCCACGCCGAAGAGCCAGGTGGGCGCGGCGTCGGAGAAGCTCAACACCAGAGCCGAGATGGGAGGGATGAACGCCAACCCGAAGATCGTCGTCTGCTGTCGACCGAGCGAGCCGCCGCGGCGGTACCGCTGGACCAGGCAGGCGACCGCCAGGCCGATTGCGGTCACGCCCAGCAGCAGGTTCGCGGCGGCCACGGCGTCGAGCACCCCGGCCAGGGACGAGGGCACCCCGATGGGGTTGTCGACGGAGTTGACCCGGAGGTCCGTCAGCCTCGGGGAGAGCGGGCTGAAGAGGGAGAAGCATACGATCGTGGCGATCATGAAGCGCTCGGCCACGCGGGCGAGCCGAGTACCGACCGAGACACCGTCGGGGAAGTGCAGCGGCAGCCACATCACCGCGACGAACCAGGGCAGCCCCCGCAGGAAGCTGCCCAGCACCGAGCCGAGCGCGGCGAGGCGGGCGTCAGCGTGGTCGTGCAAGGTGGCGTACGACGTGACGACGAGCGCCTCGGCGATGCCCCAGACCGGCGCGATCGCGAGCGCGACCCGGCCGATCGGGTGCCCAGGACGGTGCCAGAGGATGAGCAGACCCACGGCGCCGTACGCCGCGATCACGGCGCCGACCGCGGCCTCGTTCCACCGGGCAGCACCGGGGGACGAGGCCGCGATCGCCAGGCCCTCGCTGACCAGCCCGACCAGGACGGCGACGCCGGCCGCCGTCCTGGTCATCGACCTGCTCACCGGACCAATGTGGCGCATGGACTCCAGCAGTGGAATGTTTCAGGCACTCCGCCGAGCGGTCCTCGGGCCGCGCAGCAGCAAGACGCCCAGGCCGACCCACCAGACCAGCCATACCAAGCCAAGCCCGTTGTTCGCCAAGGGCGCGGCCACGATGCCCGCTGCGCCGATCACGACGCCGGTCCAGCCGACCCACTTGACGAACAGCTTCTCCGCGAGAGCGGCGATCCCCAGTGCGAGCGCCATGCCGCCCTGGATCCCGACCTGTAGGAAGTAGCCGTAGTTCCGGATGTCGTTAACCATCGCCACGGCGTGGACGTCGGCGCCGTGCTGAGCCCCGTAGAGAGCGGCCGCGGCCGGCGCGAAGCCGACCGCGAGGGTCGACGCGATGAACGCCACTCCCAGGGCGAGGAAGGTCTGCGCGGCCACCCGCCCGGTTTCGGTGCGGCGCCCGAACAACCGGGCGATGATCACGACTGCCGCCGTGAGGAGAAGGAACGACATCGCCTCGACGTAGCCGCCCGTGAACACCCGGGTCAGGTTGGCGCCGCCGTACACCTCCTGGAGCTTGGGCAGGCTCGTTCCGTGCTCGACCAGGACCTCCTGGCTGAGGCCGGCGAACAGCAGTACGACGTGGGCGAGTGCGAAACCGCCGGCCACTCGCCAGAGCGTGGCGGAAACGGGTGCCCTCGTGTCGGGTACAACGGCTTCGGCCGGTGTCGTCACGGCCTGGGTGAGCTGGGTCATCGGGTGCCTCCTCGGGCATGGGGTTGCTGACGCCTCGAGGTTGCTGGCTTTCGTCGTCAGCCGAATCGGGCCGACTCCCGGGAGAGCCGGGAACTTCTCCCAGGTCCCGCTGATCACGAGCCCCGCCAAGTCGCGCTGGTCCATAGAGTCACATTCCGTTCTCGGAAAGCGTCCTGCCGTCCTCGGAAAGCGTCCTGACGGGATATGGACTCCCGGACCGAACGAGTGTGGAGAAGCCATGACAGCACCCATCCTGCTTACCGGAGGAACGGGCACGCTAGCCCGGATCTTTCACAGCATCGTCGTGTCTGGGTTGCGGCGGCTCGTGCCGTCGTTCGCGGTGCGGGTCTGCTCGGCTCGATGGGCACGATCGGCGACTGCTTCGACAACTCCGTGGCCGAAAGCTTCTTCGCCACCTTGCAGACCGAGGTGCTGGACCGTTGCAACTGGCCGAGCCGCGACGAGCTCGGCCAGGCCGTCTTCGCCTACATCGAGGTTTTCTACAACCCCCGTCGCCGGCACTCCACTCTCGGCTACCTGAGCCCGGCCGACTACGAATCACAGCACCTCGCTGGCCAGCTCGGCCAGCCGGCCGCATGATGCTCCACAACCAGCCCGCATCGTCCGGGAAAGCGGGGGCACTCCACTCGGCTGATGTGTGACACCTCGTCCTCACCCCGGTTGGCTCGAGCGTCGAGCCGAGGGGGTGGGCCGAGTCCTCAGGGAGCGTTCCGTGGCTGAGCAGCGGTATTCAGCGGTACGAGCGGTTCTGGACGGCGTCTCGGTCGTCGAGGTGGCCAACCGGTTCGCGGTCGGCCGCCAGACGGTGCACGGTGGCTGCGCCGCCAAGCGGACGGCGGGCTGGCCGCCCTGGCCGACCGGTCCCCGCGGCTCGGGTCCGGTACTCGACGCCTTCATTTGCCGCCACCGTTCGGGCTCGCGAGCCGCAGCTTGACGAAAGATCGTCGTCCCACGCTTACTTGGCTTCCGCTCGCCAGAGCCAGCGGAGCGCATCCGGCAGAATCGCGCCGCCGTGGTTCGAGTCGTGGCCGCCGTCTCCGAGGACGAGGCGGAGATCGTAGCCTCGTTCCGCGAGAGCCGCAGCCATCATGAGGTTGGCGCTGAACCAGTTGAGGTTAGCGGCGTCCCAGTTGATGTCCCGACTGGCCGCTTGAAGGAAGACCCGCAGCGGTTTCTTTGCGGTTTGGCGGATGAGGTCGGGGTAGCGGTGGCCGCCGCGAATGTCGGCGAAGCTGCCTATGTAGCTGAGCACTCGCCGGAACTGATCAGGGCGTTCCCAAGCGACGGTGAACGCGCAGATACCACCACTACTCATACCGCAGATCGCGCGTTGGTCTGGATCATCGGTGATGACGTACCGCTGCTGGATCATGGGGAGGATCTCGGTCAGCAAGAACTCCGCGTAGGCGTCGCTCAGCGTGTCATATTCGACACTACGGTTTTCGGGCTTCGGGTCCCATCCGAGCTTCGCAGGGAGTTCCGTATGGAAGATGCCGGGGTCGATGAAGACACCGATTGTCATGGGCATTTCGCCGGCGTGGATTAGGTTGTCGAAGACGATGGAGACGCGCATGTCACCATCGGGGTCGAGCCAGGCGTGCCCATCCTGAAAGACCATCAGCGAAGCGGGCTGCGAATGGCTGTATTGGTCTGGCACGTAGACCCAATACCGCCGGTTTGTGCCTGGGAAGACACGGCTCGTACCCCAAATGTGGTCGGAAATCGCTCCGCGCGGAACGCCCTGTTGAGGAGACGAATCAGGCCCGTAAGCGTAACGGACGGGCTCCCGGAAATCGGTCGGCTGGCGAAGATACGGTGTGTCAGTCATCAGTTCGACGATGCGTCTGGAACGAATCGGCAGTGGACCCGTTCGCAGGCTGGTTTAGCCGAGGCGGGCCAGCCGGACGCCGTTCCGCCTACCACACTCCCCGACACAGGCACAACACTAGACCGCCCCGATACCCATGCCAAGGGACCAGGCGAGCCATCCCTCTCCTTGCCGGGTGAGCCTGTCGCAGGCACGGGGGCTCTCCGCGATCGGCTGATGAACAAGGAGGTCGTCTCCGCATCAGAGCCGAAAGTCGGCGGCCTTGGTGTCCGCGGGGATTCCGTTCTCGCTTTTCACCCGAACCCGTGGGATGCCGTGGACCACTACACCCGTGCTGTGGAAGGGCGACCTCGGCCACGACACCCCCGCATCTCTTCAAGACCACGGCTGGCACTCAGACCCACAACCGCGCAGACACTGCCGCCTCCTATGGTCGGATCGCCCCCACCGAAGCTAGCGGCGGTCCGACTCGAGTCCGGCTCGCGGGTATCTCGATTGCCCGGTCGGAGCGGCGTTGGGATGATCTCGTCCATGCCTGGTCTCCCGGCGAATGACGGAACGAAGCTCGCCTACCACGTGCTCGGAGAGGGCACCCCGGTCGTCTGCCTGCCGGGCGGTCCGATGCAGGACTCGGCCTACCTCGGCGACCTCGGTGGGCTGTCCGGGCGCCTACAGCTGATCCTATTGGACTACCGGGGTACCGGGCAGTCTGAGACACCCACAGACACCGGCTCCTACCGATGCGACCATCTCGTCGACGATGTCGAGGCGCTGCGCGAGCACCTGGGCCTCGTCCGGATCGACCTGCTTGCGCACTCCGCTGGGGCGAACCTCGCTGCGCTGTATGCGGCCCGGCACCCCGAGTGCATCGGCAAGCTTGCCCTGATCACGCCGAGCACCCGGGCCGTTGGGATCACCGCCACCAGTGAGATGCGGCGTGAGGTCGTGCGGCTGCGGGAGGACGAGCCGTGGTTCGCACCGGCGTCGACAGCCTTCGAGGCGATCCAGGCCGGGCAGGCCACCGACGCCGACTGGAAGGCCATCACACCGTTCACCTACGGCCGGTGGGACGCTGCGGCGCGAGCCCATCACGCGAGCGGGGACAAGCAGCGGAACGAGGAGGCCGCCGGCGTCTTCAGCGCCGAGGGCGCTTTCGACCCGACAGTCACCCGCGCGGCCCTTGCCACCTTGAGAGCGCAGGTGCTGCTACTTGCCGGGGAACTCGACGTGGCAGCCCCCCCGCGCGTCGTGGCGGAGTTTGCCGGCTTGTTCCCGAACGCCACGCTCGTCATCCAACCGGCAGGCGGCCATTGTCCCTGGCTCGACGACCCCGCCTCGTTCACCACGACCATCACAGCGTTCCTCGAGTGACGGCAGTATCGGGCTCTCGGCAGCGAAACATCCGCAGCTCCGCGATCCGCGGGGCGCTTTCGTCTGAGGATCGCGACCGGGACCTTGCGGGCTCGGACCTGATGGCTTCGAGTACCGGAGCCCGAGCGCTGGTACCCGGGGTCGCCACGGGCAGCGCTCCCCGCGAGGGCGGGGCTGTCTCATCGCCGACGGACCTGCGGTGCCGACGGCGCCGCATGCCCCCGACCGCGTCCGCTCACAGATTTGCCGAGGGGCACCCCGGGAGATCACACAGGACAAGTCTCCGGGCCTGGCAGGCACGAGTGGTGAGCAGCCGTCTCGTGGTTCTGGGAGCTGCGGTGCCTGGCCCGGGGCCGGGCGCGCTTGCAGCGGGTTCGTCCTCGAGCACGACGGCTTCCGGGTCGTCCTCGACCTGGGCTACGCCACCCTTCCCCGGCTGCTCGCTGTGGTCGGGGTCGTCGGCCGGCGACGGGGCCGACGCGGTGGTCGTGACCCATCGCCACGCCGACCACGCGATCGACCTGCACGGGTTGTTCCGGGCGCGCTGGTTCGCCCGGCGCGGTGCGGCGCCGGTGCCGCTGTACGCCCCGGTGGACGTGCTGGACCAGGTCGTCGCGCTGGAGGAGGGCGATGCAGTTTCGGTACGGCGGGTCTTCGACTGGCACCCGCTGCCGGCTCCGGCCTACCAGGTCGGCCCGTTCCGGCTCCGGTCATGGGAACTGCCGCACTTCGTCCTCAACGCCGGGGTGCGGCTGTCCACCCCCGGCCTGACGGTGGCATACACCGGAGACACCGGCCCGGACCCGGCGCTAGCGGAGCTGGGTCGCGACGCCGACTTGTACGTCATGGAGGCGAGCGACCGCGACCAGCAGGTCTCCACGCCGCGCGCCCGCTCTGGCCGGCAAATGCACCTCAGCGCGCGAGACGCCGGCAAGGCCGCTGCGGCGGCCGGGGCCCGACGGCTGCTGCTGACCCACTTCTGGCCCGGCAACAACCGTCAGGCCGCGCGCACCGCTGCTGCTGCCGTCTTCCCGGGCGAGGTTCTGCTCGCAGAGGAGGGCATGGAGATAGCCCTGGCCTGAGCCAAGGCGCCCAAGTCGCGTTCACGCCGAGAATGCAAGCCGACGGCGCTTGGACTGGCGGAGCACCCTGCTGCTCGGCTCGGCCTGGGTGCTCGGCCTCAATGCTGTCTGACACCGAGGCTCAACTGTTTCGAAGTCGCGCCTCGAAGGATCGTGGAGTCGCCGTACCTACTCGGCCTGGATGACGGACAGGACGTTGCCGGCGGGATCCTTGAACCAGGCGATGAGTGGACCTCCACCGCGGAAGATGCCGTGCTCGTCGGTCTCGACGCCGGTGCCCTCATAGCGCTCGAAGCGCACCCCCCGCTCGGACAGCTGCTCGACCGCGGCCTCGACATCGTCGACCGGGAAGTTGAGGATGGTGAACGAGGCCGGCTTGTGATCCGGCTTGGGGTAGACCAGCGTCGGCCTGTCCCCGGCGACATGGAGCGTCAGCATCCCGTTGTCCTCGGTCACCTTGAGGCCCAGCGTCTCGCTGTAGAACTGCCTGGCCATCGACACGTCGTCGACCGCGAATCCGCTGAAGGCCCTGGTGTTCTCGAACATGGCTATCCCTTCTGCGTCAGGCCGGCGCCCGCCGCAAGGCTAAGGGCAAGACGGCGGCTCGCCCTTGTCGTGGCCGTTCCGCTGGTAGACGGCGGCCGGCACCGGAACTCATCGCCGGTGTACGGCTAACCGGGAGTGGGCGTCGAGACGGTATCCCGAAGGGGCAGGCCGGAGTATGAGGCGAATGGCCCCGCCGGATCAGCAGTTCGCCAGGCGACCCAGGCGCGCAGGGGCTGGACCGATGTCCTCGCCCCTACGCTCCTGGGTCCGCAGCGGCTCAGGCTCAGCAACCTGAACGAGTGAGGGCAGGGGGGTCAAGGTCCCGTCAGAAGCAACCTTGAAGCCGCGGATGCCGTTTCCGGCGACCGATCCGTCAAGAACATAGAGCAGATTGTGGTTGATGGTCAGGCTGTTCGGCTCGTCACCGGCGTACACCTTCTGCACGAACGTGAGCTGCGTTCCGTTCACCGAGAAGACGGTGACGTCGTCACTGCCGGCGTTTGACGGCGTACAGGAACGATGATCGCTGCTGAGTCGCAAACCGCCCTGCGTGTCCAGGTCGGTTCCGATCCCGGTGCCGCGCGTAGCTACCCGGCCGACACGGGTCAAGGCGCCGTCTGCGGCCCGCCGGTAGGTGATGATCTGGTTACCTGTGCTGCGATTGGTCATCGCAGAAGCGGCGCCCTCATGCGTGCCCAGTCGAGATACGGCGCTCTCGGCCGCACTGGAGCCCTGAACGTGCGCTATCGTGATCACACTGAGGGTCGTAATGAGCGACACGCCACACACGGCAAGCTTCCTCATAGGACTTACATCTATCCACTCCCTCGAATTGGCCGTTCCTTCTGATCAGGTCCCGGACTCCGCAACAGGTTGCCACCGGGGTAGCGAAGGCTTATTTCGCCTCCTGCCTCGCTTCGCGCCCGCGCCCGTGCGCCGCCAAGTTGCTTTCGACCGTCGATGAGAGTCGACCCTGAAGAACGCACCACTCGGTGGAAGAAGAGCCTTACAGATGCCTGACGAATGGGCTCCGCCATTCATTTGACGCACACTGAACCCCAGCCTGTTTCGCCGCGTCGAGGCGGTCGTCACCGCCGTGGGAAGTCCGCCGGCCGACTACCGCAAATCAAATGCCCGGTCGAGCCCGTCATCGCCTTCTGACACTGCGGCGCCCGCGAGGACTCTGATCGTCGATCAGGGCCAGAAGAACGCACCGAGGGCGCGGAGCTGAGCCGGCGTCGGCGGCCCCGCCATGGTGC
>JBBSGI010000089.1:0-10380 GCA_038254365.1 Propionibacteriales bacterium
ACCGGGGTTGCACAGCGCGAGCACTCGCCGGTCGCCGCCCCGGTAGATCGGGATGAGGTCTCCGGAGCGCTCGGCGAGCTGCCGCAGCTCCTTGAACCGCCATAGATACGGCAGCGTGGCGAGCGGCGGAGTGTCGGGCATCAGGCCCTGCTGCCGCCACAGGGGCTGAAGATCGGCCTGCGCCAGGTCGCGGTAGAACGTGTCCAGCAGCGCCCCTTCGGCAGCGTCTGGTTCGGCTGGGAACCGAGTGGTCGGCATCGCGGCACCAACTCCCTGCGTCGTCGCTATTGTTCCTGAGGGTACGCTGACTTTCTGCTCTGCGGAAGGATGCTGTGGCGGCTCAGAAGATCGCGAGGGGGTTCACCGGCGAGCCGGTGCCCCCAGGCAGCGCGAGCGGCGCCGCGACGAAGAGGAATTCATAGCGGCCCAGGTCGGCGCACAGGCGGGCCAGCGCCTCCACCCGGCAGTAGTCGAGCAGGACCAGACCCATCGACGGAATGGCGATCTGGTGGAGCAGGAGGGGGAAGGCCGACGGGCTCCGCACGGCGTCCTCCCGCGGCTCGAGGGGGAGCAGGCCGAGGATGCGGGCGCCCGCCTCCGCCAGGTGCTCGGGGGCGTCGCCGGCGTACACCGCGATCTCCCGCTCGTGCAGCCACGCCACGGCGTCCGGCCCCGGGCCGGGACCAAGCGGGCTCGGCCCGTGAGCGTCCTCTCGTGACTCGACTCCGGCCCTGACGACGATAACGTCCCCACGTCCGACCTGGATATTGCCGTGGCACTCCGCGACCTCGAGCTGGTCGGCAGAGATTTGATGGTCGGGCTCGAGCCATCCGACTCCGAGTGCTGCCGCGACATCGAGCAAAACTCCGCGCGAGACGATCCCGTCACGCTGCGCGAACACCGAGCCGTGGCGCAGACCGTCCTCGGCCGCGACATCGTCGAAGCGGCGCCCGTTATAGACCCGGCCGTCGCGGCTGCCGATGTGACTGACCGAGTCGAGGTGCGTGACCCCGTGTTGATGGATCTCGAGGCCGAGATAGTCGCCCGCGCTCGGTGGCGCACGGAGTGGATTGTCCGGGACGTTCCAGTAGAGCATCCGATGATCCACCTGCTGAGGTCGCGTCGCGGTCGGGCGTGCCGCGAGGGAATGTGCCAGCGAGACGACTCTGCCGGCTTGCACGAGTGCAGCCGCCGACCGCCGCTTCTCCGACGTGATGAAGTTCAGTGTCCCGAGCTCGTCGTCGGCGCCCCACCGACCGGCGTTCGACACCCGCTCGAAGAGCGTGTCGAGCTCCTGATCACTCCAGTCATCGCGAATGCCGAGCGTCACGCGAACCCTCCGGTCGCGCGGATGTCGTAGGGCCGGGGGAACGGCCGCGGCTCGAACTCGAAGAACGCCGGATCCGCGATCCGGTCGCCCGGCAGGGCGATGATCTCGCGATTCAGCGCTTCGGCGTCGGCATTGAGCGTCTCTGGATCGAGACTCGGCCAGTTGCCCGACTCGATACGGGCGACGAGCGCCCGGAGTGCCGTCAGCGTCTCGGCAGTGGTGAACGTGCAGTGACCACCGCGGTGGATGTAGAGCCGCCTGAGCAGGTCGGACTGACCGGCCCAGGCGACCACCTCCGCGTAGGCCCTCATGTTGTCGGGCGTGACGAGCCCGTCGCCATCGGTGTGGACCGCCAGGACGGGCACGCCGCCGAGGTCTCCGGAGAAGACGATGTGCCGTTCCAGGTAAGTGACGGCCCCCGGGTCCGCCCCGACGCGTCCAGCGGAGGCGAGCAGTTCCAGGTCGGTGGAGAGGTCGAGGTCCGCCGCCTGGTACAGCAGCTCCACCAGGTCGCGGTTGATCGAGCGGGCGAGCAGATCGCCGTAGTCGACCTCGGAGTTCCACGAGGGGTTTCCCTTGGCCTGCAGCTCCACCTGCGCCCTGGCCGCGAAATAGACGAAGAAGCCAACCTCCTCGAACCAGGCGAGCTGATTGCGCAGGCGGGAGGCTGTGTCTTCGGCCATCGGCTCGGGTGAGCCATCGTCGTGCCAGCCCGGGATGTTCCCGACGGCGGCCGCCAGGGCCAATCGGGCTCTGCCCTGCGGCGTCGCCTTCGCCGCCTCGAGGATGGAGTCGGCGAGTCGGAAGTTCGCCTCCGGGTCGGCAATTCGGACCAGCTGCAGGTCGCTGTCCGGCGCGAGGAGGGTCTTGACGACGAACGCGATGTCCAGCTCTCGGTTGTGAATCGCCACCGCCCCGGCCAGGTTGCCGCAGAGCGGCAGTGCACCCGAAAGCCGCTCCGGCATGAGCTGAACGAGGCCGGCGGTCATGATGCCGCCAATCGACGGCCCCCAGGCGATGGTGTGCCGCGGTGACGACACGGCGCGGTCGAACTCCTCCAGGAGCGGGATCTGGTCGGCGAACAGGCGCTCAAGCGGCCAGAAGATCGTGTTGGCCGAGCCGGCCAGCGCGTACCCCGCCTGGAGCAGATGAGTGAGGAGCGCCTCTCCTGACTCCCAGGGCGGCTCGCCCGGATCGCGTGGCAGCGGCCGGCAGGTGAGGAGAAGCACGCCGTTCCACGCATCGGGGACCTCAAGCAAATACCCCGACCCACTGGGGAGCACTCCGTCGTACCTGGTGACCTCCACCGGCGCTCCCGTCGCTTAGCAGAACAGGTTTCTGTATTGCAGACGCTAGGCCCAAATGTCGTCACCGACAAGGGTCCGCGGCCGCGTGGAGGTGGCTGGCAGCCCCACCCGACGGATATGATGCCGCGATGCCGGGGACGGAGCGGAACGTGCGGCCTGGCGTGAGCGCCGGCGGTCCGGAGCCTCGATATCCGATCAATTCCGTTGACAATGCGCTCAGGCTGTTGCTGATGTTCCGCGACCACAGGCTGATCGGGGTGGCCCAGGCCAGCGAGACGCTGGGAGTCGGCCGCTCGACGGCACATCGGCTGCTGGCCATGCTCCAGTCGCGTGAGCTGATCCAGCAGGACCCGGCCACGAAGGCGTACATGTCCGGTCCAGCGCTGGTGGACATCGGGCTGTCCATCGTGCGTCAGATGGACATCCGACAACATTTGCGCCCGTTCTTGGAGCAGTTGAGCACGACACTGGGCGAGACGGTTCATCTGATGATCCTCGAGGAGACTTCGGCACTCTTCCTGGACAGTGTCGAGAGCTCGAAGGCGTTGCGCACCAGCTCGCGCGTCGGGAGGGCATACCCGGCTCACACGACGTCGGGCGGGAAGGCGCTGTTGGCCGAGCTCCCTCCGACTCGGCTGCTTGAGCTCTACCCGTCGGACCGACTGCCACGACTGACGCCGAGCTCAATCACCACGCGGGCCCGGTTGATGCGTGAGTTGGAGCAGGTCCGGGTGCAGGGTTATGCGACCAACCGCAGCGAGAGCGAGCCGGATATCGCAGCTGTCGCAGTTGTCGTACGGAATGCGTTCGGCAAGCCGCAAGGGGCGATCGCGGTGTCGGCGCCGCTCCTGCGGCTCGCCGAGCAGCGGGTGCCATCCGTCGCCAAGACGATTGCGGCCGTCGTACAGCAGGCATCCAGCCAACTTGCCTAGCCGTCCCGACCTATGCGCTGGTGACGCCGATCGCCAGCGCCGGCGCCATGACGTGCTCGGCAAGCCTGGCGAGGGCTAGCACGGCGGAGGCCTCCGGAGCCGCGTCGAGGGCGGCCAGACCCCGCCGCTCGGCGTCGACCAATGCGGGATCGTCGGGAATGATCACGACGTCCAGCCCCGGGAAGGCAGCGGCAACGCGTTGGCCATCGGCGCCATCGGCCACCCGGTTGGCCACCACAACAAGGCGTCCGAGGCCACTCTCGCGGACCAGACCCACGGCGCGGCGACCCACTTCCAGCGACTTCTCCGTCGGCTCTACCATCACGACGACCACGTCCACGGGATTGCCGCCCAACCGCATGAGCGTCCCCAACCCACCCTCGAAGTCGGCGATGACGACGAGATCGGGCCGCGCGAACCGACCCAGCAGCTGCTCGGGGGAGATACCACAGCATGGACACCCCGGCTCGGGGTTCTCGATGGCCGCGACGACCGCCATCTGTACCCCGTCCGGCGCCTCGACACCGAAACGGTTCACGAGATCCTCAAGCCCCGAGGCGTGCTCCTGCTCGCCCGTGCCGACTGCCTCGCGCAGAGCGGTGAGACGTTCGGTGACCTCCTCGCCAAGGCCCAACGAAATGCCGAGGTTGGGGTTCGGGTCACAGTCCAATGCAAGCGTCGTCCTGCCGTGCCGGGAGAGCGTGCGGGCGATCACGGCCGATGCGGTCGTCTTCCCCGCACCTCCCTTGCCGACGACAGCGATCTTCATGCGGGCTCCAAGTCAGTGCGCAGGACATCTACCAGCAATCGTACCGCCGCCACCGTCAATCCCTCCGGGTCGTGATCCACGATTGCCACGCCCAGTCGATCCGCGGACGTCACCTCGGGATCGAAGGGGACCGCGCCGAGGACGGGAAGGCCGGTGAGATCACTCACGCGCTGGACGTCTGCGGGTCCTCTCACCTTGTTGGCCACGGCCACCACGCGGGGCGTCTGCTTGGTCTGGGCAAGGCGGGCTAGTCGCCGCCCGGTCATGAGGGATGACGGCGTGGGTTCGACGATGACCAGAATCGTCTCCGCAAACCTTCCCCAGGACATGAACGGCTGCCTGGTTCCGCCAGGGAGGTCGCCCACGACGCTCCACCCCTTGCCGGGCAGGTCGTCCAGAATCTGCTGGAAGCCGAAATGCTGGCGGGTGTTGTCCCACCGCTGACCTTGGGCCTTGCCGAGCTGGAGCAGAACCACACCGTCGGGTCCGGAGACGCCGTACCTCTCGACGGCTTGTGTTCCACTTGAGCCGTCGTTCAGGCGGTACCGGCGTCGTCCGCTGTCGTCGTGGTACTCCTGCAGGGCATCGTCCGGCAGGCCCGCATCGCGTCGCGCCACTCCCAAGGAGAACGCGAGCCCGGGCATCGGGTCGGAGTCCAGCGCGAGCACCCGCTCGCCGGTGCGGGACAGCACTCTGGCGAACGTTCCGGCGAGAGATGACTTGCCGACTCCCCCCTTTCCAACGAAGGCGACTCGCATGCCCGGGATCGTACCGGGGTGCCGGGAGCGGCGCCCACAGCCGGGCGGCGGCTGACAGGTCTGTCTCGAGGAAGCGTCGAGCTCAAACCCACCGTCCGACTCCGCCAGCGGGGCACAAAGGGACCCGGCTCCCGCGCCGCAGGCATCGCCATGGCCTTGCAGGTACCACCGCACCGCCACCGAGTTCACCTCCCGAGGGACCGGAAACATGTCTGTTGCGTTGGGCGATCGGGTGGCATGGCTGGACGATCGCCCGCTGGTAAATCAGATGGCGAGCGCTAGTTCATCGAACGCCTCCGGCAGCCGCTGGTGTGTCGATGAGCCGGCGCCCGATCCGTGGTCACCTCAACCGGCAGGGACCCAGTCGCGAGTGCCCGAGTGAGGAAGGTCCGGGCGGCCGTCAAGTCGCGCCTGGTCGACAGCCATACGTCGATGACCTGCCCATACTGGTCGACCGCCCGGTATAGGTACGTCCACCGTCCGTTAACCTTGACGTAGGTCTCGTCGGTGAACCATCGATCACCCGGCACGTGACGATGTCGACGACGCGTCCGTGCCGCTTCGACGAACTCCGGTGTGAACCTTCGGACCCAGCGATAGATCGTGACCTGATCGACCACCACACCACGCTCGGCGAGCAGCTCCTCGACCTCGCGGTAGGACCGCCCATAGCGCAGGTACCACCCCGCACCGCCACCGAACCGAGATCACCTCCCTAGGGAGCCGGAAACCAGCGAACGCGGAGGCCGGCGAGGATGTCATGGCACCAGTCTCTCGCCCGGCCCGATCGCCCAACGCAAAAGTGCCGATTATGCCCTCTTGGCATCGATCGACAAGGTCGAACGCCAGCGCGACATCGACGTCCGGAACAGCGCCTGGACTCAGCCTCGCCGCGACGCATCCAGAGCGAGCCGCGCGGCGTAGGCGATCGCGCTGAGACCAAACATGGCCGCGGTGAGGAGCAGCCATCGTCCGAGGAAGGGCTGTTGGGTCTGGCCCGTGGCTGCTTGGTAGGTGGCTTGTCCTTGTCTGATGATGCCGGGGAAGAACAGCAGGAAGGTGAGCGCGGTGCCGAGGGCTGGTACGCGGAGGTAGTTGAGCGGCGAGATCCTTCTTACCTTGGGAGGGCGCCGCATGTAGAGCGCACTCGCGGCTCCTTTGAGTGAGCGGTCGGCGAGCGCGTAGAGCGGGAAGAGGACGAGGTCGTGCACCACAAGAGCGCCCAGGAACCACACGGTGATCAGGGGCCAGCTCGAGTCTGCCGCGGTGTGTACGGCGACGTAGCCGGCCAAGGCGAGGCACGCAAGGAGTGCCAGCAGGTGGAGTGGGCTGTCGCCGTAGAACAGCCGCACGCGGCTCAGGATCTTGCGCATGTCAGGTGACCTCGAACGTGATGGAGCGCACCCACTTGGTGTTGTGGACCCCTGGCAGTGCGGGAACGATGATGCGGGCCGGGTAGCCATGGTCGACGGACAGGTCGGCTCCGTTGACCCCGAGGGCGAGCATGGAGTCGGGGTCGATGATCTGGTTGGACTGGAGGGTGGCCTGGTTGAACGACCCGCTTCGTTGCAGTGACACCACGTGCGCGGACGTTGGTTTCGGGCTACCGACGAGGGCAGCCAGCTCGGAGAGCCTGATCCCGCTCCAGGTCTGCGTGGTAGACCAGCCTTCGACGCAGGCGATCGGCAAGGTCGCCGTGTGTTGCGGCATGGCGAGCAGCTCTGACCGGCCGAGCACCTTCCTGCGGCCGCCGGGGGACCGCAGAGTCAGCCGCCAGCTGGTGCCGATGTCGGCAGGTGCGATGCCCAAGGCAACGGCTGTCTTGTTGATCTGGAAGTCGTTCGGCCCGTCGCCATAGGAACGTCCTCGAGGCAGCAGCAGCGCCCAGGACCGCAGCTGTCCCCCCAGGGTTTGGCCACCGGTGAGGACCGCGACGAGCAGGGAGCCAGACCCGACAAGTGCCAGGGCCCCTCGGCGACTCATCGTGGCGGGGGCCGGTTCGACGGCCACGAGGCCATCGGGATCGGCCGGCTCGGGAAACGTCTCCGCCAACGGGGTGCGCAGCTCCTTCCGGAAGGACCGTGAACGCAGAGACCTGAGCATGACCGGCAGCTTGATGCCGACGTGCACCACGAAGCCGGCGATGAATACCCAGGCTCCGTAGTAGTGGGCGGTATAGAAGTTGAACCCGAAGATGTAGTCGTACTGGATGTTGAGGATTCCCGTGATGATCTCGAACAGGATCCCGCCGACCAGCATCAGCTGCGATAGCCGTTCGAGGAGCTGCGCGAAGGATCGTACTGGAGGCCAGGTGAAGAGCTTCGGTATCACCGACCACAGCTTCGCCAGTACGACGGGCACGATGATAAGGCCGACCCCGACGTGAAGCCCTTCGGTGAGTCGGAACAGCCAGGAGGGGCGGGTGGGCCAGTCGAAGGTCGGCAGGTGGAGCAGCCCGACGCCCTGCGGCTGCGCCTGCCCGAACTGGGGTGCGTACGCGACATAGTCCAGCAGCCCGGTGATGATGACCAGAGGCAAGGTTGCCAAGAGGACGGCACCGAAGACCGAAGTCAGCCACGGTCCACGCAGCGGGCTGCGCCAGGCCCGCGCATCAGGCAGCCGGCGGGGTCGACGGGAAGCGATTCCGCGCCAAAGTCCTGCCGGGAAGCCATACTCCGGCGGTTCGGGCTCAACACCGTCCGAGCCACGGTGTTCTGCGACCGACCGGTCCCAATCCATCACGTCACTGTATTTCAGGGTCAACTCCGTCCCAGGTCTCGAAAGCCTTACGAAACGCTGACGCTTTGCGGCGATGGCCAACCTGGCCGCGGGCCCGGGCTCGCGAGCTGACTCTCCAGATCCGTGAAGGCGGCGAAGATGTCTGGCGCCTCGAGTCGTCGACATCGAAGAATGCGATGGCCTCACGTCTCGGACCGACCAGCAGTCAGCCAGCAGTCCCGGCGACATGTCGGCCGGCCCGGCCACCGCATAGATCGATAGCGATCTGCGCGCCCGTCTGCCGGTAAGCGTGGCGGTTGCGGACAACACGGCGGACGTCTTCGCGGGGAAGGCCTGTCCTACGCCACAGGGTTCGGGTGAGCAGCCTTGTCCGTCGCTTGGCTGACACCTCGTTAGACTGCCGTTGGCCAAGTGTCTTGGCACCCCAACGAGATGAGGCGGCACCATGGTCAGGTTCTATGCGAAAGCGGTGGGCATCACCATCGTCTTGATCGGTATCGGTGGCTTGCTTCTCGGCAACGAACCGCTGTTCGGCGTATTGAATATCGACCTGTCGGAAGACGCGATTCATCTGGTCACCGGCGGTGCCATGGCCGGCGCTGGGTTCTTCGCTCGCGACGTGCGGGTCGTTCGAGCAGTCGTCGGCGGTCTCGGCGTCGTCTACCTCCTTGTCGGCATCCTGGGCATCTTTGAGCCCCGCATGTTCGGCCTCATCCCGCATGGCTACGACACTGTGCTGGACAACCTGATCCACCTGGCGCTGGGTGTGCTCGGGATCGCCGTGGCGTACGCCCCCCAGTCCCGATCGGAGGCTCGCCACCCTGCGGGATGACCCGGTTGACTCGGACTCGGTGCCATCGCCTTGCCGGCCGTCGGAACGAGGCGCGGCCGAGTGGCTGATGACGAGCGACGGGATGTCTTCACCCATCCGGGTTTTGTGCGCTTCTGGACGGCATCGGCGGTGTCCGACTTTGGCGGCTCTCCGACTTTCCGCGGGGTGACCTCGTCATGCTGCGGTCTGTCGCTGTCGGGTGACGGCGATGTGGACCATGATGCGCCGCCGGTAGTTGTCCATGTTGGTGAACCCGCATCCAAACGCGTTTGGTCTGTTTGATGATCCGGTTGAATCCTTCGGTGCGGGCGTTCGTCACGTCGGCGGTGAGGGCGACCAGGATGGCCGGCCACCAGGTGTCGATGGTTCGGGCGAGCCGGGCCGACCACATCGCGGTCATCGGTGACGCGATCGCGCAGATCCGCCACGCACCCCAAGAAGCTGCTGGTCCGCTCCGACGGCGCCGGGGCATCCCATGACCTGCTCGACTGGCTCACCGCGCAGGGCAAGGTCCGCGGGCGCAGCGTGGAGTACAGCGTTGGGTTCGCCATCACCGAGAAGAGCCGCGAGGCCATCGCGTTGGTCCCGAAGAAGAGCAGATGCGGACCGAGATATCGGCCAAGTTTCGTCTGGATCGGGTTCGCGACGAGCTTGCCGTGGCTGGCCTCATCACCGTCCACTCGTGGACAGACCCGGTCGGCGACTTCGCGCTCACCCTCGCCGGTCTTGGGCGCTAACGCCCAACGCCCCTGTCACGCTCCTTGGCCGAGGTTGTGCATGAGTCCGCCGTCCATGACGTACGTAGCGCTGGTGACGTAGTCGGCCTCCGATGAGGCGAGGAAGACGGCGAGGCGTGCGATCTCGGACGGTTCGGCGGCGCGCCTCCGTGGGATGCTTTGCACTTGTTCCTCGAGCAGTTTCGGATCGTCGATCGCTGGCTGGTTGAACGGCGTCAGGACCATGCCGGGGGCCAGGCTGTTGACGTTGACCTTGCGAGCTCAAGAGCGAGGGTGCGTGTGAGCATCCGGATCGCTCCTTTGGAGCAATCGTAGTCCGCGCCGCCTGCATTGGGCACGTCCTCGTGCACCGAGCTGATATTGACCACTCTCCCGCCTCCGCCAGCGCTTGTGCGGATCTGCGCGAACCGGCGGCAGCAGAAGAAGTAGCCGTAGAGGTTGGTGCGGATCGCCTTGTCCCAGACCTCGGTTGTCAACTCCGCGATCTTCGTGCCGGAGGCGTCGACGCCTGCGTTGTTCATGAGGATGTCAACGGTGCCGAACGTCTGAACCACCTGATCGAACATCGCTTCGACCTGTGTCTCGTCACTCACGTCGCACTCGACGACAAGTGCGCTGCGTCCTGCGTCCGCGATGGCCGCACGGTCCTGTCGGCTCCTTGTGCGTCGACCAGGTAGAACACGACGACGTCTGCCCCTTCGGTGGCGAACGCCTCCGCCGTCGCCTGGCCGATTCCGGAGTCCGAGCCCGTGATAGGGGCAGGCAGCCTTTCCATCAAGCCGTCCAGCCATGTTGTGCTCCTTTGGGTCGTTCATTCGGGGTCGGCCGCACACTGGCCGAGGCGCCAGGCTGCGTTGATAAGTCCCACGTGAGAAAAGGCCTGCGGGTAGTTGCCCAGCATCTCGCCGCTCGTCGGATCTGCCTCTTCTGACAGCAGGCCGAGATCGTTGGCGTGCGCCGTGGCACTGATGAACCA
>JBBSGI010000090.1:0-10320 GCA_038254365.1 Propionibacteriales bacterium
GCATCCTCGCCCGCTCCTGGACCCGCGTGATCTACCGCTGCTGGCAAGACAACAAGCCCTACGACGTCGCCAACCACGGTGCGGTCCAACGGCTCAACCAACCGCCGCAAGCGGCCTAAGGTTGACTCAGAGGGTGTCATGCGGCCGCCTCTGCCGCCGTACGCCGCTTGGCGGCGTAGGCAGACGCGGCATCGCGCACCCACGCGCCGTCCTCGTGGGCGCGACGCCGGTGGTCCATCCGGGCCCTGTTACAGGGGCCGTTGCCCTTGATCACCTCGAACAGCTCGGTGAAGTCGATCTCGCCGAAGTCGTAGCTGCCGCGTTGCTCGTTCCAGGCGATCTCCGGGTCGGGAAGGGTCAGCCCCAGCACCTCCGCCTGCGGCGCCGTCATGTCGACGAAGCGCTGGCGGAGGTCGTCGTTGCTGAACCGCTTGACCCCCCAGGCCATCGACTGGGCCGAGTTCGGTGAGTCGGTGTCCGGGGGGCCGAACATCATCAGGCTCGGCCACCACCATCGGTCGACGGCGTCTTGAGCCATCGCGTGCTGCGCCGGGGTTCCGTGCGACAGCGTGTTGAGGATCTCGAAACCCTGCCGCTGGTGGAAAGACTCCTCCTTGCAGACCCGGACCATCGCCCGTGCATAGGGGCCGTATGAGCACCGGCACAGCGGCACCTGGTTGACGATGGCGGCGCCGTCGACCAGCCAGCCGATGGCACCCATGTCGGCCCAGGTGAGCGTGGGATAGTTGAAGATCGAGGAGTACTTCTGCCGGCCGTTGTGCAGCATGTCCAGCAGGTCGGCCCGGTCGGCGCCGAGCGTCTCGGCCGCGGCGTAGAGGTAGAGCCCGTGACCGGCCTCGTCCTGCACCTTGGCTATCAGGATCGCCTTGCGACGCAGGCTCGGCGCGCGGCTGATCCAGTTTCCCTCGGGCTGCATGCCGATGATCTCGGAGTGGGCGTGCTGGGCGATCTGCCGGATCAGGTTCTTGCGGTAGGCCTCGGGCATCGCGTCACGCGGCTCGATCCGCCGGTCGCCGTCGATGATCGCCTGAAAGGCACTCTCGAGGTCCGCGTTTGTCGGCAAAGCGGTCTGCTCCGCCGGCTGGGTCTGGCTGGTGACATCACTGCCGTACATGTCCCGAGCCTACCGCAGATGTGACACTTCCGCGCATGTCTGCTCGTGGACTGTAACAGCGAGGCGGCAGGCGCAGACTGGAGCCATGCGCCTCCTGCTCACGTCGATGAACTGTCCCAAGGGCGAGGTCGGCGCCAACCGGGCCCGCCACCTCGACCTGCTGGACCAGGGTGCCGACACGGGGTGTGACCTGGTGCTGCTTCCGGAGATGTCGCTTACCGGCTACCGTCCGGGGGCCGCGATCGGGCTTCACCACCCGGCCGTGACTGCCCTGGTCCGCGCCACAGCTCACCGCCCGGCGCTCTGCTTCGGTCTGGTCGAGGCCGGTCCGCGCCACAGCACGCCGTCCATCACCCAGGTGGTCGCGGCCGACGGTGACCTCGTCATCACGCACCGCAAGGCTCATCTCGGTGCGGGCGAGGACACCGACTTCGGCTCGCGTCTCGTGCTGGACCCCGCCGCTCCCGGACTGTACGGCGACCGTCGGGCTACCGACGAGGAGTGGCGTGCGGGCTTCGACTGGTGGCGCGGCAGCGTGGTCGACGACGCCCGGCGGTTTCTCTCACCTGGGCAGCTGCTGGCTGTCTCGACGCAGACCGGCGCCACCGACGACGAGGACTTCCCCGGCTGGGCCGCCCTCGTCGGCGCCGGGGGCCAGGTGATCGCCGAGCTCCCGGACTGGCGCGAGGGAAGCCTCGCCGTCGACGTGGCCGGGGTGTGTCACCCGGACTGGAGCGACACCGAATGACTCCGCGGCCCAGGCGCGCTGGCAGGCGACTCGCGCTCAGGCGTGCTCGCAGGCAACCCGCGTCTCGAACGTGCTGCAGCGGTCGTCGCCATCTCCGCCGTTGCCGTGGTCCGTCCCCGGTCCTCCGTTGAGCAGGCCGTTCCCGCTGCCGCCTTTGGCGAGATCGTTACTCGCGAGCTGCCGCTCAGGCCAGCTTGAGCAGGGCGTTCTCGATCACCTCGGGCATCGCCGGGTGGATCCAGTACTGCCCCCGCGCCATCTCGAGTGCAGGCAGGCCAAAGTGCATGGCCTGGATCACCGGCTGGATGACGCTCGGCGCCTGCGGGCCCATGATGTGCGCGCCGAGCAGCAGCCCGGAGGTAGGATCGGCGAGCACCTTCGCGAAGCCAGTGGTGTCCTCCATCGCCCATCCGTAGGCGATTCCGTCGTACCCCTCGATCGACGACAGGTACGGCGTCCCGGTGGTCATCAGCTCGTCCTCGGTCTGACCCACCGACGCGATCTGCGGGCTGGAGAAGATGGCGTGCGGCACGTACCGGTGGTCGGAGGTGACCGGCTCATCGGGGAAGAGCAGGTTGTGCTGGACCACCCGGGCCTCGTGGTTGGCCACGTGCTTCAGCTGCCACTGACTGCTGACGTCCCCGAGGGCCCAGATGCCGGGTACGACGGTGCGTTGCTGCGCATCCACGACGACCCGGCCGTCGGCGTGGGTGGTGACCCCCGCGGCGGCGACCTCGAGCCGGTCGCTGTTCGGCACCCGTCCGGTGGCGACGAGCACCATCTCGGCGTCGACGAACCCGGCCTCTGCTCCACCGACGGAGGAGCAGAGGTGGAAACGGGAACCGTCGGCTCGCTGCTCGACCTGCCGGACCCTGGTGGAGAGCCGCACGTCCCAGCGCTCGGAGACCACCCTGGTGTACCGCTCGGAGACATCGCAGTCCTCAGCCATCAGCAGACGGGAGCTGCGGGCCACGACGGTGACCGCGGTGCCGAGAGCGGAGAACACGTGCGCCAGCTCGGCTGCGACCACCCCTCCCCCGAGCACCAGCATCGACGCCGGCAGGTCCTCGATCCGCATGACGGTGTCGCTGGTGTGCAAGCTGGCGTCGGCCAGCCCCGGAATGTCCGGGATGACCGCGCGGCTGCCCGCGGCGATCACGATGCGGTCGGCGGTGAGCTCCGTGCCGCTAGCCAGCGCCAGCCGCTTCGGGCCGGTGAAGCGGGCGTGCTCGCCGTACACGGTGATGTTGGGGCTCTCGCGACGGTAGACCTCACCGTTGTGCGCGATGGGGTCGATCCGGTCGAAGATGCGGTCGCGGATGTCGGCCCAGCTGATCTTGTTGACGTGCGCGTCGACGCCGAAGCGGGCACTCCCGCGTGCGGCCGCCGCCAGGTCCGCCGTGTGCACGAACATCTTCGTCGGGATGCAACCGACGTTGAGACAGGTGCCGCCGAAGGTGCCCTCCTCGATGATCGCGACGTCGAGGTCGACGAAGCGGGCGTCGACGATGGAGTTGCCCGAGCCGGTACCGACGATCAGCAGGTCGTGATGGGCCATGGCTCCATGGTGCCTGGCGACCGGTGGTGCACGTCCGTTGGGTCAGAGGCCACCGGCGACACGCAGGGTTGTCCCGGTGACGTAGGACGCCTCGGGAGACAGCAGCCAGGAGGCCGCAGATGCGATCTCCTCGGGCCTTGCGACCCGCCCGAGCGGAACCCGCTCGGCGACGCTGCGGAGCCGGTCCGGCGCGCCGGCGTCGGCATGGATCCGCGTGTTCGTCATGCCAGGAGCGACGCCGACGACGCGGATGCCCCGGTCGGCCGTCTCCTTGGCCAGCCCCAGGGTCAACGCGTCGACGCCGGCCTTTGCGGCGGCATAGTGGACGTAGTCCCCGGCCGACCCGGTGGTTGCTGCGGCCGAGGAGATGTTGACGATCGTGCCGCCGGTTCCCTGCGCGTCGAGCTGCTGCACGGCACGGCGGGCGCACAGCACCGCAGCGGTCAGGTTGAGGTCGATCACGGCGCGGACGACGGCGGTGGGCGTGCCCTCCAGCGGACCGAGGTGGAGGGTCGCGCCCGCGTTGTTCACCAGGTTCGTCACGCGCCCGAAGTGCTCTGTCGCCGCGTCGAACAACGCGTCAACACCCTCGTCGGTGGTCACGTCCGAGCGGACGGTCACGACCGGCCCCACGACGGAGAGCTCGTCCCGAAGAGCTCCCGCGCTCCGCGAATCCCGAAGATGGCCGAGCACCAGCGCGTGGCCGTCGCATGACAGCCGCCGCGCCACTGCCGCGCCGATGCCGCGGGTGCCGCCGGTGACGATGGTGACGACCGCGAGAGCCGTGGAGGCTTGGTCAGGCATGACTCATGTTTACCGCCTCGAGCAGCGGGTATGACCGGGGCGGGAGTGTCCTCACCCGCCTCCCCACACCTCGAAGAGGGAGCCAAGCGATGGCGAGCGTCGAGACAGGCACGATCGAGACTGACATCCCGGCCAGGATGGACCGGTTGCCCTGGGTCCGGTGGCACTGGATGATTGTGGTCGGGCTCGGGACGGTGTGGATCCTGGACGGGCTCGAGGTCACCATTGTCGGGTCGTTGTCCGATGTGCTCAAGGACAGCAAGAACGGCCTGGGCATCTCCAGCGCGCAGATCGGCCAGGCAGGGGCGATCTATGTGGCCGGAGCATGTCTGGGGGCGCTGTTCTTCGGTCAGCTCACCGACCGGTTCGGCCGGAAGAAGCTGTTCATGGTGACCCTGGGCGTCTACCTCATCGGCACCGTGCTCACCGCCTTCTCCATGAACATTCTGTGGTACTTCGTGTGCCGGGCGATAACCGGAGCCGGCATCGGCGGAGAATACGCCGCGATCAACTCCGCGATCGACGAGCTCATCCCCGCGAAGTACCGCGGGCGGGTCGACATCGCGATCAACGGCTCCTTCTGGGTAGGCGCCGGCGCGGGTGCAATGATCACCATCCCGTTGACCGACGGGACCGTCAGCCCGGAGTACGGTTGGCGAGGCTCGTTCGCGCTGGGCGCGATCCTTGCGCTCGGCGTGCTGCTGGTGCGTCGCACCGTGCCCGAGAGCCCACGCTGGCTGTTCATCCACGGCCGGGACGAGGAAGCCGAGCAGGTCGTCAGCGACATCGAGCGGACCGTGCATGACGAAAGTGGTCACGAGCTCGAGTCGGTATCGGACTCCATCCGGATCCGTCAACGCCGCACCATCGGGCTTCCGTTGATCGCCAAGACCGTGTTCACCACCTACCCGAGGCGCACGATCCTGTGTTTCTCCCTGTTCGTCGGTCAGGCGTTCTTGTACAACGCGTTCTTCTTCACCTACGGCGATGCGCTGGGCACGTTCCTCGGAGTCAGCCAGGTCGGCTGGTACATCGCCGCGTTCGCGGCGAGCAACTTCCTCGGCGCTCTCGCCTTGTCTCCGCTGTTCGACGTCGTCGGGCGGGTCAAGATGATTGCGGGGACCTACATCATCTCCGGACTCCTGCTTCTGGTCGCCGGGTTCTACCTGGACTCCTTCACCGCGTTCACGCTGACGGCGATGGGCATGGTGATCTTCTTCTTCGCCTCGGCCGGCGCGAGTGCCGCCTACCTGACCGCCAGCGAGGTCTTCCCGATGGAGACCCGGGCACTGTGCATCGCGTTCTTCTACGCGATCGGCACTGCCGCGGGCGGCATCGCTGGACCCCTCTACTTCGCGAAGCTGATCGACGACGCCACGGCTAGCAAGGACATCACCGGACTGGCACCCGGCTACTACATCGGGGGAGCCCTGATGCTCATCGGTGGCGTGATCGCGATCTTCCTGGGCGTGCACGCGGAGCAGAAGTCGCTCGAGAGCATCGCCAGGCCGCTCACCGCCGAGGACGCACCTTCGGGCTCGGGCCCGCGAACGGCGCCAGCCCCCGCCTAATCTTCGGGTCAGTCGGCCGTCGGGTCGGTGACTCGTCCGATGAACAGTGGGGTTGCGGTGTCGACGTCGTGCAGGACGAACAGGAAGGGCCGGTCGACGACGAAGGGTGGCGGCCCCCCGGCCGACAATGCGCTCATCTCGGCGACCACGGCCGTTGCGGCGGCGGCCTCGGTCCCGTCCTCGTCGACCGCGATGAAGGCTTCGTGCTGGACGGCGCTGATGAAGAGCCGCTCCTGCCGGGTAATCCCGCTGAAGTCTGCGGCCAGCGGTTCGAACGCCGTCCGCATGCCCAGCGCCGCCAGCACCTCCGCCAGCGGCGAGGCCAGCCGGAAGGTCCACCGCGGCAGCGAGACGCTCACCTCCTGCGGCCGGCCGGTGGCGGTCAGCATGGCGCGGAGACCGTCGGCGTCGAAGTGTCTTTCGAGAGCGGCCAGCCCGGCCGACGGCAGCACGACGGTCATCGCGAGCTTCCCACCGGCGTACGGCAGGCAGGCCGCCCGCCAGCCAGGCCCATCGGTGATGACGACCTTCGGACGGTCCTGCATCGTGTCGACGGAGACCTTGCTGCCGTCGGTGAGTGTGAACGGGCCCTTCTTGGTCGACTCCTTGGTGAAGGGTGACTCCCAGGGCGCCCTCAAGGAGATGGCGTTGACCAGCACCAGCCGGGTGCCGTCGTCCACAATCCCGGGCGGGAGCAGCTTGGGGATCTTGCCGTGTGTCTGTCGCGACGTCCATCCGTTGATGGCGAGCCGGGCCGCCTCGAAGTCCGTCTCGTAGTCGACCAGCCGCATCCCTGTCCCGTAGTAGCGGCCCAGCAGCTCGAGGAAAGGTTGCTCCCACGTCACACCGCGCTGGCCCCACAACGAGTTCGCCACATCCATCGACACCGTCGCCTTGGACCCATCTGCTCGCCGCTGCGTCTCGGCCCTGCTTTCAACGAGCCGGGCCAGCGCGTTGAGACCCTCGTTGAAGCGGGCCAGCGGCGAGGAATGCAGCACGACGTCCATCTCGGCGGCGGTCCGGCCACGCGCCCCGTTGCGGGTCATCGCCAGGGCCACGGCCACCGAGTACGGCGAGCACACCACGTTTCCAGGCCCCGTCGCGATGGCGCCGTACAGGTCGACGGTGAACGCCTGCACCGCAGGGACCGCAGCCGGCAGCGACCCTGAGCCGCCGTGTGCATGGGGGACGTCGGCTCGGGCTAGTCCGATGGGTCCGACCTCGCCTCCAACGTGAGATGGCAGAGCGGCTCGCGGGGCGTCATTGCGGCCGCAGCCGGCGAGCAACGGGGGTGCCGCGAGCGTCGTGCCCAGCAGGGCCGCGGACCGGAGCATCGTTCGTCGGGTCAGCATGGTGTTTCGACGTGCCGACGCGCCGCCGGGTTCCCTGGGCGAGCGCGACGGCCTCGTCGGGTCAGCCGGGCCGTACCCGGGCCGAACGCCGCTGGAAAGTGCGACCAATCTCTCCAATCCGGCCGGTGAGGTGTGACGAAAGCCTTACGAAGGCCCTTCAGTCCGGCAGTGGCTCGCCGAGTCACGATGGTCCGGGCATCACAGCACTCATAGGAGGCTTTATGAGGACACCGCATCAATCGCGCAGGCTCACGGCGCGCTCGGCCGGGATCGGGATGGCGGGCTTGCTCGTCGCCGGACTCGCAGCCGTTGCCGGGCCCACCCTGGCGTCAGCCCAAGCCAGCACGGGCACTCCGGCCATGGCCGGCATGCACCTGTCGACCGGCATCTCGCCGAACTTCATCGGCAATACCCGTGGCTGGCTGCACGGGCGGACGGTCAACTTCCACTACACGGTGCCGTTCTTCTGCCGGGAGCCACCGGCAAGCGGCGCTGACTCACACTGCGAGCTTGGCGCCAACTACGACGCCATTCCGTCAACGGAGTTCGACCCGTTGTACGTCGTAGTGCCGATCGGGTTCACCCCCAAGAACCCGTACACGCTGCAGTGCCCCGTAGCGGGACACTGCATCGACCACCCGCACCGTATCGACCTGAGTCGAGTGTTCGGGTCGGGCACGGAGAACGCTCTGCTTCCGGCGCACAGCCACATCGTGACGACGGCGGCAGGCGGGGCCCAGGAGTGGTGGAACGTCGACGTCATCGGCGTCACGAGCCAGGCGGCCTGGCACCAGATCGTGAAGGGCAAGAGCTATGCGGAAGTCCAAGCACTGCGTACCTCCGGCAACCCGAACGTGACGGGCAACATCACCACCAACCTGTTCCTGTACTTCGGGGTCCAGGGCTAGTAGCTACATCCTGAACACCGGTGGTGCCGGGCCCCAGCGGCGCGGCACCACCGGTCAAGGAAGGACTGACATGACCAGCACACACGTCCTCACCCCCTCGTCCGCCGCCTCCCTCACCGAGTCGCCGGCGCCGGAGAAACGCTCCCTGCTGCGCCGCCTGCCCGCCGCCGTGGTCGGACTTGCCGGTGCCGCAGCCCTCGGGTACGGCGTCACCCAGCCCTGGGTGTCGACCTTCGCCGGGCTGCTCACCCAGAGCGGGTGGGGCAGCCGAAACGGCAACATCCTCTTCGCCGGTGCCATCGCGGCCGGTGTCCTGGCCCTGGTCAGCGCCGTCTGGGCCAGCAACCTAGTGCGTTGGTTGCTCGCGCTGGTGGGTTTCGTATCTGCCGCCTTTGGCGGCTATCTGCTCATCCAGCTGTATACCGTCACCCAGACCAGCGACTCGATGGTATTCCTCGCCAAGGGGCCGGGCCTCTACATCTCAACCGCGGGCGCCGTTGTCGTGTTCGCGACCATCTTCCTGCCGATGCCGCAGCCCGCCTCGGGCACGGTGTCTGAAGATCGGACCGCCGAGGGGAGCGCCACCGGCGCCTACCCCGGCTCCTCGCAGGCGCGAACCTCACCCTTCCTGACGGCCGTCCGCTCGCCTCTCCGCTTCCCCGCTGCCCTGCTGGCCGTGGTCGGTGGGCTGGCCCATGTGCCGGTGACGCCCGAGCACCTGAATGAGGCGCCGTACATCGGCATCCTGTTCATGGCCCTCACCACGCTGTGTGTGGTACTCGCCGCGACGATGTTGGTGTGGGACTCGGCCGCCGTCTGGGCGACCCTGGGCGGCGTCTGTCTGCTGGCCGTGGTGGCCTATGTGCTGAGTCGGACGGTTGGGCTGCCGCTGATGCCCGACGACGTCGGGAACTGGCTCCAGACCCTTGGTGTGGTCTCCGTGCTCACGGAGACCGGAGTGGTTGTGCTGGCCGCCTTCGTCCTCCGGAAGGCACGGCACGGCGCGCAGGTGTGATCGTGCGCTGCCGCATGAGTGATCCCCGGCCTGTCTCCGGCCGGGGGTCACTCGGTCTTCCCCCTCTCGTGGCGGCGCAGGCCGATACCGGCCATGGGGATGGCAAGCCCCAAACCCAAGGCGGCTGCTGGGGTGACGGCCGGGCTCCAACCACTCGGGTATAGCGCGATCCGGGTGTCCCGTTCGACTAGGTAGCCCCCGACCATCGTCGCTCCCAGAATGCCGAGGACCCGCGCCGCCGATGGGCTCTGTCCGCGCGCCAGCCGCGCGGTGGCCACGGCCTGGGTTGCGAGCATGGTGACCGGCGCGGAAACGCCGGTGCCAAGTAGCCAAGAGTCTCTGCGGATGCGCTCAGGTGCGCCTTGCCATCCCACCAAGCAGATATCGAAGGCGAGTCCACGTTGCACGGCCAACACTTGGCCCGCTAGACCCGCCATCAACTGAGTGGCCGAGATAGCCACCAGAAGTCGCCGTCGCCTCAACGAGCGCATCGTAGGTTCCCCTCGGGTAAGTCGTCGAGCCTCGTCCCCTGCAGCCAGGTCAACGTGTCAGCTGTGGTTCCCCCCGAATCGTGGAGGGTTTCCTTAGGCGGCTTCCCGGTCGGGGGCCGCGGTGTTCTCGTAGTTGATCGGGCTCATCATCGCAGCCGAGCTGTGCCGCCGGTCCTGGTTGTAGAACTCGTAGCACCACTCCAGCACAACAGCCTGAGCCTGGTCGACGGTCTTGAAGTTGTGTCGCGAGAGAACCTCCCACTCCAACGAGGAGAAGAAGAACGCCTCGGCGGCAGCCTCGGCGCCGTGACCAGCCAGCGGTGGGCTGGCTGTCGTGGGCACGACGATCGCGACTGCCCGGATTCGTCAAGCTCGCCAAGACCATCAACAAGTACCGGCCCTGATTTGGAACACCCTCGACCATGCCATGTCCAACGCCCGGTCCGAAGCCACCAACACCCACCTACGCGTCCTGACCCGCCGCGCCTACGGATACGGGTCGCCCGACGCGCTGATCGCCATGGAGGCGATCGCGTCCGGGAACGGGGCGGTGTCGGAGGTCGCGGGCGAGTACGGGGTGTCATGGCCGACCGCCCACACAGCGTTGATCAAGGCTGCGGCGAGGTGGCTGCCGGCGCCGGAGCCGACCCGGGTGTTGGGCATCGACGAGACCCGGGCCAGCACGGTGCGGTGGATCCTCCAGGACTCGTCCTGGAAGCGGTCGGACCCGTGGATAAC
>JBBSGI010000091.1:0-10267 GCA_038254365.1 Propionibacteriales bacterium
CAGATCGCCCAGGCCAGCCCGATCGGCCAGCGTGAGCACCGGCGCCAACCCAGCGCACGACACCAGGTTCGGGTCGTCGAACACCGCCGTGTACTCGTGACAGACTCGCACCCGGGGGATGCCCTTCTTCGCGAGAGATCAGGAACCTTCGACAAGTACCATTCTCCCTGCGCAGCAGGGCATCCCGCGCCTACGACCCGCCGCTCACACCCAATTCACCGGTGGATCCAGGACTCAGCGGTCGCGAGGGCCCCGACGGTGGTTCGTTGTCCGTCGCGCGTGCGGACCCGGCTGTCGCCGACTCGGGCGCAGAGCGCATCGAGGGAGGCCTGCGCTTGGGCCATGGTGAAGTCGTCCGGGACGGTCCGCCACCAGCGCTGCGCGGCGGTGTCGTTGGACTTCTCCACGCTGCCCTTGCGGTTCCCGTGTCGCGGGGGACACAGCTTGAGCTGAACGCCGTAATGCTTGGCGACGGCGGCGAACGACGCGGTTACCCGACCGGTGTTCGAGTTCACGACGGTAGCCATCCGGTCGAAGCGCCACTGCTTCGGGACACCGCCGAGCTGCCCGGAGACCGCATGCAGCCCGTCGATCAGATGCGGCTGGTCCTCACTGTCGGTCAAGACGGCGCGCCATCTACCGGAGGACGGCAACGACCCGACCAGCAGATGCGCAAGGTCACCGCAGTTCCAGTGCGCGGGCGGCTCCGGGAGCTCCAGCCAGTCCCACTGAATCTCCTAAGCCGGCGGGTGCTCGATGACGGTGTGGTCACGGCCGTTACTCGCGCTGCACGGCTCGCAGTGCGGCCTGAGCCGGTGACGTCGCAGATCGCGGGTGAAGCTCGGGTAGGACCGGTCGAACCCGAACCGGACGACCTCGTCGAACAACGTCGTCGCCCACACCTGCGGGTCGTCCTTCAGCCGTTGGGCGACGTACCCGACGAACGGTTCAAACGGGTCCGGCTCGCTACTGACCCGCTGGCCGGCCACCCGGCCACCGAGGTAGGCCCTGATGGTCTTGCGGTCATGTCCCAGGTGAAGGGCGATCGCGGTGATCGTCCAGCCCTGCCTGCGGAGCGCGTGAGCGTCCACGTCGTCCTCCCGTGTGAGCATCGGTAAGGGACTCCTTCGAGGTGCTGGTGGAGGTCAGAGACCGCCACCCTCGAAGGGGTCCCACCCAGCACGGCGACGCCACGCTGGAGGTGCCCACAGGTGGGGACTTTCAGTGAGCAGAACTGGGGAGATTCAGATGAGCGCCATCACCCCTTCCCGTACAGCGACAGCACCACCGCATCGGCGTCGGAGAGCCGCCGCTGCCGCTTGGCGAGGATCACCGGAGCGAACGTGCCCTCCCGGTCCCGTGGAACCTCGACCTCCACTTCCCCGGCCGCGTCGGTCAGCACTGTCTTGGACCACCGCCCGTTGCGGGGAGTTGGCCCGTTGCGACCGGCGGCGGCGTGCTTGTCATACTCAAGATGCTCGGTCATCTCCTCGTCCAGGGCCGTCTCCAGGACAGTCTTGGTCAACGCCTGAGCAACCCGTCCGGCCCGGTCAACGCCGCCCGGCGACTACGGGCCGCCTTGACCAGCTCACGGACCCCGGCCAACTCCTGCCCGGCCGGGGACACGCTGTTCATCAACGCGCTCTGTGGAGGGCTCACACCCACCGGAGTCTCGGTCATCATCAGGCCCTTCTCGCCGAACCACGTCGGCGTGTCAGGCCATTTGCACCGTTGAACCGACAGCCCCCCTCGCCCTGCAAGCCGGCGTGCACCGAAGGTGGTCCAGGAGCGGCCCGGGCACTCCACCGCCACCCTGACCCTGGACACCTACACGCGTGCCGGCGCTGCACGCCGACGCCGCCGGCCGGATCGCCGACTTGGTCTGGACCCAGCCCGTGACGGCCAGTCCCGCCGCGGAGCGGGGGCTGCTACCGAGCGCGGGAGCAAATGGAGTGCAAGATCACGAAAATCGGACGATTTCTCAAGATCACCCAGGAGCGTTCTCGCAGGTCAGGAGGGGTGCGCCGCCAGGGATTCGAACTCCGAACCCGTGGATCAGGAGATCACGGACCGAGGGTCGTGCTGCCTGACCGCGAGCGGCGGCCCCGCGAGGGAGTGACACAGTCGCAGCAAAAGGGAAGGGTAGGCGGCGTCGCGCAAGCAGCGGGAGGCCGAATTGACGAACCACGCCCTGCCGTACGACGTCAACTGTTCGATGATCTTCACAGAGCTGCCGCTGCTCGAGCGGCCCGTGGCCGCCAAGGCGGCCGGTTTCGACGCGATCGAGTTCTGGTGGCCCTGGCCGAGCCAGCCCGTGCCCGGCGACAGCGAGGTCGACGCCTTCGTCGCGGCAGTGCAGGACGCCGGGGTCCACTTGGTGGGTCTCAACTTCTTCGCGGGCGACCTCGCCGGACCGGACGCCGGTGTGCTGTCGATCCCGACTCGGGCCTCCGAGTTCCGAAACAACATCGACGTCGCCGTCGGTATCGGCGAACAGCTGCGGGTTCGGGGGTTCAACGCCCTGTACGGCAACCGCGTCGGTGATGCGACACCGGAGCAACAGGACGAGCTCGCCGTCGAGAACCTCGCTCTCGCCGCGCGGGCGGTCGCGCGAATCGACGGCCGGGTGCTCATCGAGGCGGTCAGCGGACCGAAGCCCTATCCGCTGCGGACCGCCGGCGACGCCGTCGCCGTTGTCGATCGGGTCCGCGAGCAGGGTGCGGTCGACAACGTGGCCCTGTTGTGCGATCTGTTCCACCTAGCCGCCAACGGGGACGACGTGGAGTCGGTGGTGGCGAACTGTGCTCCCCGCATCGCTCACGTGCAAATTGCGGACCATCCGGGCCGGAACGAGCCGGGCACCGGGAAGCTCGACCTCGACGGCTTGCTGTCCCACCTCGAAGCCGGCGGGTACGCCGGTTGGGTTGGGCTGGAATACGAACCGAGCGGCGACAGCGCAGCCAGCTTCGACTGGCTGCCGCGGGAGCGGCGCGGCGCGAGCTGACCTGGAAGACTCGGACGACGCACCGCCAGGGAGATCACGATGACGACAGTGGGCTTCATCGGCCTCGGCATCATGGGTGGCCCGATGGCGGCCAACCTGGTGAAGGCCGACTTCGACGTGGTCGGCTACAACCTCAGCCAAGCCCCGGTCGACCGGCTGGTGGAGCAGGGCGGGCGCGGCGCGGACAGTGTCGCCGAGGCGGTGAGCGACGCGGACGTCGTGATCACCATGCTGCCGGACTCCCCGGACGTGGAGGCGGTCGCGCTCGGTGACGACGGAGTCATCGCCAACGCGAAGAAGGGCGCGCTGTACATCGACATGAGCTCGATTCACCCGGACGTCGCGGTGCGCGTCGCAGAGGCGGGTGCGGACAAGGGCATCCGGGTGCTCGACGCGCCGGTGAGCGGAGGCGAGCAGGGCGCCGTCGAGGGCAACCTGTCCGTCATGGTCGGCGGCCCGGCCGAGGACTTCGAGGCCGCAAAGCCGGTCCTGGACGCGGTCGGCGGGACCGTCGTCCATGTCGGCAAGGCCGGGTCGGGCCAGACGGTGAAGGCGGCCAACCAGCTCATCGTCGGCGGCACCATCGAGCTCGTCGCCGAGGCGATCGTGTTCCTCGAGGCCTACGACGTCGACACCGAGGCTGCGGTGAAGGTGCTCGCGGGTGGGCTGGCCGGCAACCGGATCCTCGACCAGAAGGCGAGCACGATGCTGGCCCGGGAGTTCAAGCCGGGCTTCCGCATCGACCTGCACCACAAGGACCTCGGCATCGTGACGTCGGCCGCGCGGGAAGCCGGCGTCGTCATTCCTCTCGGCGCCGTGGTCGCGCAACTGATGGCGGCCGCCCGTGCGCAGGGCGACGGCGACCTCGACCACTCCGCGTTGCTGCGGCTCGTGGAGCGGCTCTCCGGAAGGGATTGCTGAAATGTCGAAGATGCCCGTAATGCAGGCCGTCGTCGAGGTGCTCCGGTCCGAGGGCGTCGAGACGGTCTACGGCTGCCCCGGTGCCGCGATCCTGCCGCTGTACGCCGCGCTGGAGGACAGTGACATCACGCACCTGGTCGTGCGCCACGAGGAGGGTGCGACGCACATGGCCGACGCGTGGGCCAGGACGACCGGGAACGTCGGGGTCGCAATCGGCACGTCGGGGCCGGCCGGGACGAACATGATCACCGGCCTCTACACCGCGCAGGCCGATTCGATACCGATTGTCGCGATCACGGGCCAGGCGGCGCTGTCGAAGCTGCACCAGGAGGCATTCCAGGCGGTCGACATCGTCGAGATCGCCAAGCCGGTGACGAAGTGGGCGGTGCAGGTCAAGGAGGCCGCCTCGATGCCGTGGGTCTTCCGCGAGGCGTTCCGCATCGCGCGGTCCGGTCGACCGGGGCCGGTGCTCATCGACCTGCCGATCAACGTGCAGCAGCAGGAGATCGAGTGGGATCCGTCAATCGACGCCCCGCTTCCGGTCCCGCGGATCGAGCCGCACCCGGCGCGGGTCGAACGGGCTCTCGACATGCTGCTCGAGGCCGAGCGTCCGCTGATCCTCGCCGGCGGCGGAGTCATCCTCGGCGAGGCCAGCGACCTGCTCCGGGAGGTCGCTGAGACGCTGGGTGTCCCTGTGCAGGTCACCCTGATGGGCAAGGGCTCGTTCCCCGAGAACCACGAGCTGTTCGCCGGCATGGCCGGGATCCAGACCAGCCAGCCATTCGGGAACAAGGCGTTCCTCGAGTCCGACTTCGTGCTCGCGGTCGGCGCCCGGTTCGGGGACCGGCACACCGGCACGATCGACGTCTACCGCGGCGAGCGGACGTTCGTCCACGTCGACATCGAACCGACCCAGCTCGGCAAGGTGTTCCCACCAGACCTCGGCATCGTCTCGGACGCCAGGCTGTTTCTCGGGTCGCTGCGCGACGTGGCGGCGCGCCGGGACACCGCCACCGACTGGTCGGCATGGGTGGTGCAGATCAACGAGTTCAAGAACTCGATGGCCCGCCGCGACGACTACGACACCGTGCCGATCAAGCCGCCGCGGGTGTTCCGGGAGCTCAACGCCTTTTACGGCCCGGAGACCTACTTCGTCACCGCCATTGGCCTGTATCAGATCTGGTCCGGGCAGTTCCAGCAGGTGGCGAAGCCGCGCCACTACCAGGTGTGCGGCCAGGCCGGCCCACTCGGTTGGGAGATCCCGGCGGCGATCGGGGTCAAGACGGCGCGCCGGGATGCGGAGGTCGTCGCGGTGGTCGGCGATTACAGCTTCCAGTTCCTCGTCGAAGAGCTCGCCGTTGCCGCCCAGTACGACATCCCGTTCGTCCTGGTGATGCTGAACAACGAGTACCTCGGGCTCATCCGGCAGTCCGAGATGCAGTACGAGATGAACTACCAGGTCGACATCCACTACGACGAGTACGGCACGGACAACGTCAAGCTCATGGAGGCGTACGGGTGTAGCGCCCGGCGGGTCACCCGCCCAGGCGACATCCGAGACGCGCTGGAGTGGGCGCGCAAGGAGAGCGAGCACACCAGCCGCCCGGCGCTGGTCGAGATCATGGTCGACCGCGAGGCGAACGCCTGTATGGGAACGTCGATCGACTCCGTCCTCGAGTACGAGAAGCAGCACAGCCGCGACGACGAGAGGCAAGCCGCCCGGGGTGCCGAGGGCTGATTCGCGGGTCGGCGACGGGTGGCCGGCTCGGCGGCGGGCGGTGGTCATCCGGTGGCGGGCGCCGAGCTGCCTTGCCTAGCTTAAGCTACTTCGAGCTGAATTGTCCGTGGGCGGAGCTGGGTGGACGGGCCGCCGGTTCATGGGGGTCGTGGATCTTGGCTCGGTGCTCGATCAGCCGGCCAGGGCTCCGATCTTCACCAGGTTGTGGGCCAGGACCGCCTGTCCGGTCCAGATCCGGGCTCCCTCGGTGCCGTCTATGCGGGCGCGGTCCCAGCCGTAGCCGCGTTTCAAACTGCTGATCCGACCCTCGCTCCCGGTTCTCCACTTGACGGTCCGTCGGAACGCCCGCCGATGCTCGCGGGCCTGGCGGGCGTTGCCCGGTTTCCCCTTGCGGGGGATGACGACGTTGGGGACGCCCATGTCGTGCAGGTTGTCCTCGACCCGGGCCTCGCCGTAGCCGCGGTCCGCGGTCACGGTCCAGGGCCTGCGGCCGGTGCGGCGGATGACCCGCTTCACCGCTGGGCCCAGCTGCGGCGCGTCTGGCGGGTTGCCCTGCTGCAGGGTGGAGTCGAGCACGACGCCGTCGTCGTTGTCGATGACCTGCGCCTTATAGCCGAACTTTACCGGCTTGCCGAGCCGGCCCTTCGCGATCGGCCGGGCATCCCGCTCGTGCAGGCTGACCAGTCGGGTCGCGCCGTCCGGCACGAGCCCAGTGAGGCGCTGGCGGGTCTGCCCGGCGATCCGCCGGGTGGCGTCCAACAGGTCGGTCAGGTCCTTCACCGCCCGGCGCAGCCGACCACGCCGCCGGCCGGCGGCGGCGTCGCGGCCCCCGGCCGCGGCCAGCGCGGCGGCCTTGACCTGCGCGCGGCGCAGCGCCCGGCGGGCGTCTCCTCCCGGCCCTGCGCGACCCGCGAGCGCAGCTTCGCGGCGATCCCATGCGCCCGCTTCCCGGCCGCCCGGCTCCGGTTCCGCACCCGGGTGCGGGTCGCTCCGCCCGCGGCCTGGATCCGCCGGCCAGTCACCGTGATCCGCCGAACCGCCCTGGCCAGCAACCCGGAATCCGTCGGGTAGGCCACATCGGCCGGCACCACCGTGGTGTCCGCGCGCAGCCGGGCCGTGCGCAGCAGCTTGGCCGCCGCCGCCTTCGCCAGCAGCGCCTCGTTGCAGCCCGTCCACGGCGGCGGTGCCGCACCGGGTGGTCAGCTTCATCAGCGTGGTCGGGTGCGGCACCCGCCCGTCGATCGGGATCCGGCAGAACCGCCGCCAGGTGATCGAGTCGGTCACCTCCCGGCACAGACTCTCGTAACCCAGCCGGTAGCGGAACTTGAGGAACATCATCCGCAGGTAGGTCTCAATCGGCGTCGAAGGCCGGCCCACCCGCGGGTCGAAGAACGGCACGAACGGCGCGAAGAACACCGGATCGTCCAGCAGCGCATCCACCCGGGCAAGCTCCGGCGGTAGCCGCAACACCTACGCCGGCAACACCGCCTCCCATAAACTCATCTGTGCCGCCCGCGTCCTCAGCATCCGCCACTCCCAGCGCTCCATCACCGACCACTGGCAACATGATCTCGCCACCGGAGTCCGCGAGGGAGGCGGCGCGCCGACCGAAGCCCTTGCGCACATGGGAAACGGCTACGACTTCTTCAGGTCGAAGTAGCTAAGCGCCCTGTCGACGGTGCCGGTCGAGCCTTGCGCAGCCGGGCCGCAAGCAGCGGCCGTCCGGGCATGCGTTGTCCGGTCGATCGCCATAGCGCAGAAGCACCGAGTACACCGGAACGCGCAATCGCTGACCGATGCATCCATGATCCACTCGGGGGCGATGGCGAATCGTTGCTCACAGACGAGCGTTTCGTCGTCGCCGAACCTCGGCCGTCGCCGCTTTTAATCCGCGGGTTCTGGGTTCGATCCCCAGGCGGCCCACCCCGTCTGACCTGCCGTAATGGCCCTGCCAGAGATGCCCGCCGCAGCCGCTGGGGCCAGGGTGAGGCCGTGCTGGGGCCGCTCAGCGGTGGCGCTCGCCAGCATCGGGGATTTCGTGAAGAGCACGGCCACCGTGTCCTACGGGTCCGCGGGAAGGGCGCTAACCCCAATACCGTTCAGTTAGGGAGCGCTAACTGAACGGTATTGGGGCTAGCCCGACAGGAGGCTCAGGCACACACAGTCCCGTCCTAGCTGAACAACGCCATTTCGAGAGCGCCCGACGCCTCGCAGGTTAGCGTTGGCAGGACGTGGGAGTCAGCGTTTCATCGTCACTCCGATCTGACTGTGCGCGACGTGAGTCGCGAGTGAGAGAGCCTCCGGCGCAGGTTGGCTTACCGCACCTGCGACTTCGCGATCTTCGCCAGGCCACCGCGACCATCTTCACCGCACTCGGCATCCATCCGCGTGTGATCATGGAATGATGCGGAGGCTCGCAAGCCGTGCCTGTCGTCGTCGCTTCCAGTATTATCGGCACACGACATACTCTCGCGCTCACCCCTCGGGGCCAGCGCCGCACGAAGGAAGCACCCCGACATGAGCGTCGTCGATGCCGCGGCTGACTGAGCGTCAGTGCCGGGATCTGCTCGCCTTCCGGGTGGCACTCCGCCGGTTCAACCGGTGGAGCGAGGACCAGGCGAGGGCGGCGGGACTTACCCATGCGCAGCACCAGCTTCTGCTGGCTGTGCGCGCACACGACGACAAACGCGGGCCGACCGTCGGGCAGGTGGCCCACTACCTGCTCCTACGGCACCACAGTGCCGTGGAGCTCATCGACCGTGCGGTGACCGCGGGACTGGTCGAGCGCCGTCGAGATGACGAGGACGCTCGGGTCGTTCGTCTTGGCCTGACACCGCTCGGGATGCAGCGAATTGCTGAACTCACCGCCCTGCATCTAGAGGAGCTGCGTCGTCTGGCGCCGTTCCTCGACCACCTCACCGAGGGCCTCGACGGCGCCTGACGCAGGGAAACGCGTTAGGCCACCCGGTAAGGCTCCGCCTCCCTGGTGCGCAGTTCCAGGCCGAGGCCGGGACGCCCGTCATCGGGCACGAGCACCCCACCTTGCGGCGAGAGCGCTCCGCTGAACAGCATCTCCTCGATCCGGACGTGGTCGTGGAAGTACTCGACGTGGCGCAGGTTGGGCACGCTGGACGCGGGATGTGCATGCAGGTTGGGTGCGCAGTGGGCCGAGACCTGCAGGTTCCGGGCGGCGGCCACTGCCGCTGCCCGGAGAAACTCGGTCACGCCCCCGCACCGGGTCATGTCCACCTGCAGGCAGTCCACGGCGCCGGCGTCGACCATGCGGGCAAAGTAGACGAGGTCGTAGCCGTACTCGCCCGCGGCCACGTCAGGATGCACCTGGCGGCGAATCTCCGCGAGTCCGCCCAGGTCGTCGGAGGACACCGGCTCCTCGAACCAGTGCACGTCGTACGCGGAGAACCGGTCAGCCATCCGGACGGCCTGACCGACCGTGTAGCCGCCGTTGGCGTCGACGAAGAGCTCGGTGTCGGGCCCGATGACCTCCCGCGCCAACGCGATCCGGAAGACGTCGCGCCGCTCCCGTGAACCCCAGGACTCGCCAATCTTGATCTTCACTCGTGGAATGGCGAGTTCGTGCACCCAGTGCGCGAGCTGGTCGCGGGTCTGCCGCTCGTCGTACGACGTGAAGCCCCCGCTGCCGTAGATGGGGACCTGGGCATGGACCCTTCCGAGCAGCTGGGAGAGCGGCAGGTCGAGGAGCTTGGCCTTGAGGTCCCACAGGGCGATGTCCACCGCCGAGATCGCGGTCGCAGCCAGTCCCGGTCGGCCCAGGTTGCGTACCTGCCGCACCATCGCCTCGGACGTCCCGGGGACGTCCAGGGCGCAACGGCCCAGGACAACCGCGCTGAGCGTGTCGTCGATCAGTGTCTTGGCGGCGGCACCGGTATAGCTCCACCCGAGGCCGCGATGACCGGCGGCGACCGGCGAGGCGACGACGAGCGTGGTCGAACTCCACGCCAGCGTGCCGTCGGCCTCCGGTGCGTCGGTCGGCACCGTGTAGACCGCCACGTCGAGGGACTCGACCGGTACCGCGGCCGACGTCATCGGGCCGCCGCCCGGTCCGGCGCGCCGATTTCCTTGCGTGCACCGGCGACGAGGTGGTCGGCCACCCGGGCGGCCAAGGACATGATGGTAAGCGCGGGGTTCGCTGAGCCTTGGGTCGGCAGCACGCTGCCGTCCGTCACTAGGAGGTTCGGCACCGCCCAGCTGCGTTGCCAGCCGTCGACGACGCCCGATCGCTCGTCCGCGCTCGTGCGGCAGCCGCCGACCAGATGTGCGTTTTGCTTGATGGTGATGGTCTCCGTCGCACCGGCGGCGGTCAGGATCTCCTCCATCACCTGCGTCGCCGCCCGCAGCAGCCGGCAGTCGTTGTCGCACTGGCTGTAGCTGAACCGCGCCACCGGCAAGCCATATCGGTCCTTCTCCTTCGCCAAGGTGACCCGGTCGTCGGGAAGGGGCAGGAACTCGCACAGGGCACTCACGTTCGCCCAGTGGATGTAGTCGCGCATGTCTCCCGCAGCACCGGCCCCAGTGGCCCTGTGCCGTGACGTGCTCGGCGCACGTGATCTGCAGTGGCGACATGC
>JBBSGI010000092.1:0-10151 GCA_038254365.1 Propionibacteriales bacterium
GCAACTCGGCCTCGCGCAGCTTGCGAACAACCTGCTCCGGTGTGTGATGGCGCCGTCCGGTCATGATCAATCAGAGCCCTCCTGCCCATCGTGGGCATCAGACTCTCAAAGAACCCGGACCGAGGAGCGGGGTACAGGTCAATGGCTATCCCTCTGCTCGGCGTGACGGGTCGGTGGCGCCAGGGAACCCAAGGGTGATGGCCTGGATGGGGCCGGCCGGCCAACCCGGAACGAACGGTGCCCGAACACGCGGCCGGTGCCGCGAAGCCGCGGCTGAACCCTGCGATGTGGCCGCGAAGCAGCCACGTTCATGCTCTCTGCGGTCAGGTTCGCAACGACGTCAACTAGCGCTTCGAAGCTGCCAGCGGCTCAGCGGAACCGTGTCCGTCAGCGCGCGGCCAAGGTCTGTACGCCGGGACCGGTGAGATCGTCGAGGGCGAGCGTGCGCCCGCAGGTCGCGAGGAGAAGCGCCATGGCCGGACCCTCGACCATCGGCCCGGCGCCGCGGGACCAGTCGGTGTCGGTGGCCGTCAGCGTCAGGCCCGCCACCCGCTTCTTTCCACCGATGATCGCGTTGCTCTTGGCGTAGAACTCGATCGCCCGGGTCACCCACGCCAGCGGATAGTCGTGGCCGATGCCCAGCGGCCGTCGGATGTCCTCGGCGTGCACGAGCGCCTCGCCAAGCCAGCTGTCCTTCGGCCCGGGCGGGGCCTTCGTCGAAGTCTCGACCTGTCGAAACGCCGCGAGCGTCGCCGCCGGGCCGCTGGCTGCCTCCCGGGCGATCTCCTTGTCGGCGAACTTCGCGAAGTTGAACCTCGAGCCGGCGAACTTCACGAAGAACCTGCCTGGCGTCATCTTTGCGGTGGCCACCTGGTGCGCCAGGACCTGATGCACGGTCCACCTGCTGCACAGCGAAGGGGCCTCCCACTGCTCTGGGGTCAGGCCGACCAGATCGCGGGCGAGCGCGGCCCTTTCGGCATGGATCGTGGGCCACGGGCTCTCCGCCATGAGTGTCTCCTCGACATGGATTCTCTGCGTACCGGTGCCCCGTGGGCAAGGAGTGCCGTTAGTCGAACGGTCAAGTTCCAGAGTCCCGACACTGCCGATCGCATTCCCGCGGCCGAGTCAGCGGGCCGATGTTCAGGTCAACGGTTCACCGTCGACATGTCCGCGTATCGATCGCCGACTGCGAATCCCTTCGGAGCGACCCGGTCGATGTCGGCCAACTCGTCAGGGGTCAGCGTCACGTCTACTGCGCCGAGGTTGTCCACCAGGTAGCGAAGTCGCTTGGTGCCCGGAATGGGCACCACGTCGTCGCCCTGGGCGAGCAGCCAGGCGATCGCGAGCTGGCTCGGCGTACACCCTTTCCGTTGGGCCATCTCTCGCACCCGGGTGACCACGTCGAGGTTGCGCTGGAAGTTCTGCCCTTGGAAGCGCGGATGCCGGCGGCGGGTGTCGTCTTCGGGCAGATCCTCCGGTCGAGTGAACCGGCCGGTCAGGAAGCCGCGGCCGAGCGGGCTGTAGGCGACGAAACCGATGCCGAGCTCGCGGACCGTGGAGAGGATCTCCGCCTCAGGATCCCGTGTCCACAGGCTGTACTCGGTCTGCAGGGCGGTGATCGGAGAAGTGGCGTGGGCCCGTCGGATCGTGGTCGGCGCTGCCTCCGACAACCCGAGATGGCGCACCTTCCCGGCGGCGACCAGCTCCGCCATCGCCCCCACGGTGTCCTCGATCGCGACCGTGGTGTCGACCCGGTGCTGGTAGTAGAGGTCGATGTGGTCGACCCCCAAGCGCTGCAGTGGCGTCGCATGCCGCGCGGACGTAGTCCGGTCGGCCGTTCACGCCGACCCAGGAACCGTCGACACGGCGCTCGTTGCCGAACTTCGTCGCCACCACCACCTCGTCCCGCCGGCCGGCGATGGCCTTGCCCACGAGCACCTCGTTGGTGAACGGCCCGTACATGTCGGCGGTGTCGAGAAACGTGCAGCCCTCGTCCCGCGCGCGCTGGCTGACCGTCACGGACTCGGCCTCGTCGCCGGCGCCGTAGAAGTCGCTCATCCCCATGCAGCCCAGACCGATCGCGGAGACGGCGAGTCGGTCAGGTCCCAAGTACCGGATCTCCATGCCAGCCCTTCGGAAGTTGTCCATCCGCCGCCCACCGGCGTGCTGCCAAGGATCCCCCGCGCGGCTCGCTCCCGAAAGCGGAGGTCAGCCTCGGAAGTCCGCCGATGCCTGACCGCTACGGTCGTGCCTCGTGACCGGAGCTTCCCGCGTGGTCGTGACGGGGGCCGCTGGCTCAATCGGCAGGGCGGTCGCGCCGTTGCTCGCCACTCGCTGGGACCTGGTCCTGACCGACCGAACGCCAGGTACATCCCGGGTGCTGGACGTCAGCGACGGAGACGCCTGCCGCGCGGCCTTCGCCGGTGCGGACGCTGTCCTGCATCTGGCAGCGATCGCCGACCCCGAGACGCCCTGGGAGGCACTGCTCCCGGCCAATGTGGTCGGTGCCTACCAGGTAGCCCGGGCCGCTGTGGACAGCGGCGTACGCCGCCTGGTACTCGCCAGCAGTCTGCAGGCCGTATCGGGTTATCCGGCCGGGACTCAGGTGCGTGCCAGTGACGCACCGCGACCAGCCAATCTGTACGGCGCCACCAAGGCCTGGGCCGAGGCGCTCGGCGCCTGGGTAGCGTCGACCTCGTCGACCTCGGTGGTGGCGCTGCGGATCGGCTACTTCGCCTCCCGGCCACCGACCGGAAGCGACGTCACGGCTCGCGACCTCGCTTCGTGGCTGAGCCCGCGCGACTGCGCCGAGCTGTTTCGGGCCGCGGTGGAAGCTGACGGGATCAGCTTCGTGGTGGCCAATGGGGTCTCCGCCAACCGCTACCGGATCGCTGACCTCGCCGACACCGCCGCCGAACTGGGTTACCGGCCCACCGATGACGCCTGGACATATCTCTGATCGGGCGCCCGGCGACCTACCAGCCTGTGAGCGGGTTCACGAGAACTGCGAAATGCCGAGCGTGCACCTCGGTCAGGACCTCCTCGCCGACGGTTGCCCCCGCGAGCGCTCCAAGCTCAACGAGGAGTTCGACCCCGTCGGCGGGGCTCATGATGTCGAGCATCCTGGCCGTTTCAGGTCCGACGTTGCGGTAGGTGTGCGGGGTGCCGCGCGGGACGAAGATGTAGTCCCCCCCGCTGGCGACGACGATCTCGTTACCGAGGCGAATCCGGTACTCGCCCTCCAGCACGAGGAACGTCTCCTCGTGCCGGGCGTGGACATGGTCACGAATGCGTGGCTCGCCGGCTTGATGGCTGCCCTCGATGAGGGCATAGCCCGTCTCGTCGGGCGGCTGGTTGTAGAGCTTGAGCCGGGCACGCCCCGACGAGCCGAGGGGCACTCCGTCGGTCGTCTGGTGCCGAACGACCACGGGGTCACGCGCCACGTTGATGTCCATCATGCCGGCATGCTCCCGCATCCGGAAGGTCGTCGAGTACGACGCCACCCGGTTTCGCTACTGCACCAGCCTCGTCCGTACCAAGCCGACTGGCCGACGGGGGCAGGGCTCAGCGGAGCCGGCGGTCGGCCTCCGCGATGGGGCTGTCATTGATCGAGGCGTAACGGCGGCGCATATAGCCGTGCTCGTCGAACTCCCACATCTCGTTGCCGTAGCTGCGCCACCACTGCCCGTCGGGGTCGTGGGACTCATACTCGAAGCGAACCGCGATCCGGTTGCCGGTGTAAGCCCACAGCTCTTTGCTCAGCCGGTAGTCCAGTTCGCGTGTCCACTTGCGGACCAGAAACGCCTTGATGGCGTCTCGGCCGGCGAAGATCTCCTCGCGGTTGCGCCACTCGGAGTCCTCCGTGTACGCGAGCGCGACCCGGTCGGGGTCTTTTGCGTTCCAGGCCTCCTCGGCGGCCCGCACTTTGGCGCGGGCAGTCTCCTCCGTGAACGGCGGCACCGGTGGACGCGGCTGCGGAGGCCGGGAAGTCGGCTGCTCATTCATGTCGGACTCCTGCTCGGCGGCTGGCTGGCTGGGTGGGCGTCAGGGGATCCTCGCAGTGGAGGAGGGCTGCGCCCAGCTGCACACCGCACTCTGTCTCGCTTGACGGTGCTAGGAGGCGGCGGGCGGGTCACACCGGAGCGGCATCCGGCGCCGGGTGGCGGCGCTGTCCACAGGCGGTAAAGAGCAGGTCTTGCCGACTTGATGGACCGTCACTAGCGTGTGCCCCCGCACTGGCGGGACAGCCTCCCCGCCGGGCGCCTGCTTGAAGCGAGACGCACGCCCGTGAACGCCATCACCGTCGTCGAGGACGAGGTCCGCGAGCTGGTACGCCGCCGCGGTCTCGATCCGGCCACCGATGCCGCCGCCGTACGCCGGCTCGTCGACGATGTGATTACCGACTACGACGAGCGCACACTCACGAGCTCGCTCCCGCCGCTCCCCGATGTCGGGTACGCCGCCCGCACCGTCTTCGACGCGGTCGCCGGATTTGGTCCGCTGCAGCGACACCTCGACGACCCCACGATCGAGGAGATCTGGATCAACGGGCGACTGAGGCATAGATTGCTGCTCGACCGGCTCTGCGATGACCCCGGTTTCCCGGTGGCCGCCCTGGTACTACCGCGGCTCCGACCCGGAGTACGACGCGGACGGGACGGGGTGGTCTGCGAGAGGTGACCATCACCGGTGGCCCGGCCGTGAGTCCGCAGCCGGGCACTCGATTGTTTCGGGGGTCAGCCCGCTAGCCGAGGGTGGTGAGTCACCGCTGAGCTACACCACCCCATGGACTCACCCACCTCGCATGAGCGTCAGCCATCAGCCGGCCCCCCAGAATTGGTTATTGATAGCACTTGACTCTCAGCCAGTGAGGTCGTCAAGGTTGGCTGCCCAGCCGTTAGCCCCCGGGCAGGCGACGCAGGCCCTCGCGAATCGGCTGGCAATGCCGCAACTCTACGAACCGGGTGCCCTTCCCGGAGGCAGGAGAAGGATCATGGCTGACCCGGCCCCTCGATTCGAGGTGTACGAGGACACGGACCCCCGGCGAGTACCGCTGGCGCCTCATCGGCGGTAACGGCGGCGACATCATCGCCGACTCCGGCCAGGGCTATAACCGGAGGCTGGAGCCAACGAAGGCATCGCCGACGTAAACGCCACGCGCCGAACGCACCGATCATCGAGAAGTAGGGCAGCAGCCGTCCCCGACGCCAGGGTCCTGCTGCCGGTTCGATAGGGCTGGGCCCTCACCGCCTCAAAGGCAAGTAAGTCGCGGCGCTGCCCAGGGTGTTGGTGCCCATGCCGGCTCTACGGGCCACCCGGTGGAGTGCAGTTCGCCGCAGACCAGTCACCCTTCCTTGGGGAAGCCGAGGTAATTCGACGATGCAGCAGGCGTTTTGTGCAGGCCGTTCACGCCTGTTCCGGCAGCTCACGCTCCGCCTAGAGGAGGCACTTGTGCTGGCCGAAACCTGCGCGCATGCTTGGCCGGACGGCGCTTTGCATCCACGGTGGACGTTGTCCCTGCTCCCTCTGGCGGGTGATGGATATGGCCGCAGTTGGTGAATCCGACGATCGTGCCACTAGGTCTGGTACACCCGAGGGCCAACCGATCCGCTATGAGGCGACACTGCACCCCGGAACGGCCGGCCGGCTTGACGCGTCACGAGCAGCTGACCTCGACCTAGACCGGGTGCCCGACCCCAAGGGACGCATTCGAGTCCTGATCGAGCCGCAGCAGATCCACGCCTTGGTGGCCGCCGGGGTCGAGGTCCGGCTGCACCGAGCCGTCCCGATTCAACCGCTGGACTCGCGGCTGTTGGTCGACGACGACAGCGCCCGCGGCTGGCTTGACCGGCGACTAGCGGGCTTGCAGCGTGAGGCGGAAGGAGGCCCCTGATGTACCGCACGGTCGCCCAGCTGGACTTCCTGCAGGCCATCCTTGCCTCCTTCTTCCCGTCGATGTGCACCCGGATCCAACTGCCCGAGCCCTCGGTGCGGGGCCGGCCGGTGTACGCGCTTCGGGTGCGGGCCGGGCGGGGCGAGAACCGCCGCGGCGTGCTCCTCGTCGGAGGGACCCACGCCCGCGAGCTAATGAACCCGGACATGCTCGTCGAGCTCGCGGTCGACCTGGTCGTGAGCTACCGCAACGGCAGCGACATCGTGCTGGGCGGACGCCGATGGCCGGCGAACGAGATCAAGACGATCCTCGAGACGATGGATCTGTATCTGCTGCCATGCAGCAACCCCGACGGCCGCGAGCACGTGATCACCGCGGACGGCATGTGGCGCAAAAACCGCCGGGACAACCCCGGCACGTCCTGCGATGGGGTCGACCTCAACCGCAACCTCGACCTCCTGTGGGGCGTCACCGAGGGCCAGATCTCCTGCTCCCCGTGCTCCCAGGTCTACTGCGGCCCGTCGGTCTTCTCCGAGCCGGAGACCCGCAACGTCAAACACCTGCTGGACACGCGCCGCATCGACTGCTTCGTTGACGTGCACTCCTACTCAGAGCTCGTGCTCTACCCCTGGGGCCACGCCCCGACCCAGACAACGGACCCCTCCAAGCGGTTCACCACCCTGCCGGCCGCGACCTGCCTGCCGATCAGCGACTCGACCTACGCCGAGTACATGCACCCCCGCGACCTGCAACGCTTCCAGACGGTCGCGGGCAGGGTCGTGACGGCGATCGCCGCCGTGCGCGGCCACACCTACACCGCCCAGCCGGGCATCGGTCTGTACGCGACGACCGGGACGCACGGCGACTACGTCTACAGCCGGCACATTGCGAACCCGTCACTTCGGCGCACCTACGGGTACACCTTCGAGACCGGCCCGTGGCAAGGCAGCGCCGACGAGTCGTTTCACCCGGCCGACCCGGAGCCGATCAAGGAGGAGGCAGAGTCCGGGGTGATCGCCCTGGTCCAGCAGTGCATCTGCGCGATCGAACTCATCGGTATTCGGCTGCTGGAGCGCGACGACGAGGTCGAGCGGCTGCGCAGGGTGCGGGACGACACGCTCGCGACGGCAGTGCACGGCCGGTCCTGGATTGCGCTCTTCGAACGGGTGCAGACCTCCCTGGTTGGGGTGATCCTCGCAGACGACCGACTCGCCGGTCAGGCAGCCGAACTCCTCGAGGCTGCCGGGTCACAGGTCGAGGATGAGGACAAGGTGCTCGATCCGTCGGTGGCGGACCGGGCGCCGGCCTTGGTCGCCGAGCTCGCGGAGCGAGCGCCTCGGGAACACCAACGGGACTTGCAGGCCATCGAGGAGGTGTGGGACGAGGTGGCAGGCCGTTCGACCAGCGACATCATTCGCACGCTCATGGAGCGGGGCCCGGCACCGCAACCCTCCGCCACCTGAGCCTGGACGTGCATCTCGCCGCCGAGCGGTCTGCTCGTCCGGGGGAACCATGCTCAGCGACCCGTGCAGGCGGCGGTCGTTGTACCAGTCGACCCATCCGGCGGTGGCGTACTCGACGTCGGCGATGGTCCTGTAGGGGCCGTGGTGGCAGACCGTGGTGCGGATGCACTCGTTCTTGTACAAGCCGATCACGGTCTCCATCAGCGCATTGTCATAAGCATCGCCGACCGACCGATCGAGGGGCTGATCCCCTCCAGCCAGGTGCTTGGTGAACCGGATCGAGGTGTACTGACCGGACTCAACCGGTCGACGGCTGTCCATCGCCATCCCGAGCGCGTTGGTGACCAGCGCCGCCGTCGGGCAGGAGTCGATGGACCAGCCAACGACCCGCCGGGAGTACGTGTCGAGGACGACCGCGCAGTACACCTTGCCCTCCCGGGTTGGGTGCTCGGTGATGTCGGTGACCCACAGCTGGTTCGGCGCCTCCCGCCTGAGGGCGCGGTCGACCAGGTCGCCGGCGATGCTGTCTGGCTTGATCCGCTGCCACTTTGGCCGTCCGGTCACGCCCTGGATGCCGGCGCGGCGCATCAGCAGCTCGACCGTGCCGTGCCCGACGACGAGCTCCTTGCCGAGGGTGAGTTCGGCGTGCACCCGCCGGGCGCCGTAGGTGCTGCGGGATGTCGCGTGAACCGAGCGGATCAGGTCGGTGAGCCACACGTGCCGAATGGCCCGAGCCGACGGCGCGCGGGCCTTCCAGGCGTAGTAGCCCGACTGGGAGACGGCGAGCACGCGGGTGGCGACCTGCACCGGTAACCGCTCGTCAGCCATCACCGCGACGGCCTCGAACCGCCTTTTGGGCGCACCACCTTGCCGAGCAGCTCCGTCGCCCGCCGATGCACTGCCAGCTCGGTCTCCAGCTCGGCGATCCGCTTCTTCGCCGCCGCGAGCTCTGCCCGCTCCGGGCTCGTTAGGCCCGGTTCAAACCCGCGGTCGATGCGGTCCCGCCAGAAGTAGATCGTCTGGTCGCTGATCCCGAGCGTCTCGGCGACCTCGGCGACCGGCCGTCCGGATTCGACGAGGTCGAGCACCTTGCGGCGGAACCCCGCCGGATAGCCACGCCGTCCCACGCGTCCTCCTCATTTGCGAGGACCCAGAGTCCAACAATCCGACTCCACCGAACGGGGGGCACACCACGGGCCCCGGTGAGGAAGTACCTGACCGAGGATAGGTGGCGCTGCCACCACAGGCGCCGGCGCGAGCCGGCACGCAGCCGCGGGTGATCATGCCGTTTGTACAGCTGATCGATGCCTGCCTGCGATCGACGTCGCCTTGAAGGGCAGTGTGATCCACGAGCGGGGCAGGTTGCTCAGCTGCAGGTCCACGGTCCTGGTCGAGGACACGATCGCGGCCAGGTTGCCGTCGGGGCCGGCCAGGTTGCGGGTCCAGGACCGTCGGAGACCGCGATTCAGCTCGGCGAGTCGCCGGCGTCGCCGTAGTGGTTGGTGGCGGAAATCCGCTGACCGAGTCGGTGGGCGTCCGCAGCTGCCGGGCCGGGTCCAGCGTCCAGGTCCTGGTGACGCCGGGCCGAGGCCTGGGACTGCACGAGATCGTTGGCGTAGTAGCCGATCGACAGGGCGGCACCGCGGGCGTCCGGCGCCGGCCGTGGTGCTGGCCCCGAAGGCGTGTAGGAGTAGCGGGGGTCGGTGCTCCGGTCGGCCGCGTCGTAGGAGTGGGTGGGGGTGGCCGTCGAGCACGCGCCGTCGGCCTCGGCCGGATAGCTGGCCAGGCTGTCCGGTTGGAGTCGGCGTCGTAGCCGTCGGACCGGCTGGTGCAGCCAGTGGAGCTGCCGAACACGGCCGCCCCTGCTACGGAATCAATGACAGGAGTCCCAGGATAGTCACCCCGATTCCTACCAATAACAGCAGGACACCGGCGAGCCTGTACAGATCCCACTGCGAGCGGACCAGCGCCTCTGGCAGTCTTCTGCGCAAGAGTGCATACAGGCCTGAGTCGACTCTTTCTGGAGTTATGCTAAAAAGCTTGAGAAGCAAGACACCGGATACGACGAAGGCAACTCCGAAGAGTAACTCGCCCGCCGGACTCAGCGGATCACCTTGCACCGCCCTCAATCCTCCAGTCTCATCAGTTTGCGAAGAACAGACGGTAATCCTGGTGAGTATGAGTGGCTCCTGCCAAAGGAGAAGCCTACGCCTGCCGTAAGGCTGTGTATGCGGCTATGCCCCGAATAAGACCGGCCATACCCGAGTCCAAGCGCTGCAGACCATCCCCGACTGGTACTGCCCAACCGCGAGATTCGCGTGCGACTGTAGCTAACCCCGCCCCCCTTCAGACCTAGGCCCCAACCTCCTCGATAGACAGAGAACTTACCGTCACCTCCGCCAAAACCGGCACAGTAGACGACACATATTCCGGTTGACCAGTACGTGTGCTGCCCCACGTACCCGAATGGGCGAGACAGATCCGGCAGGTGGAAGCGATGTCGCCGCCAGTGCGGCCAGCGCCCGTCCAGGTCGAACCCGTTCACCGGGTCCTGGTTGGCGTAGTCGTAGTCGTTCGCACTCCCGCCCGGCACCGGGTCGACGGACAGGAACCGGCCGGTGGCCGGGTCGTAGAGCCGCACCCCCATCAGCATCAGCCCGCCGAGGGCGTCGGCGGAGCGCTCCTTGGCGCCCAGCCAGCCGTAGCGGGGGTTGACCGGGTTGTCCGCGCGCGGAACGCCGAACTCGGTCGACTCGAAGTAGCTCGAGATGCCGGTGGCGGTGGCCGAGTCCGCC
>JBBSGI010000093.1:0-9856 GCA_038254365.1 Propionibacteriales bacterium
CGACTACTTCAGCCGACTCCACCCCGAACGCGCCAAGAACCGTGCCCTCCACCAGCTCGAAGCGATGGGCTACGAAGTCACTCTCGACCGCGTCGGGTAACGGCTCAAGCCCCTGCCACGAAAGGGAATCTTCGTGTCAGGAGGATGCCGTGTCAGCCACCCCGCCGGGCGACCTCACGCTCGACGCCCTCGCCGGCCGGGCGGCCGCGGGCGACGAAGAGGCGCTGCGCCTGCTGCTGACCGACATCGATCCGCTTGGTCATGCGCCCTTGTGTGCGCGGATGCTGCCCTGCCGCCAGGACGCCGAGGAAGCCTGCCAGGACGCCCTGCTGCAGGTGGCGCGGAAGGTCGACACTTCCAGGGCACCAGCAAGTTCACCACCTGGCTGTACACGGTCGCCGGCAACTCGGCCCGCCAGACCTACCGTTCGCTCAAGCGTCGGGCCGCCGAACATCTGGTCGGAGACCTCCCGACCGCGGCAGACCCCCGCACCACGAGCGTGATCGCCGGCAGCGGCTCGACCTCCTCGAAGCCCTGGAGGCACTGGAGACCAGCCAGCCCGACCTGGTGAAACCGCTCGTGTTGCGCGACATCGCCCAGCTCGACTTCGCCGACATCGCCACCGTGCTCGATGTCCCGCTGGAACGGTCAAGTCCCGGATCCACAAGGCGCGGGCCTATGTCCGTCCACTGCTGATGATCCAGCCCTGAGATCGCGCGTCAGTACGTCGTCCCGGCCGCAGCATCGGCGGCAGGATGGGCCGCCGACGCGCCGGGGAGGTAGTGGCACGCCGCCCCGTCGGTGACAGCGCACTCGCGGATCGTGAAGGCGGAGTGCGTGTCATCGGTGGCGCTCTCCATCAGCAGGTGGGTTGGGTCGACCCAGGTCGAGTCCTGCCAGAAGGCGGTTGCGGGCACCTCTCCTACCCGCCGTCCCGTCCTGAGGTCCAGGATCGTGAGGCGGAAGGGCCGCTGTCCGTCCCAGGACGCGGGGACCACTATCAGCCGGTGCTCGCTCGGGTCGATCGACGTACCGTCGGCCGGCCCGTACGCACAGCTGGACCACAGCCGTCGGGGGGAGCCCGCGAGGTCGAAGACAGCGGTGCAGGAATCACTTCCCGTCAGATAGCTGGCGACCAGGTAGCGGCCTCTTGCCGACACGTCCTCAAGCATGGCGTCTCCCGCTGGCACCCGCAGGTTTACGGGCAGCAGCCGGTCGGTGGAGAAGTCGTCACGAAGGATTCGCTGCCGGCCGCCAGGAGTGCTCCCGTCGAGGATGAGGTCGTCCCCGGCGAAGAGCCGCTGCGCGGTGGAGCCGGTAGGTCTGCCCTCGGGTCAGGCGTGACAGGTCACGACTGCTTGGCTGGCCACGGTGCCCCGGTAGGTGGCCAGGTAGGGCCGCATCGACTCCCGGGTCACCCGGGACCAGACGCGGATCGCATAGCCGGGGTCACCGGAGAGGGAGCGGTGCGGGTACTTGACGACCCTGATGATCATCGAGACGGCGCCCGCCTGGGTGCCGGCCCAGCAGGGCCTCCCCAGCCGCTTCTCCGCGGCGACGGCGTTCGGGATCACCTGGCCGATGGTCGTGTGCGCGTATTGGAACGCCACGAGCGGCACGGCGTTCAAGGTCTGCCAGCGCGGCGCCACGCTGATGGTGAGGCCGCGGGTGCGGTACGTCGGAACCGTGAAGGTCACGATCCCTCCCGTCACCTTCTTCGAGGCTGACTGCCAGATGTCGTGGCCCGGCAGGGACTGGGTGAGGCGGACAGGGCAGCCGGCACAGGTCACGACGTGGAGCGTCATGGTGGTCGTGGGCGCGACGGTCCCGGTGACAGCGGCGGTCGTCGCCACCAGGGCGGAAAGGAAGGCAAGGCGGATCTTCATGATGTTCCCCTGTTCTGTTTGGGCGGTTGGTTACCTCCTTCGATGCACGGGGAACACATAAAGTTCTGGCGTCGCTCAGGTGATGCCGCTCGCGCGCCAAGCAGACAGCAGCTCCGCCTCGCGGTCCGGGGTCAGGCCGGACCCGGCCGGCGGTTCGGCGTCGCTGGACCGGATCCAGGTCAAGGTGTCGGCGGCGGTCTCGTCCAGCGGGCGCGGCGTCAGGCCGGTGGCGACGGCGCGGGCGTTCGAGGCGGCCAGCGTCCACTCGTCCTCGCCCTCGTTCCATAGCGGCAGGTGCTGCCCGGTGACGCCCTGCTCCGACAGCCAGTGACCGTCGACCCAGGTGAGCGTGGTGCCCGCCGGTCCGACGGCCGCGACCGTGGCGTCGAGCATGTCCTGGAAGCCGAACGGCAGCCCGGTGCCGATGCTGTTGAACACGCCGGCGATGCCCTCCTCGGCGAGCTTGACCGTCCAGGCGCCCTGGTCCCGGGCGTCGACCACCTGCATCGGTGAAGCCGGCGGCCCGGGGGCCAGCACCTCGCCGCCGGCCGCGATCCGGCGCACCCACCAGGGGAACCGGAACGTGTAGTCATGCGGACCCACGACGTACGTCGGTCGCACGATCGTGAGGCGGTCCTCCCCGTAGGCCGCTCGGGCGGCGCGTTCGCACAGCACCTTGAGGCCGCCGTACGTCTCGTTGGTCACCGTGTCGACGGTGGGGTCGTCGAGCTCCACGAGTGGCGCGTCCTCGTCGAGGCCGGGCTGGTCCATGTCGGCGTACACCGACATCGTGGAGATGTAGACGTGGTGGCCGCCGCGGTCGCCGAGCGCCCGGTGCAGGCTCTCGACCTGGCGGGGCAGGTAGGCGCAGACGTCCACGGTGGCGTCGAACTCGCGGCCGGCAAGGACCGAGAGGTCCTGGTCGCGATCCGCGAGCAGATGCTCCGCATCCACCAGCTGGTCTGCGGCAGTTCTGCCCCGGTGCAGCACCGTGACCTGGTGACCGCGGCCGAGCGCCGCCTCCACCATCGCCCGCCCCACGAACCGGGTTCCGCCAATGAACAGCATCCGCATGGGGCGACTGTATCCGCGCCGCCCGGCTGACCGCCCGGATTCCGCTGTCGGCCGAACGGCGTAACGTCTCGGATCGCGGGTACAGGACCGTCATGACGGACGGGCGCCGCACACTGATCTTCGACGTCGACGGCACACTCGTCGACTCCACCTACCACCATGCGATGGCCTGGCACCGGGCGTTTCGCGCGTGCGGGCTGGAAGTGCCGATGTGGCAAGTGCACCGGTCGGTCGGCATGGGCGGTGACCGGCTGGTTGCGGCCCTCTGCGGGGACGTCGTCGAGGAGAAGATGGGCGACGTGCTGCGCGAGCACTGGTCGACAGGGTACGACAAGCTCTTCCATGAGGTGCAGGCTTTCCCCGCGGCCCGGCCGCTGCTGGAGAAGCTGCGCGCTGAGGGGCACCGGGTGTGCGTGGCCTCGTCGGGGAGCCGGAGCGGCACCGAGGAGGCCCTTGAGCTGGTCGGGGTCCGGACTTTGCTGGAGACCGTGGTCACGGGCGATGACGTGGACAGCTCCAAGCCGGCCCCCGACGTCTTCGGGGTCTGTTGGGAGCGGATCGGCCGCGGACCGGCCACGGTCGTCGGGGACACCGTGTACGACGTGTCCGCCGCCCAGACTAGCGGGCTGCCGTGCATCACGGTCCGCACCGGAGGGTTCGACGAGGCGGAGCTGAAGGCCGCCGGAGCGGTCCTTGTCGTCGACGACCTGTCGACGCTGCTCGAGGACGAGTGGACGTCCCTGACGGCCTGAGAGATGCCCCCTCGCCGTTCTCGGGTTAGCATAGAGAAACCGTCCGGTCCAGCAGAGCGCCGGCGAAACTCGCTTGGAACCGGAGTTCGCCGTGCCCCTGGCAAACCGAACGCACTCAGACTCGTTGCAAGACCTGGACGAGCGAACGAAAACCATCCTCCGCGAGGCCGCTGAGGCCACGGCGGTCCGCGCCCGGGACCGGATGCGAGACGAGGCCGTCGAGATCAACATGCCGCTCGCGCGGGCACTAGCGTCGCGATACCGGTCCAAGGGCGTGGAGTGGGACGATTTGGTCCAGGTCGCCTACCTGGCGCTGACCAAGGCCGTCGCCGGCTTCGACCCGCTTTCGCCGTACCGGTTCTCGGCCTATGCGACCGCGACCGTCCGCGGAGAGATCAAACGCTGGTTCCGCGACCACGACTGGATGGTGCGGCCCCCGCGTCGCTACCAGGACCTCCGGCTGGTCATCTCACAGCGGGAGTCCGACCTGGCCCAGGAGCTCGGCCGGACGCCTCGCCCAGACGACGTGGCAGCCGAGCTCGGCGTGAGCACCCACGACGTGCGCGCCTCGGCCGCCGCCTGCCAGGGTCGCCGTTCCCTGTCGCTTGACGCCCCGGTCTACGACCCGGGCAGCTCCAGCCTGGGCGAGACGGTGGCGGACCCGGGCGACGACATCGACTCCCTGGAGTGGCGTCTGTGCCTCGGCGAGTCGCTTGCCAGGCTCGAGCCGCGGGCCCAGCTGATCCTCCGGATGCGCTTCGAGAACGAGGCGACCCAGGCCGAGATCGGCGAGGCGCTCGGCGTCAGCCAGATGCACGTGTCGCGCCTGCTCGCGCGCCTGCTCGACCAGCTCAGAGAGGACCTGCAGGTCGCGGTCTGACCTCCGCCGCGGTCCGCCGCTCGCGCTGAGCCGTTGCGCGGTCGGGAGGGTGTAGCGTCGGACACGTCCACGCCAACCGCCCGCTGAGAAATGACCGCAATGTCCAGACCGTCGTCCTCGATGTTCGCCGAGATCGCTCTACTGCTCGAGGACGCCTCCTGCCACGCCGAGACCCTCGAGCAGGTCGCGCTGCTGGCCCAGGAGACGCTTGCCTGCGACTTCTCGAGCATCACCCTGCGCCAGGGCGGCGGGCAGCTTGAGACGGTGGCGGCGACCCATCCCGACGTGGAGAAGGCCGACGCGCTGCAGTACGAGTTCGGGGAAGGCCCGTGCTACGAAGCGGTCAAGGAGGAAGGCGACTTCCTCACCCTCGACATGGCGAACGACCCCCGGTGGCCCCGGTGGGGCCCGGAGGCGGCCAAGTTTGGCCTGAACAGCCTGCTGGGTCTGCGGCTGCAGACGCGTCGCGAGGTCTTCGGGGCGCTGAACCTCTACCACCGCGAGCCGCGGGCCTACGACGACGACGACATCGCGCTCGCCCGGATCTTCGCGTCCCACGCCTCAGTGGCCCTCGCGGCATCCAGCAACGAGGTGAACCTGCGTCGGGCGATCGACACCCGGCACGTGATCGGGCAGGCGCAGGGCATCCTCATGGAGCGGTTCGACATCGACGCCGTACGGGCGTTCTCAGTGCTCCGGCGGCTGTCCCAGGACGGCAACATCAAGCTGCGACAGGTGGCGCAGACGATCGTCGACGAGCACGCCACCGAGGATGCCGCCCACTGAGCGCCACGATCTCCGGCGTGTGTCACGACCACAAGGTGGGTACCTGTCATCGTGGAGACACCGTCCCGCGGGGTCAGCGTGCTCGGCGGGTCGGCTCCCTCGGCACCGTGCCTGAGGGGTACCCCGAAAGGAATACCGTGGACTTCATCCTCTGGGTCATTGCGGTGATCTTGGTCATCGCAGGAATCGTGGCGTTGTTCCGGAAGCAGATGCTGTGGGGCATCGTGCTCATCGTGGTCGGCCTGCTCGTCGGGCCCGGAGGCGTGAGCATCTTCAGCTAGGTGCCGCAAGCCCCCGCACCGTCTCGATGGTGTCTGCCTCGGCGGCGGTCTTGTCGCCGCGGTAGCGCACAACCCGCGCGAACCTGAGCGCCAGGCCGCCCGGGTAGCGGGTCGACCGTTGGAGACCGTCGAAGGCGATCTCGACGACCTGGACTGGGCGCAGGCGCACCACGTGACCGGCCCGCGACTCCTCGAGGTCGAGGAAGCGTCCGGTCTGCCACGCCAGCATCTCATCGGTCATCCCCTTGAACGTCTTGCCGAGCATGACGAACCCGCCGGTCTGCGGGTCACGGGCGCCGAGATGGATGTTGGACAGCCAGCCCTGCCGGCGGCCGCTGCCCCACTCGACCGCGAGCACGACGAGGTCGAGGGTGTGTCGTGGCTTCACCTTCACCCACGCTGAGCCCCGGCGCCCGGCGTCGTACGGCGCCGCCAGCGCTTTGACGACCACCCCCTCCTGGCCGGCCGACACCGCCTCGGCGAAGAAGCGCCTTGCCGCGTGCGGCTCGTCGGTGGCGAGGCGAGCGATCCGGTGGCCGGCCGGCACCACCTCGTCGAGCCGCCGCAGCCGTTCGGCGAGGGGCAGGTCGATCAGGTCGACCCCGTCGACGTGCAGGACGTCGAAGAAGAAGGGCGCCAGCACGCCAGGCGCCGCCATCGCCGCGTCGGGACCGACCAGGGTGGCCGTCCGCGACGCGGTCTCCTGGAAGGGCCTTGGCCGCCCGTCGTGGTCCAGCGTCATAACCTCCCCGTCGAGGATGAGCGACTCCCGCGCCAGGGACCGGGCGACCGCGCAGACCTCGGGCAGTCGGGCGGTGATCTCGTCGAGACTTCGGGTGAAGATGTGCACCTCGGCACCGGACTGGTGGACCTGGATGCGGATGCCGTCGAGCTTGACGTCCAGGGACGCCGGGAGCCCAGCCTTCTCCAGCGCCGCGTCGACGTCCGGCGCCGAGGCGGCGAGCATCGGCCGGACCGGCTGCCCGACGGTCAGCCCGAACGCCTCGACCGCGACAGCCCCTTCGGTGAGGGCCGCGACCGCGACCGGCCCGGTCGAACCCCGAAGCATGGCCGCGCGACGCACCGCGGCCAAGGGCACCCCGGAGGCCGCAGCGAGTGCGTCGAGCATGGCCGCATCGAGCGCCCCTTGCCGGAGGTCTCCGGATACCAGCCCCCGCAGCATCCGCTGCTCCGGGGCCGTCGCCCGGGCGAACAACCGACGGACCGCGCCGGCCCGCGACGCGACCGAGCCGGATCCCGCGAGCCGGCTCAGGTGCTCGAAGTCGGTGTCGACCTCGGCCACCGTGAGCGACGCCGCGTCCGCCGGCTCCGGGAGCGTGCCGAGCGTGGCCCAGCCGACGCCGGTACGGCGCTGGCGCAGCTCGCCGGACAGGTACGCCACCACGACCTCGATGTCGTCGGGGGGAGTGCGGCCCAGCAGGTCGACGAGGATCTCGCGTTTGGCCAGCCGGGAGGTGGTGGCGCCGAGGGCGGCCGAGGCGGCTGCGACGTCGTACAGGAGCATGAGGACATGCTCTCAGCACGCCCCGAAGGTCACGGGTGGCCGCACGTTGGCGACCCGGCCGGCAGGTAGCCTGACGCGGTGACGGCTGGCGGCTCGGCGGTGCGGGTCTGGCGGCCCGGGTGGCCGTGCGAGCCGTACGACGTGCTGCGGGTGGTTCGCCGCGGGGGAGCCGACCCCGCGTTTCAGCGCGACCCGGACGGGACCATCTGGCGGGCCGCGACGACGCCGCAAGGCCCGGTCACCCTCCGCATCCGGGCCCGCCCCCCGCTCGGGCAGGTCGACGTGGAGGCCTGGGGACCGGGTGCGGAGTGGGCCCTCGAGACCGCACCGGCCCTGTTGGGCGCGGAGGACGACCTGGATGGTTTCGAGCCTAGCGACGCCCGGGTGGGCGCGGCCTGGCGCCGCAACCCGCACTGGCGGGTCACCCGGACCGGGCTCGTCCTGGAGGCGCTGGTCGCCGCGGTGATCGAGCAGAAGGTCACCGGCATGGAGGCCTGGCTCGGCTGGCGGCTGCTGCTCAGGCGCTTCGGCACACCGGCGCCCGGCCCCGGGTCGGCGCGCGGGATGCGTGCCCTGCCGAGCGCGGCCGTGCTCGCTCAGGTGCCGTCCTGGGAATGGCTGCGGTGCTCGATCGACTCCAAGCGGTCCGCCGCCATCGTGCGGGCGGCCAAGGTGGCCCGGTCCCTCGAGCGTACGGTCGACCTGCCCGCCGAGGAGGCCGACCGCCGACTGCGGTCGTTGCCCGGGATCGGCGCCTGGACCGCCGCCGAGGTGCGCCAGCGGGCCCACGGCCACGCCGACGCGGTGAGCTTCGGGGACTACCACGTGGCCGCTCACGTGGGCTATGCCCTGACCGGCGCGGCGTTCGACGACGAGCGGCTGGCGGAGCTCCTGGAGCCCGATCGGCCACACCGGTACCGCATTCAGCACGTGGTGACGACCCGGATGCGGGGAGGCCCGCGGCACGGCCCACGGTTGGCACCGCGAACCCACCTGCCGCGATGAGGGGCGGGTGGCTGCGGGACCGGGGGCTGCGCGGCTGGGAGCGGGTCGCCGTCGTCACCAGCGTCACGGTGCTGTCCCTGCTGACGTGGCAGGTGTCCATCGGCGGGGGCGTCGTCGGTGTCGACCACTGGCTCTATGGACGGGTGGGGGCGGTCGCGTCGACCCTGGTGACCGTGCTGGCGGACCTCGGTAGCCCAGAGCTGTCCGGCGTCGTGGTGGGCGTGGCCGCGCTGCACCAGGCGTTCTTCTCCGGGAGGTGGTGGCCGCTCGTCCTTGCTGCCGGCAACGGTCTCGTTGCCGCCGCCGCCGTGCTGGCGATCAAGGCAGCAACCGCCCGCCCAGGGCCAGGGGTGCCGGTCCTCGACGGCTACCCGGGCTACTTCCCTTCGGGGCACACCGTGAGCGCGGCCGTGTGCTTCGGCACGGCGGGGTACATCGTCGCGACCTCGCGGCGGCTCCGTGGGTCACCCCGATCTGCTGCGTCGCCGCCACTGGACGCCTCCGAGGTCGGCGTGGTGGCCGGGCTGGCCGCGGGCTTCGCGGTCGGGACGGCCACGGTGCTGCTGGGCACCCACTGGGCCAGTGACGTGGCGGCGGGGCTGGCCCTGGCGGTGGTGGTGCTCGTCGTGGGCTTCGCGACCGTGCGGCGCCACCTCGCCGGGGAACACGTGTCGGTAGGCCGTCGTACCCTCAAGACATGAGAGTGGTAGACGAACTCAAGCGCACGGTGGCGCCGTTCATCGTCAAGTCCGACTACGTCCCGTCCGGGGACCAGCCGGCGGCGATCGACGAGCTGGAGCAACGGATCCGGGCGGGCGTCAAGGACACCGTCCTGCTCGGAGCCACCGGAACCGGCAAGACCGCGAGCGTGGCATGGCTGGTCGAACGCGTCCAGCGACCGACGCTGGTGATGCTGCCCAACAAGACGCTGGCCGCCCAGTTCGCCAACGAGCTCCGCGAGCTGTTCCCGGACAACGCGATCGAGTACTTCGTCTCCTACTACGACTACTACCAGCCCGAGGCCTACGTCCCGCAGACCGACACCTACATCGAGAAGGACTCCTCGGTCAACGAGGAGGTCGAGCGGCTGCGGCACTCGGCCACCTGGAGCCTGCTGACGCGGCGCGACGTGATCGTGGTGTCCACGGTGTCCTGCATCTACGGCCTGGGCTCCGCCCAGGAGTACCTCGACCGGATGATCCACCTCAAGGTCGGCGACGAGCGCGACCGGGACACCCTGCTGCGGACCCTGGTGCAGGCGCAGTACTCGCGAAACGACCTGGCGGCGACGCGAGGCACGTTCCGGGTGCGCGGCGACACCCTGGAGATCTTCCCGGTCTACCAGGAGCTCGCCGTCCGGGTGGAGTTCTTCGGCGACCAGGTCGAGCGACTGATGACGCTGCACCCGCTCACCGGCGAGGTGCTCTCCGACGAGGGTGAGCTGTACGTCGGCGCCGCGACCCACTACACCGTCGGCCCCAGCCGGATGGACCACGCGATCGCCGGCATCGAGGAGGAGCTCGCCGAGCGGCTGGCCGAGCTCGAGCGGCAGGGCAAGCTGCTGGAGGCCCAGCGGCTGTGGATGCGCACCACCTACGACCTCGAGATGATGCGCCAGGTCGGCTCCTGCTCGGGCATCGAGAACTACTCGCGACACATGGACGGCC
>JBBSGI010000094.1:0-9755 GCA_038254365.1 Propionibacteriales bacterium
AAACGGGGGTTGCCCGATATGGCGGTGAGGCCCTCCACCGAGTCGTCGTTCAGTCCGATGTTGAGGACCGTCTCCATCATGCCCGGCATCGAGAACTTCGCACCTGACCGCACCGACACGAGCAGTGGGTCGTCGGCCTGGCCGAGCGTGCGCGCCATCTCCTTCTCGAGGGCGGCCAGGTGCTCGTCGATCTCCACGGCGAGCTCAGGCGGCTCCGTGCCCGTCTCGAGGTAGACCCGGCATGCGTCGGTCGTGATCGTGAAACCGGGTGGAACCGGTAGCCCGATGTTGGTCATCTCGGCGAGGTTGGCGCCCTTGCCACCCAGCAGATCCTTCTGGGAAGCGTTCCCCTCGTTGAAGTCCCGCACGTACGTCGACATGCCCACTCCTCTGCCACAGGGAACCGGCTGTCTGCCTGTGGGACCAGCCGGGCCACGAAAGTCGTGGCCCCATCATGCCCCGTCGCGCCGGGTTCCACGACTGGTTCCACGACTGTCAGGGCAGAGCGACCTTTGATCTGCCGAGGAGCTGGATCGGTAGCCTGGGCTTGCCGCCACGCCCGACTGAGCCGGCGGAGTGAGGGGCGACGATGCCGTTACGCAAGGCCGCGGTCACGATTCTCGGTTGGACGCTGGTGCTGGCCGGGGTGGCCGCACTGATCCTGCCCGGACCAGGCCTGCTCCTGCTGCTGCTCGGCCTCGTTGTGCTCTCTCAGGAGTACCCATGGGCTGAGCGCCGCGTGGAGCCGGTCAAGGAGAAGGCCTTCGACGTCGCCAGGCAGGGCGTCTCGTCGTACCCGCGCATCCTGATGAGCGCCCTCGGGGCATGTGCCGTTGTCGCCGTCGGAGTTGTCTGGGCCATCGACCCGGCGATCCCGACGGTCGGTCCGCTTGGGCCGGACCTGCCATTCGGCGGGTGGGCCACCGGCAGCACGATCATCGCGTCAGGTGTCATCGCCGCGGTGCTGCTGGTCTACAGCATCAATCGTTTCCGGCCGGCAAAACGCAGGAGTTAGCCCTTGTGGACAACCGGTTTGGCGGTTGAGACTGTCGCTGGCACTTGATAGACTCGAACACATGTTCGAGATGGTGGATCCGTACGACGACCCGGACGACCCCGGCGGCGGCGAGCCCACCGGGCCGCCGAGCGCGCAGGAGATGGCCGAGGCCGGTGCTGCGCTGGAAGCCGTGGAGGCCCGCCATGCCGCCGACGTGCTGGCCGGGATGGACGCGGACGAGACGCTGGCGGTGGCCGGGTCCGGGCAGCGGGAACTGAACCTGACCGGTGCCCGGCAGCTGGCGGTGGCGGCGCACTGGGCGGACCTGCACGGCGTCCTGGACTGTCTGGCCACGATCCCAGCCGCCTCGACCGGGGCTGGGGCTGCCGCTGGTCGGCGGCGGGGTCGGGAGCTGCTGGCGCAGCCCGGCGGGGAGGGGACGCCGGGGGTGGCGGAGTTCGCGCCGGCCGAGCTGGGTGTCGTGTTGGGGGTGTCGGTGGCGGCGGCGGGGTCGCTGATCGCCGACGCCCTGGATCTGCGGCACCGGCTGCCGTTGCTGTGGGGGCGGGTGCAGGGCGGGGAGGTGAAGACCTGGGTCGCCCGCGGTGTGGCCCGCCGGACTCGCCGACTGTCCCAGGCCGCCGCCGCAGCAGTCGACCGGAAGGTCACCCCGCTGGTCGCCAGCGTGGCGTATGGGCGGGTGGAGAAGATCCTGGACGCGGCGGTGCTGACCGCGGACCCCGACCAGGCCGCCGCCGACGCGAAGGCGGCCGCCGATGGCCGCGGGGTGTGGGTCGGCCGGGAGACCGTTTCGGGGCATGGCACGGTGTTCGGGAAGGCAGCCGCTATCGATGTCGCCGCGTTGGACGCCGCCCTGGACACCGTCGCTGGCGCGTTGGGTGTGTTGGGGGACGCCGACGGCACCGACGCCCGCCGCGCCAAAGCGCTCGGGGTGTTGGCGGACCCACAGGCCGCCCTCGATTTGGTTGGACACGCCGAGCAGACCCGCCAAGCCGCCGCGGCCGCGGGGCAGGCAGACAGGGCAGCCGACGGCGGCAGTGCGCCGGTCTGTGACCGGCGGCCGTTCACCCTCGGCCCGGTGACCCTGTATCTGCACCTGTCGGCCGAGTCGCTGACCGACCGCGCCGGGGTCGCCCGAATCGAAGACATCGGGCCGGTGCTGCTCGGCCAGGTCCAGGACTGGCTGCAGCATCGCGATGTCACCATGCGCCCGGTCCTGGACATCGCCGGGCTGCCCGCGGTCGACTGCTACGAGATCCCGGACCGGATGGCCGACGCGGTCCGGCTACGGACCCCCGCCGACTGCTTCCCCTACTCGACCAACATCAGCCGACGCGGCGACCTCGACCACACCGTCCCCTACGTACCGATGCCGGACGGCGGACCACCCGGGCAGACCTCCGTCGACAACCTCGCCCGGATGACCCGCCGCACCCACCGGATCAAAACCCACAGCCGGTGGACCGTCACCCAACCCCGATCCGGAGTCTGGATCTGGCGAACACCCCACGGCCACCACTACCTCGTCGACTCAACCGGCACCCGCCCGCAGGACCCGACGCGCCACCTCGGCAAGGGTCGCACCAGTGGCCTTGACAAGGCAGTCTTCGACAGCCGCGTCGTCAAGGATCTCGTCCAGCTCACCCGCGCGGTGCAGGTGCCATCGGAGCGCGGCATCATCGTCCCCCACGTGCCTTCTGGTCAGGCGGGCTCGGACGAGGGGGAGCTCCACCTTGAGTCGGCAGACTGCCATCGGCAGACCGAGCGCCTCCTGATAACGGGCGCGGCCAGCCCTTGTCTCCACGACACCAGCCAGGATCAGACGAAGGAAGCCGGCGTCGAGATAGTTGGTGGCGACCGACTCCAGGTTGCGCAGAGCCATCGCATCGTTGAACCTGTCTCCCCGAGGCGCGGGCCATGCGTGGGACAACCAGTCGATGTCAATCACGGCGTTGGACACTCGGGCTTCCCGCAGCAGGGCGCCGACGACCTGGGCGACGGATGTCTTGCCGACTCCGACCGTTCCAGTGATCAACAGCGCACTGGCGCCGGTCATGCTCGGCAACCGATCAGAGCTCACGTGTCCGGCTCCGCACCAGCCTCCAGGTAGACCGTCCCCTCATCGGTCGCGACCAGCAGATCCAGTAGGACGCGCAGGTACGGCGCAACGTGGCGTGCCGCTTCCTCCGTCGTGCACCAGTGCACCGCGGCGATCTCGCGCTGCTCGAGCACCATGTCAGCCACCAGCGCCTCGTCGTACGTGCCGAGGTCGAACACGAACTGGCACGCGTCGTCCCAGCCTCGCCACGGCGGCAGCCAGTTGACCAGGCGCAGTCCCCGGTTCGGCAAAGCCACGCCCAGCTCCTCGCGCACCTCCCGCGTGAGTGCCTGCGCGGGTGACTCGCCGAGGTCGACGACACCACCCGGCAGGTCCCACTCCGGCTTGTAGGTCAGCTCGCAGAGCAGCACCTTCCCGGTGTGGCTGTGGATGAGTCCCTGAGAGATGACGCGCTTGGTCGCCAGTCCCGCGTTGAGCACTGCGCGGAAGCTCTCCGCCGCCTTAGGCGGTGGGTCGGAGCTCAACCGCGCGAGCCGCACGAAGTCCGGTCGCCGGTCGCCGACGGTCTCCCCGCTTCGCGCTACTCCCTCGCGACGCAGCCCAGCCCGCCCCGCCGTACGGAGTGAAGCCAAGTTGCCCACCTCGACGGCCGCCTGCACCCGGACCAGGTCGAGCTCAAGGAAGCAGTAGTCGATAAGGAGCCGGACGGCCCGCGTCGCGACCCCCTGACCGCGGTGGGCGGCGTAGACGGCCCAGGACAGGTTGCCTACACCGTCGCCCTGCCGTCTGACGTCGACGCTGCCGGCGACGTGCCCGCGGTGCTCGATGGCGAACACGACGACGCGGCGGCCGTCGGCGTACCGAGCCGCCGACTCTGAGATCCACGCCCGCATCCGCTCGGCGCTCGGAACCACGCCGTCGAAGCCGAACCAGTGCGCCATCTCCTTGTCATGCTGCAGCCGCGCCGGCTCGACGTCGTCGACGTGCCAGGGACGAAGCGTCAGGTCTTCGTCGCGCAGGGTCGGCTGGGGTGGCGGCCGCCCAGCCGGGTCAGCTGCTTCGCTCACGCACCGACCCTACGCAGGTCCGGCGATAGGCTGGAGGCATGACCTCACATGTCGACGTCGTTGTGGTGGGAGCCGGTCCCGGGGGCTATGTCGCGGCGATCCGTGCGGCCCAGCTTGGCCTGAGCACGGCGATCGTGGAGAAGAAGTACTGGGGCGGCGTCTGCCTCAACGTCGGCTGCATCCCCAGCAAGGCGCTGCTCCGCAACGCCGAGCTCGCGCACATCTTCCACTCCGACGCGAAGATGTTCGGGATCTCGGGCGACGCCAGCTTTGACTTCAACGCGGCTTACGAGCGCAGCCGGACGGTGGCCGAGGGGCGCGTCAAGGGCGTGCACTTCCTGATGAAGAAGAACAAGATCACCGAGTACGACGGATACGCGAGCTTCGTCGACGCGAAGTCCCTGACCGTCGAGCTGAGCTCGGGGGGCACGGAGACCCTCACCTTCGACAGCTGCATCATCGCGACCGGCGCTACGACGAGGCTGCTGCCCGGTACGACGCTGAGCGAGCGCGTGGTGACCTACGAGGAGCAGATCATGACCGACGATCTGCCTGGCTCGATCATCATCGCCGGGGCCGGGGCTATCGGGGTGGAGTTCGCCTACGTGCTCGCCAACTACGGGGTCGACGTCACGATCGTCGAGTTCCTCGACCGGATGGTCCCGCTGGAGGACCCGGATGTCTCCAAGGAGCTGGCCAAGCGCTACAAGCAGATGGGCGTGACCGTGCTGACCTCGACACGGGTCGACTCGATCGACGACGCCGGCGGCGACGACGACAAGGTGAAGGTGACGGTCACGTCCGGCGACAAGCAGCAGACCCTCGAGGCCGACAAGGTCATGCAGGCCATCGGTTTCGCGCCGCGCACCGAAGGGTACGGCCTGGAGAAGACCGGCGTGGCGCTTACCGAGCGCGGGGCCATCGACATCGACGGCTACATGCGCACCAACGTCGAGGGCATCTATGCGATCGGCGACGTGACAGCGAAGCTCATGCTCGCGCACGCGGCAGAGGCGATGGGCGTGGTCGCGGCGGAGACCATCGCCGGGGTCGAGACCATGGAGATCGACTACGTGATGGTGCCGCGCGCGACGTACTGCCAGCCTCAGGTGGCCAGCTTCGGCTACACCGAAGAGCAAGCCAAGGAACTCGGCCACCAGGTCAAGATCGCCAAGTTCCCGTTCACGGCGAACGGTAAGGCGCACGGGCTCGGCGACCCCGGTGGCTTCGTCAAGATCGTCGCCGACGCGGAGTACGGCGAGCTGCTGGGCGCCCACCTGATCGGGCCCGACGTCACCGAGCTCCTGCCGGAGCTGACCCTCGCCCAGAAGTGGGATCTGACCGCAGCCGAGGTCTCCCGCAACATTCACGCGCACCCCACTCTCGGCGAGGCGCTGCAGGAGGCCATCCACGGCGTCGCCGGACACATGATCAACTTCTGATCGTGAGTGTGGCCGACCTGGGCCGTCAGGGAGGGCCGTCCAGCTCGGGCAGGCTGGGGTAGTCGGTCGGGTAGAGGCCGGCGACGAGGCCGTACACCTCGTCGCCTTCCCGCGGCAGCTGGGCGAACTCGCGGACGACCTCGTCGACGCGATCCCAGAAGGCCGCAGCGCGCTTGCGAGAGACCCGGGCGTGCCGGAGCAGGGCGAACATCCGGTCGGCGTGGTACGCCGGCATCGACTCGGCTGCCGCGTCGGCAAGGTAGTTCGTCCAGGGCGGCGGGGTCACCTCCTCCGGCGCGACCTTGCCCATGAAGAAGACGCGAGCGGTGCGCCCGTAGAACCGCTCGTCGATCGCACGCACGCGGCGGGTGCGCACCACGCGGAGCATCCCAACACCCACCAGCACGTTGACGTGGTAGGCGACGGTGCTCTTGGGCCGCCCCACTGCCCCGGCCAGCTCCTTCACGGTCGCGGCCCGCTCGAGGAGCAGGTCGAGCAGGATCGTCCGCAGCGGATCGGCCAGCGCACGCAGCTCGGCTGGTCTCGTCACCACGATCCGGTCCACCAGGTCGTAATCCGGAAGCTTGCTATTGATCCACATTATTGGATCAGTCTATAGTGTTGGATCATTGGGCCCGGGAGCCTCCAGGAGGAGTGTCGAGATGGCTGAGGTACTGCTGTTCCACCACGTACAGGGGCTGACATCGGGCGTGCTCGCGTTCGCCGACGAGTTGCGCGGCGCCGGCCACACCGTGCACACGCCCGATCTCTATGGGGGCCGCCTGTTCGACACCATCGACGAGGGGATGGCCTACGCCGACGCGGCCGAATCAGGCAGCCTGAGCGCGGCCGCGGACGCCGCGGCAGACGAGCTGCCGACAGGACTGGTGTACGCCGGCTTCTCGTCCGGGGTGATGGAGGCGCAGCGGCTGGCCCAGACCCGGCCGGGCACCCGGGGCGCCCTGCTCTTCGAGTCATGCGTTCCCGTCACCGGTGAGTGGGCGTTCGGCCCGTGGCCCGACGGCGTCCCCGTCCAGGTCCACGGCATGGACCACGACCCGTTCTTCGCCGACGGGGGCGACCTCGACGCTGCCCGCGAGCTCGTCGAGACGGTCGGACCGTCGGCCGAGCTGTTCGTTTATCCCGGCGACCAGCATCTCTTCGCCGACAGCTCGCTGTCGTCGTACGACCCGGCAGCAGCGGCGCTGCTGACCCAGCGGGTGCTCGACTTCCTCAGCAAGCGCTAGCGGCTGTTGTCTCGGCGGAACAGGGCCGTCCAGAGGAAGGGCTCGCCGAAGCGGGGGGACTCGGGCGGCTCATCTCGCATGCGGCGCAGCTCCACCTCCGTCAGGTCGGAGAAGATCCAGCGCAGCGACTCCGGCGTGTAGGCGAGGCCGCCATCCAGACGGGCGTGGCGGTAGAGGTCGGCGTCGGGAAGTTCGGAGCCCATCTCGCCGGATGCGAAGCAGGTGAGGGCGAGGTGGCCGCCGGGGGCGAGGGACCGGTCGAGGAGGGCCAGGTAGCTGATCCGGCGGTGCGGTGGCAGATGGTGGAAGCAGCCGGAGTCGTAGACCAAGTCGTACGGGCCCTCGAGGCCGGTCGCGGTGAGGGAGAACGCGTCACCGCAGTGGAACTGGACCTCGACGCCGCCCTCGCGGGCGCGGTCCTCGGCCCAGGCGATGGCCGCTGGGGAGAGGTCCACCGCGTCCACGGTGAATCCCGCCGAGGCGAGGTGTACGGCGTTGCGGCCGGGGCCACAGCCCAGGTCGAGGGCGCGGCCCGGGGTGACCAGGCCACGGTCGAGGTAGGCGACGAGGTTCTCGTCGGGTTTCGCCACGAAGAAGGGCACGGGCTTGGAGCGGTCCGCGTAGAAGCCGTCCCACCACGAGGATCCGGCATCTTCTGTCCAGCGGTCGGCCTCCGGGGCGAACAACCCGTCCAGGAGCCTCAATACGTCGTCCACCGTGCGTATGTTTCGTTCCATCCGGCGCCTCACCCGGTCACAGGCTGCATGTGGGTCTTGGGAGAGATGGTAGACGGGACGGGACCTGACCCGCCCGGGCCGTAAGGACCGGCTACCCGGCGGCTACCTTTGGCCCGGTGACGGAGACAGCGCCACGTGTCGTGCTGGTCGGAGGCGCGTCCGGAGGCATCGGCAGGGCGACGGCGCTGATGGTTGCCGAGCGCGGTGAACACCTTGTCCTCACGGCGCGTGGCGCTCCGCGTCTCGACGAGGTCGCCACGGCGTGTGCGCGCGCCGGGGCCGCATCCGTCACGGTCATCACGGCGGACGTCAGCAACCGTGCCGCCGTCGAGGAGATGCTGGACGCCGTCGTCGAGCAGTTCGGCAGGCTCGACGGCGTGGTCCACACCGCTGGCGTCGCGGCCTACGGCAGGTTCGTAGACGTCCCTCCCGACATCTTCGAGCGGGTCCTCGAGGTCAACCTCCTCGGCACCGCCAACGTCGCGCGTGCCGTGATGCGCCGTTTCGCGGCACAGGACGGCGGCGGGCATCTGGTGCTGGTCGGGTCGCTGCTGGGCAAGATCGCAACCCCGTTCATGTCGCCGTACGTCACCAGCAAGTGGGCCGTCCACGGGCTCGTGCGCATCCTGCAGATCGAGGCCCGCACGATGCCCGGCGTGTCGGTCACGCTGGTCTCGCCCGGGGGCGTGGACACCCCGATCTACCGCTGGTCGGCCACCTTCCTCGGCAGAGGAGGCCAGCCTCCGCCGCCGGTCGACCCGCCGGAGAAGGTGGCCCGAGCGGTCGTCCGCGCTCTCGACAGGAGCCGCCGGGAAGTCTCGGTGGGCGTGGCGAACCCGGTGGCCGTGCTGGGTTTCCGCCTCTTCCCCGGCTTGTACGACGTGCTGGTGACCCCGCTGATGCAGACGTTCGGCCTGGAGCCCGAGCCGACACCCGCGAGTCGCGGCAACCTGTTCGAGTCTCAGCCCCAGCCCGAGATGTCGTACGGTGCCCGCAACGCCGCGCCCGTGAGGCTGGTCAGGGGACTCCTCAACCGGGCGGCAGCGCTCGTCTCACGGACGGAGCACAGGAGCTAGGCGTGAGCTAGGCGACGTAACCCGGCGTACCGGCGCGGGCGACGACGACCTCCGGGACGACGGAGCGGGACGCGAGCGCGAGCAGGCCGTCGACGAGATTGACGATGTCGCTCACCGGGATCATCGTGTCGGCGGGAAGGCGGTCCTGAACCCAGGCCGACATGTCGGTCTCGACGTAGCCAGGCGCGATCGCCGTCCCGGAGACGCCGTTGCCGGACTCCTCCGCGTTCAGTGCGTCGACGAGGGACACCAGCGCCGCCTTGGTTGCGCCGTAGGCAGCCAGTCCCGCCTCGGCATAGACCCCGGTGATGGAGGCCATCGCGATGACGCGTGCCCCCGACTCCGGACTCGACGCCGCGGCAGCGTGCAGCAACGGCAGGGACTCCTGCAGGAACGCGAACGGAGCCCGGAAGTTCACGGCAAGGGTCTTGTCGAGCCTGTGCATGGGGTACGACGCGATGTCTCCCGCGGTTCCTACCCCCGCGTTGAGGACCAGCGCGCTCATGGAGCCGAAGGCCTCGCGGTGACCGTTGACGACCAGGCCGACGGCGAGTTCGTGCGGCTCCAGCCCAGCTGGTGCTGGCCCAAACCTCTGCAGGACCCCCACCCCAAGATCTACCTGGGCGGGAGCGGCCCCGTCACGATGAAGCACGCAGCGGAGTGGGCGGACGTCTGGTACCCCACCCCGCCGGTCGACGACCCGACTCTCGAGCGGTCGCTTCCAGCCTTCCGGCGTCTTCTGGAGGAGAACGGGCGGGAGCCGGACTCCGTTCCGGTCGGGGTGGCCTCGGGCGCCGTCGACTCTCGCGTCCTCGCGACGTACCGCGACATCGGTGTCGCCCACGTCAACATCTACTGCGGTGGCGACTCACGGGACGAGACGCTCGAGTCACTCGACCAGCTCCAGGCCATGCGGGTCGAGGTCCTCGATCGGTAGCCCCACGGTGCCCGCTGACCGACTGGGCAACTGGCCGGCGGAGGGTTCCGGGCCCAGACTAGGGGGATCCTGGTTCGCCGCCATCGAGGAGCCCGCATGGACATCACCCAGCTGATACTCGACGACCACCACGAGCAACGCCGGCTCTTCGCCATCCTGGAACAGATCGATC
>JBBSGI010000095.1:0-9723 GCA_038254365.1 Propionibacteriales bacterium
GGCAGGCTGAACAGCACCGTCCGCCCGGTCTCCTGGTCGACGCTGGCGACGGTCATGCTGTCCGGCCGCAGGCCGACGCGGTCGGGACCCGCGTCGCCGCCGAGCAGCAAGATGTTGTAGCGCCCCTCCTCGGGCTGGGTCGCCTGGTGCCCGATGAAGGCCGTCTGGATGAAGTCCTTCTCCACGGCGACCAGGTGGCTGGCGTACAGGAGACCACCGGTCAGCGACAGGCAGAGCGCCCCATTGAGCGCCGTCATCACGAGCCGCTGGGTCTGCTGCAGGCCGAGCGGATCGGCGATCCGCCACGCGTCGACGAGGAGATAGGCCCAGCCCACGGCGTACAGGATCAGGCCGAGACGCAGCAAACGGAGGAACCAGACGTTCGTGAACCAGATGATCAGCTGGTCCCGCGACACCAGCATGGTCAGCACAAGCACCATCGCGAACACCAAGGCGGCCGCGAACGCACGCAGGGCGAGGTGGCCGACCCTCTTGTTGCCGGCGGCGAGCTGCGCCGAGCCGGGCAGCATCACGGTCATCAGCAGCAGCGTCAGCGCCCGCCGGAAGCGCACTTGTGCGGCCCGGCCGGGAGCGGCGCTCGCAGCAAGCGGCGGCAAGGCGGCAGACATGGGCTTTAGTATCACGAGCCACACAGGCAACTTTGGTCACGACCCGCCGAGGCCGCTAGTTTTGCTGAGGACCGTCCGGCGGCTCCCCAGTTGCCCGCTTCAGCCCGGGTAGCGTGGTCGGCATGGCCGACGAGCACAACCCGAACGACCCTCGCTGGGACTGGCTGTACGGCGGTGGCTCCCCGGCCGGCGACCCGGCGGAACGCAGCACCGCCGACGTCCCACCAGCCCAGCCGGACTCTCCCCCGGTGGCCTCGTTCGGCGGCACCTATCCGCGGTCCAACCGGCCGGCCGGGCCTCCGGGCGCCGCAGGACCGCCGGCTCCAGGGGAGACCCGGCCGCTTCGACAGTCCCCAGGGTCCGGCGGGCGTGCGTCGGGGCCGCGTTTCGTCGAGCCGGCTCCGGCACGGGGCGACAGCGGCCGGCCCGCCGCTCCCCCATCACCTCCTGTCCGCCCTCGACGACGGCCGCGGGTGCGGTGGTGGCGCCTGGTGATCGCGCTGGTGGTGGCTTGGCTGCTCTTCCTGGTGGTCGTGCCCGTCTACGCCTGGAGCAAGGTGAGCAAGGTGGATGCCGAGCCGAGCGGCGCCCGGCCGACCGACGGTCCGGGCACGACGTATCTGCTCGTCGGCTCCGACAGCCGAGTGGGGTTGACGCCCGGGCAGAAGCGCGACCTCGGAACCGGCTCGGCGACCGGCCAGCGCACCGACACCATCATCTTGCTCCATGTGAGCGACAGCAGCGGACCGAACGTCATGCTTTCCATCCCCCGCGACTCGTACGTCGCGGTGCCCGGCCATGGGATGAACAAGATCAACGCCGCCTACGCCTACGGGGGACCGAAGCTCCTGGTCCAGACCGTCGAGAACGCCACCGGCGTTCGCGTGGACGACTACGTCGAGCTCGGTTTCACCGGGGTCGTCGACGTGGTCGACGCCGTGGGAGGCATCACGGTCTGCCCCAAGACCCAGATCCACGATCCCTTGGCCGGCAACCTGCAGATGAAGCGTGGCTGCCAGAACGTCGACGGCCACGTCGCGTTGGACTACTCGCGCTCGCGCGCGTTCCCGCTCGGTGACATCACCCGGGCCGTGCACCAGCGTGAGGTGATCGCCGCGACCGGCTCCGCCGCCGCCTCCTGGCAGACCGTCGCCTTCCCGTGGCGCTACTGGGGGGTCAACATGGCCGGCGCCGACTCGGTCCAGGTGGGCGCCAACGTGGGGCCGTTCGGTTTCGCCAAGTTCGCCTGGGCCATGGCGCACAGCAGCGGCCCCGGCACCCTGCGCTGTGTCGTGCCCTTCGCCAACCTCGGCCAGTCGACCAGCGTCGGCTCCGTCGTCATCTGGGACCGACCGAAGGCGAACGCCATCTTCAACGACATCAGCAACGACGAGACAGGCGCGATCAACTGCGCCGCCCAGTAAGGACAGCCAGGTTGGCTTGCCCGGTCAAGGCTCCCGGATTCGGGCGCGCTCGCGGGCCTTGACCACGGCGCTCATCGCCTTGACAGCGGTTGGGTTCCGGACCGCGAGCTCGCCGGCCTTGCGCCGACTGCGGAGGACCGCCGACCGGGTACGGCTGACCAGGGAAACCCCCTGGACCGGCTCATCGACGCGGCGACGTTGCCACCACGCGGTGGCGAAGCGCTCGGAGAGCAGGGCCAGCGCGTCGAGGCTGGTCTCGAACAGCTCCTCGTCCGTCGCGTCGTCCGGGCGACGCCCCTCGCGCTTCTGTGGCCGCAGCTCGTCCAGATCCCCCACCACCGGGTAGCCGCGGGCGGAGAGGACCGCGATCATCTGGTTCGCCCGCTCGGTGACCCACGTGTGCTCGCTGCTCGGCAGGGTGAAACGCACGGGGTCGGTGCGCCTGGCGAGCATCGGCGCCAAGGTGGCCTTGACCAGCATGCCGTGCTGTCGCCGGTTCAGCCGCCCGCCGAGCCGCTCGTTGAGCCGCCGGATCACCTCGGTCGCGGCGGCCCCGACCGTCTCGTTCGCCCAGGCCGGCTCGCGGGTAAACAGCCCCGGGTCGAACCCGACGACCGAAGCGAATCGGGTGAGCAGCTCCGCCGACGGCGTCGGGGGCTGTGGCACCGTGACCAGATGGATCCGCGACACCGGGACCGCGGCTTCCCAGCGCTCGCACACCCTGACGATGTCCTGGCGGTTCCAGAAGCCACGGGCGGGATTTGTCGCGACCCGTTCCGGGTCCCGAATCGCAGAGATGAACTCCTCCCACGTCCACGTCTGGTCGTTCTTGATCTCCTCCTGCCACGCCGACACCAGGACTCGTCCCAGGTCTCGGACGGTCACCACGACGTGCAGCTCGGAGTGCGGGAAGGACTTGGCCAGCCGGCGCACCTGCTTCACCGTTGACAGGCTCAGCCACTCGACGGAGATCAGCGCGGCCGCCCGTCCGCTGGTGACGATCGACTCCACCAGCGCGGGCCATGAGCCGGGGATGCGCTCGTCGTCGGCGTCTCCCGGGCGGCCACCCTGCAGGTCCCACACGGCGAGGCTCTGCTGCGGTCCGTGCGAGCCGCCGGGGTACTCGATGCCCTGCGCCAGCATGTTCGCGCGGTTGGCACGCATCAGGTTCTGCAGGTACGTCGTCCCGGTCTTGTGCAGTCCGATGTGCACGAACACCCGAACCGGTGCCAGGTCAGCCGAGTGGGTCACGGCGCGAATCGTACTGCCGTGGCGTCACGCACCAGGGCGCCCTTCCGGTGGGCCGACTCGGCGAGCTCTCGCTGGAAGTCGACAACTCGACAGGTGAGTCCTTCATCGCCGATGGCGAGGATCCGCACCGCCAGCAGGCCCGCGTTCCTCGCGTTGTCGATGCCCACCGTCGCGACCGGGACACCGGACGGCATCTGCACGATCGACAGCAGGGAGTCCATCCCGTCGAGATGGCGCAGCGCCACCGGCACCCCGATCACCGGGAGCGGGGTGACCGCCGCCAACATGCCCGGGAGGTGGGCGGCCCCGCCGGCGCCCGCGATCAGCACCTCCAACCCACGCCGATGGGCCGCGGCGCCGTACTCGAGCATCTCCTGCGGCATCCGGTGCGCGGACACGACGTCAGCCTCGAACCCGACGCCGAGCTCGTCGAGCACGTCCGCAGCGGCGCTCATCGTCGACCAATCCGAGTCCGACCCCATCACCACGCCGACGCGCGCCCCGCCTTCGGTGCTCATGGGCATCACCCTAGTGAGTCGATGCGGCCTCGTCCGACAGACTGCCGTCGAACCAGCCGGCGGCATGACGGGCCCGCTCGCGGACGTCGTCGAGGTCGCTCCCGTAGGCCGTCACGTGGCCCACCTTGCGCCCCAGCCGGACGGCCTTGCCGTACAGGTGGACCTTCAGGTCGGGGTCGCGGGCCTGCACATGCGGGTAGCCGTCGAAGAGCGTAGGCGCCGAGCCGCCGAGGATGTTGACCATCACCGTCCAGGGCTCCCGCGCCCGCGGCGAGCCGAGCGGCAGGTCGAGCACCGCCCTCAGGTGGTTCTCGAACTGGCTCGTGACCGCGCCCTCGATCGACCAGTGGCCGGTGTTGTGCGGCCGCATCGCCAGCTCGTTGACCAGCACGTCTCCCCCGGTGGTTTCGAACATCTCGACCGCGAGGATCCCAGTCACGTCGAGCGCCGCGGCCACCCGCATGGCGATCTGCTGCGCCCGCACCGCGAGTCCGCCGTCCAGGCCGGGCGCCGGCGCAACGACCTCAACGCAGATGCCGTCGCGCTGGACGCTCTCGACGACCGGGTACGCCGCCTGCTGTCCGCTGGGCGCGCGGGCCACCAGCGCGGACAGCTCGCGGCGGAAACCGACCAGCTCCTCCACGAGCAACGACGATCCGTCGGGCAGCGACGAGAGGACCGCCCCGGCCGCCTGCTCGTCGTCGACGAACCAGACACCTCTGCCGTCGTACCCGCCCCGCGGGATCTTGACCACCACCGGAAAGCCGGTGCCTTCGACAGCGAACCGCGCGACATCGGCCGGTCGGGTCGCGACGGTGCTGCGCGGGCACGGGATCCCGAGAGTACCCAGCCGGCGACGCATCACCGCCTTGTCCTGGGCGTGGACGAGCGCATCCGACCCCGGGCGGCAGGCGATGCCCGCGCTCTCCAGCGTCTCCAGGTGGCCGGTCGGCACGTGCTCGTGGTCGAACGTGACGAGTGTGCAGCCGCGGGCCCAGGCCCGGAGCACGTCGAGATCTGTGTAGTCGCCAACGGTGGTGTCCGCGATGACCTGGGCGGCTGCCGCCTCCGCCGACTCCGCGAGCAGCCGGAGCGGGACGCCGAGCGCGATGGCCGCCTCTTGCAGCATCCGCGCCAGTTGACCGGCGCCTACGACGCCGACCACGGGGGATTCCACGGCCGCAAGCGTAACGGCTACCCTGGGGCCCCTGGTGACGCTGCGGTCACCGCCGTACCAGCGTGAGGAGCCCGGCCTTGCTCGACCGCCTGCGAGCCCTCGCGCAGGAGGCGATGAAGTTCGGGGTCGTCGGCGCCATCGGGTTCGTCGTCGATGTCGGCCTCTTCAACCTGCTCCGCTTCGCCGGCGATTCCGGGTTGCTCGAGCACAAGCCGCTGACCGCCAAGGCCATCTCCGTGACGTGCGCCACTGCGGTGACCTACCTGGGCAACCGGCACTGGACGTGGGCCGGCCGGGAGCGGAGCGCCCGGCACCGCGAGGCCATGCTCTTCTTCCTGTTCAACGGCTTCGGGATGGCGATCGCGCTGGCCTGCCTGGCGTTCTCCCACTACGCGCTCGGCCTCCGCTCACCGCTCGCGGACAACATCTCCGCCAACGGCGTCGGCCTGGTGTTGGGCATGGTCTTCCGCTTCTGGGCCTACCGCACCTACGTGTTCCGGCCGGCCAGGCTGGAACCGACCCGGGGCCCGCAGGACGTCGGCGCCGGCGAGCCCACCTCCGCCGCCAGCGGCTGACTAGCGCTCGCCGCCGGCAGCTGGCTGCACGAGAGGCACCACCCCGCCAACCGGCGGTCCGCCCCAGGGCACGTCACCGGTGTAGTGCTTGACGTCGTCGAGGAAGGCCGGCCCGAACGCCAGCGGCGGAAGTGGTGAACCATCCCGGGTCACCGCGATGTCGGGGCACGCCGGGATCTCGGCCTGCCAGGTGTGCCCGTCGGCCGAGAACCGCACGACGACATTGCTCGACTGGCCGGGAATCATCGGACACGGCCGGGCGATCGAGGTGTCGACCCGCAGGCGGTTGAAGTCTCGGGTGAGCCGGACGGCGGCTGGGCCGGTGAGCAGCTTGCGCGCCGGGGTGCCACCGGGACCAAGGGACCAGCCGATGAGCACCGAGGAGACGTCCAGCGGCACGATCTCCGCGGCCGGCCGCGGAGGCTGGGGCAGCGTCAGCGCATACGCCCCGATCGCCGAGGTGGACGGGCCGGTCGGCACCACGGCGACGTACAGGTAGCCTGCCGCGACCGATGCCGGCAGCGACGTAGACCGGTAGCTGAGGAAGCGCGCCGGGGCGGACCCGGCGCCGGTCGACGCCTCGCCCTCCTCGAAGATGCCACTGGGCCGGTGCGAGCGCAGCCAGTGGAAGACGTCGGCCGCGGACGAGTCGACGGTCCAGAACCGTTTCACCACGATCGGTGGCTTGTTGAGCCCCGGCATCTCCGGGAGGCGGTCGAGCGCCTTGCTGGGCGACCGGCCGGTGGACCTCGCGCCCGGCGGTACGAAGGACCGGTCCAGCAGGGCTGCAGCGAACGCGTGGGCGGTCGCGGAAGGGGACGCACCGGTGGGGACCGATGCGCTGGTCCCGCTCGAGTCGCCGGGACCGCTCGAGGTCGATGGTGCGTCCGTCGGCGAGGTCGCCGTACCGCAGGCGACGGCGGTCAGCGGAACCGCCGCCAACAAGATCGTGAGTCTGGTGTGTCTCATGGCGTCTTGGACGGGGCCAGCTGTGGCGGGGTTCCCTTGACCCGCTTGATCGCCACCGGCTGGACCATACCGAACCCCCGCAGCGCCCGCTCGGTGAGCCGGCGCTGGGAGTAGCCCGCGGCGTCGCGGAGCGCGTCGGCGGTCGCGAGGTCACAGATCACCCGGTTCCGTCGCGCGACCCCGGTGAGCCGGCTGGCCAGGTTGACCGGCGATCCGAACACGTCGCCGAGGCGCATCAGGATCGGACCGGTGGCGAGCCCGACGTGGACGTCGGGCAGCACCGGGTCGCCACCGATCTGCTCGGCGATGTCGGAGGCGATGTCGACAGCGACCTGCGGCTCGGCGACGACGAACAGGATGGAGTCGCCCAGCGTCTTGATGACCCGGCCGCCCCGCGAGGCGACCAGGTCCGAACACAGCGCCTCGAAGCCCTCGACCACGTCGGCTAACTCGTCCTGGTCGATCCCCACCGACAGCCGGGTGAAGCTCACCAGGTCCGCGAAGCCGACCGTCCCGGTCTGGGTGTGCAGGTCCGCGTCACTCGCGCCGAGCGCCTCGACCCGGCCGACAGCCGCGGCGAGATGGCGGCGCCAGGCGTACATCATGAGGCGCTCGAACGGCGGCTCGATCGCCCGCACGAACTCGAGTCCCGTGGTCAGCCTCGACCCGGTGCCCTGTCCGGCTCGTTCCAGCTCCTCCACGCGTTCGGACAGCGTCGACACCTGCCAGTCGGCCAGGCGCGCCATCGTGTGCCCGACGGCGCGGGTGAGCCGCACCGCCATATCGAAGTCGAGCATCCCCGAGGCGACGACCTCGAGCAACATCGAAACCGCGTCCGCGTCCGCCGATGTGAAGGCGGCCGTCTCGCCCGCGTCGGCGAAACCGAGCGCGCGCCATAGCCGGCTCGCCTCGCTCGCGGACGCGCGCGACGTGCCCACGAGATCGGCCGAGGTGAGGCTCGGCGACTCGCCGAGGATCTCGCGTTCGAGGTCGTCGCGGGTGGGCTCCGTGGTCACCTCGCGGGCACTAGGTGGTCGGCGGCAGCACCGTCGACGGGGTCCCGTCGTCGTCGGACCCGTCGCGGCTGCCGAACAGCAGGTCGGTGATCAGCAGCTGCAGCTTCTCGACCCGCGGGACATCCGGGAGCACCGACCGGCCCTGCTCGCTCGCGTCGGAGATCACCAGGGTGCCGCAACCCAGCATCCGGTCGAGCACCCCGCGCTCGTAGCTGACGTCGTTGATGCGATAGAGCGGGATGTCGCGACCCTTCCGGACGAACACCCCCGACCGGTTGATCAGTCGCCGGTTGGTAACGGTGTACGACGCCGTGATCCATACCAGGAAGGGACGGATGCTGAACCAGATCACGACCGCGGCAGCGACGACCACCACCAGCAGGAGAAGGAGGGTGTGCGCCGAGCCGTCCGGGAGGACGGCGATCAGGAACCCGGCCGCGGCGCACGTGACGATGAGGATGAGCACCGGCAGCGCGAGAGCCTTCCAGTGCGTGCGGGTGCTGGCGATCACGTGCTCGCCCGGCGAGAGCAGCTTCGGCGAGATACCCATATGGTCCTCCTACGGCACGCGCTGGGATGTCAGCACTGATGGTGTCACGCCAGGCGTCTCAGGTGCAGAACATCGCCGGCACCGAAGGCGCGCACCTCGGAGCCGGTGTCGACCAACAGCCGCCCGTTCTCATCGACTCCAGCGGCTACTCCTTCGACCGCCCGCTGACCGGGCAGCTCCACCCGCACGGGCCGACCGACGGTGGCGCAGGCTGAGATGTAGGCAGCCCGCAGGTCCGCCGTGGGCACACCGTAGCCGTGCTCCCACTGCATGACCAGCCCGTCGAGCCTTCGCAGAATCGCCTTCACCAGGGTCGACCGGTCGGTCGTGGTGGCCGACTCGAGGGCCAGCGACGTGGCCTGCGGAGTCGGAAGCTCCGCCCGCGAGGTGGTGACATTGAGCCCGATGCCGATCACCGCGGCGGCCCGCGACCCGTCGCTCCCGCCATCGAGGCGCTCCACGAGGAGACCGCCGAGCTTGCGGTCCTCGACCATGACATCGTTCGGCCACTTGAGAGACGTTGACACCTCGGCCACCTGGCGTACCGCGGCGGCCACCGCGAGCCCGGCCAGGAGCGGGATCCAGGGCCATCTGCCGACTGGTACGTCGACGGGTCGCACCAGCACCGACATCGTGATCCCCGCCCGCGCCGGAGCCAGCCAGGTGCGGTCCAGCCGCCCCCGACCCGCCGTCTGGTGCTCGGCCACCAGCACCAACCCGTCGCGCCGGTCGGTGCGGCTGCGGTCCTTCAGTTCGGCGTTCGTGGAGGCTGCCGCGTCCACGACGATGACCTCGCTCCAGCGGGACCCGCCACCGGTCAGTGCCCGTCGCAGCTCTGCCGCGCTGAGGGGCGGGCGGCTCAGGTCGCCGTACCTGGTCGTCATGGGCGACCGGATCCAATCGACGACTGCGGACCGCCCAGCCGACTCACCGCGGCTCCTGGCGGTGGGGCTGCCCGGCCAGCCGGTTGATCAGTCGCAGCCCCTCCGGAGTACCGCGCCAATGCCTTCTGATCGCCTCAGGGCCAGCGTGGCGAACGACGGAGCGGAGGGCGATGGCCACCACGATTGCATCGTCGGCGTATCCCAGCACCGGGATGAAGTCGGGCACCAGGTCGATCGGCGAGGCCAGGTAGCCGATCAACACGACCAGCGTGAGACGCACCCGCCGGGGCACCTGGGGGTCTGAGACCAGGCGACGCAGCAGCCCCAGCAGGTCAGGCAGGACCCGCATGGTCTCGCGCAGCCCGCTGGGGTCGTCCGACCCCCGGTTCGCCCACCACAGGAGCAGCAGCATGCCGAGGTAGAGCAGCACGAGTCCCGCGATCATCCCGACCAGAATGTGCCACCACATGAGACGATTGTCGCCCAGTCAAGCCGTCGTGGACGCGGTGCCTGACCTCACCAGATTTTCTCTTGTGGATAACGGGTTTCTGGGTCGACAGTGTCTGCGGCAGGTAGTAGGGTCGAACGCATGTCCTATGTCGCTTAGCGTGGATATCAGATAGCGTGGAATCCATGGAAGTTCCCACCTGTCCGATGCCAGAGCATGCGAAGTCGTTGGTAGTGCGGGCCGGTTGGTACGGGCGCGCCGGCCAGCGCCGACAGCGATGGA
>JBBSGI010000096.1:0-9560 GCA_038254365.1 Propionibacteriales bacterium
ACGCCGCTGCCACGGTCGCGATGGTCGGGGACCGGGCACAGCTGCCGGCCGTTGGACGCGGTGGCGTGCTCGACTTGGCCGCAGCGCTGGCCGCCGGCAGTGGCCGAACCGTCTTCGACATGGACTCGGTCCACCGGTTCACCGACCCGATCTACGCCGACCTCACCCTCCGGCTCCGTGCCGGCGACAACCCGGCGCACCTGTTCGACCGGCTCTACGCGCTCGGACATGTCCGACTGCACCGCAGCACCTACGACGCCCACGAGGACATCGCCACCGCGACCACGGCGGCCATCGAGTCCACGAGGACGGTCGCCGCAACAGCCGCGACCAACGACGAAGCCCGCTCCCTCAACGACCGCATCCGCACCCAACGCGTCGCACGAGGCGAAGTCGACGACACAGCGACCGTGTCCGGGAACGACGAGCTGCCCATTGGCGCGGGCGACGTGATCACCACGCGCAAGAACGACAGCACCCTGGGAGTCGTCAACCGCCAGACCTGGACAGTCCAGAGCATCGGCGACGACGGCACCGTGTGGGCGCGAGACGCAGCTAGCCCGCGCAAGCACCCACGGTCGGTCGCTCTGCCCAGCTCGTACGTGACCGACCACGCCCACCTCGCCTACGCCTCGACCGCGTACGGCGTCCAAGGCGTCACCACCACCAGCGCGCACACCCTGCTGTCGGAGGCGTTGGACGCATCCGGGGTGTACGTCGGCATGACCCGCGGCCGCGACGCGAACGTGCTGCACATCGTCGCCGACAACCTCGACGAGGCACGGGAGCACTTCATCGACGCGCTCCAGCTCGACCGCGCCGACCGCGGCCTCCAGGCAGCAACCTCAGGAGCCCAGGTCGCCGTGGCGGGGTTGGCGGCTGAGGGACCGGTGAAGGTGGTCAACGACGAACGAGCACGGCTGGTCGAGGCCATCGCCAACGCGGACCGGGAAGCGGCACGGTGGGAGCACGCCGCCGGGCTGCTGGCCACCCAAGCGGAGATCCACGCCCGCGAGGAAGCATCCGACCGAGACGCCCTTGTCATAGCCGAAGCCCACTCGACGGCGGTGCTCGACGACGCCGTGCGACCACTACTAGCCCAAGCCATCCTCGACGGACAGGCCTACCTCGATGCACAGATCCAACAAGACGCCGCGTGGGACGCCAACCGCTCGACGGGGCGACTGGGCAGGCGCGCCGCCCAGCGGAGGCTCGACTCCACACAAGCGGGGACCCACGATGCCCAGGTGACAGTACTGATCCGGTGGGGCAGCGTGCCCGCCACCGGCAGATGGGCCGCCACGACTCGCGACGGGCTCGAAGCATGGGCCGCTCGCGTTACGCATCAACGCGCCGAGGCCCAGCCCGTCGTGGCCAGTGCTCGCCAGGATGTCGCGCGCGCCGATGAAGCGCTAAAGCAGACCCAGTGGCGGCACCGAGCCGAGACCGAAGATCTCACCCTACGGATCTATGGTCGACGGGATGCCGCCTCTGTGCGAACAGTCAGCGGTGTACACAGTGCCCAAGCTCGTGCGCAACGACGGCGGCAGCGCGCCGACGCGGCGCGCGCCGATCTCACCCGCATCGAATCCCTCCCGATCGGACGAGCCGTGCAGTTCATCGAGTCACGCCGCGCTCGAGCCCTCCAGGTCGAGGTCGAGCGAACAGCCGACACCCACAACGCCAGGCTCGGCGTGCCGACGGAACGCGGGATCGGGCAAACAGACCCCGAGCTCGGACGCAGCATGTAGGCCCGGCCGCCGGTATACGGAGAACGGGGGCTCGCTGTTATGCGTCGGAAAGCCGCGCCGCCAATCGCACGCTGATGCCAAGTTGAGGGCGACGTCTCAACCCGCTAGCGGACTACGGTGAGAGGGCCCTCGTCGGCCGAGGGTGGTCTGAGGCGGGCGCCCCGGAAGCCGATCCGTGACCGGGACGCGAACCTCCCTCAGCGTGCCCCTTATCGCCCACTATGACGCGTATTCAAGGTCGTGAGTCGAGCCTCGAGATCGTTCTAGATTCGTGAGGAGATGGTGCGCACCTCGTAGGAAGCGGACGGGGTGTCCGGCCATAACGCCTAGGTCAGGGCGACTCCCAAGGAGGCTCGGCACCCACCCGGATCCAGCACCGAGTCGGGGCGCGTTACCGTGCCCACCGCGCCTGCTTGGTCATTAGGCTGGGCACATGGACGAGCCCGACTCTGGTGTCACCCTTGCGGAGTTGTTGGCTGCGTTTTCCCTGGCGACCGACCTCGGTCTGGGCCAGCCCATGGAACACCTGCTGCGTAGCTGGCAGATCGCTTCGCATCTGGGCCGCCAGGTCGGCTTACCCGACGAGCAGCAGGGGGAGCTTTTCCACGTCGCGATGCTGTCCTGGGTGGGTTGCGTGGCGGATGGTCCCGAGGTGACCGCCAGTTTCGGTGACGATATCGCGTTCCGTGCCGATAGCTATGAGGCCGACCTTGGCGGGTTGTCGGGGATGGCGTTCTTCCTCGGTCATGCGGGCCGGGGCCAGCCGCTGCCCCGACGTCTGCGGGCGGCCGCGACCGTGGTGGCAACAGGTGGCAGCCGGTTGATGAAGGGCATCCAAGGTCATTGCCTGGTCACCTCGACGTTGTCCGACCAACTCGGCCTTCCTGCCCAGACGGCTGTCGCGGTCCGGCAGTTCTTCGCGCGCTGGGACGGCCAGGGAGTCCCTCGTGGTGTCTGCGGTGAGCAGATCGCCTTGGTCGTCCGGCTCTTCCACCTCGCCGACGTGGTCGAGGTGTACCACCGGCGCGGCGGTGTCGCCGCGGCAATAGAGGTGGCGCGGGCACGTTCCGGCAGCCAGTTCGACCCCAGACTGGTAGATGCGTTCTGCTCCGCGGCGGTCGACGTGCTGCCGGGCGCGACCGAGGAGTACGACTCCCACGAACTGTTCTCCCGGGAGCCCGGACTTGCTGGGCGTCTCAGCGACGACACCTTCGACGCCGCGCTGGTGGCGTTGGCCGACTTCACCGACCTGCGGTGTGCGTCGCGCGCGGGCCACTCACGCGGGGTCGCGGACCTATCCGCCGAAGCAGCACGCAAGCTTCGGCTGCCCGCCGACCACGTGAGAGTGCTCTACCGCGCGAGCCTGTTGCACGACGTCGGGTTGCACGGTGTTCCATCGATGATCTTGGACAAGCCCACCCCGCTGACCGCGACCGACGTGGAACGGCTGCGCGCGGCGTCGTACTTCACCGAACGAGTGCTGGCCCGTCCCCAGGCCCTGGCCCGACTGGGCGCGATTGCCGGACTGGCCCACGAGCGGATGGACGGCAGCGGCTACCACCGCGGCGTCAGTGGCTCGACAGTCTCTCTGCCGGGTCGAATCTTGGCTGCTGCGTGCGCCTTCCACGAACTGATCGAACCCCGATCACATCGCCCCGCCCGCACGCTCAAGGAGGCGACCGGTGTGATCCGGGCAGAGATCGCGGCGGGACGGCTCGATCAGGCTGCCGCGGACGCGGTTCTCGCAGCAGCAGGTGCGGGGACACGACGACGTGTAGCCGGCCCGTCAGGCCTGACCCCGCGCGAGATCGAGGTGCTCTGCCTGATCGCCCGCGGTGCAGCCACCGGCGACGTCGCGGACCAACTGGGGATCTCACGCAAAACAGCGGGAACCCACATCGAGCGCATCTACGCCAAGACCGGCGCGTCCAGCCGCTCCACTGCCACTCTCTTCGCACTACGAAGCGGCCTGCTCGGCGGGCTCGATGACAGGCCGGACTCCTAAAGCCGGGATCAATCGGCCGAATACTTTTCCCGATTCGTAGGGAGTTTGCCTGACGACGCGGCCCGTGTCGCGCTCTTAGCGTGACCGTTGAACGACGTCATTTTCGGCGTCGATCGGATACGAGAAGGAGAGTAGTCATGGCCAAAGCAGTGATCAGCCTGAGCACCGGGCTGGAGGATGCGGAGAAAGTGACGGTGGCATTCCTTGTGGCCGTCGGAGCCGCCGAGACCGGCCGCGAAACCTTGATCTTTCTCGCCAAGGAGGCGGTCCGCCTAGCCGTTCCGGGCGTCGCCACGGGAACCGCCTGCGAAGGCTGTCCTCCACTGACCGAGCTGTTGAAACGATTCGAGGCGGCCGGCGGAAAATACTTCGTCTGCCCGATCTGCTTCAACGCCAAGCAACTCGCAGCCTCCGACCTGATCGCCGGCGCCGAGCTCAACGGCACCGTGCCGATGTGGAACTGGATCGGCGACGACCCGGCCGTGACCTTCAGCTACTGAAAAGCGAGCTCCCGATGCGCAGCCCAGCCACTCTCACCACCGCGATCCGCCCGAAAATGGGCGAAGCGCCTTGGCCCGATCACGAGTACGTCAACGGCTGGGGCGTCTTCGGCCTCCCGTTCAACTCCGGCCACGTGCTGGCCCTACGGGTGTTCCCGCAAAGCTCCTTCGGTCCGTATCGGACGCTGTGGCACCGCGACCCCGGCGGCCACTGGTCGATCTACGCCGATGCGCAGCACATCGAGCACGCCTGTCCGCGCTACTACGGCCCTGCCTGTGACTACGTCGGAGCAGCCCGGATCGACCTCGAATGGACGGGTCCGCACACCCTGCAGATCACCATGGATAAACCGGCGCTGGACTGGACCGTGACCGTGGCCCGGTCACCGTTGATGGGGCTGCTCAACCCTCTCAGCGCCGCGATGCCCCTATCCAGCTGGCGACCACCTGCCCTCGTGCGGGCCCGCGAGCTGCTAGCGAAGTCGCTGGGAATGGGCCAGCTGCAGATGTCGGGAATGATGCCAAGCGGCCATTCCGGACTTCTGATGCCGCAGCGGATGTACCTGGTCAACCATTCGAGTGCGGTCCTCGACGCTGTGCACCTGGGCAGCCCGACACGACTCCATGAGAACCCCACCATCGGCGACGTCCAGCTGCCGGCACGCGGAGTGCTGGCGATCGGACAGGGAATGTGGCCGATCCGTGATCGCAATGAGTTCGAAAGCAGTCGGCACGCGGCCGGCGCAAACAACGAGAGGACAGCACCATGAGCAAGACACCCACACTCGACCGCAGCGACCTGGAGACGCGGGTCAAGCAGATGTATGACCAGGTCGCCCGAACACCCGAGGAGGACTTCCACTTCGAAACCGGCCGCGGCCTCGCCGAGCACCTCGGCTACCCCTCTGATGATCTCGATACCGTCCCGGCACCGGCGATCGAATCGTTCGCCGGTGTCGGCTACTTCTTGGACCTCGCGGCAATCGAGCCGGGCGCGTCGGTCCTCGACCTGGGCAGCGGATCGGGAATGGACAGCTTCCTGGCCGCCAACGCCTGCGGCTCGACCGGCAGCGTGATCGGCATCGACATGACACCGGCCCAGCTCGCCAAGGCGACCCGAGTGGCCACCGAGGCCGGCTTCGACCAAGTCGACTTCCGCGAGGGTTACATCGAGGACGTGCCCGTCCCGGACGGCACCGTCGACTGTGTGATCTCCAATGGCGTCATCAACCTCTCGCCGGACAAGCCGGCCGTGTTCCGGGCGGCGGCAGCGGCGCTGCGACCCGGCGGCAGTTTGGCGATCGCCGACATCGTCTCGGCGCGACAGCTGCCTCAAGGTATTACCTGCGACGCCTCACTGTGGGCCGCCTGCATCGGCGGAGCCGCCCAGCGCGACGACTACCTCGACGCAATCCGGGACACCGGCTTCGAGATCGTCGTCGTGCGCGACAACGACTACCGGTTCATCTCCGACCAGGCGCTCGGAGCCACCACGACCTACGGCGTCGCAAGCATCAGCGTGCTCGCCACGAGGCGGTGAGCTCGTCCTGCGGTACCGCGCCTGCGGTCACTTCGACTCGGTCAGAAAAGGCGGAAAACGTCAAAGAAATCGAGGAGATCACGACATCGACCCGCGCGAGAAGAGCGGCAGCTACAGAAACAAGTCCTCCATCAGACGCCAGCGCAATCCGCTCACATCGTGCCGATTTCGGTTCGAGTATTCGTTTGACTAAGGGATCGGGTGTGTCCATCGAGGCGTTGGTCGACGAAGGGCTCGGCAACAGCGCCTACCTGGTCGACCTCGGCGACCGCCGCGCGTTGGCGGTCGACGTGAGTCGAGACCTCAGGTCCGTGCGGGAAGCGGCGGACAGGCGAGGGTTGCGGGTCACGTTCGCCGCCGATACCCACCTGCACGCGGACTTCCTCTCCGGTGCCGTGCAGCTCGCGGCGACCGACGGAGCCGAGGTGCTTGCCGCCGCGACCGGGCGTCGCGAGTTCCCCCACCGAGGGTTACACGACGGCGAGGACGTTGACCTCGGCGGCCTGCGGCTGCGCGCGATGGCCACGCCGGGGCACACCGACGAGCACGTCGCGTTCCTGCTCCTCGACGGTGAGACCCCGCTCGGGGTGTTTACCGGAGGTTCTCTCATCGTCGGCGCCGCAGCCCGGACCGACCTCGTCGCGCCCGAACGGACCGAGGAACTAGCCCGAGCCCACTACCACTCACTACAGCGGCTGCTGACCCTACCCGACGCGGTCGCGGTCTGGCCCACACATGGTGCGGGCTCGTTCTGCTCAGCGCCTCCCGGTGCCGAGCGGACCAGCACGATTGGTCGAGAGCGGGCCACAAACCCGTTGCTCGCCACCGCTGACGAGGAGGCGTTCGTGGCCGCACTGCTCGGCTCGTTGGGGTCCTTTCCGGAGTACTTCCGACGGCTCGGCGAGATCAACCGTCGCGGCCCCTCCGTCCTTCCCGAACCCCTGTCCCTGGCTGCGCTGACCGTCGAGCAGGTGCAGCGGCTGCTCGCCGACGGCGCCACGCTCATCGACGTGCGGCCTATCGCTGACTACGCCGCCGCACATCTGCCGGGATCGCTGTCGATCGAACTGCGGGATGCCTTCGCCACCTGGCTGGGCTGGGTGGCGCCGCAGGGCCGGCCGGTCGTGTTGCTCCGAAACCCCGACCAGGACTCCGTCGAGATCCTCACGCAGGCGGCTAAGATCGGGTACGACGATCTGGCCGGCGAGCTCACCGGAGGACTGACTGCGTGGAAGGCTCACGACCTCCCGACAACCTCCACTCTCCTGACGCCCCCGGCCGCAGTGTCCGACGACCAGGTGCTCGATATCCGGCAGGCGTCGGAGTTCGCCGGCGGGCACCTGCCTGGAGCCGGGCACGTCGAGCTCGGCGGCCTGTCCGCCGCTGCCCCGTCACTGGGAGAGGGACCGGTCACGGTGATGTGCGGCCACGGCGAGCGCGCGATGACCGCAGCTAGCGTCCTCGAGCGAGCCGGCCGGTGCAATGTAGCGGTGCTCCTCGGCGGACCGCAGGACTGGGCCACCACGCACGACGCCAGCTTGAAGACCGACGCATGACAACACCCGAGACCAAGCACCGGTCTTTGCAGTTGGGGCTGCACGCCGACCTTGCGAAAATCGACCTCATCGGGTTGTCCACGTTGTTCGTTCGCGAGACCCGCGGCCACGCCGAGGCCGAGGCAACCAACCACGTCGCACGTACCGATGGCGGCGACGCACACCGGCACGCGCAACTCATCCAACGCGACATGTTCGTCCAGACCAGCCTCCGCGAGCCAGCGCTGTCCTCGGCATGTCAAGCAGGCCTGGTCAACGACCCCAATGACGTCCGCTCGGTCGGGATCTATCGACTCTGGCGCGACGGCGGCTTCGACGGCGGAGCCGTCCTCACCGGAGTGATTGCCGACCTCCGGGGAGTCCGCGCCGTTGTCTGGACCGTCGCCGCGCTCACCGCGGCCTCGGGGCTACTCGTCGCCATCCGGATGTACGAGACCAACGTTCCGTGGGGGCGGCCATGAGCAAGCGGCCGATCTACCTGGACCATAACGCCACCACCCCGGTCGCGGACGAGGTCAACGAGGCGATGTGGCCCTACCTCACCACCAACTTCGGGAACCCGTCCAGCGACCATCCGTACGGTCGGGCCGCCAAAGCCAGCATCGAAGCCGCGCGAGAACAGGTCGCCGCCCTGGTCGGTGCCCACCCAGACGAGATCGTGTTCACCTCCGGGGGCACCGAGTCGAACAATCTGGCCATCCGCGGTTCTGCCGCTGCCATCGGGGCCGGACGCATGCACGTAGTCACCAGCGCCGTAGAACACCCCGCGACCACCGAACCCACACGCCTGCTGACCGCGGCCGGGTGGGAGGTGACCACGTTGGCCGTGGACGGCGCCGGTCGGATCGACCCGGACGCCTGCAGCGCCGACTGCTCCCGGGTCGGGCTGGGCACGCTGATCCTGGCCCAGAACGAGGTAGGCACGATCCAGCCGATCAAGGAACTGGCCGAGTCCCTGCACGCTCGTGGAGCGGTGGTCCACACCGATGCCGCACAGGCCATGGGCAAGGTCCCACTCGATGTAGACGACCTGGGGGTGGATCTGCTGTCGATCGCCGGGCACAAGTGCTACGCCCCCAAGGGCATAGGTGCCCTCTACATCCGTCGCGGCACCCTCATCGACCCGGTCGTAGTCGGTGCCGGGCAGGAGCACGGCATCCGTCCCGGGACCGAGAACGTAGCCGGCGCCGTCGGCCTGGGGGCAGCGTGCGCCCTTGCCGCCGCGAGCCTCGTCGCTGAGGCCGAGCGGATCGGCGACCTGCGCGACCAACTCTGGTACGAACTCGAAGCGATGATCCCCGGCATCGTCCGACTCGGCGACTCGGCGCATGCGCTGCCGAATACACTGAGCATGTCCGTCCCCGGAGTCCGTGGTCTGGACGTCCTGGCCATCTGCCCCGCAATCGCAGCCTCCACCGGGTCGGCTTGCCACACAGGGGAGATCGAGCCGTCGGCCGTGCTGGTTGCGATGGGGGTGAACGCAGAGACGGCCGCGGGGGCGATCCGGCTGTCCCTGGGCCGGCACACCACTTCCGACCATGTCACGGCTTCGGCCATCGCCATCGCCGCCGCAGCCGCCACGCTGACGTTCTGAGTGAACCTATCCGTTGAGCTGTACACGGCACTCCTAAACGAATTCCTGGCCGTCTCAACCAGTGAGCCTCGGACCACCAGAGGCTCCACTTCACCCGGCTCCAAATGGTTCACATTCGGTCAGCGTCGGCACAACCAAGGACGGCAGAGACTTGCTCCTTCATCGACTGAGACCTGCGTCTTTCCGCCGCGTATGACTGTCAAGCGCAAGGCCGCCGTGCGCCTGATGCTCGGGGCCAGTGCTGTCCCCAAGGAACCTCGTGTGGGAAAGCCGCAGGACAAGAGCCGCGCGCCCGTACGAGCGTCCCGCAAGGACCGTCCGAAGGCATGCCCGGTGAGGGGTGGGCAACTGGTGACGCCGCACTTGTTCGCGGGCTCTGTGGTCCTGGAGCCAGCTCGAATTCTGTTGGTGGGGCCAGTCCGGGTTGACCCGACTCACAGCCTGGTCGTCGTCAAGCGCACTCATCAGCCGCGGAGCGGACCGCCTCTTCCGCCACGGTGGGTGGTACGCACGACGTTCGACGAGTGTTCGGTCGAGCAGGCGAACGAGTCACCCAGCCAAGCGCGAGTCAGTCGTCGGGGTCGAAGAGCTTGAGGAACTTCTCCCGTGGGATC
>JBBSGI010000097.1:0-9176 GCA_038254365.1 Propionibacteriales bacterium
CAGAAGCGCCACCAACGCACGGGCCAGGCTCAGATGTGGACCACCGGGCAGGTGAGGGTGCGGGTGATGCCGTCGATGCCCTGGACCTGGGCGACGACGAGCTTCCCGAGCTCGTCGACGTTGCTCGCCTCGGCCCGCACGATCACGTCGTAGGGTCCGGTGACGTCCTCGGCGAGCGTCACGCCCGAGATCTCGGCGATGGCCTTCGCCACGTCGGCGGCCTTGCCGACCTCGGTCTGGATGAGCACGTACGCCTGAACAACCACTGGGGACCTCCGCGAGTCGAGTCGTTTCGATGCAGCGGGGATCACGCTACCGTCTGGGGAGCCCGCGGTGCACGTGGGCGTTCACGTCGAGCACCACCGACGAGGAGGGAGCAGATGACCGAACCGCGCGGGCGAACCGCAGGCGAGATGGGCGAGTTTCCGCTCGTCGACGCGATCACCGCTCGGTGCGCGCAAGGCCCCCACGTGCGGGTTGGCCCGGGCGATGACGCGGCGCTCGTTGACGTCCCCGGCGGATCGGTCGTGGCGTCCGTCGACCTGCTGCTCCAAGACCGGCACTTCCGCCTCGACTGGTCGTCAGCCGCGGACATCGGGCACAAGGCCGCGGCCGAGAGCATGTCGGACGTCAACGCGATGGGCGGGTCGCCGACGGCCCTTCTGGTCGGACTGGGCTGTCCGGCCGACCTGGACTCCACCTGGGTGCTGGAGCTGGCGGACGGCCTCGCTGAGGAGGCCGGGCTGGTGGCCGCCTCGGTCGTCGGCGGAGACCTCACGAGCGCGCCGATGATCGCGATCTCGGTGACCACGCTCGGAGCCTGCGAACACGGCGTCGTCCGTCGAGCCGGCGCCCGACCGGGAGACGTTGTAGCGCTGGCCGGCCGACAAGGATGGGCGCAGGCCGGTTTCGCGGTGCTGGCCCGCGGCTTCCGCTCGCCGAGAGCCGTCGTAGAGGCGCATCGAAGGCCGCAGCCGCCGTACGCGGCGGGACCGGAGGCCGCCCGGCTCGGGGCGACGTCGATGATCGACGTGAGCGACGGCTTCCTGCAGGATCTCGGACATCTGGCCTCCAGCGGGGCCGTCGCGATCGACGTGGAGCGCGATCGGCTGGAGGTTCCCGAGCCGTTACGCGCGGTCGGCGCCGCGATGGGCATCGAACCGACGCACCTGGTGCTGACCGGTGGCGACGACTACGGCCTGGTGGCCACCTTTCCGGCCGGCACCGAGCTCCCCGCGTCCTGGCGAGAGGTCGGCCGGGTGCGCGCCGATGGAGAGCCCGGTGTCGTGACGGTCGACGGCGAGCCGTACGCCGACGCGGCCGGGCACCAGCACTTCCGCTGACCGACCGGGAGCGGCGCCGGACTGGCAGAGTAGCGCCATGACGTCCGTGGTGTGGTCGCCCGAGACGCGTCGGCACGACCCACAGACGGAGGTCTGGGTGGGGGTCCGGATGCCCGGCACGGAGGTCGCGGAGCGGGTAGACGCGATCCTCAGCGCCCTCCGCGCCGCCGGTGGCATCGAGCTTCAGGAGGCGGCTCCGCACCCGGACGACGCCCTGCTCGCCGTGCACGACGAGGCGCTCGTGACGCATCTCCGGACCGTCTCCGCGGTCTGGGCCGGGTCCGGGATCCCGGAGCTGGTAGGCCAAGACCGGGTCGTGCCGTACATGTTCGCGACCGCAGCCATGCTGGATGGTCTTCCGGCGCACCAGCCGACGGCCGTGCAGGCCCGGGCCGGCTGGTTCTGCTACGACACGATGACGGTGGTGGGGCCGGGAACGTGGGAGGCGGCGCGGGCCGCCGCGGACTGCGCCCTGACGGCGGTGAGCCTGGTCCTCGCTCGGCACGCCAGCTCGGCGTACGCGCTATGCCGGCCACCGGGGCATCACGTCACGCGGTCGGCGTACGGCGGCTCCTGCTACCTGAACAACGCCGCGGTAGCCGCCCAGGCACTGCGAGCCGGTGGGCACGAGCGGGTGGCAGTGGTCGACCTCGACGCTCACCACGGCAACGGGACCGCCGCGATCTTCTACGGCCGGGCCGACGTGTTCTACGGGTCGGTCCATGTTGACCCGCGGGCGGGCTGGTTCCCGCATGTCGTCGGGTTCGCGGACGAGACCGGCGTCGATGACGGCGCGGGAACGACGCTCAACGTGCCGCTCGCGCCGGGCACGGGTGATCGGGGGTGGCTCGCAGGTGTCGACCGGCTGGTGGACGCTATCGCGGGGTTCGAGCCCTCGGCACTCGTCGTGTCGCTCGGGGTCGACGCCGCTGCCGACGACCCGGAGTCACCGCTGCAGGTGACGGCACCCGGTTTCGCGGCCGCCGGTGCGCGGCTGGCAGCGCTCGACCTGCCGACGGTCCACGTGCAGGAGGGTGGCTACCACCTCAAGTCCCTTGGTGGCCTGGTCGCCGCATTTCTGGCCGCTTGGCGGTCTTGACTGTGGCGTCACCACCAGCGACTGCTCGATGCTCGCCTGGCTCGCGGGCGATAGCCTCGGCTAGATGAAGGTGATCGACGTACGGCCGGCGACGCCTCAGGACGCGCTGGTCCTCGTCGCGGTCAGCCCCACCGGCTCTAACCCCCAGGTGGTCGGCCACCTGATCGGCACTTTCGCCGAGCCGTCGGACATGTGGCGGGCCGCGCAGGCCGAACTCGTCAGCATGTACGTCGCTCCACCGGCCCCGGCGTCGGCGGCCGACTGGTCGCGGGACTCACCAGCTGGGCGGGCGCCCGCGGTGCCTCCCGGGTGCGGGTGAGCGCCTACGTCGCCAACGAGGACGCGGTCCGGTTCTACCGAAGACAAGGCTTCGCGCCGCACGCGATCGAGCTGGTCGCCGCTGTGCCGAGCCCCGAGGCGGGTTGAGGTCAGCGGTGTGTCAGCGGGTAACCTTGCCGGCCTTGAGGCAGGAGGTGCAGACGTTGAGCCGCTTCGGCGTGCCGTCGACAACAGCACGCACCCGCTGGATGTTCGGGTTGAAGCGCCGGTTGGTACGACGGTGCGAGTGCGAAACGTTGTGACCGAAGCCGGGGCGCTTGGCGCAGATGTCGCAGACGGCGGCCACGGTGTACTCCTGAGGTTCGTCAAGTCGTTCGAGGGTCGAGGTCGCCCTCCGGGCAACCGGCCAAGAATAACCGATGGCGCCGGGCTCAGGCGAATCGTGGAGGGCCGGTCCCCGGGACTGCCGTCGGGTCATCGCGGGACGGCGAGTCGCCGTACCCTGGTTCTCGCACCTCCACCCCCGGGCCGCCCCGGCCCCGAGCAACCGCGGAGGTCCGACCGTGAGTGACGAGCCGCAGATCGCGCTGCTTCGGCGGTGGTGCGACCTGGGACTCGACGCGCTCGGCGCAGCCCGAGAGGAGATCGACGCACTCAACGTCTATCCGGTCCCCGACGGCGACACCGGAACGAACCTTTTCCTCACCTTCGAGGCTGCCCGGCAGGCCCTGGTCGACGCCGACCCGGACTCCATGGTGGTCGCGCTCGGGGTGTTCGCCCGCGGCGCGCTCCTCGGCGCCCGCGGGAACTCGGGGGTGATCTTGTCGCAGCTCCTCCGGGCCGGCACCGACCAGCTGATGCGCGGCGACCCACGGCGGCCCGGAGCGCTGCTCGCGGACACCCTCACCTTGGCTGCCGACGCGGGGTACGACGCGGTGGGCGTCCCGGTCGAGGGCACCATTCTCAGCGTCGCCCGGGGCGCGGCTGACGCGGCCCAGAAAGTGGTGCCGGCACTTCCGGACCAGCCGTTCGGACAGCTGGGCATCGTGATCAGGGCCGCGGCGCAGGCGGCCAGGGCAGCCCTGGAGCGCACTCCCGACCAGCTGCCGGTCCTCGCGGCGGCGGGTGTGGTCGATGCCGGTGGCCGGGGTCTCTGTGTGCTCTTCGACGCGGCCGAGGAAGCCCTGACCGGATCCCGGCCGACGCTCCGCCCCGCCGGCCTGCCGGCACCGGCGGCGGCGGGCGCAGACCTGTCCGCCGACGGGCCGGGCTACGAGGTGATGTACCTGCTCGACGCCGAGGAGGAGGCCGTCCGCGGTCTGCGTCAGGCCCTGGCGGCGCTCGGTGAGTCTCTCGTGGTTGTGGGTGGCGAAGGTCTCTGGAACGTGCACGTGCATGTCAACGACGTCGGGGCCGCGATCGAGGCCGGTATCCGGGCCGGCCGTCCGTACCGGGTCCGGGTCACCCATTTCGCCGACCAGGCGAGTCTCGAGACGGGGCAGCGAGGCAGCGGCGGCGAGGGGCGTGGTGTCGTCGCGGTCGCGGCGGGTCCCGGGCTGACCGAGCTGTTCACCCGGTCCGGTGCCGTGGTCGTCGAGCGGCAAGGGAGGCGCTGTTCGACCGGCGAGATCCTGCAGGCGATCGCGTCGACGCGGTGCGCCGAGGTGATCGTGCTACCGAACGACGGGGCCGCGGTCGCGGTGGCCGAGGCGGCCGCCCGCTCGGCGCGAGAGGAGGGCATCCGAGCCGCTGTCATTCCGACCCGGGCCCAGGTCCAGGGCCTGGCCGCCGTCGCCGTACGCGAGCCGGGCCGGTCGTTCGACGCCGACGTCGTCGCGATGACGAACGCCGCGGGTCACACCCGCCAAGGCGCCGTCACGATCGCGGTCAAGGACGCCATGACGATGGCCGGGCCGTGTCGCGAGGGAGACAGTCTCGGCATCATCGAAGGCGACTTCGCCCTCGTTGGAGGCAGCCTCGGAGGTGCCGCGACCGAGGTCGTGGAGCGACTGCTCGCCGGGGGCGGCGAGCTCGTCACGCTGGTCACCGGCGTCGGCTGCACCGACGACCTGGTGGCACACGTCTGCGAGCGCCTGGAGAGCGCCAGGCCCGACGTCGAGGTGCTCGTCTACGCGGGAGGCCAGCCGCGATACCCACTGCTCATCGGCGTCGAGTGAACGGCGGCCCGGACCGATGGCGACCCTCGACGACCTGCTCGGCCCCCTCCTCGGCAAGCGCTCGGCGGACGCACTCGGGAAGGCCTTCGGCTTCCGTACCGTCCGGGACCTGCTGACCCACTACCCGCGTCGCCTCGACGACCGGGGGGCGCTCACCGACATGTCTCGGCTCACTCTTGGCGAGCACGCGACCGTGCTCGGCCGGGTACGCGCGGCCAAGGAGATGAGGTACCGCGTCAAAGGCACCGGCCGGCAGGCGACCCGGACCGAGGTAGTCATCACCGACGGCCAACGTGACCTCGCCGCGACGTTCTTCAACCAGCAGTGGCGTGCCGGCGCCCTGAAGCCCGGGATGGTTGCGTTCTTCAGCGGCAAAGTCGGGCTCTTCAACGGGCGTCGCCAGTTGGTCCAGCCGCTCTTCGAGGTGCTGGGCTCGGGCAGTGTCGATGAGTTCGATGTCGACGAGACCAAGCGGTTCTGGCCGATCTACCCGGCCACGGCGAAGGTCTCGTCGCAACAGATCGCGCGGTGCATCGAGACCGCGCTCGCGGTGCTCGATGACGTGCCCGACCCGCTGCCCGCCGAGGTACGGCGGTCGCGGCGCCTCATCGGGTACGACGAGGCGCTGCGCGGCATCCACCTGCCGGCCGGCCCGACCGAGTACGCACAGGCACAGGAGCGCCTCCGCTTCGACGAGGCGTTCGTCCTGCAGACGGTGCTGGCGCAACGGCGGTCGCTCGCCCGGACACTGACCGCCGTGCCGCGCCCTCGTCGCCCGGAGGGGCTCGCCGACAGGTTCGACGCACGGCTGCCCTTCGAGCTGACCATCGGGCAGCGAGAGATCGGCGAGGTGGTGGCCGGGGACCTGGGCCGGACCTTTCCCATGCAGCGCCTGCTCCAGGGCGAGGTGGGGTCCGGGAAAACGATCGTCGCGCTGCGCGCCATGCTGCAGGTCGTCGACGCCGGCGGGCAGGCGGTCCTGCTGGCGCCCACTGAGGTGCTGGCCGCCCAGCACCATCGGGCGATCCTGGCGATGTTGGGCCCACTGGCTGAGGCCGGAATGCTCACGGGTGACCACGAGGGAACCCGGGTGGCGCTGCTGACCGGCTCGGCCGGCGCCGCCCATCGGAGGTCGGCGACGCTGGACATCGCCTCCGGGGCGGCAGGCATCGTGGTCGGCACCCACGCCCTGCTCGAGGACAAGGTCCGGTTCGCGGAGCTCGGCCTCGTTGTCGTCGACGAACAGCACCGCTTCGGCGTGGAGCAGCGCGCGGCCTTGACCGCCAAGGCCGGCTTCACCCCGCCCCACGTCCTGGTGATGACCGCCACGCCGATTCCCCGCACGGTGGCGATGACGGTCTTCGGCGATCTGGACGTCTCCACCCTCCGGGAGCTCCCCGAGGGGAGATCCCCGATCCAGACCACCGTCGTCCCCGCCGAACACCCCGCCTGGATGGACCGGGTGTGGCAACGGGTGCGCGAGGAGGCCGCTGCCCGGCACCAGGCCTACGTGGTGTGCCCCCGGATCGGTGGTGAGCCGGAGTCTGCGATGGAAGAGCCGGCGGCCGACGACACCTATGAGCCGCGCCGGCCGCCGCTCGCCGTCGCCGACGTCGCTGCGGATCTCGTCGCGGGGCCACTTCGCGACCTGCGGGTCTACGTCCTGCACGGCCGGATGCCCGCTGAAGACAAGGACGACGTGATGCAGAGGTTCGCGGCCGGAGACATCGACGTGCTCGTCTCCACCACGGTCATCGAGGTCGGCGTCGACGTGGCGAACGCGACGGTGATGGTGCTGATGGATGCGGACCGTTTCGGCGTCTCGTCCCTGCACCAGCTGCGAGGCCGGGTGGGCCGGGGGGCCGCCCCCGGCCTGTGCCTGCTCGTCACCGAGGCACCGGCCGGTTCGCCGTCTAGGGAGCGCCTCGATGCCGTGGCCGCGACATCGGACGGCTTCGAGCTCTCGCAGCTCGACCTGGAGACCCGGCGGGAAGGTGATGTGCTCGGCGCCCTCCAGTCCGGCAGGCGCTCGAGCCTCAAGCTGCTCTCGGTGGTGCGCGACGTCGAGGTGATCGCCGGGGCGCGGGAGCTCGCCGAGCAGCTCGTGCACGACGACCCGCTACTCGACCGGCATCCGGAGCTGGCCGCCGAGGTCCACCGCATGCTGTCCGACGAGCAGGCAGGCTACCTGGAGAAGTCCTGACCAGATGTCGCTGACCTGCGGAAGTGGCCTTTGACCTGGGCTTCCAGCTAGCGGGCCAGCGTCTCGGAGTCGGCGATCGCCGTCATGCCCGCGCTCGCTGCCACCGTCTCCTAGTCCGCTGCCATGCATACACCGGTAGAGGCGGACCGGGATATCCGTCGGCCAGTCAGGGCCGGCGCAGGCCAGTCGGCCTCCGTCGAACACGGCCAGGTGCGGCGGCATCGGCTTACGAGGCGGCCGGCCTCGTCTCCCGCTTCACGGTGGCGACGCGGGGAACGCCAGACGCCTAGCTGTGGCTCGGGAGGTCATGGCGCATGATGGACGCCCCCGGCGCGGCTACCTTGACCGCTTCGGCGCCCGCAGCGGCGCCGTCTCCGGTCGGGTAGGACTGGCTCTGCGCCATGATCTCGCCGTTCGCTGCCTTCAGCCGAAACCGGAACTTACCCGCTTTGTCCTTATAGACCTCGAATGTGCCCGCCATTGGTGCTCGTTTCCTTGAAGGTTTTGTGGCCTCTGCCCGAGAGTAGAGCCGATGGTGCGTGCTGACATTGCTTTCGCCCGGCGAAGGCCCGCTACGACGACGTGAGTGGCCACGGACTCCCCGAAGTGCTCGCTCATGCATGATATGGGCTCTTCGACGTTGATGGGGCTACAGGCTGACATTTGCCGGCGCTCGTCGTGTTTGGCGGGTGCTGTGTAACCGTACTCGGCGTTGGTGGTTGGCCGGGTTGCGGAACCCGCATGCTCGGCGGCTGACTTCCTTGGCGAGCCGGTTCGTGCCTTCGGTCTTGGCGTTGCTGATCCCGGTCCGCAGGAAAGCCTCGACGGCCGGCCACCAGGTCTCGACGGTGCCGGCCAGCCGGTGCGCCTCGGGTAGTTCGGAGTCGGCGCACCAGTTGTAGAACCGCCAGAGTCGAGCCCGGATGACGGCCCGGTCGTGTCCGTGCCCGTTGGCGTGCAGCCTCAGCAGTTTGCGGAGTTCTTCCTTGATGATCCAGGCCGTCAGGATCTGACAGCTCGGATCGGCTTCCAGGCACCTGTTCCACATCTTGATGAACGACGCCGGTCGAAGCCGTTCATGGGCCGACAGCAGCCGCCGCCGGTTGACCCACTCGCCGTCCTTGGCTCGTCCGCGGCGGCCACGGGACTCTTGGGTGACGCGTCGTTGGACGTCGGTGAGCATCGTGTTGGCGAGCTGGACCAGGGGGAAGTGGTCGACCACCAGCACCGCGTCGGGCAGCGTGTTACCGACCGCGGCCGCATAGGCCGCGGCCGGGTCGATCGCCACATGGGTCACCGCGGCCCGGAACGCGTCGGTGCGGGCCTCGAGCCACGTCGACACGTCAGCGGCCCTCCGGCCCAGGCACTGGCCGAGCAGGCCCTGGTCGCCGTCGATGTCGACGAACCCGGTCTGCCACCGGTCCACCAGCCTCCACTTCTTGGTGTCCGGGTTCTGCTCCCACCGTGCCCGGCCGCGGCGGGTCTCGTCGATCCCCAACACGGCCACCGGCGCCGGCTCGAGGAGAACCTTGCTGGCGTAGTCGACGACAGCGCGGTGCACCGTCGGCCACGCCAGCCCGTACTCGTCGGCGACCTCGGCCACCGACAGGCACAGGTCACCCACCCGGGCTGCCACGATCCGACGACAACGCGACGTGACCCGTGACCGTGCCGGCACCTCCGGGATCGACTCGGTGAACGTCGCCCGGCCACACAGCAGCTCCCGGCACCGCCACCGCCGTTTGTGCCAGATCAGCCGAACCGGCTTGTCCCCATACGCGATGTCACGCGGCCGGGTGCAACGACGCTCCTTCGGCGACGTCGAGAACACCCCACACGACGGACACGCTGACGCCGACTCGTCCGCAGTGACCAAATGCACCACCCGGCCCCCGTCCTCGGCCCTGACCACCTCTGCGACCGCCAGGCCGGGCAGGTCAAGCAGTAACGTCGTACCGTTCTCCATAACTCGTGGTCCTCCCACTGGCTGCAATAAGACACAGCAAGTGTCAGAGGGCCACGAGCCCCATCACCGCAGGCTCACCGAGCCCCCCTGCCCCATCAAGATCGAAGAG
>JBBSGI010000098.1:0-9158 GCA_038254365.1 Propionibacteriales bacterium
ACCGTCCGCCAGCCAGGCCCGACCGAGCAGAAGTGGAAGACCCGGGGCCCCACCGGGCAGACGCCCATGCCCACTCCCCGAAACGACCCGAACACACGACCTCAGCCGCGATCAACAATCACAGCGGTGGATCCAGGCTCAAGGCGGCAGAGCCGCGGCTCAGGAGTTTGCCGCACGTAAGGCTCGAGTGGGTCGCGGGTGACCTGCAACATCTCGACGCCGTCCCTCTCGCACCAGCCGAGGGACGCCTTCAAGTCCCGGGTGTAATGCGGTCAGAGTCGGCTCGCGGCAGCGGGCACGGAACGCACCCACCATCAGCCTCGTCACATCCAAGGAGCTCGGCACCAATTCGTCTCAGTCGTCGTCATCGCAGCTCCTCCGGCACGGCCGAAGGCCGGCCCCCTCCGGCACCATCAACGGTCCTCGAACCGTGCGACGCCCCAAGCGCTAGAAACCGTGCCGCCCTCATCGGAACTGGCACTACCGATCGGTTCCGGGAGCCGTCGGCTAACGATTCGCTTGGCACGTCACGGGCGCACTCATCGCGGAATTATGCCGGTGATCCTGGTCAAGTTGATCATCGTTCATTGCCGGTATCGCCTTGCTGCGGTCGCGGCGGACACGCCGAGCAGTTGGCCGAGCTCGTGCCAGGTCAGGCCTTGGTCACGGGCTTGGGCGACGGCGTCGGGCAGCATCCGTTGGGCTTGTGCTAACAGGCTGGTCAGCGCGTGTAGGTACACGCCGGTGTCACCGAGCCAGTACGGAGTGCGGATCGAGGCGAGCACGTCGATGGCCTCGGCTAGGACGGCGGCGCTGTCGGGGGCGACGCGTGGCGCCGGTAGCTCGCCGGTGGTGGTCGGTCGAAGCCGGGGTCGGGTGGTCATGACGCGTCCTGGTCGACTCGGTCGAGCAATGAGCTGAAGAGCTCCGCCCGGTGGGTCTGTTCCTTGGACAGCGCGTCGTCGTGCTGGGCTTGCAGGGTGGGCCGGAACTCGATGCTGGTCTGGAAGAACGTGCAGGTCTCGCAGATCGACTCGAACGCGCAATCCAGCTCTGGAGGCCTTGTGCAGTAACCATTTCCGAGCATCCGGTGGTGCTCGCGGCGCAGCCGGGCCATCTTCGGTCCGATCGCGTCGGCGGGCAGCACCTGCGGATGGCCATAGAGGGCTTCGACTTTGTCGGTGACGGCGAAGTACTCGTCGGCGACGGTCCGGTTGGCGATCTTCGCATAGCGCAGGGTCATGTCCAGGCTGCGGTGCCCGAGCATCGCCGCGATCGCCTCGAGACTCATGCCGCGGTTGATTGCCTGGGTGGCCAGAGTGTGCCGCAGCTGGTGCGGGTGCAGGTGGCCCAGCCCGGCTGCGGCGCCGGCCTTGTTCAGGTAACGGGTCACCGCGTGCCGGTCAACCGGCTTGCCGTTTTCCCGTGGCAGCAGAAGGGGATTGTCCGGTGCGACGTATCGGGTCCGGTATTGATCGATCAGCTCGACGAGGTGCGGGTGCAGCGGCAGGTAGCGGTCCTCGCGCAGCTTGCCGACCGGCACGTGCAGCCACGGGCCGGCACCGATGAGCACGACGGCGTCGGCGCGCAGCGAGGTGAATTCCCCGACCCGTAGTCCGGTGCGCAGCAACACTTCCACGGTGACTTGGACGAGCAGACGCTTGTCGTTGCGGGCGGCGCGCAGCAGCTTCGCGGCGGCCGCGTCGTCCAACGCCTTGGGCAGCGGGTGGTCCTGTCGAGGCAGATCGCCGGGGAACATCGGCACCCTGGGCGGGGCCTCGTCCCAGGCCCACTCGTCGAGGCGGACGAAGAACATCCGCAGCGTGCCCAGCCGGTGCACGATCGTCGCGGGGGTCAGCCGCTCCTTGTTCTGCCCCGGCCGTTGCGCGAGCCACGGCTTGTAGTCCTCGATGCACCGGCGGGTCACCGCCGTGGTGCTGGTCACCTCCGGTGCGCACTCGATCAGGAAGGCGGCGAAGGACCGCAGGGCCAGGTCGGCGCCGCCCACGCTGCCAGGGCGCAACACGGCCCCGATCTGGTCGAGGTAGCGGCGCATCGTGTCCACCATCAACGGGACGGTAAGCTCGAGGTCCGCCCAGGTCGGCAAGGAACCCATCCCGTTGCGGCCCTTAACTTTCTGCCCGCTCATCGCAGGCTGCCCGTCGCCGCGCCAGGGCCGGCTGGCCGGTCGGCGAACACCTGTGCGTCGATGACCTCGGCGGCCCGCCGGTACTGGGCGGCGAGCCAGTCATCGGCCAGATGCAGGTAGATCCGGGTCGACTCGATCGAGGCGTGCCCGGCCTGGGCCTGCACCGCCTCCAACGCCATCCCCGCTTCCCGCAGCCGGGTCAAGCAGGTGTGGCGCAGCTCGTGACAGGTCGCGTGCCCCAGACCGGCCCGACGCCGCGCCCCGGCCAGGACCTCATCCATCCCCTTGGCCGAGAGCGGCTGCCCTCGACGCGGCCCCTTCAAAACCAGGAAGACCCGGTCAGTGCGAGCTCTGGGCCGTTCGGTGTCCAGATAGGCCCCAACCGCGGCGAAGAACCGTCCCGACATCGGGACCAGCCGCTGCCGACCGCCCTTCCCCTCGGCGATGAAGACCCTGCGCTCGGCGACCCGCACGTCGCGCAAGCGCAGCCCGAGGACCTCGCAACGACGCAACCCGCCGAACACCATCCCCGCCACCATCGCCCGGTCCCGATGCGTGCGCAGCGCGGCGGTCAACGCGTCGACCTCACCCGGGGTCAGCACCTGCGGCAGCCGGCGAGTAGCCCGCACCAGCGGCACGCCCTGCCGCGGCCGGGACCGCTCCCGCCGCGTCGGCAGACCGCGCGGCACCGGGTTGGTTGCCACGTCACCGCGGACCTGTAAGAACGCGAAGAAACCCGAGACGATAGACAGTCGCCGGCGCACCGTGGAGCTCGAGACCCCGGCCGGCTCACTGTCGAAATCCAGCGACTGTAGAAGCGAAACTCTCTCGCTCACCCCCCGGCCGGTGCGTTGCGCGGTGATGAACCCGAGCACATCACCCGGCCGGACCTGCTCCGGCGTCTTGCCGACCACCGCGAAGAACACCCGCAGGTCCGAGGCGGCAGCCAGGACCGTGTTCGGCCGACACCGCCCGCCCAGGAACTCCAGATACTCATCCGCCAGCGCCACCCCGACCCGGGCAACCAGGCCGTCCAACCGCTCGCTCGAACCGATCAAGCACGGATCATCCACACCCGACATAGCCGCCTCCCATCGTCACGACAACCACCCATCGAGGATGGTCGAAATGACCAGGAAGATCACCGGCATAACATGCAGATGAGTGCGCGGCTGCTGGGGGCATGCCCGGCCGACACCGATCGGATGCTCAGGGGGTCGTCACGCGTCCGGACGGCACCGGGTGTGCAGATCTGCAAGCCGCTCGTGTCGACCTCTCCATTGATCCCCTGCGCCGCATGGCGCTGGCGCTGGGTTTCTGTTCGGATCGGAGGAGGCGCCGAAGGATGAGTTCTGCCGTCCGGTCCGGGGCGTGTGTTCGGGGATCAAGTGGCTTATCCGGAGTGCACTTCGAGCTAGCAGGGCGCTGACGAAGCGTTGGGTGACTCGAGCCATGCACTCTCCCGGGCCTTGGCTGGTGGGATATTCAGGCCCTGATGCGCTTCGTTTCATAAGCCCACATGGCGATCTCGACCCGGTTCCTCGTGCCGAGCTTGTTCATGAGGCTCGCGAGGTGTGTCTTGACGGTGCTGAGTTGGATGTGGAGCTCGTCGGCGATCTCGGCGTTTGTCAGGCCCCGAGCGACGGTGACCAAGACCTCCTCCTCTCGCGCGGTGAGAGCTTCGATCGGCTGGGCCAGCGGCTGGCTCGAGCGTGCGTCCGCGAACGCGGCCAGGAGGCGCACCGTGACGCTTGGAGCGATCAGTGCCTCTCCGTTGGCGGCTGCATGGATCGCCTGGGTGAGCAGCTCAGGACCGGCGTCCTTGAGGAGGAATCCGCGGGCGCCCGCCTTGAGCGCGCCGTGGACGTACTCGTCGAGGTCGAACGTCGTGATGACGACCACGGCCAGGGGGTCCTCGACGCCCGGCCCGGCCAGCGCACGCGTCGCCTCGAGCCCGTTGAGCTCGGGCATCCGGATGTCGAACAGGCACACGTCGGGTCGCAGCTCGCGAGCGAGAGACACGGCTTCCCGGCCGTTCCGCGCCTCGCCGACCACCACGATGTCGGACTGGGCGTCGAGGATCATACGTAGCCCGGTCCGGACGATCTCTTGGTCGTCGGCGACGAGTACGCGGATGCTCATCGGGTTGGCCTCGCGCGTGGAAGCACCGCGTGGACCACCCAGCCATGGTGGTGCGCGGGGCCGGCATCGAGGGTGCCGCCGAGCAAGGCCGCCCGCTCGGTCATCCCGACGATGCCGTAGCCGACAAGGACGTTGGGCGCGTGGACCATGTCGCCGTCATCGGACACGGTCACGCGTACGGCGTCCTCGTCTCCGACGACCCGTACGTCGATCCGGGTGGCGTTGTGGGCGTGTCGCAGCGCGTTGGTCACTGATTCCTGGGCGATGCGGTAGGTGGCTGAGCCGACCCCCGGGCTGAGCTTGTCGAGGTCGCCCGTGAGGTGCACCTGCACCTGTGGCTCGTCGTCGACGCTGCGCGCGAGCCGCTCGATGTCGGGAATGCCGTTCTGCGGGGCGAGGTCGGCATCCTCGCGATCACGCAGCGCGCCGACCATGGCCCGCATCTCGGCGAGGGTGCGGGAGCCTTCGTCCTCGACGACTCGTAGTGCATCGAGTGCCGCTGCCGGGTCCAAGGTGGCGACCACACGTCCAGCTTGCGCCCGGATGACCATTGCCGAGACGTGGTGGGCCACGGTGTCGTGCAGCTCGCGCGCGAGTTGTTCGCGTTCGCGTAGTCGTACTTGATCGATCTCGCGAGCTCGTGAGGCCGTCCAGAAACGGACCAAGGCTCCGAGAACTGCGGGGAACATGAGGAACACGAAGCCTGCTGCGGCTTCGCCGAACCCGTGGTAATCGCTCGCGATCCCGAGCAATCCGGCGACCACGATGATGGACATTCCGATGATGACTTCGCGGCCAGATCCCCATCGAAGCAGTGTGTAGGGGACCAGGACCACGTAGATCATCGTGTACAGCCCTACGGATGTGCCCGGACCATCGATCAGCGTGGCGACGTTCAGCACGATGACTGCGCCGAAGAGCACGGTGACGACGACGAGTGGGTGCGTCCGCCGCCACAGCAGTGGGAACGCCAACGCCACGGCGAGCCCGAGCGCTACCGGACGCCACGCCACATCCGTACGAAAGATGCCTTCGAGCACGGCGGTCGACACCAGGGCAGCGACGAGTGCCCAGTCCCGCCAGACCCGCACCGGGGGCGCGCCGGCACGGGGCTCGGCCCACAGAGACCTGACCACGCTTCTGATCACGACCCCAGCGTAGGGAAAGCGCGCCGTGCCGCATCGGCCGAAAGAACTAGACCCGCACCCTTCCAGAGAACGGGATGCCGCCCGCTCCTGCGGCCGATGTGCCATCCGCGTCGCGTCGCCACGCTGACGGACATGGCATTCGAGCCGACGCCAACGACCCTGGAGGACGACCGATGATGTCCCAGTCTCTCTACCGTGTGGGCCGGTGGGCTGCCCGCCGCCCATGGGTGGTGATCGGCTCCTGGCTGGTGCTGACCGTCGTCGTCGTGGGGGCTTCCACCAGCTTCGGTCACCGACTCAAGGACTCCATGCAGGTGCCGGGACTCGACTCACAGCAGGCGAGCGAGCTGATGGCGTCCGCCGGTGCGGGTGATGCTGGCCTGACCGCTCAGGTGGTCGTGACGCCGCTCGACGACGACGCGACGTTCTTCGACTCGGCGCAGGCGAAGTCCGCGCTCGCGCAGCTTCAGGCCGGCGCCGCCGCGCTGCCCCATGTCCTCGGGACGACAGATCCGGCGGGTGCGCTAGCCGCCGGTCCCGACGTTGCGGTGCACCGCGGTGCCGTGTCGGCAGACGGACGCATCGCTCTCATCCGGCTGCAGTACCCGCTCGTGGACGAGCTCTCAGCCCAGGACCTCAGCAACCTCAAGGAGTTGGGTGCCAAGGCAGCGGCAAGGTCCACGCTGCGGATCGAGATGGGTGGCGACCTCTACTACGCGTTCGAGCAGTCGACGCCTGGCCTGGGCGAGCTCATCGGCCTGCTCGTTGCGGCGCTGATCCTCTTCCTCGCCTTCGGTTCCCTGGTCGCCACCGCGTTGCCGCTCGGAACGGCCGTGCTCGGGCTCGCCGTCGGTGTCAGCTCCATGTCTTTGATTGCCAACGTCATCGATATCCCGACCTGGGCGCCGGTCCTCGGGGCCATGGTGGGACTGGGTGTGGGCATCGACTACGCCTTGTTCATCGTGACCCGACACCGCGACTACCTCGCTCGCGGCCTGCCGGTCGAAGAGTCGGTCGGCTCGGCGCTGGCCACCGCCGGCAAGCCGGTCGTGGTCGCCGGCGGCATCGTCGTCGTGGCGATCCTCGGGCTCGTCGTGGCCGGCGTCCCCTTCATGACCGCGGGGGGACTCGCGATTTCGGTCGTCGTCCTGATCATGGTGTGCGTCTCGGTCACGCTGCTGCCGGCGTTGCTGAGCCTTGCCGGACATCGCATCAACCGGCGCAAGCGCCGTCCCGAGCAGTACGCTCCCGTCAGCCCGGGCTGGTCGAGATGGATCGGGCACGTCACCCGCAACCCGTGGCCCTACGCGGCGGGGGTCACCGTGCTGCTGCTCGCTCTGTCCGCCCCCGTGGTGGCGCTACGTGCGGGCATCCCCGACGACGGTGCGCTGCCGCAGGGCCGTACCGAGCGCCAGGCCTACGACCTCATCGCTCAGGGGTTCGGTCCGGGCAGCAACGGCCCGGTGGTCGTCGCCATCGACATCGCCGGCGATCCAACTGTGGTCGACCCGCTGGTGGCGGCCGTCCGGGCTGACCCGGGGATCGCCTCGGTCGGTGCCCCCGAGCTGCATGGCGGCGTGGCGGTCGTGGTCGCGATCCCGACCACGGGGCCGCAGGACGCAGCCACGCATGACACGGTCGAGCGGCTGCGTACACAGGTGCTGCCCAGCGTGCTCGCAGGCAGCCCGGCGCGCGCACACGTCGGCGGTCAGACCGCGAACCTCGCCGACGTCGGCGCACGCGTCAACGAACGCCTCCCGGTGCTGATCGCCGCGGTGCTCGCTATGTCGTTCGTCCTGCTGATGCTGGTCTTCCGTTCGGTGCTGGTACCGCTGAAGGCCGTGGTTCTCAACCTGCTCAGCATCGGTGCGGCCTACGGCGTGATGGTCATGGTGTTTCAGTGGGGTTGGGCAGGCGGTCTCATCGGCCTCGAGTCGACCGTGCCGATCGTCTCCTTCATCCCGATGTTCATGTTCGCGATCCTCTTCGGTCTCTCAATGGACTACGAGGTGTTCCTGCTGTCGCGGGTCCGCGAGCAGTACCTCGCCACCGGCGACAACCAGACGTCAATCGTCAACGGCATCGCCTCGACCGGGAGAGTCATCACCTCGGCTGCGCTCATCATGATCTCGGTATTCCTCGCCTTCGTCCTCGGTGCGGACGCAGCCACCAAGATGTTCGGCCTCGGGCTGGCCACGGCGATCTTCGTGGACGCGACCCTCGTTCGCATGGTCCTCGTGCCGGCGACCATGACCCTCCTTGGTGACGCAAACTGGTGGATCCCGGGGTCGCTCGACCGACGACTCCCCAGCCTGAGCGACGAGGCGGAGAACCTGGCATCAGATCATCTGGTCGCGCTTCCTTCCTGATCCTGCCGACCTCCATGATCGTGGCCCCGCCACGCAATGCTCGTGAGGTTTGGCACCACCGGTGTGATCCACCCGCTCAGACGCGCATCGATCCGACCACTGACGTCCACCGAAGATTTGCCTGCGAACGATCTTGTCGGTTTCCGCTTCTCGGCAACTGAAGTCGGTTCGTCATGCGAACGACGACAGTGATCGCCGGCGTCCACACCAGATCGACGCGGGTGTACCGCCGGGCGAGGACACGCAGTTCCGTCGCCGCGGAGCTGGCACTACTCGACGGTCCGGACGTTCGAGGGCGACCGCTCGAGAACGGCACTTCTGTTCGCCAACGAACTTGGGCACGTCCTCGCCGACGAAACCCCTGGGGCGCTACCGAGCCAGCGCCCGGTCCCTGATCTGACGGGGCACGGCCGTGACAGCTATGCGTCGCCCAGGGGCACCGGTCCGCGATCGGCGGCACGGAACGCGCCCAGCGACGCCCTCATCAGTGGTTCGTCGTCGCTCATCTCGAGCATGCGTCGAGATAGTCCGTCGTCGTCCTGACTGGCGATGTTGGCCTCGCAGTCACGGCAGGCGGCCCAGAACGTCGGCAACGTCCAACCCTTGCCGTACACCCTGAATCGGACATGACCTGCGTCGAGTGGGTGGGCGAAGCTCGGTTCTGCGGCGCCGCAGAACGCGCAGGATTGGTCGCGGTTGGTGTCCGGAAGCCACGAGCCGCCTGCGGTGTCCTCGGCCACGCAGGCGAGAGTAGTGCCGGATCAGTTCGGTGTCTTGCCAGTGGTGGTGTCAGCCGGTGCTCATGCCGGCGAGGTAGGCGGCGACGGCGTGGGCGGCGTGGCGGTCGAGGGTCGCTTTGGCCATGTCGTAGCGCATGGTGGTCCGCGGGTCGGCGTGGCGCATCGCGTATTGCATGTCGCGGATGCTGATGCCGGCGACCAGTCCGGTGGTGCAGAAGGTGCGGCGCAGGCCGTGCGGGCTGACTGGGCGGGTGATGCCGGCGGCGTGGGCGACCCTGGTGAGTGCCCGGCTGGCGCCGGCGCGGTCCATCCGCCGCCCGCTGCGAGTCCGATGGATCGGTCCGGTGGTGCGGCTGTCGACGGCGTCCCGGACCGCCCGCAGCACTGGGATGGGCAGTGGGATGTCGGCGGGCTTGGCGCCCTTGCCGAGGACGTGCAGCAGTTCGTAGCCGGCCTGGTAGCGCAGGTCGGTGATGTCGGTGGCGCAGGCCTTAGCCCCGGTGTTGCAGTAGTGATCTGATCTTGGTGGGCCGACACGCCCGGTAAAGCGCGAAAGTGCCTGTCGTTGCTGGGATTCTTGTCTTGCTGACGGACAAGGACGCCCAACGAG
>JBBSGI010000099.1:0-9090 GCA_038254365.1 Propionibacteriales bacterium
CCTGCAACGCAGCCCAGAACGGCTGGAACAGCTCGGGCACCAACTTGTTCGAGAAGCGGATCGTCAACACCCTCTCCATCTCAGCAGGTGTTGCGACGACCGCGAGGACCCAAGGTTCGGGTAGCGGATCGGGCTCCAGGACTGCTCGCCGATGCCGGTGATCGCGGTGCTCACCGCTCGGGTCAGCCGGGCCGTCACGGAGAACCGGGCGCCGGCGCGGCGGGCGGCCGCGACCACGTCATGGCCGTAGTACGCCGAGTCGGCCCGCACGATGAGCAGTCCGGTCGCGCCGGCCTTGCGGGCGGTGCGGACCGCGTCCGCGACCAGCCGGGCCGCGCCGCGGGCGGAGTTCGTCGAGCCCTTCCGCAGCCGGGTGGCCACGATCAGCGGTGCCGCGGTCGGGGTGCACACCGTGGCGAGCAGCGCGTTGAGGCCCTTCACCCCGCTGTAGCCGTAACCGGCGCCCTGCTTCGCGTACCCGTAGGTCGCCTTGATGGTGTCGTCCACGTCGAGGAACGCGACCGCTTCCGCGCCGGCCAGCAGCGGGCTGCGGCCGGCGAGGCGGGACAGGAACACCGCGGCCACCCGGTCGAGCTGGCGGACATGACCGAAGGTGAACGCCCGCAGGAACGTGCCCAGCGTCGACGGGGCGCGCACCCCGGCGAAGCACCGGCGCATCCCGCCATGGCGCAGCAGGTCCATGTCCACGATCGAGTCCGCACCGGCGACCATCCCGGCCACCAGCGCCAGCACCTTGTCCGCGGCGAACGCCCCGGCGCTGCCGCCCAGCGTCAGTGTCGCGGACACCAGCGTCGGCAGCCCGCAGCGCACCGCCAGCCGCAGCACCGGAACCAACCCCGCGCACGACACGACATTCGGCTCATCGAACCGCGCGGACACCCGGGAAGCGGCATGCAAGAATCGCATCTACGAGATGCCCTCTCGATTTGGACCGTTGGAGCTTCAGTAACCCCATCGTCCCAGGTCAGAGGGCATTTCCACGTCTACGACCCGCCGTCAACCATCACCGGTCCGGTGGATCCGGGCTGAGGCCCAGGTTCGCCACGGCGCTGCCGTACCACAACCGGAGCCCGATTCGGGCAATCCGAAGCGTGAACGCCCGGTCGCGGCGATCACCTCTCCGCGACCGGCCAGTGGGCGCCGGCCGGGTGTTTGCGGGAGCTTCATACATACGGCTCGGCGCGAGGCATCTCCCCGCTGTGGTGCGTATTGGCGAAGTCCTCCCAAGCCACGGACAAGCGGCGGACGCCTGCCTCGAGAACGCTCGGCTTCACCGCGAAAGGCAGCCGTAGCCGGTCATCGAAGCTCTCGGTTGCCGAAAAGACCGGTCCCGGGATGACGGCCACGCCCTGCCTGCGCGCGAACTCGGCAAAAGCCACCGCGCAGGGGAACGGCAGCTGGACCCACAGGGACGCCCCGCCATTCGGAGGTTGCCAAGACCAGCACGGTAGCGACTCCGTCAGCAAGCCGGTCAACCGGTCCAGTCCGAGCAGGAGGGCTTCCCGGCGTTCACGGATGGCCCGGTCGAGATGTGGAAACAAGTGCAGAGCCACCAGCTGGCTCACCTGCGAGGAACCAAGGTCTGCGACGGCTTTGATCTCAGTCAGCTCCCGGATGATCCGTGGAGCCGCCCGGACCCACCCTAGTCGCAGGCCGCCCCAGAAGACCTTGCTCAGTGAACCGACGGTGACGATCCACTCGGAGTTCTCCAGCGCCACCAGCGGAACGGCTCCCTGCCCGTCGAAGGACGTCGTGGCCAGCGACATGTCGTCGACCAAGAGGGTCCTGGAGCGGGCCGCCAATGCCGCCAGCCGGCCGGCCCGTTGCGTCGACGTGGTGAACCCCGTCGGGTTGTGAACCGACGGCAACAGGTACACGAGCTGGGGAGAGAGCCGTGTCATGGCTCGCTCCAACGCCGCGGCGTCGCTTCCCTGCTCGTCGATGGGGATCGCCTCGAGCCGGGCCCCGCAGGCCCGCAGTCGCTGCAAGGCCGCCCGAAAGGTAGGGTCGTCGACAAGAACAAGGTCCCCCGGCCTCACCAGCGCCGCGGTGAGGAACTCGAGCGCCTGCTGAGCACCGCTGGTGATGAGGATCTGGTCGGTGGTCGTCGGCGCCCCCATGTCGCTGTACCAACCTGCGATACGCGTCCGCAGTTCGTGCAGACCCAGCGGGTCGTAGCCGTGGCCGTCCACCAGCGGAGCGAAGTCGCGAGTGGTGAGCGACCCCGCTACCTCCGCCACCAGCGGCAGCCCGGGTACCGCCGCGTTGGTGAAATCGACAACCGCCGCGGGGTGACGAAAGTAGCGAGCCACTCGATCCTCGCCGCGCGGCCCATTGAAGGCGACGTGTCCGTCGGAGCTTCGGCGGGGGGCTATCCAGGTCCCACGACCAACGTGACGGTCGACCACGCCCTCGTCCTGCAGAGTGGCGTACGCCGCGAGCACTGTCGTCCTGCTGACCGCCAACGCTGTGGCCAGGCACCGCTCGGACGGCAACAGGCCGCCTGGCGGCAACTCCTCCAGCCCGATGAGGTCACGGAGAGCCGTGGCGAGGTCGCGGCCGAGGGCCCCCCCGGGGGCCGTCCAGGCGCCGAGCAGCCGAACGAGCTGTGCGGTTCCGACATGCTGTCGTGCATCCATCGAAGGCCAATACGTCGGGATTGGATATCGACACCCACGGTTGCGGCCACCAATGTTGCGCCGGTGATGCCACCGGAGCAAGTGGGCGCACGCGGAACCCTGCTGCCGGCAGCCGACGCCCTGCCGCCCGACGCCCACCTGTCCGACCACGCCGGCGTGCCCATGGGATCACCGTTGCGCCAACCGCCAACCGCTGCCCGACGACTGGCGGTCGTTGCCGTCCTGGCCGCGGGAGTCTTGAGCTTCGTTGTCTGGGCGTACGCGCAAGATGCAACCAGGTTCCTCCTGGTCACCTTGAACGGGCTCACCTACGCGGCCCAGCTGTTCCTGGTCGCCAGCGGACTGACCCTGATCTTCGGCGTGCTGCGGGTGGTCAACCTCGCTCATGGCTCCCTCTACCTACTGGGGGGCTACCTGGGCTTCACGGTCCTCGAGCACAGCGGCAGCTGGTGGCTGGCTCTGCTGGTGGGGACGGCAGCAACCGCGGCGTGCGGCCTGGCACTCCAGCAGGGGATCTTGCGGTGGATGCCGGCCGACGACCTGCGCCAGGCTCTCGCGACGATCGGCATCTCGGTGGTGGCCGCCGACCAGTTCTTGGCGCACTTCGGCGGGCTCACCTACTCCCTGGCCGCCCCGGCGGCGCTCGCCGGATCCGTCAAACTGCACGTTCTCTCGGTGGCCTACCCGACCTTCCGGCTCGCCGTGCTCGCGTTGGCCGTTCTCATCGGCCTGTCGTTGTGGGCGCTGCTCAAGCTGACCCGAGCCGGAACGCTCGTCCGGGCCGGTGTCGATGACGAGCTGATGCTGGCGGCTCTGGGCGTGAACGTGCAGGCGGTCTTTGCCTTCGTGTTCACGCTCGGCGCCGCGTTGGCCGGTCTCGGGGGGGTCGTGGGCGGGACCGCGCTGTCGATCGCGCCGGGCGAGGACGACCGCTATCTGTTGCTGTCCCTGGTCGTCGTCATCGTCGGCGGCCTCGGCAGCATCACCGGGGTCGTCCTCGGCTCTCTCCTGGTCGGGCTGCTTCAGCAATACGGCCTCGGTTACTTCCCGACGTACGCAACCATGCTGACCTTCGGGCTGCTCGTAGTCGTGCTTGCGGCTCGGCCCCGGGGCATCCTGGGCGGGCGGTCGCCGTGACCGGCATCCGTAACCGGATCGGGGCGGCCGTCCTCGGCGCCGCCCTGGTGATCTTCCCGCTGGTGGCCAATCAATACTGGATAGTCCAGGTGGGAATCCGAGCACTCTGGCTGGGCACCGTGGGTCTGAGCCTCGTCTTTCTCGCTGGTTACGGCGGGATGGTGTCACTGGCGCAGACGGCCGTGTATGGGGTCGCCGGCTACGGCGTGGCGGCCACCTCGGTCAAGTACGGCCTCAGCTGGCCGGTGGCGATTCCGGTGGGCGTTGTCGTGGCAGTGGCATTCTCCGCAGTTGTCGGCCTGGTCTCCGTGCGAGCCCAGGGCGTGTACTTCCTCATGATCACCCTGGCCTGCTCGGTCACGGCGTACTACTTCGCCCTGCAGGCCCCGACGGTCACGAATGGCCATACCGGTTTCACCGGAGTGAGCGCCCCCTACTTGAAGGGTGTGTTCGACCTCTCCGAACCGAGGCAGTTCTACTACGCCGCCCTGATCTTGGCCGCCTTGGCATATCTAGGTGTGCGGTATCTCGCAACCACGCCTTTCGGCACGGCCCTCCAAGGGGTACGGGACAATCCCGAGCGGATGCGGGCCCTCGGCTATCGGATCGAGACGATAAGGCTGGTGGCCTTCTGCATCGCAGGCCTCGTCGCAGCCCTCGGTGGTGTGGTTGCGGTCTACTACAACGGCCAGATCTCACCGGACTCGATCAGCGTGACCCGCACCGTGGACATTCTCGTCGTCACGGTGCTCGGCGGACTGCGCCGCCCGGCTGGCGCCTTTGTGGGAGCCGTTCTGTTCGCGCTGCTCGCGAACTTCGCCTCCGACTACACCGACCGCTACAACACCGTGATCGGACTGGTCTTTCTCCTAGTCATCTGGTTCTCCCCGACAGGTGTCCTGGGGCTGTTCGACGCGATCCGTCGACGGCTCTCCCGTCCGACGTTTCGGGGCAGTCGCCCTGCGCCCGGCGCCGTGCACAGTTGACCTACTTTCCGAAGGGGCACTCATGACCGCTCGAACACGTCTCCGTCGCCGTCGCTGGCAAGGGCCGCTCTGCGGGATGGCCGCCATTGCGCTGGCCGTCGGCTGTTCCACCACGAAGGACACCTCTACCGATCGCGGCGGTGGTGGCCTTGCCACCGGCGGCGCGAAGAAGGACTCGGGCGTCATCAAGATCGGCGTCCTGACGGACCTGCAAGGGGCGTTCGGCATCATCGGCGCCGACACGGTGCGGGGAGTCAAGCAGGCGGTCAGCGAGTACGGCGGAAAGGTCGCCGGCAAGAAGATCGAGATTGTCGTGGAGAGCGGCGACGCGACACCTGACACGGCGGTGGCCAAGGCCCAGAAGCTCTTGCAGCAGCAAAAAGTCGACTTCATAGTCGGTCCCATCTCCGGCGACGAGGGACTGGCCATCAAGGAGCTCGCCCGCAGGACGCCGGATCATGTCTTCATCAACGGCAGCTCGGCCGCCCAGGACTTCACGCTGCGCAACCCTGTTCGCAACGTGTTCCGGTTCTCGACTGACGGGGCGCAATGGCATGCCGGCCTCGGAAAGTACATCTACGACAAGCTCGGTTACCGCCGCATCGCCACGGTTGGAGAGGACTACTCCTACCCGTACACGCAGGTCGGCGGGCTCATGGACGAGTTCTGCGCGAAGGGTGGTCACGTCGTAAAGAAGGCTTGGGTACCCATCGGCACATCGGACTACGGGTCGGTCATCTCCGCGATCCCCAAGAACGTCGACGCGGTATATGTCGCACTGGGCGGCTCTGACGCGGTGAACTTCCTCAAGCAGGCCGGTCAGTTCGGCCTGAAGGTGAAGCTCGTCGGCGGCACATCGACGCTCGACCAGGCCGTCTTGTCGAGCAAGGGCCAGATTGCGCAGCAGCTCGTGGGAACTCCGGCCGGCGGTCCGATTGCCAGCGACGACCCCAGCCCCGCCTGGCAGAAGTACGTCGCCGGCTACAAGCAGCAGTTTCCCGACGGTCTGCCCACACCCAGCTTGTTCGCCGAGGCCTACTACGTGGAGACCAAGGCCGCACTCATGGCGCTCGACCAGATCAAGGGTGACCTGTCCGGTGGACAGGTCAAGTTCGCCGAGACGTTGTCGGGGCTGTCACTGGACGGCCCGACCGGACCGGTGAAGCTCGACGAGCGGCGCAACGCCATAGCGGCCAACTACGTGACCCAGGTGAAGATGCTCAACGGAGCGTTGACCAACGTCACCGTCGAGAAGATTCCGGCCGTGGACCAGACATTCGGCATCCCCTACGAGCAGTACGTGACCCGGCATTCCTACGACCGCGAGCACCCTGCATGCCCGTAAGGGACGACGAGGCGTCGCCTGCGCCGAAGTTGCAGCTGACCCGCGTAAACCGCAACTTCGCCGGCATCCGTGCCGTGCGCGACGTCACGCTGCGGCTTTCTCCGGGTGAGCGGCGCACGATCATCGGTCCCAATGGGGCGGGCAAGACGACGCTGTTCAACGTGGTCGCCGGCTCCATGCCCGTCTCGTCGGGCCGAATCGAGCTCGACGGGACCGACATCACGGGAACCCCCGGTCGGGTCCGCGTCGGGTACGGCATGACCCGGACGTACCAGCACTCGCAGCTGCTCGACGAGCTCAGCATCACGCAGAACATTCGAGTGGCGATCCAAGGCTCCCGCGGCGGCGGCTACAGGTTGTACCGCCGCCGCGGTGAGGAGAAGCGGCTGGACGAGGAGGCAGCCGGCCTGGCCGGCCGAGTCGGGCTCGCGGGCCGGATGGATCGGCTGGTGAGCGATCTGTCCCACGGTGAGAAGCGCCAACTGGAGATCGCAATGGCCCTGGCTGGCGGTCCGTCGCTGCTCCTGCTCGACGAGCCGGCGGCCGGGCTCGGTCCCGGGGAGCGAGGGGCTCTCACTTCCTTGTTGACATCCCTCGACCGAACGGTGACGGTGCTCCTGATCGAGCACGACATGGATGTGGCGCTGGCCGTCGCGGATCGTGTCACCGTGATGCACGAAGGCTCCATCGTGGCCGACGCTGCGCCCGACGACGTACTAACCGACCCACTGGTGCTGGACCTGTACCTCGGCCGTCAAGGCGGGCCGTCGGCGACCGGTGCAGCCATGTCCAGCACATCCCGGGAACACGAGGAGATCAGGTGAACCGCAGCGACGCGCTCGCACAGTTCCGCGACACCCTGGCAGCCGGCCAGAGTCTCATAGGGGCCGGCGCCGGGACGGGCTTGTCGGCCAAGTGCTCCGAGGCGGGTGGCGCCGACCTGCTGATCGTCTACAACTCCGGGCGCTACCGCATGGCCGGGCGGGGGTCATCGGCCGGCCTGCTGGCCTACGGCGACGCCAATGCCATCGTCATGGAGATGGCCGGAGAAGTGCTCCCAGTTGTGCAACGCATCCCGGTGCTGGCCGGTGTCTGCGGGACGGACCCGTTTCGTCTCATGCCACACTTCCTCCGGCAGGTACGGGACATCGGCTTCGCCGGCGTTCAGAACTTCCCCACCGTCGGGATCATCGACGGCACCTTCCGGCAGACCCTCGAGGACACCGGCATGAGCTATCAGCTCGAAGTCGAGATGATGGCGACCGCTCACGAGCTGGACCTGTTGACGGCCGCCTACGTCTTCGACCTCGACCAGACCCAGGCCATGGTCGAGGCGGGAGTAGACCTCGTTGTGCCACACATGGGCACGACGACGAGTGGGATGATCGGCGCAAAGCACGCCATGAGCCTGGACGAGGCCGTAGAGCGGGTCGGCAAGTTGTGCCTGCGGGCGAAGGAGCTCAACCCCGAGGTCCTGGTCCTGTGTCACGGCGGCCCGATCGCCTCCCCTTCGGACGTCTCCTACATGCTGGGCCAGCTCCAGGATCTTGACGGCTTCTTCGGCGCCTCCTCCGTCGAGCGACTTCCTACGGAGATCGCCATCGTCGAGAGCATGCGTCAGTTCAAGTCGGCCCGCGACCCCGATCCGGCATCCGCCGGGGCGTGACGATGGCGGGAACAGAGGCCGAGACAGGGGCTGCCCCCGACGCTGCCCGGCTCACCGTCCGGGATCTGCACACTTTCTACGGGAGCGCGCACATTCTGCATGGAGTCAGTCTCCGGCTCGGAAGCGAGCCGCTTGCGATCATGGGGCGCAACGGCATGGGGAAGACGACCCTGTGCCACTCGATCCTCGGCTTGGCTGCCGCGACGAAGCACGGCCGGGTCAGCGGCTCGATCATCTTCGCCGGCAACGAGCTGGTCGGTCGCCCCATCTACCGGATCGCCAAGAGCGGCATCGGGTACGTGCCGCAAGGACGACGGGTCTTTCCTTCCCTGACCGTGCGCGAACACCTGCAGATCAGTGGTAGGCGCGGCGGTCGCTGGAGCACCGACGACATCTACGACCTCTTCCCGAGGCTGGCTCAGCGACGCAACAGCGGTGGGGCCACGCTGTCGGGTGGCGAGCAGCAGATGCTGGTGATCGGCCGGGCCCTCCTGACCGACCCGAAGCTGCTTGTCATGGACGAGCCGTCCGAGGGGCTGGCCCCCGCCGTCGTGGGCGAGATGGTCGACCTGTGCCGGAAGCTGACCAGGGAGGGTATCGGGCTGCTCATCATCGAACAGAACCTCACGGTTGCGACCGCGTTGGCGCGCCGGCTGCTCATCATGGTCTCCGGCCGGATCGCCGTCGAGACCTCAGCCGACCAGCTCTTGGCCGATCCGGTCGCACAGTCGCGCTATCTGGGCGTCGCCCGCCAGGAGGCCCACGCTTCTGATTCGGCATCCTCATGAGCGCGCGTCGCAATCCCGTCGTTGTGCTCGTGGGAACGTTCGACACGAAAGGTGAGGAGTACGCGTTCCTGCGAGAACGCCTCACCGCGGCAGACGTCGAGACGGTGCTCGTCGATGCGGGAATTGGAATTCCGGACGGCTTGGATCCTGACATTTCGGCAGTCGAGGTCGCGCGGGAGGCCGGTGAGGACCTGGGTCGGTTGCGGCGGGGCGCGGATCGCGGTCAGGCGGTAAGCGCCATGGCTTCCGGCGTGGGGCGCATCGCCCGCCGCCTCTACGATGAGGGACGCTGCGACGGAGTGCTGGGCGTCGGCGGGTCCGGTGGAACCACCATCGCGACCGGAGCCATGCGGGCCCTTCCGCTCGGCGTACCGAAACTCATGGTTTCCACAGTGGCAACCCTGGACACCCGTACGTATGTCGGTTCGAGCGACATCACGATGATGGCGTCCGTCGTCGACGTCGCCGGTCTGAACAGCATCACGAGACCCATCCTGTCCAACGCGGC
>JBBSGI010000100.1:0-9021 GCA_038254365.1 Propionibacteriales bacterium
CAGCTTGCGGTAGGTCACCCGATGCGGCCGGGCCGCCTCCACTCCCAGCCGGGCGACCTTGTTGGCCTCGTAGTCAGCGTAGTTGCCCTCGAACCACACGACGTCGGACTCGCCTTCGAAGGCGAGCATGTGGGTGGCGATCCGGTCCAGGAACCAGCGGTCGTGGCTGATCACCACGGCGCAGCCGGGGAAGGACAGCAGCGCGTCCTCCAGGGACCGCAGGGTGTCGACGTCGAGGTCGTTGGTCGGCTCGTCGAGCAATAGCAGGTTGCCGCCGCGCTTGAGCGTCAGGGCCAGGTTGAGCCGGTTTCGCTCGCCGCCGGAGAGCGCGCCGACCGCCTTCTGCTGGTCCGGCCCCTTGAAGCCGAAGGCACCGACGTACGCCCGGCTCGGCATCTCCCGGCTGCCCACCTTGATGTAGTCCAGGCCGTCGGAGACCGCCTGGAAGACCGTCTTCGAGCCGTCGAGCTGAGAGCGGGACTGGTCGACGTAGGAGATCTGGACCGTCTCGCCGATGCGCAGCTCACCGGCGTCCGGCTTCTCCTCGCCGACCAGCATCCGGAACAGGGTGGTCTTGCCAGCCCCGTTCGGACCGATGACGCCGACGATCCCGCCGCGCGGCAGCGAGAAGGACAGGCCCTCCATCAGCAGCTGGTCGCCGTAGGCCTTGGTCAGGCCCTGGGCCTCCACGACGACGTTGCCCAGCCGGGGGCCGGGCGGGATCTGGAGGTCGTCGAAGTCGACCGGCCTGGCCTGCTCGGCCGTGGCGGCCAGCTCCTCGTAGCGGTTGAGCCGGGCCTTGCCCTTGGCCTGGCGGCCGCGGGCGCCCGCGCGCACCCACTCGAGCTCGCGCTCGAGGACCTTCTTGCGGTTGGCGTCCTTCTGCCCCTCGACCCGCATCCGGGTGGTCTTGGTGTCGAGGTAGGTGGTGTAGTTGCCCTCGTAGGGATAGGCGCGGCCCCGGTCGAGCTCGAGGATCCAGCCGGCGACGTTGTCGAGGAAGTAGCGGTCGTGGGTCACGGCCAGCACCGTGCCGGCGTACTGGGCCAGGTGCTTCTCCAGCCACTCCACGCTCTCGGCATCGAGATGGTTGGTCGGCTCGTCGAGGAGCAGCAGGTCGGGCTGCTGGAGCAGCAGCTTGCACAGCGCCACCCGGCGCCGCTCACCGCCGGAGAGCACGGGGACGTCGGCGTCACCCGGCGGCACCCGCAGGGCGTCCATCGCCATCTCGACGTGGGAGTCGAGCTCCCAGCCGTTGACGTGCTCGATCTTCTCCATCACCTCGCCCTGCTCGGCGAGGAGTACGTCGAAGTCGGCGTCCGGGGCGCTCATCTTCTCGTTAATCTCCTCGAACCGGATCAACAGCTCGCGGGTGGCCTTGACACCGTCCTCCACGTTGCCGCGGACGTCCTTGGTCTCATCGAGCTGCGGCTCCTGCATGAGGATGCCGACGGAGTAGCCAGCAGCCAGCGCGGCGTCGCCGTTGGAAGGGTGGTCGAGGCCGGCCATGACCTTCAGGACCGACGACTTGCCGGCGCCGTTGGGGCCGACCACTCCGATCTTGGCACCGGGCAGGAAAGCCAGCGTCACGTTGTCCAGGATGACCTTGTCGCCGTGCGCCTTACGTACGTTGCGCATGGTGTAGATGAACTGCGCCATCGGTTCTGGGGTGTCCTTCGCTCGGGGACTCTCGCCGTACGCCGTCCAGCATGCCTGGCGCGGCCGGACTGCCCAAACCGGTTGACCTCACCATGATCCAGATCCCGTCAACGGCAGCTTCCGTGCCGAACTGTGCCGTAGGAGGGATCTGGATCAACGAGATGGCCCGCAGGTGGGAGACTGACAGCGTCACGCGCCCGTAGCTCAGTTGGATAGAGCAAGTGCCTTCTAAGCACGAGGTCGCAGGTTCGAGTCCTGCCGGGCGCACCGGCCGGCCAGCTTCCGAGAGCACTCATTTCGAACCCGACCTGAAGGATCATGGTCGGGGTTGACTGCGCGATGGCGCATGCGCTTGAGGAAGTTCTCGGCGAGCAGGGTGGCTCAGGGTCGTTGAGCACCGCTCCAGCCACCTCCGCCTCCCCCTCCGGCCGATCATCGACGATCTGGGTGAAGATGAACTGGTGGGCGAGCCGGCGGACCCTCGGGCCGCCGCGGCGGTAGACATTGTCGCGGCGCCCGATGAGCTCGAGTGCGCAGGCTCGGCAATCCTTCGCGAACCTTGCGACGGTCCTTCCTGCTGCGGGCAGCCGGCCGGACCTGGTGGTGAGCACCACCGTCCTGGTGGCCGACCAGTCCGACTTCGCCGAGCTCAACGAGCTGTTCGCGGACTTCTTCCCGATGGAACCGCCGGCGCGGGTGACGATGCAGGTACCGCTGCCTCGCGGCCTGCCGATCTCCATCGGTTGTACCGCCCTGACCGCCGAGTAGCGCTGGGCGTCAGGTGTTGCGTGAGTCGTGAAGCGCTCTTGTCAGGAAGCTGTCGATGATCCCGTTGGTTCCGTCCGGGAGGCGGCAGTGGGGCTCGTGCCCGCTCCCGGGCAGGACAACCAGTTCGGCACCGCTGAGCCGCGCGAGCTCGCGCCCCCGGCGGAGCGGAGTGATCGCGTCGTGGTCGCCGTGAATCACCAGCGACGGACAGCGGAGTGACCTGGCGTAGACGCCGGCAAGCTCCTCGGTCAAATCCGCCTGGCCGTCGCCGGCCGTGGCCAACAGCACCTCGGCACTGGTCTGCATCCCCATCCGGAAGAAGTGGTCGATCTCCTCGTCCGACTCCGGCTCGGTGAAGCACCGGGAGAAAAAGAATCGCAGGAAGTCAGGAAAATCGCTCAGCCAGTAGCGCCGGTTCCACCGGGCCCAACCGGGATGTTCCGCGAGCTCTTCGAAGAACGCGTCGTTGGCCGCGACCCGTTGGGGATGCCCGGGTGCCAGGGGCACGTTGGGCGCGATGAAGACGGCTGCGCTTACCCGGTCAGGGTGACGTCCGGCGAGGGCGAGGGCCCAGGCGCCACCCTGGGAGGACCCCAGAACCGCCGCCTGAGCGACACCGCAGGCGTCCATGACGGTTGCGGCATCGTCGGCGAAGAGCAGATCGCCGTAGAGAGCCCGGTCTACCGGCCGATCCGAGCCGCCGTTGCCCAGTCCGTCGAACGCCACCACGCGGAAGGTCGCCGAAAGGAACGGCACCTGGTGGCGCCAGAAGTCGCTGTGAACGATCGACCATGTGGGCAGCAGCAGCGCCACGTCGGCGGCGTCACCGAACTCTTGCCAGTGGATCCGCTGCCCCGAACGGGTCACGTGGCCGGAGCGGGTGGGCTCGACGTCGACGATCACGCCGAACCAGGCCTTCCGGCCGAGCCCTTCACCATCACATCACCGGCCGGGTCGCCGTTGCCACAGCACATTCACCAGTTGCCAGCGGTCACCGAAGCGCGCTACGTGCAGGTAGTCCATGTAGACCGACGACAACACCCGGACCGTGGCGATGTCCCCGAACACGTCGAGGATGTCGGCCTCGTAAGGCCGCTCGTAACGTCGCCCGTAGCCCTGGGCCGTCGCTTCGACCATGTCGTCGCGCGTCAGGGTTTCCACCGTGGGGACCGACTGCGGGTCGCCGTACTCGACCTCGCGCTTCACCAGTTCGGGATGGAGACATCGAGCCATGCGGTCGGTGTCGCCGTCGAGCCACGACTCGATGTAGTCGGCTGCAGCACCAAGGATGGCGGCTCGGTCCGCAGTCTCGATGTCGTCATGCCCGCTCATGGAGAGGCACTCTCCCTGCGGGGCGTCAACACCGCAAGGGTCCGCTCCGGCGCTGCACGATAGCAGGGCGATCGCTACCGAAGTCCACGGATGCGAAGGGCAGCCTGGGTGCGGTCTCGTACCTGGAGCTTCGCGAGCACGTGCGAGACATGGTTCTGCACCGTCTTGACGCTGACTGCGAGTGCGCGCGCGATCTCGGGGTTGCTGCGCCCATCTGCAATCAGGGCGAGTACTTCGCCTTCTCGTTCGGTCAGATCGGCGCCGTACCGTGGGGTGTTGCCGCGTCTCAACACGCGTGCAGCGGCGCCCGGACCGAACACCGCACCACCGGTCGCCACCGTTCTCAGGGCGGCCAGGACCTCTTCCTGTACGGCGCCCTTGAGCACATAGCCACGCGCCCCGACCCGCAGCGCTGCGATCACGCTGTCGTCGTCATCGACCATGGTGAGCACGAGTACGGCGGTCTCCGGGGCTCCGGCGACGATGCGACGGGTCGCCTCCAGGCCGGAGGTGCCGGGCAGGTTCAGGTCCATCAGCACGACGTCGGGTCGCAGTTCGAGCGCGGTTCGAACAGCCGTCTCGCCGTCACCGGCCGAGCCCACGACCTCGACGCCGTCCACCGTCTTGAGCAGCCCGGTCAGCCCGTCCCGGAACAGCGGGTGGTCGTCGACGACCAGCACTCCGATCATGAAGCCGGCCCGCTTCGTCTGCTGACGAGGGGAAGGCAGAGGGTGACCGTCGTACCGGATCCGGGTTGGGCGCAGAGCAGCAGGCTGCCTCCAATCTCGGACGCGCGTTCGTGCATGCCGGCCAGACCGATGCCTCCCGGTCTGGTTTGCACAAGCCCCGTCCCGTTGTCTGTCACACGGACTCGGAGCTCGTCGTCGCCCGCCTCGACGTCCACAATGCACTCGGTCGCTCCCGAATGCCGCACCGCGTTGGTCAGCGCCTCCTGGGCGACCCGGAACGCCGCCACCTCGACCGCCGCCGCAAGCGGCGGCATCACAGCCGGTGTGTGCACCTCGATCGGCAGGTGCGCGTGGTCGCTGAGCCGCCGGGCAAGCTCGTCCACAGCTGCCGTCAGCCCGAGCTCGTCAAGCACGGGCGGCCGCAGGCCTTCGACGACCCGGCGCACGTCGAGCACCGTCGCCTGGATGCCCGCACGCAACCGCAGAAGCTGCGCGTCGACATCGGGAGCGCCTTGGGCAAGGAGATTTCGCACCGTGTCGACCTGGAGGGTCAGCCCGGCCAGCGCCGGCCCGAGTCCGTCATGGAGGTCGCGTCGAAGCCGTCGGCGCTCGTCCTCGCTAGCCAGCACCAGGCGCTCCTGGGCATCCCGAAGCTCGCCTACGAGTCGGGACGAGTGCACCACGCCGCCGAGCTGCCGAGCGACGTCGTCGAGCAGCTTGTGGTCTGAGTCCCGTAGCTTCCGGCCGCCCCACCGAAGCGCGCCGACCACCTCGCCGTACGCCGTCAGCGGCAGCACCACAGGCTCGTCCGCGGCGGCACCGTAGGTCGCCAGCGTTCGCCCGCCGGAATCGCGGATCTCGACGTGGTAGAGCCCGAGTCCCGCGCCGATCTCGTCGATGAGTGTCCGCAAGAGTGCCGGTACGTCGGAGGCGTCGGTGAGCCGCCGACCAGTGGCGGCGAGCACGTCGGCAGGCTGTGACCACTGGCCGTACACGAGCCGGTTCACCCCCGACTGCAAGGCGTTGCGCAGCGGTGCGAATGAGACCGCGATGACGCCCGCGGCCAGCCACGGCACCCAGTTGCCGCCCCGGTCCCGCAGCAGCGCGCCGACGCCGCCGACGGTGACGGCGTACAGCGTGGCCACGACTGCCGAGAGCCCGACCCAGGTCAGGGTGCGACTGGCGGCCAGCTGTACGTCGTACAGCCGGTGCTGAAACATCGCGACACTGATCGCCACCGGAACCGGCAGGATGGCCGCTCCGAAGAGCCAGCCGGCGTGCGTCGCCAAGATCACCGGGTAAAGGACCAGCGGCACCGCGAACGCAGCGGTGAACCACAACAGCTGTTGACGAACGAGCGCACTTCCCTGTCGCCATCGGCCGATCAGACCCGCGATAGCGATCAGGAGCGTGACTACGCCCAGCGCCAGCGCCGCGACGAAGAGCAGGCCGGAGATGACGTCGAACGGCGCGGGAAGGACGAGCCGGCGACCCAGCGCGGCCAGTCGATCGTTTCCCTGTTCCGGCGCGATCACCGATGCGACGGATTGACAGACCACACAGGCGGATGCCGCCGCGGCCGACCACCGTCGACGCGTGCGTGAACCGTACAAACCACCGTCGGGGAAGACGAGCGGGACCACCAGCACCAGCGTGAGCCAGCCAAGGCCCCGCGCCGCCCCGCCAAACGCGGCGAACGCTGCGGGGACGGGAACGCTGCCCGGGCGGTCGATCAGCCCGCGGTCACCAAGAGCAACCGCGCCTTCGCCCAGGCTCAACGCGGCGGTCCCGATCAACGCGAACCGGCCCACGAGATGCCCCGGCTTGGCAAGACTGACCACGACCGCTACCGCGAGATAGACAAGATCTACAGTGACGACGACCGCCTCGCTGGTAAGTACCGACGAGCCCCGACCAGCAGCAACGACCACGGCCACGACGGCACCGGTGACGCCCGCCAGCGCCACCGATGCCACCGCTGCTACCGAGGTCATCCTCGACCTGGTCTTCATTGCGTCACCTTAAGATCAACAGTGCCGCACCAACGAGCGTTCTGCTTATTCGGCCATCACGACTTGGCCTTGGCCGAACCGCGCCGAATAAGGCAGATACCAAGACCGATCCACCAGACCATCCACACCATGACCGGCAGGCCGGCACCGTCCATGAGGCCCGAAGCCGCGATGCCGGCGAAAAGCAGAAGGCCGACCCCGACGCCGCCGAAGCCGATCCAGCGCCTCATGGTCCCGTCGCTGAGCGCGGCGATGCCGATTGCGAGGGCGTGCGCGCCGAGGGCCAGGATGCTGAGGTAGAAGGCGAAGTTGCGGACGTTGGCGACCAGGGCGAGCGTCGCGGCGTCGCCGACGCCGTGGTGTGCGCCGTATAGGGCGGCGGCACCAGCAGGCATCCCGGTCGCCAGAGTGATCGCGACGTAGCAGATTCCGGCCGCCAACGCGGTCTGCGTCGCCCAACGTCCGGCTTCTGTCCGCCGGCCGACGGCTCGGGCAAGGAAGACGAGGACCGGCAGGAGTACGACGAAGGCGAGCGACTCCACGAAGCCGCCGGCCAACACCCGGCCCACGTTCGCCCCCACAAAGGTCTGCTTGACGACGTCGGCGCTGTCGGACAGCAGCGGCGACTTCTCCTGGCTGAAACCGCCGAGCAGAAGGACGACGTGCGCGATCGCAAGGGCACCCGCGAGCCGCCAGAGGGCGCCGGGAATCTCCCTCCGCGCTGTCGTTGCCCTCTCGAGTGTCGGACGTTCGATTGCTTGGGTCATGACCCCTCCTCGGATTGGCGCCGCGGGTCCGCGACGGCTCCTCGGAGCATCCGCGCCGTCAGGCACGGCGTCTCCAGGCCTGTTCCCGGGGAGGTCAGGAACTTCTCCCGGGTCCAGCCTCCGGTGAGTGACCACGATCGACGGTTGCGCCGCCGGAAGAACGTGGAAGATCGACCGTCCAGCCGTCGGGTCTGCTGCCGAATGCCGGGCGCCGCCGGCCGACCGGATCTACTCGCCGGTCTCGCCGTCGATGAGCTCCCGGGCGACGTCGAGCTGACCGACGTGCCGCGCGTACTCCTGGAGCAGGTGGAACAGGATCCGTCCGAGCGAGGGCGCTTGCTCAGCCGCTTGAAAGCGACCCCCGGTCCGGGCCAAGTCGAGGAGGTCGGCACCGGCCGCGAGCGACCGCGACCGTTCGACCTCGTCGGCGTACGCCGACATGACGCTGTCAGTGGACGCCTCGGGCAGCACGCTCCACTCGACCGTGTCTCCGCCCGGTAGGTAGGCGAGAACGTCTTCGGCGGCGAACCCCCATCGCATCCATCGCCGTTCGACCCAACCGAGGTGCTTGACCATGCCCAGCGGCGACCAGCCGAGCGGAGCAACCGGCGTACGGAGCTGCCTGTCGGACAGTCCAGCGATCTTGCGCAGCAGGGCTCCGCGGTACCAATCCAGGTAACCGAGGAGAAGCTCGCGGGGATCGGAGACGTCGACGGGCGGGTCGTCGAGGACGGCGGGAACCACCTCCGGCGGCGTCTGCACCTGTTGACCGTAGAGCGGATAGTCGTGGACGAGGTCAAGGTTTCCTCGACGCCGGCTCGACACTTGCGCTGACAACTGCTGGGTAGGCAACCGGCATGTCCAGTCGCGAGCTCAAGGTGTGCGGTCGCCATGGCCACGTGACGTATGCCCCTGCCGAACCCGACCTGGCCGCACGGCTCCGCGGCGACACCCCGCTCGGAGACACGTGGCGCTGCCTACGGTGCGGCGACTGGGTTCTGGGCGTCCCCGGCGCCCGTGGCCCGGCGGACCAGGCGCCGGTACCCCCGCGCGGTCGAGCCCTGAGGCAGCTCACGATCCTGCGCGTGCTCGCCGTCGAGCGGGTGCTCCGCGGGCTCGTGCTGATCGCCGCCGCGTACGGCGTGCACCGCTTCGCGAGCGCCCAGATGTCGCTGCGCGGATCGTTCGGCCGGCTTATCCCGGCAGCGCGCCCACTCGCGAATCGGCTCGGCGTCGACCTCGACCAGTCCACGATCGTGCGGGAGGCGACCAGGGCGCTGCACGCGCGGCACACGACGCTGACGATCGTCGCCGTCGGGCTGCTGCTCTACGGGGTCCTTGAGGGCGTAGAGGGCGTCGGGCTGTGGCTGGCCAGGCGATGGGCCGAGTACCTGACCGTGATCGCCACAGCCGCGTTCCTGCCGCTCGAGGTGCACGAGCTGCTCAGGACGGTCACCCTCACGAAGGCCGTCGCATTCTTGATCAACGTCGTCGCCGTGGTCTACCTGATCGTCGCCAAGCGGCTCTTCGGCGTGCGCGGCGGCCGCGCGTCCTACGAGCACGAGCTCCGGGGCGAGAGCCTGCTGGAGATCGAAGCGGCCGGTCAGGACACCGCCCTCGGCGAGCGGCGCGAGCGGGGACGCGATGTCGGAATGTCGGACGTCGGCGCCGGCCGCGCTGAGCGGCCGAGTCGTTGAATCCCTCGGGTGCCGGTTGGTCGATCGGATGATCACGTAGCGTGCTCGTGTGCAGGCGTGCGTGCTTGGCCCGCTCGTCGCTGTCGACGGCGACCGC
>JBBSGI010000101.1:0-8265 GCA_038254365.1 Propionibacteriales bacterium
CCAGGTCACCGTTGCTCAGGATCCCGACGATCAGGCGCGGGTCCGACCACTGCTTCCAGTAGTGCGAGATGGTGATGAGCTCGGCCAGGCCGTTCATCTGCATCGCGCCGTCGCCGACCATCGCGATCGCCGGTCGGTCGGGATGGGCGAACTTCGCGCCGATGACGTACGGGACGCCAGGGCCCATCGTGGCGAGGTTGCCCGACAGGGAGCCGCGCATCTGACCGCGGAACCGGAGGTAGCGGGCGTACCAGTTCGCGGACGTGCCGGAGTCCGCAGCCAGCATCGCGTCGTCGGGCAGCCGGGAGGACAGCTCCCAGAAGACCTTCTCGGGGTTGATCGGGTCGGCGGCGGTGTGCGCACGTCGCTCCATCACCTGCCACCAGCGAGCCACCGTGGCCTCGACCTCCTGCTGCCACGAACGATCCTGCTTGCGGCGCAGCAGCGGGATGAGCCGGCGCAGCGTCGCGGCGGCGTCGCCGACGAGGTTGACCTCGAACGGGTAGCGCAGCCCGACGAAGCTGGCGTCGTGATCGATCTGCACCGCGCGCGCCTGATCGAACTCGGGCAGGAACTGCGTGTAGGGAAAGCTCGAGCCGACGGTCAGCAGGGTGTCGCAGCCCCGCATGAGGTCGTAGCTGGGTCGGGTCCCGAGCAGTCCGATGGACCCTGTGACGAAGGGCAGCTCGTCGGACAGGACGTCCTTGCCCAGCAAGGCCTTCGCAACCCCCGCGCCGAGCAGGTCGGCGACCTCGAGCACCTCCTCGCGCGCGCCGCGCGCTCCCTGGCCGACGAGCATCGCCACCTTGCCGCCGGCGTTGAGCACCTCGGCCGCACGGGCGAGGTCGGCCTCCACCGGCACCAGCTCCGGCCTGCCGGTCGCTGCCCCGCTGGACGGCACGAACTTGAACTCGTGCGGCGGCGGTGCGTAGTCCAGCTCCTGCACGTCCGCCGGTAGGATGATGCAGGTCGGCGCCTGACGGGCCTGCGCGATGCGGATCGCGCGGTCCAGCACATTGGGCAGCTGCTCGGGGACCGTGACCATCTGCAGGTAGTCCGACGCGACGTCCTTGAACAACGACAACAGGTCCACCTCCTGCTGATAGCTGCCGCCCATCGCGCTGCGGTTCGTCTGCCCGATGATCGCCACGACCGGGACGTGGTCGAGCTTGGCGTCGTAGAGGCCGTTGAGCAGGTGGATCGCGCCCGGTCCGGAGGTCGCGACGCACACCGCGACCCGCCCGGAGAACTTCGCGTAGCCCACGGCCTCGAAGGCGGACATCTCCTCGTGCCGCGACTGGATGAACGTGGGCTTGTCATCGGCTCGACCCCACGCGGCGAGCAGACCGTTGATTCCGTCACCCGCATAGCCGAAGACCACCTCGACGCCCCAGTGCCGTAACCGCTCCAGGACGTAGTCGGCGACGGTCTGGGTCATCAGGATCCTCCGGTGTGGGGTGATGTCACGGGGTAGTTCACGTCACGGCTCAGGTCATGGCGAAGCGGTCGAAGGGCCAGGGCGCCCCGCCGTAGCGTTCGAGCGCTGGGCCGGTCGGGGCCGGCAACGGCACGTAAGAAGCCCGGTCGGGCAGAGTCTTCCCTCGACGACGACGCAGCCGACAGACCCGGCCCGGATCGTCAGCGGATTGTCATGACTCACTCACGGACTCGGTTGGGGGTGAGGCTCGCGGAGTCAGCGACTCCAAGTCATCGTTCTGTAAGGCGCGAGCACTTGGCCGAGGAACGCATAATGGGCACGGCTCCGGTCATGACCGTGGACCTGAATGCACGCACGACGTCGATCCTGGAGGTCGTCCTCGGTGACCCTGCCGCCTTCGCCCACAGCCGGGCGCTGACCGAGACGCTGGCCGCTCCGCTCGCAGCGGAGGACCAGACCGCCCAGTCGATGCCGGACGCCAGCCCGACCAAGTGGCACCGAGCCCACACCACGTGGTTCTACGAGGAGTTCCTGCTTGGACCGGCCGACGGTTACCAGGCCTTCGACGACGGGTTCCGCTACCTGTTCAACTCCTACTACGAGGGCGTGGGTCCACGGCACCCCCGGGCACAGCGTGGTCTGGTCACCCGGCCCGGAACGGGCGAGATCACCCGCTACCGGGAGCACGTCGAGGACGCGGTCTCCCGCCTGCTGAGTTCCGGCGTGGACGACGAGGGCGCAGCGGTCCTGCTCCTCGGTCGCCATCACGAGCAGCAGCACCAGGAGCTGCTCGTGATGGACGCGAAGCACCTGCTGGGTCTGCACCCCTTCGGTCCCGCCTACATCGACCGAGCGACCGATCCGGGGCGACCGCCGGCAGCGCAGACCTGGCGGGCCGTCGAGGGTGGCATCGTCGGCATCGGTCACGAGGGCGACGGGTTCGCCTTCGACAACGAGGGCCCGCGGCACGACGTGCTTCTGCAGCCCTTCGAGATCGCCGAGCGGGCGGTCACCAACGAGGACTGGCTCACCTTCATGGCCGATGGCGGCTACGACCGCCCCGAGCTCTGGCTGTCCGACGGCTGGGCAGCCGTGCAGTCCCAGGGCTGGCGGGCGCCGCTGCACTGGCGTGACGAGGACGGCTCCTGGCTTGTGTTCACCATGAGCGGCGTCCGGCGGATCCAGCGCGACGAGCCGGCGTGCCACGTGTCCTTCTACGAAGCCGATGCCTACGCCCGCTGGGCCGGGGCCCGACTTCCCACCGAGTACGAGTGGGAGGCTGCCGTGCAGCCGGTCTCGCACCTGCGTGGCCAGCTCCTGGACCCCGGCCGGCTGCACCCTGGCCCGGCCGGGAAGCACATGATCGGCGACGTCTGGGAGTGGACCGCGAGCGCCTACCTGCCCTACCCGGGGTTCCAGCCGGCTGCCGGCGCCGTCGGTGAGTACAACGGGAAGTTCATGTGCGACCAGCACGTGCTGCGCGGCGCCAGCTGCGCCACGCCAGCCGGGCACGAGCGCGTCAGCTACCGCAACTTCTTCCCGGCCGCGGCTCGCTGGGCGTTCTCCGGCCTGCGGTTGGCCCGGTCATGACGGTCCAGCACCCAGGCCTCGCCGAGACCAGTCCACCGGCGGACCAGCGGCTCGTAGAGGACGTGCGAGAAGGGCCGACGGCCGACCCACCCACCCTGCCGCCGCGCTGGTTCTACGACGAGAAGGGCAGCGTACTCTTCGAGCAGATCACTCGGCTCGAGGAGTACTACCCGACGAGGACAGAGGAGTGCATCCTCGTCGAGCACGCCCGGGACATCGCCGCTCTCAGCGGCGCGAGCACGCTGATCGAACTCGGTGCGGGGACCTCTCGCACAACCCGCCTCCTGCTGGACGCGCTCAGCGAGCGGACCGAGCACCTGCTGTTCGCCCCGCTCGACATCAGCGCAGAGGTCCTGATGGAGTCAGCTGCCAGCATCGCCACCGACTACCCCACCGTGACGGTTAAGGCACAGGTCGCCGACTTCGAGGACCACCTCGACCTGCCGGGCGACCCCGGCAGCCGTCTCGTGGTCTTCCTCGGCAGCGCGATCGGCAACCTGACCGCCGGGCCGAGGGCTGCGTTCTTCGCTCGGCTGTCGGCGGCACTGGATCCCGGTGACTGCCTGCTGCTAGGCGCTGACCTGGTGAACGACGTCGATCGTCTGGTCCGCGCCTACGACGACGCCGCCGGTGTCACCGCGGCCTTCAACCGCAATCTGCTCGATGTGCTCAACCGCGAGCTGGACGGCGACCTGGACCCGCAGGACTTCGAGCACGTCTCGGTCTGGAACGCAGAGCTCGAACGTGTCGAGATGTGGCTGGGAGCCCTCGTCCCCGTCACGGCGTACTTCCGCCGGATGGACTTCACCTGGACGCTTCCGGCGGGCGGCCGGCTGCTGACCGAGACGAGTGCCAAGTTCCGCGTGGAGGGGCTGCACCAGGAGCTGCACCGGGCGGGACTCGACCCGACGCACACCTGGACCGATCCAGCCTGCGACTACTCCGTCACGCTCGCGGCCGTGCCGGCCGACCCTGGCCCTCGATGACGGACCTGCGCCAGGACACTCCGCCATCCGGGGAAGAACCTGACCGACCGGGAGGCAGGCAGCCGCCGATCGCCGACTACGGGTTCCTGTCGGACTGCCACTCGGCAGCCCTGGTCGACCGCAGTGGGTCCGTCGACTGGTGGTGCGTGCCGCGCTTCGACTCGCCCTCGGTGCTGGGTCGACTGCTCGATCCGCAGGCAGGGCACTGGGCGTTGCGCCCTGTGGGCGCTTTCGCCACCGACCGCGAGTACGTCGGCGACACCCTCGTCCTGCGCACCGTCTTCCGCACCGAGTCCGGCGTCGTTTCCGTCACCGATGCCTTGGGGCTGGAGCAGGGCGCCCGCGGGCACGACATCGGCCTGCGCAGCCCGCACGTGCTCCTGCGTCGGGTCGAGGGCGTGACGGGCTCGGTGGTGATGCGCAGCGAGCTCGCGCCACGGATGGAGTACGGCCGCACCGAGCCCAACCTGCACCTGACCGAGCAGGCAGGCGTGGCCCGTGGCGGACCGGCCACCCTGTCCCTCACGGCCTCGGTAGGCGTGTCGCAGTCCGCTGGCGTGCTCGTATCCTCGTTCGTGGTCGCGGCGGGCGACACGGTCGACTTCCGACTGGCCTACTCGGCCACGTTCGGCGGGGGGCAGCCACTCGTTGAGAAGTACGTCCCGACGGTGCAGGACACCATCGCGGCGTGGGAGTCCTGGGCAGCGCTGCACGCCGACTACGACGGCGCCTTCCCCGACCAGGTACGGCGCAGCTCGCTGGTCCTGCAGGGACTCACCTACTCCCCGTCCGGCGCCATCGTCGCCGCTGCCACCACGTCGCTGCCCGAGACGATGGGCGGTGATCTGAACTTCGACTACCGGTACGCGTGGCTACGTGACCTCAGCCTGACCATGCGTTCGCTGTGGATCGCCGCCTGCCCGCACGAACCCGAGCGGCTGTTCGACTGGCTGGCCACCAGCGCCGGCCACGTGGGCGCTGAGCTCGTCCAGATCATGTACGGGATCGAAGGCGAGCGCGATCTCAGCGAGCACGAGCTGGAGCACCTGGCCGGGTACCGGGACAGCTCTCCGGTCAGGGTGGGGAACGCGGCCTGGCGACAGGACCAACTGGACGTCTTCGGCGAGGTGCTGGATGCAGCGCACCTGCTACAGGACACCCTCGAGGAGCTGACGCCGGCCGTGCAGCAGCTGCTGGTCGCGCTGGCCGACCGGGCCGCCGCTGCCTGGACCGAGCCGGACGCGGGCATGTGGGAGGCCCGGGACGCCCGCCGCCACTACGTGTCCTCGAAGGTCATGTGCTGGGTGGCCTTGGACCGGGCCGTGCAGCTCGCCGACCGCCTGGGCGAGCGCGCCGAACCGGAGGCGTGGGCGAAGGCGCGTGATGCCGTCCGGGCGGCGATCCTCACTCACGCGTGGAGCGATGCGGCGGGGGCCTACACCGGCGCCTTCGGATCCGACGACCTGGACGCCTCCGTGCTGCTCCTGCCCATCGTCGGCTTCCTGCCTGCCGGTGACGAGCGCATGCTGGCCACTATCGAGGCGGTCGAGCGCGAGCTCGGTGAGGGCGATCTGGTGCGGCGGTGGCCGAGCGACCGCAGCGGCTTCTTGATCTGCACCTACTGGTTGGTGGAGTGCCTGGCACTCGCCGGACAGCACGAGCGGGCGACGACGTGGTTCGCCGATGCGACCGCCCACGCGAACGACCTCGGACTGCTGTCGGAGGAGGCGGACCCGACGAGCGGTGATCTGCTCGGCAACTTCCCACAGGCCTTCTCCCACGTGGGACTGATCAACGCGGCCTGGCGACTGGGCCAGGCCGACTCGTCCAACGACACGACCTGAGGAGAAGCGCATGACCGGACGGCTCGTCGGCAAGGTAGCCCTGATCACGGGCTCCGACTCCGGGATCGGACAGGCGACCGCAGCGGAGTTCGCCAAGGAGGGTGCTGACGTCGTCGTGCACTTCCTCCATGACGAGGAAGGGGCGCAGACCACGAGCAAGGCGGTCGAGGCGGAGGGACGCCGCGCCGTGGTCGTGCGGGCCGACATCCGCGAGGAAGCCGAGGTCGCGTCGATGTTCGACGAGGCGACTGCTGCCTTCGGCAGCCTGGACATCCTCATGAACAACGCCGGGGTCGATGCCTCCGGCAAGAAGGTCGCCGAGCTGCCCACCGAGGTCTTCGACAACGCCATCCGCACCAACCTCTACGGCACTTTCTTCTGCTGCCGGCGGTTCGTCCAGCTCCGCACCATGGCCGGGGGACAAGGCAAGATCATCAACGTCACGTCGGTGCACGAGGACGTGCCCAACGCCGGCGGCGCCGACTACGATTGCTCCAAGGGAGCGATGCGCATGCTTACCCGGACCTTGGCCCTGGAGCTGGCGCCGCTCGGGATCAACGTCAACAGCCTCGCGCCGGGCATGGTGCTCACGCCGTTCAACCAGGCGGCCATCGACGACCCTGATCTGCTCGACAAGCAGGTCCAGAGCATCCCGTTCAAGCGCGCCGCGCAGCCCGCCGAGATCGCCCGGCTCGCCGTGTTCCTGGCCTCCAGCGACGCCGACTACGTGACCGGTGCGACGTACGTGATGGACGGTGGACTGATGCGCAACCTCGGGCAAGGGGCATGAGCCCAACGGCCGGCCGTCCTGCGGCGCTGTGACGGCAGCAGACGTCGATGAATGAGCGTTTCGACGCCGTCATCCTCGGAATGGGTCCCGGTGGTGAAGCCGTCGCCTCCCGCCTCATCGCCGCCGGACGCCGCATCGCGATCGTCGAACGCGAGCTGATTGGCGGGGAGTGCGCCTACTGGGCCTGCATCCCGTCCAAGACCCTGCTGCGACCGGCGGAGGCAGCCGGTGCGGTCGACCGGGCTGCTGGTGTCGCTGGCGCGACGCTGGACTGGCCGGCCACCCGGGCGTACCGCGACGACATGATCCGTCACCTCGATGACGGACGGCAGGTCAAGCGTTACGGAGAAAAGGGCGTGACCGTCTTCAAGGCCACCGGGCGTTTGGCCGGACCGGGAAGGGTCGAGAGGTTGTCCCACGCGTCGTAGAAGTTGAGGTGGCGGTCCCCGGCTCGATGCCTGCCGTGTGGTAGGTGTCGGGCTTCCGCCAAGAAGTTCGACCGAGAAGGGGACCGCCGTGACCAAGAAGTACCAGACGAGTGCGCCGATGACGAGCGCCGGGCTGCGGCTCGCGCTGCCGGAGACGGTGAGTGTGGCGATGGCCGAGATCGCCGAGGACATGCTGGAAGGGCTGCTGGCGCTGGCTGTCGGCACCGGGCTGCAGGTAATGAGCGCGCTGATGGAGCAAGACGTGAGCGCGGTGTGCGGGCCGAAGGGCAAGCACGATCACGCGCGTACCGCGGTGCGGCACGGCGCCGAGCGCGGCTCAGTCACCTTGGGTGGCCGGCGGGTTCCGGTCCAGCGGCCGCGGATGCGAGCCGCAGACGACTCCGGCGAACTGCCCGTGCCCTCCTACGAGCTGTTCAGCCAGACCGAGGTGCTGGGCCGGATGGCGATGGCCCGGATGCTGGGCGGGCTGTCGGCCCGTCGCTACCCGGCCGGGCTGGAACCGGTCGGGGTGAAGGTCGAGCAGAGCGCCCGCTCGACGAGCAAGTCCGCGGTGTCGCGCCGGTTCATCGCCGCGACCGAGACGGCGCTGGCAGGCCTGCTCGCCGCGCCGCTGGGTGAGCTGGACCTGGTCGCCATGCTGGTCGACGGTGTGCACTTCGGCGAGCACTTGTGCGTGGTCGCGCTGGGCATCGGCATCGACGGCACCAAGTACCCGCTCGGGCTGGCCGAGGGCTCCACCGAGAACACCACGGTGGTCACCGACCTGCTAACTGGGCTGCGTGAACGCGGCCTGGACACCACCCGGCCGATCTTCGTCGGTATCGACGGCGGCAAGGCGCTGCGGGCGGCGGTGCTGCGGGTCTTCGACCACCCGGTGATCGGTCGCTGCCAACTGCACAAGATCAGAAACGTCGCCGACAAGCTGCCCGATCACCTCGCCTCGACCGTCACCAAGCGGATGCGCGCCGCCTACCACGCCGACTCGGCGCTCCTGGCCGAAGCGCAGCTCGAAGCCCTCGCCAGAGAGCTGGACCGCACCCATCCCGGCGCGGCCGGCAGCCTGCGCGAGGGCCTGTCCGAGACGCTGACCGTGCTCCGCCTCGGCGTGTCGCCGACACTGGCCCGCACGCTCCGCTCGACCAATAGCATCGAGTCGATGATCTCCATC
>JBBSGI010000102.1:0-8119 GCA_038254365.1 Propionibacteriales bacterium
AGGCCGTTGCTTGCGCCGTCGAGGGTGTCACGTCATCATCGGCGGCAGGGCTGGGCGACGTTACGGACGAGCCGGCGTCGGGCACACACTTGTCCCGATGGCCAGGGGGATTGTGGTTGCCGGCTATGCAGTCGACCTGGGTGGGTCCGCTCCTGGTGCATCCCGCCAAGCCGCTCAGCGCGACAAGAGCCAGGAGCAGGAGTAGTGAGCGACGCGGCATCTTGTAACCGTAAACGGTGGGCTACCTGGCTCGGCCTGACGTCAAACGTTCCCCCGTCCGAATCGAATCAACAATCAGAGGGAAGACCTGACCCCCGATGAGCGCTGTGCGCGGCGTTGGACGGTGCTCGTCGCTACGATGCCCGGTACGACGAGACGATGGGAGGCGAGCCATGGCGGCCAAGTTCGTGGTGAAGAAGGGTTCGACGGGAAAGTTCCGCTTCAACCTCGTAGCGAGCAACGGCGAGATCATCGCCACCAGCGAGGCGTACAACTCGAAGGCCAGCGCCATGAAGGGGGTCGAGTCGGTACGGAAGAACGCTCCGACGGCCACGGTCGACGACCAGACGACCTAGACCTGCGGAGGGGCGGGCAGCCGGGGTGGGTGACGAGCTCCTGGACGCATTCGCCATCGCTGAGCATCTCGGTGTCAGCAGGAACACGGCCTACCGCTTGATCAACAACGGGACCCTGCCCGCAAGTGGAAGGTGGCCCCCGATTGGTCCATCGGCCGACGTTGAAGATTACCTGCGCCGCTGTCGCATCCGGCTCGGCCAGCTTCGGCACCTAAACCCCTAAGGTCGAGAGCCAGTTCGACCTGGAGCGGGCGGTCTAACAACGGCTCTGGGACCTCTGCGGTGGCACAACGGTCTCCACGCTCCCAATTATCGACGCCAAGGGCAGCTGCTTGTCGCTACCGAACCCTAGAGCAGACGAACGGCCCCGCAGCGAGAGGCCACGCGTTCTAGTCCCTCCGAAACCCGTCGGCAGCGCCCGCTCAGCGTCGTCGAAGCCGGCGACTCAGAGACGTGAGCGCCTCGTAGAGGCGGCCGACCGGCTCGACCGCCCCGTCGGGAAGCCGGATGCGGTCCAGGACGTCGAGCACCCGGACAGGTGGTCGCTGCACCCTGGAGTGCTCAGCAACGACTTTGCCCATCCCCACTGCGAACACCACCAACGTTGTCTCCCCCGCCAGCGCGCCTGACGGCGCAAGGATGCCCTCGAAGCCGGCAGCCCGAGCCCGAGCTGCGAGCTCTTGGCAGAGCGTCCAGTCGTTCGCTACGAGTTGGGCGTCACCGAGGCCCAACCGCTCTTGAATCTTCGGATCCGTGACGTCAAGGACCTCAAGGGCGTTGACCCGCACCCGGCCCACTCGCCGGCGCACCTCGAAGGGTGAGATCTCGCCCTGGTCCCAGTGACGGAACAGTTCGGCCCAAGCCGCCCGCTCGGTGAGCGAGGCGTACCAGGCCCCGGGTTCGCCAGCACGGCTGTAGCGAGCGTCGTAGCTGGCCGGGTCAGCGAAGTCGAGCAGCGCGTTACGCGGCCGGTTCTGGTGCCACACGACTCGCGACAGCACCCGGGCCGGAATATCACCGATGGCGGCGGGCTCGGCAGGCAGACCCTGTCCGGTGGCGATCAGAGGTAGGCACCGTCGGCGAACGCCCGGGCCGCTTGGCGCACGGCATCGACGTCACCGTCGGCGAGAACGTCGAGGGCCCGCGAGCCGCCAAGAGCACGGTTGTGGGCCCGCAACCACTGGCCGACGCCTCGGGGCGTGAGCGAGTCGTCCAACTCCAGGACAATCGCCCGCAGGGCCTGGAGGCGTTCCTCATGACGACGGCGAAGTGGGGCGTCGTGGGCCCAGTTGCGAACGGACCGATCAGAGACGCCGATGGCGCCGGCAATGTCGGCTTGGGTGAGCCCGTAGCCTCGCAGGGCGGCCACGATCTCGTCTGCTTCGACTGCTCGGTCAAGAATCAGTGCCATCAGCTCTCCTGGTTCCGTTGCTGCTCCCGTTGCTGCCCCCTATCATACTTCCGCTTCTGCTTCCTCGTGCGAGCACCCTCCGGCTTCGCCCCGGAGCGGTCCTGGCCCGGGTCGATGGTCGCGGATGCGGCGGCCGTTGACGACGACTCCCTCGAGCCGCAGTGCCCGCCGCCTGGGCCTCGAATTCCGGATTGCGCAGGTATCTGTCGGCGCGAACCACCCGCCACCACGGAAGGCCTCTCCTGCTGTGAGCCAGGAACTGGGCGACCGCCCTCGCCCGGGTCGGGTAGCCGGCCTCGGCGGCCACTGCCTGGTACGACGCGACTGCACCCTCCCCCAGTCGGGCCACGACGGCGGACACCGCCCGTTCGAATTCCGCTACGTCTTCGACCTCGGGTCCTCGTGGTCGCCAATGAGCCGGCGAGTAGGCGTTGAGGTGAGCGAGCGATCCCGACTGGATCCTGTGCCTCTCGAGAAACCTGGCAAGGTCTGGCCCTCGCATCGGCAGCTTCTGTTGACCACCGGACAGGACCTGCTGTTCGACCATCCGGCGCAACGTGTAGCTGGAAATCCCCTGGGCGCCGCGGCTGGGGGCCCCTGCGACCGGACACCACTCACGCGCACAGTCCGATTCGATCGACCACCGGCTCACCCTCGCAGCCTGCGCCAGCCCATGGTCTCGACAGTCCCATCCTGAGCAGGACAATTCCGCGAGGGGCGCCGGCGCCGCTATCCACGACGCACCTCGCAATCAATGGCCGTGGGGAGAGTCGCTCGTGATCGTGGCCTCCTGGCACCGATCCCAGCCCGCCCTAACCGACGATCTCGGTGCGCGCCACCAACCTCGCGGATCAGTTCATCGCGGGAAATCCTCCAGTCGGTCCGCCAGGTTCCAGTGTCCCGAAACCGTCGGCGCAGCACGTCGCCGAGACTCTTCTGTCGAATAGCGGCCTCGGGCGCACCCGCAGAGTATGAACCCCATTCTCAGCCACCGTGGTCCGGGCTCGAGGCCATCCCCAGCGCGTCCACCATGTAGTGAAGCGCCGACATGAGACGTTCACCCTGGTCGCGAAGCACGGCCAGCTCTCGATCCCGCTCACCGAGCTCTCGATCCCGCTCGTCGAGTTCTCGACGATGGGACTCCGACAGGTCAGTGAGCGTGGCCTCTATCTCGACGACCCTCCGGAGGAGATCAGCGACGTCACCATCTGGGCGCCCGGCCGAAGCCGGCAGCATGCGCACCGCCCCGAGGGCCAACGCCTTGCTGCGTTCGGCTTGGACCGCGGCCGCGACGACGGCGCTGGCAACACGCCAAGCTCCATCGACCTGGTCGGCATCGAGCTGGCCCTTCCGTACCCGGGCATGCACAGCCTGTCGGCTGATCCCCAGGGCGGCGGCCACCTCGCGCAGGGAGTACCACTCCTGCTCGCCGGGAGCGACCTCGACCGAACGATGCTCAGGCGTCACGCGTCTGCCCGATCGTGGGTGCAACTACCCGTGCAAGTCGTTTGCTCACCACCGTCAACCAGTTTGCACCTCTTTGCCCGCCGCTGCGCAACCACGCGCGTCCGATGTCCAAGAGCAGGGCGAACGTCCCCACCGTCGAGGAATAGAGCATCCGCGTCCGGCCCGCTGCGAAGCACTAGAACACTCGAATGACACTCGTGTAGTTTAGAACGACGCTGAGGCCACGGCGCGAACCGTGACCTCAGCAGGCACTACAGAACTGCGGTTTCCAACTCAACCAGGCTTCCGATCGCTTGCCGGCTAACGGAAGCACCAACTGCACCCAAAGGAGGGATCTTGCCCTCGCTTCGTCAGGACACATTCTGCCAGGTTGTCAACCGACATGCAAGCGTTTGCACGTTCAGGTGGTCCCATAGCGGTTCGGTTGACCGCATCTGCGCAGGATTGACAGCTCCGGTTGACAGCTCCGTTCAGTTCAGCGCCAGAGCGTGAGCCCGCTCGGCAGTCGTCGAGGTCGATCGTGAGTCGTTCGGCGCTTGCGTTCGCCTGGGACGCCGTGTCCCGATTTGGCGAGCGAGTCCCCGGCGCCGGGAACGACCACGTCCGGGTTGGTCTCAGCCAACAAGAGCTGGCCAGCCGCAGCCAGTGCACTCCTAGCACCGTCAGCTGGTACCTGCGGCGGCTGGGACCTGCGGTGGTCACACGCCGCGGCGGCATCGTCTTTGATCGCGGGGCTCTCAGCCAGCTCGGACAGAACACCCATCGCCTCGCGCCTCGTACCGTCGCCGTAGAACGAGAGCTCGTCGACGCGTTCGCTCGGCCGACGGCTGACGGCACTCGCGTCGAACTGGTCAACGGCGAGGACGGCCATCGCGCCTCGCTGCAGGACCTGGCAACGCACCTCGGCATCAACCGTTCCAGCGCTCACCGTCACGTCAACGCCCTCGAGGCGGCCGGACGCCTGCAGCGTCGTGGCCACCGCCTCTACCTCGTCGATGGACACGACACGACCACCAAGGAGTCACCCATGGACGACCAATCGCCGCCCGCAGTCGCCGGCGCCTCTCCCGTCACAGGGTCCGTCACTCCCGAGCAGGTCCTACGCCTCCTCGACAAGCTCAGCGACCTCCTCGGCTCGGTCGCCGAGATCGCCGGTCAGCTCGTCAGCACCTCCCAGCCAGCGAAGGAAGGCGCGCAGGATCCGCGAATTTTCGGCGCGCAAACCGCGGATAGCGACGATTTGCGCGCTGGATCAGTCGCGGATCGGGCTCGCGGATCTTCTCCTGATGTTGATTTGATTGATAGGAATGATGTTCAAATCACATCAAATCCATCGTCTCTGCGCGCCGCGGAATCGCGGGACCCGGACGAAGTGCGCGCCGAAGACCCGCGGATCGATGACCCGAGCGACTGGGGCCCCGAAGACCTTCCCCAGCTGCTGGCCCCCCTTCTCACCGAGTGCGATTGCCGTGACCTGCCGGGGGTCAGCGACGCGCAACGAGTCATCGCCAGCCTCCGCCCCTACCGTGCCGATCAGGTGGCCTCTGCTGCCCGGCAGATGGCCGCCGACCTTCGTTCGGGGGCGCCAATGCGCTCGCCTGTCGCCATCCTCATCCGCAAGGCCGACCAGGGCGACCCGTACTACTTCCGCAGCGCCGCCGAGCCCGAGCCTCCCGCGGCGCCTCCCGCGGCGCCTCCCGTGCTCGCCGACGACGGGGACGAGGTCGACGAGGAGGCCGAAGCGGCAGTACTGGTCCTCGACTCCCACGCCCTCGACCAGCTCGACGAGGCCGTACGTGCCCATGTGCAACGACTTGTCGGCGAAGGCATGGCCGCCAACGCCTTGAACTCACCGGCCACCCTGACCCACTGGCGCCCGATCGTGTGGCGCAGCCTTCAACACAACAACCCGAGTGCGGAGGAGCACATCTGATGGCCCAGTCTCTCGACCAAACCCGCCGCCACCAGGTCGCAAGGGCCGGTGGGCGAGTCCCCCCTCACAACCTTGAGGCCGAGGAGTCCCTGTTGGGGGCCATGCTGCTTAGCCGGGAGGCCATCGGCGACGCCATCGAGGTGCAGCTGAGCCCGAGCGACTTCTACAAGCCGGCGCATGGCCACGTCTACGACACCGTCACCTCGCTGTACGCCGACGGCCAGCCAGCCGACCCGGTGACGGTGGCCGAAGCCCTGCGCCGGGCGGACCTGCTGGATGCCATCGGCGGGCCCGCCACCCTCATCTCGCTGCAGGCGCGCACGCCCGCCATCGGCAACGCCGCCCGCTACGCGGGCATCGTGCACGAGCACTCGCTGCTGCGCCGGCTCATCGCCGCCGCTGGCACCATCGCCGAGCTTGGCTACGACGTGCCCGACGACGTCGACCGGGTCATCGACGAAGCCGAGAGCCTGGTGTTCGCCGTGGCCGAACACCGCCTCACCGAGTCGGTCACCGACCTCGACGTCGCCCTGAACGAGGCCCTGGACCTGATCGATGCTCGTATCGAGGCCAACGCCGGCGACATCATCGGCGTGCCGCTCGGGTACGCCGATGTCGACCGCGCGCTGCTCGGGCTGCAGCCGCAGGGCCTCTACGTGGTGGCGGCCGCCCCCGGGCATTGCAAGACGTCGTTTGTCCTCGGCGCGGCGGCCCACGTGGCCATGGCCAAGCGGCGTCCGGTCGTGTTCTTCTCCCTGGAGATGTCGCGCCGGGCACTGACGCAGCGCCTCCTTGCTGCCGAGGCCCGCGTCGACAGCCGCCGCATCCGTACCGGCAAGCTCGTCGACACCGACTGGCCCAAGCTCACCGCCGCGGTGGGGCGCCTGCACGGTTCGCCGCTGGTGATCGACGAGACGAGCACGTGCACCCTGTTGCACATGCGGGCCCGGTGCCGGCGCATCAAGGCGCGCTACGGCGACCTCGGCCTGGTGGTCGTCGACTACCTCCAGCTCATGACCTCGACGGGGCGGGCCGAGAACCGCCAGGTCGAGGTGGCGCAGTTCTCCCGAGGACTCAAGCTCCTGGCCAAGGATCTCGACGTACCCGTGCTGGTGGCGGCCCAGATCAACCGCAATGTCGACCAGCGCCAGGACAAGCGGCCGCTCCTGTCGGACCTGAGGGAGTCGGGCGCGATCGAAGCTGACAGCGACGCGGTGATGTGTCTCTACCGAGACGAGCTCTACAACCCCGAGTCGAAGGACAGAGGAGTCGTGGAAGTGCTCCTCAGAAAGAACCGTGAAGGCGAGACGAGCAATAGCCTGCGCCTGGCGTTTCTGGGTGCGTATTCCTCGCTGGCCTCTATCGCCCGTGTCTGATGATGATGAGTAGTAGTAGCAGCTTTAGTGTAGGGAGGCGGTGAAGGTGATCAGTAGAGCGGCCAACATGATCGTGACGTGGTCACTTCGTCGCGAGAAGATGATCATGAGGTCTGGTCCGGAAGCGTGAAGAACTGACCGTCAATTCAATCATTAGTACGACCCGATTGGCTGAGAAGAGGTAGCGAAGGAACCGGCATCCGTGTCGGTATGCAGTCGAGCGCATCCAGAGCTGCTCAGTCCTTCGGCGGCTGAATTCGCCGCATAGCCATCCTCTGGCGTAGACAATTCCACCACCCCGCTTCACCAATTACGTAGTTCGCCGTGAGGATGAACCGCTGCTCGGCATCGTTCAGGGACGACCGCGTCTTTTGGTCGTGGTTTGCTCGCGATGAGCGACTATTAGGCGGACGGCCGCGTTCACCATGTCCGGAGGGCCGAGGATCTGGATTCGCGCGAACAGTTCGAGCGCATGAGTCTCGAACTCGATCGCGTCGGTGACCTGCTGGTGTTTGTGCTCGGCCTGCTGGAGTCGGTGCTCGGCCTGCTGAAGCTTGTGTTCGTGTTCGGCCGTCAGCATGATGGTCGCAGGATCATCCTCTTCGCTATCCTCCGCGGTCGCGGCGGCGGCGGTGACCCTCGCGGGATTGGAGCGGAGGAAGAGTGAGAGCAGCTCGGAGTAGGCCGTTAGTCGCTCCTGTCGAAGCCATGCGGCGCGCTCACTACGTCGCGTCAGCCGTACAACGCCCACGGCAGCAGTGGCGGCGATGGCCGCCCCAATGATCGTCTCCATCACGTCACCGAGCGCCGCCGGAGGGTTCGGACTGATGGCCCCTACGGACCGTCTTGGACGTTGAACGAGCCTCGGCCGAGGCTCGTTTAACAACGGAGCGCGAGATGCGATGCGCCCACCTCGGCGAGATACCTATCACGCCCGATGCGGACCACGCCCGACAGGGTGATTTCCCACACAGCAGGCTGTAGCGGATTCGCCGGGAGGAGGGTCCTAAGGGCTCCGGTGTCGCAGCTGAGGCGTGTGGCATAGCTCCTATCTCCAGTGGTGCGTGTTCCGGCGCCGAATCGTATGGTGTGGCCGGGCATCTGAGTATGGCTCGGGTTCCACTCCCGTGCGAGGCCCAGATGGAATCCCGTCTGGTCGCCGTTCTCGGGGATCGCCCGAGGGGCCGACCCACCAACCTTGGTTCGGCAGGGCCTACGTCGCTGCGCCAATGGTGGCGGACAGGGTCCGTCCACCGGCCTCGCCGAACAGCTTCAAGACGTTGGCGGTGGCGCACACGAGCGCCCACTCGCTCTCGGCGGCAACGATCCCTCTACGCATGAAGCGCCGGATGCCTCG
>JBBSGI010000103.1:0-7934 GCA_038254365.1 Propionibacteriales bacterium
ACGGGTGATAGTGGTCGGAGATCCACAGCGCTTCGAAGCCAGCCCGCTCGGCGCTGGCCGCCTGCTCTACCAGCGCCCGGGGACCGTGCTCCTCGCTGGACAGGAAGTAACCGATCTTCGTCATGGTGCCGTCAGCGGCCGGCCGCCTTCGTCAGACCGGGCGCTGGTGGGGTCGACGATGCCGATCCGCTCCTGGCGAAGCGTGTCCTGGACCAGCTGCTCACCCATGGGCACGTCCTCGACCCAGACCCGGACGCGCTCGCGCGGGACCACCCGGGTCTCGATGACGACGTGCTCCTCGCTCAGGGTGAACTCCAGCGGCTCCTCAGGGGTGAGCCGGGCCGCCCAGCGATCGATGGGCCGGGCGCCGGTGACATCGTCGTGCTCCACCCGCAGCTCCTCGCGGCGTACCTGCACGGTCCTGGTGATCTCCTGAGTTGTGACGTACTTGACGAGCCGTACGGTGCGGTAAGGCACCCGATCGAACACCACCTGCAGCTGCTCCTCGCTGCGGGTGACCTCGATGCCGCCGGCGTCGCCGCGCGGCGCAGCCTCGTCCGGGTGACCCATGACACTCCCTCGGCTGGCTACGTTGTGCGGCGGACCTACCCGGCCTGGCCACGGGTGACCCCTCGTCGAACCGCGACCGGCGGGCCGCGGCCCGCCGGTCTGCTTGTGCTACCGGTTCTCGTTACTCGAGAACAAAAGTGACCAGCACGTTGACCCGGTAGGCGCTGATCTGGCCGTTGCTGATCTCGACCTCCTGCTCCTTCACCCACGCGGAGGTGACGTTCCGCAGCGTCGAGGTCGCCCGTCCGACGGCGACCTGGATGGCGTCCTCGAAGCTGGTCTCGGACTTGGCGCTGAGCTCGGTCACTCGCGCGACTGACGACATCGGGTCCTCCTTCTGGAGAATTGTGGATGCCAGCGGCGTACCCATGAACCTTCCATCGAACCGGCCGGCGCAACGCGTCTCATAGAATGCCCGGAGGCCGCGCCGGGGGGGAGCCAGTGAGCAGCACCGCGCGGTTGGTTGGGCCGGCTGCGCAGTCGGAGCCCGCGGCCGGCGGCCAGCTGCAGCATCGTCAGATCCTGACCATCCTGGCCGGGCTGATGATGGGGATGTTCCTCGCCGCTCTCGACCAGACCATCGTGGCCTCTGCCATCCGGACGATCGGTGACGACCTGCATGGCCTGAGCGTCCAGGCGTGGGTGACCACGGCGTACCTCATCACCTCCACGATCACCACACCGCTGTACGGGAAGCTGTCCGACCTCTACGGGCGCAAGCCGTTCTTTCTCGCCGCGATATCCATCTTTCTCGTCGGGTCGACGCTGTCGGCCTTCTCGACCTCGATGTACATGCTGGCCGCATTCCGGGCGGTGCAGGGTCTGGGCGCCGGCGGCCTCTTCTCGATGGCGCTGGCGATCATCGGGGACATCGTCCCGCCCCGAGAGCGGGCCCGGTATCAGGGTTACTTCCTCGCCGTGTTCGGGACCTCGAGCGTCCTCGGTCCAGTGATCGGCGGATTCTTCGCCGGCCAGTCCAGCATTCTGGCCATCTCCGGTTGGCGGTGGGTCTTCCTCGTCAACGTCCCGATCGGGCTGGTCGCCCTCGTCGTGGTGAACAAGGTTCTCAACATTCCGCACACCCGTCGTGACCACCGGATCGACTGGCCCGGCGCGATCGCCCTGACCGTCGGACTGGTCCCGCTACTGATCATCGCGGAGCAGGGGCGGACGTGGGGCTGGGCCTCAGGTCGGGCGCTGCTGTGCTATGTGGTCGGGCTGGTCGGGCTGGCGACCTTCGTCGCGGCCGAGGCGCGGATGGGTGACGACGCTCTCATTCCATTGCGGTTCTTCCGCAACCGGACGTTCGGCCTGACCGCGGTCGTGGGCATCGTCGTGGGCATGGGGCTGTTCGGTGGCATCGCCGCGCTCCCGCTCTACCTGCAGATCGTCAAGGGCGCGTCACCGACCAGGTCGGGGCTGCTCCTCATACCGCTGACCGCGGGCATCATGCTGGGCTCGGTGATATCCGGCCAGCTCATCTCGAGGACCGGGCGATACAAGGTCTTTCCGGTGTTCGGCAGCGCGTTGATGGTCGCCGGCATGCTGCTGCTTCATCGGGTCGGTGTGGACACGCCGTTCTGGCATACCGGCGTCTTCATGACCGTCTTCGGGCTGGGGCTCGGTAACGTGCTGCAACCGATAACGCTGGCTGTGCAGAACGCGATGCCGCCCCAGGACATCGGCGTGGCCACCTCGTCGGCGACCTTCTTCCGGCAGATGGGCGGCACGCTGGGAACTGCGGTGTTTCTCTCGGTCCTGTTCAGCAGTGTCGGCGGAAAGATCAGCGATGCCTTTCAGGCATCGCTGCCTACGCCGGCCTTCCAGGTGGCGTTGCATGACCCCGCCGTCACCAATGACCCAGCGAACGCACCGGTCCTGCACGCCGTCCGGGGCGGGGCCAACGTCAGCGGCGCGGCCCTGAACGACACCTCATTCATCCAGCACCTCAACTCGGCGCTGGCCCGCCCCTTCCAGGTTGGTTACTCGGGCGCCATGGACCTGGTCTTCCTTATCGGCGCCGGTGTCATCGTCGTCGGCTTCATCCTGTTGCTCTTCCTGCCGGAGATCCCGCTGCGAACCCAGTCCGCCATGGCGGCGCGCCAGGCCAGCTCGCCAACGGGCGAGCTCCCGGAGCCCGCGTCGGGCTGAGGAGCTCGATGAATCGCAGCGCGCGACCCTGAGCAATCCTGGGCCGCGCCACCGAATGCGGCGTCGCCTCGCCGTTTGTCAGCGTGGCTGGGCGGAAGACTGCTGGGGCCGGCCGCAGCGGCGGAAACGGAATGCGTGGGCGGGATGGTTTCCCGCCAAGCCGAGGAGGAGGAGTGATGGCAGACCAGCGAGACGTGATCGAGGTACTGACGCACGACCATGCCGAGGTCGAGCAGATGTTCACCCAGTTGCAGACGCTCCGCGGCATGACCGGAGAGGGGGCGCGTAACCAGCGCAAGGACCTCGTGGACCAGGTGACGATCGAACTGGTACGCCACTCGGTGGCCGAGGAGGCCGAGGTCTACCCGCGGGTGGCGGAGAAGATCAGCGATGCCGAGGCCGAGCAGGCAAAGCACGAGCACGCCGAGGCCGAGGAGATCATGAAGCGACTGGAGAAGCTCCAGCCGGGCGACCCCACCTTCGACGACGACCTCGCCGCGCTGATGCAGGGAGTTCGCGAGCACGTGGTGGAAGAGGAGGGACAGATGTTCCCTCACATGCGAGAGGTGTTCACCCAGGAGGAGCTGGTCGACCTCGGAGCCAAGGTCGAGGCTGTCAAGAAGATCGCGCCGACCCGTCCGCACCCGTCCGCGCCCGACGAGCCGCCCGGCGACAAGCTGCTCGGACCGGTGGCCGGTCTGCTGGACCGGATGCGCGACGCCGTGAGCAAGCGCGGCACCCAGCGCTGAGACTGCGTTTGTGCGCGTCCGCCGCGACGCTCAGTCCCGAGCCGCAGCAGCTGCGAAGAAGTCGACCTCGAGCGCCATGGCGCGGCGGTAAGTCTTGCGCAACTCGGTCGTGTCCTCCGCGTGCTCGTTCAGCAGAGCCTCGAGCCGGGCGGCCAGCGCCTCGAACGCCGGGTCGGCATACGTCGTGACCCATTCCTCGTACGGGCCGGCGACGCCCTCCGCGGCGAGCCGTTGGCCAAGGTGGGCGTAGAGCCGCATGCACGGCGTCATGGCAGCACAAATGAGCCCGATGCCACCGAGCGAGGCCGTCGCTAGCAGGAAGTCGGTGTAGGCCAGCGTCGCCGGCGCCGGCTCGACGGACTCGAGGTCGACGCCCCACCGCTCGGCGTAACCCCCGTGCAGGTGCAGCTCCTCGCGCGCGCCGGCGAGGAGGTCGGCGAAGGCGTCCAACGTCGCCCGGTCGCGGCTGCGTGCCACCCCGAGCGCATAACCGCGAACGAAGCACTCGAGGAAGAAGGCGTCCTGGGCGACGTAGCCGACGAACGTCTCGCGCGGCAGCGAACCGTCGGCGATCCCGCGGACGAACCGGTGCCGGAGTACCGCGTCCACCAGGTCGGAATTGTCCGCCCACAGGGAGAGGCTCAGCGACCCCACGCCATCTCCCAGAACGCGATCTCGTGGACGAGGACCTCGTCCACCAAGGGCCCTGCCAGCGAGGAGCAGGACGCGGCAAGACCGTCGACGTAATCCCCGAATGCCGGTGTCGTCCAGTGCGCGACGACCTCCCGGTACCGCTCCGCGCCCGGCGCCGCGAACCGCCAGGCCTCGAGGTAGCTCTTCTCGACCGCCCACAGCGCGGTCATCGCGTCGTCGTACCCGGCGTCGTCGAGCCGCTCCAGCAGCCGGCGGTACGCGAGCGTCGCCGGCTGCGCCGGGTGCCCCAGGTCGAGCCCCCGCTCGTGGGCGAGCCCCTCGAACCAGGCCAGTTCGAGGACCAGCGCGGTGGCACCCGCTGCAAGCACGGGCTGCGCGGCCCGTGGCGCGCGCGCGAGTAGCCGCGCCTGGAACCACAGGAGGTCGCCGACGAAGCGATGGTCCTGGGCCAACCAGGTGTCGAAGGCCGCGGTGGGCAGCGTGCCGTCGCGCACGGCGGCGAGGAACGGATGCTGGGTGGCGCGCTCCCACAGATCGGGCACCGTCGAAGCCTGCCAGGAGAGCGAGCACACCCATCTGCCGCCCGTCGAGCGCTTCAGGGATCGAGGTCCCAGAGCAGCCGGTAGTACCGCGTTCGATCGGGATCGGGCCGGGCTCCGTAGGCATCGAGCAGGAGCCGTTCCCACCCGGGGCCGTAGTTCCACTCGGCGCTCCAGGTGGCGATCGCCAGGTCGGCCCACCTGTCGGCGAGGCCCATCGTGCCGAGATCGACGTGTCCCGACCAACGACCGTCGTCGGTCAACAGCGTGTTCGGTGCGCAACTATCGCCGTGGCAGACGACCTGCTGATCGATCGGTGGGATGTCTGCGAGAAGCTCGAGCGCCCGGTCGAGCCCGAGCGACCGGTGGACGGGATGCCACTGAGCCGGGTGAATGCGACCTTCCATCGCCCGCTGGTGCGCGTCGATGAGCCGGTCCTCGGCCGTCCAGGAAAACGGACACCCATGGACGGGAAGAGCCTCATGCAAGCCCCGCAGACCCTCGCCAATGGCCGTCACCGCCGTACGCGGCTTCGCCTTCCATCTCTCGGCGACCGCGTTCACGCCCCGCATCGGTGCGGTGATGATCCACGAGCCCGCAGCGTCGGCGCCCTGGTCGAGCAGCCGCGGCACCGGAGCGAAGGCGACCGCCCAGGAGAGGCGGGCCGCCTCCTTGCCCAGGTCGATACCACTTGCCGCCGGCGCCCACTTCACAAAGAACCGATCCGGATCCGCGCCCACTTCGAAGGTGAGCCCACCCAGCTCGTTCTCCCACACGACCCGCACCGATCGACCGGCGGCCAAAGCCTTGACGGGCGGGGGTACCCACGCGCCGTGGCCGGGAGGTCCCGCGATCACCGGTTTACCTTCGGGCACGCGGGGCTGGCTGGGTGCCGTGGGCACGGGCCGAGTAGCGCACCGCTGAAGTCGTGTCGGAGGGGGGACTTGAACCCCCATGCCCTTGCGGGCACATGGCCCTCAACCATGCGCGTCTGCCTATTCCGCCACTCCGACTTGGCGACCGGCCGGGCTGGGAACACCGGCCGACGCGCTGCCGACGCTACACCGGCCGCCCCACCCGTACTGGTGCAGGACCCGGGGCCGTTCGATCGACGCCACGCCCATCATCAGTCGCGGATCGCGACCTCGATCAGGCCGGTGCGCACGTCGTAGACGCACCCTGTGACTGGTAGGCCGGCCGGGAGATAGGGCGAGCTGCGGAGCCGTTGTACGTCGCCGGCGAGCGTCGCACGCTGGTCGGAGATGGTTTGGAAGTCCAAACTGCGAGTGTCGATTCCTGCGCCGTCGACGATCGCCCGGTGAATTTCGGGGTCGGTCACGGACGCCATGCGGCAGTCGGTGTGCGCAACCACCATCACCCGGTCGACGTCGAGCAGGTGGACGGCGAGCACGAGGGTGCGCAACACGTCGTCGGTGACCCGAGCGCCGGCGTTGCGCAGGATCTTCGCGTCGCCGGCCTCCAGACCCAGAATCTCGAGCGGCGAGATGCGCGAGTCCATGCACGTGACGACGGCGAGGCCGCGGGCTGCCCTGCCCGGGAGACCGGGGTCGGTGAACTGTCTGGCGTATGCCGCGTTGGCGCTCAGCACGTCGTCGAAGGCACTCACCCGCTCATCTCACCAGGAAGATTGATGTGACCGTCGAGTGGCGGGCGTAGAAGGCCGCCACCTCGGGCAGGGTCGTTCTCCCGATCCCACCAACGGGCTGGCCTCAGGAAGCTCGGATGTCCTAGCCGACCCGTATCGTGACGGCGTGTCGATTGACAGGCATCCGGTCCTGGCGCCGACTGGTGTCCACGAGGTGGGAGCGCCCCTCGAGCGGCTCGTTCCGGGAGTACAGCTGCGCGGACTGCTGGGCGACGAGCCCGTGACCGTTGTGGCGGTGGCCTGGCACGGCGATAGCGCGCTCACGCTGACCTATCGCAACGCAGCCGGCCGCGTGGCCGAGCAGCTGGTTTACCGCGACGACGAGCCGCGGCTGATCGTCGGCCAGCCGGGCCGGACGTTCTCCTTCGACGGTGACGGCGAACTCTTCCGGCTCGTCTCCGAGGCACGCCGGATCGGCCTCGCTCACCTATTCGACCCGATGCTCGCGCTGAGCACGTCCACGGTCAGGCCGCTGCCGCACCAGATCCAGGCCGTGTACGGCGACATGCTGCCGCGGCTCCCGTTGCGCTTCCTCCTCGCCGACGACCCGGGTGCCGGCAAGACGATCATGGCCGGCCTCTACATCAAGGAGCTGATGCTCCGCGGCGACCTGGAGCGCTGCCTGGTGGTGGCGCCGGGGAGCCTGGTGGAGCAGTGGCAGGACGAGCTGGCCGAGAAGTTCGGCCTGTCCTTCTCCATCCTGACCCGTGAGCTGGTGCAGGCCAGTCTGGGCGGCGACCCGTTCCGGGAAAGACCGCTGCTGATCGCCCGGCTCGACCAGCTCTCGCGCAGCGAGGAGCTGCAAGCCCGGCTGAGCGAATCCGAGTGGGACCTCGTGGTCGTCGACGAGGCACACCGGATGAGCGCGCACTACTTCGGCAACGAGCTGCAGGAGACCAAGCGCTACCGGCTGGGCAAGCTCCTTGGCGTAGTCACCCGGCACCTGCTGCTCATGACCGCGACTCCGCACGCCGGCAAGGAGCAAGACTTCCAGCTCTTCCTGGCGCTGCTCGACGCCGACCGGTTCGAGGGCCGGCTGCGAGACGGCCAGCACGGCGTGGACTCCTCCGACGTCATGCGACGCATGATCAAGGAGAAGCTGCTCACCTTCGACGGCAAGCCGCTGTTCCCCGAGCGGCGTGCCTCCACGGTCCCCTACGCGCTCTCCGCCGAGGAGGCCGATCTCTATGAGGAGGTCACCCACTACGTCTCCGAGGAGATGAACCGGGCTGACCAGGTCGGTGGCAAGCGCGGTAACACCGTCGGCTTCGCCCTCACCATCCTGCAGCGCCGGCTGGCCAGCTCACCCGAGGCGATCTACCAGTCCCTCGTCCGCCGGGGAAAGCGGCTGCGGCAGCGGCTGGACCTGGAGCGCTCCGGCAATGTGGCCGCACCATCCGTCGAGGTCTCGGCGTACGACGACGACGATCTCGACGACCTGGCGGCGGGGGAGCGCGAGGAGCTGGAGGAGGCAATCGTGGACTCCGCCTCTGCTGCGACCACGATCGCGGAGCTCGAGCGGGAGATCCGGGAGCTGATCTCGCTCGAGGAGCTGGCCCGACAGGTGCGAAATGGCGGCCGGGACGTCAAGTGGCAGCAGCTTGC
>JBBSGI010000104.1:0-7467 GCA_038254365.1 Propionibacteriales bacterium
GCTACTAGGCGTCTTCGCCACCTCCGAAAAGTGACGCGACCAGCGCGACCGGGGCTCGGTAGCATCGAGTCACCTGCCGTCACCGCGGCGGCAACACAAGCAGGAGTCCTCCCGTGTCCGAGCGCCGTGTCATCGTCGTCCACCCAGGCGAGCGTGCAGAGCGGGAGCTGACGGCTGGCACCAGGGCATGGGAGCTCTTCCGCGACGACCCTGCCGTCATCGCGGCCTGGGTCGGCGGACAGCTGCGCGATTTGTCCCACGAGCTCGCCGACGGTGACGAGGTGACCCCGGTGCCCATCGACTCCGACGACGGCCGGGCGATCCTGCGGCACTCGACCGCCCACGTGTTGGCCCAGGCGGTCCAACAGTTGTTCCCGCAAGCTCGGCTCGGGATCGGACCGCCGATCACCGACGGCTTCTACTACGACTTCGACGTCGCCGAGCCCTTCCGCCCCGAGGACCTGACCACAATCGAGTCCCGTATGCGCAAGATCATCAAGGAAGGGCAGCGCTTCTCTCGACGCGAGGTCGGCGACGACGATGCGCGGGCAGAGCTCGCCGACGAGCCGTACAAGCTCGAGCTGATCGGGCTGAAGGGGGCGGGGACGGAGCACGAACGGGAGGCGGCGGTCGAGGTCGGAGCCGACCGGCTAACGATCTATGACAACCTGCGCCGCGACGGCTCCCTCGCCTGGAAGGATCTCTGCTGGGGACCTCATCTGCCCACGACCAAACGCATCCCTGCCTTCAAGCTCACCCGCTCGGCAGCGGCGTACTGGCTCGGCGACGAGGACAACCCCCAGCTGCAGCGCATCTACGGCACCGCGTGGGAGTCGTCGGAGGCCCTGCAGGACCACCTGAAGCGCATCGAGGAGGCCGAGCGCCGCGACCATCGCAAGCTCGGACGCGAGCTCGACCTCTACAGCTTTCCCGACGAGATCGGGTCGGGTCTCGCGGTCTTCCATCCCAAAGGGGGTGTGCTCCGCAAGACGATGGAGGACTACTCCCGTGCTCGGCATGTCGAAGCCGGGTATGAGTTCGTTTACAGCCCGCACATCACCAAGAAGGAGCTGTTCGAGACCTCGGGCCACCTCGACTGGTACGCCGAGGGCATGTACCCGCCGATGCACCTCGACGAGGTGGCCGACGATCGGGGCAACATCACCAAGCCCGGCCAGGACTACTACCTCAAACCGATGAACTGCCCCTTCCACTGCCTGATCTACCGGTCCCGCGGGCGGTCCTACCGCGAGCTGCCGCTACGGCTGTTCGAGTTCGGCTCGGTCTACCGATACGAGAAGTCCGGCGTCGTGCACGGGCTTACCCGCGTCCGGGGCATGACCCAGGACGACGCGCACATCTTCTGCACTGTCGACCAGCTCGGCGCCGAGATCCGCTCGCTGCTGACCTTCGTGCTCGATCTCCTTCGCGACTACGGGCTCGAGGACTTCTACCTCGAGCTGTCCACGCGCGACGAGAAGAAGTCCATCGGCACCGACGAGGAGTGGGACCGGGCGACCGAGGCCCTCAGGGCGGCGGCCGACGCGAGTGGCCTCGAGCTGGTGCTCGACCCCGGCGGTGCGGCGTTCTACGCTCCGAAGATCTCCGTCCAGGCGCGAGACGCCATCGGCCGGACCTGGCAGATGTCGACGATCCAGGTCGATCTGATGGAACCGCAGAGGTTCGGGCTCGAGTACACCGCGCCCGATGGCTCGCGGCCGTGTCCGGTGATGATTCACCGTGCGCTTTTCGGGTCAGTGGAGCGATTCATCGGTGTCCTGACCGAGCACTACGCGGGCGCGTTCCCGCCGTGGCTGGCTCCGGTGCAAGTCGAGGCGATCCCCATCGCCGAGCGGCATGAGGAGTACCTCGACAAGCTCGCCGCGGTAATGACCCAGAAGGGGATCCGCGTCGAGGTGGACCGATCCGACGACCGGATGCAGAAGAAGATTCGCAATGCCCAGCTGCAGAAGGTGCCGTTCATGCTGATCGCGGGCGATCGCGACGTCGAGGAAGGCGCCGTCTCCTTCCGCTACCGCGACGGGAGGCAGGACAACGGCGTACCCGTCGACGAGGCGGTCGAGCGGATCCTGCGGGCCGTCGAGGCACGGGAACAGGTGTGAACGGACCGTCAGTTGCGGGGCCAGGGGACGACTCTCGCCCTTCGGATTCAGACGTAGCTGGTTCCGGCGCCGGCGACCCGGATGGCTTCCAACGCCTGTGGACCCCGCACCGGATGGCTTACATCCAGGGCGAGAACAAGCCGGCGACGGCCGAGTCCCCTGACTGCCCGTTCTGTCGCATCCCGGCACTGCCCGACGAGGACGGGCTGGTCGTACGGCGGGGGACGGTCGCCTTCGCGGTCCTCAACCTCTACCCGTACAGTCCCGGGCACCTGATGGCCTGCCCGTACCGCCATGTGGCGGACTACACGTCCCTGAGCGCGGACGAGAGCGCCGAGGTCGCGGAGCTGACCCGGCAAGCGATGACCACGTTGCGAGCCGTCACCGGGGCCCACGGCTTCAACATCGGGATGAACCAGGGCGCGGTGGCCGGTGCCGGGATCGCGGCTCACCTACACCAGCACGTCGTACCGAGATGGGGCGGCGACACGAACTTCATGCCGGTAGTGGCCGGTACCAAGGTCCTCCCGCAGCTGCTCAGCGAGACGCGTGACCTCCTCGCCGCCGCCTGGTCAGCCTCGTTCGCCCCCAGCTGACTCTCACCCGGAGGCGGCGGCCGTGAGCTTGACGGCGATGTGCGGCGGGGTGGCCTCGTAGCGGGCGAACTCGCGGCTGAAGGTTCCCGTCCCGTGGCTGAGGGAGCGCAGCTCGGTGGCATAGCGGGTCAGCTCCAGCTGCGGCGCCTCGGCCTTGACCAAGGTGCGGCCGGTACCCACCGGCTCGGTGCCGAGCACCCGGGCCCGGCGAGTCGAGAGGTCCCCCATCACGGCGCCCATGTACTCGTCGTCAATCAGGATGTCGACGGAGTCGATCGGCTCGAGCAGGCGGACGCCGCCGGCGTTCGCCGCCTCGCGAAGCGCGACCGACCCCGCCATCTGGAACGCCATGTCGCTCGAGTCCACGCTGTGGGCCTTGCCGTCGAACAGCGTCACCCGGATGTCGACGACCGGGTAGCCGGCCGCTAGGCCCCGCTCGAGCTGAGCCCGGAAGCCCTTCTCGACGCTGGGGATGAACTGCCGGGGCACCGAACCGCCGACCACCTTGTCGACGAACTCGAAGCCGGCCCCGGTGTCGAGCGGCTCGACGGCGATGTCACAGACGGCATACTGACCGTGGCCACCGCTCTGCTTGACGTGTCGGCCGTGACCCTTCGCGGGGTTGGCCATGGTCTCCCGCAGCGGCACCCGCACATCGACCTGGTCGACCTGCACGCCGAAGCGGTTGCGCAGCCGGTCCAGCAGCATGTCGGCATGCGCCTCACCCATGCACCACAGCACGAGCTGTCCGGTCTCGGGGTTGTGCTCGATGCGCACCGTCGGGTCCTCAGCGGCCAGCCGGGACAGCGCGGCACCGAGCTTGTCCTCGTCGGCCTTGGCGTGTGCCACCAGCGCGAACGGCAGCAGTGGATTGGGCATCGACCAAGGCTCCATCACCAGCGGGGTGTCTCGGTCGCTGAGGGTGTCGCCCGTCTCGGCCCGGGACAGCTTCGCGATCGCGCAGATGTCGCCGGCGATGCACTTGGCGGCCGGACGTTGGACCTTGCCGAGGGGTGAGGAGAGGGCGCCGATGCGCTCGTCCTCGTCGTGGTCCTCGTGGCCGCGGTCGCGGTCAATGAACTCTGAGAAATGCCCAGAGACGTGGACGGTCGCGTCCGGGTTGACCGTGCCCGAGAACACCCTGGTCAGGCTGATCCGCCCGACGTAGGGGTCGGACGTGGTCTTGACCACCTCGGCCACCAGAGGGCCGGCCGGATCGCACGAGAGGCCATCGACGGTCTTTCCTGCGGTGCTGTAGACGGCGGGGAAGGGGTGTTCGGACGGCGGAGGGAAGGCCGACGTGATGATCTCGAGCAGCTCCTCGAGCCCGAGACCGCTGAGAGCGCAGACTGGCACCACCGGGAAGAACGAGCCACGCGCCACCGCGGTCTCGAGGTCGTCGATCAGCAACGACGTGTCGATGTCCTCGCCGCTCATGTAGCGGTCCATGAGGCTCTCGTCCTCGGACTCCTCGATGATCCCCTCGATGAGGGTGCCGCGGCTGTCGTCGATCAGCAGCTGCTCCTCGTCGTCGGGCGGGCGCACGGTCCGGGCGCCGTCGGCGGAGTAGTCGGACACCGTCTGGGAGATCAGCGCGCACAGGTCATCGACGTCGGACCCCTGGTGGGCGACCGGCACGTACAAGGGCACGACCTTGTCCCCGAACGCGCTCTGCGCGGCCGCCAGTGCGGCGTTGTAGTCGGCCCGCACATGGTTCAGCTTGCTGATCACCACGGTTCGTGGCATGCCTACGCTCTCGCACTCCTGCCACAGCGCCTTGGTCGTCCCGTCGACACCCTCGCTTGCGGAAATCACGAAGAGGGCACAGTCTGCGGCCCGAAGCCCGGCCCGCAGGTCTCCGACAAAGTCGGCATATCCCGGCGCGTCCAGCAGGTTGACCTTGACGCCGTCCACCATGACCGGGGCGAGTGACAAGCCGACGGAGCGTTGCTGACGGATCTCCGCCTCGTCGTAGTCGCTTGTCGTGGTGCCGTCCTCGACGCTGCCCATCCGGCTTACCGTGCCGGTGGCCGCCAGCAACGCCTCGACGAGAGTCGTCTTCCCCGAGCCGGCCGGCCCCACCAGCACCACGTTCCGGATGGCGCCTGGTGAGGCCGGTTGCGCCGCAGCGGCATCACCCGCGCCCGTTGCTGAGCTCCTGGTCGCCATTTGCCCACTCCTCGCGCCCGCATCTGTCGTCGTACGGCGGTGCAAGCCTCTCGAGCACCAAGCGAACGCCGCCGGCCGGAACCGTCTAGAGGCCCTACCCTCTACCCGTGGCGCTCACGGCACAAGGGGTTCGCGCGATTGCGGACCGGTAACATCTTGGAGACCAGCTCGACCGCTCCTGACCCCGGGAAGAAGCGAAACCGCCCACCATGCTCGACCGCTTTCGCATCTTCTGGACCAACGTCGTCAAACCGGTGGCGACGTTGCTCATCCGGTTGGGTGTCACCCCCGACATGGTCACGGTCGTGGGAACCCTCGGCGTGGTCGGTGGTGCTCTCGCGTTCTTCCCGACCGGCCATCTCTGGCTCGGCGTCGTCGTGATCAGTGCATTCGTGTTCTCCGACCTGATCGACGGCTACATGGCGCGCACCCTCGGCCTCTCGTCGAGGTGGGGCGCGTTCCTCGACTCGACGCTGGACCGGTTGGGGGACGCGGCGATCTTCGCAGGTCTGGCGATCTGGCTGTTCGGCGGCGGAGACGACGACCTGCTCGGCTACGTGGCGCTGTGGGCTCTGGTGATGGGCTCGGTCACGTCGTACACGCGGGCCAAGGCCGAGAGTCTCGGCATGACGGCCAAGGGGGGCATCGCCGAGCGGGCCGACCGCTTGGCCGCGGTGCTCGTGCTGACCTTCTTCTCCGACGTGCTCGACCTGCCGATCCTGCTGGCGATCGTGCTGTGGGTGCTCGCCGCCGCGAGTACCGTCACGGTCGTGCAGCGGATGGTGCTGGTACGACGACAGGCGCTCGCCGAGCCCCGGCAGACGCCTTGACCCCCCGGCCGCCACCGCGGCAGAGGCTCGCCGACTACGCCTTCGGGGTCGCGTGGGCGGTCACCCGCCACTCGCCAGAGCCGGTGGCTGACCGGTTGCTGGAGAGCGCGGCCGACCGGGCGTGGAAGCAGGGCGGCGCCGGCGTCACCCAGCTCGAGGACAACCTGCGGCGCGCCGTCCCCGGGATCTCGAACCCGTCGCTGCACGACCTCTCGCAACGCGCGATGAGGTCGTATTTCCGCTACTGGCATGAGGCCTTCCGGCTGCCCTCGTGGTCCCACCGGCGAATCGTCGACATGGTCGTCACCACGAACGAGTCGGCCCTGCGTGAGGTGCACGGGCGGGGCCGGGGGGCCGTCGTCGCCCTGCCGCACATGGCCAACTGGGACCTGGCCGGGGCCTGGGCCTGCCTCACCGGCCTCCCCGTCTCGACGGTGGCGGAGCGCCTGCGGCCGGAGTCCCTCTACAACCGGTTCGTCGCCTACCGTGCCGAGCTCGGCATCGAGGTGCACCCGCTGTCGGGTCCGCACAACCCGCTCTCGGCGATGCGCAGCGCTCTTGCCCGGGGGCGGGTGGTCTGCCTGCTCGCGGACCGTTCGGTGGGCCGGGGAGGCGTCGACGTGTCGCTGCTGGGTGAGACCGCGCGGCTGCCCGGCGGCCCGGCGGCGCTCGCCCGCATGGGCAAGGTGCCGGTGATCGTCGCGACGCCCAGCTACCGCGGACCGCTCATGCATCTCGCCATCAGCGACCCGATCGAGCCGGTAACGGGCCGGGCCGGAGTGCTCGAGACCACCCAGCTCATCGCCGACGTGATGGGCAGCGCGATCCGGCGCAGCCCGCAGGACTGGCACATGCTCCAGCGTGTCTTCGTCGCCGACCTCGACGCCGGCGAGGGGTGATCCCGATGCGGATCGGGCTGGTGTGTCCGTACTCACTCGACGTCCCCGGCGGCGTGCAGAACCATGTGCGCGATCTCGCTGCCGTGTTGGCGGGGCGCGGGCACACTGTCCATGTGCTGGCACCCGGCGAGCCGTCACCGTCTCTTCCCGACTATGTGACCGTGGCCGGGAAGGCGATGCCGGTGCGTTTCAACGGCTCGGTCGCCCGGGTCGCGTTCGGACCACGGGCGGTCACCCGGGTACGGCGGTGGCTCGCCGATGGCGGGTTCGACGTGCTGCACGTGCACGAGCCGTCGGCGCCGAGCGTGTCGATGGTGGCCCTGTGGGCGAGTGACATCCCGGTTGTCGGAACCTTTCACTCGGCGATGCCGAGGTCGCGCGCGATGTCCTCGACCGCGAGCCTGCTGCGTCCGACCATGGAGAAGATCGCCGCCCGGATCGCCGTGTCCGAGGCGGCCCGGGACACCCTGGTCCAGCACATCGGCGGAGAGCCGGTGGTGATCCCGAACGGGGTCTCCGTCGCCGCGTTCGCGCAGGCAGCGCCTCGTCCGGAGTGGTCCACGCCTGGCCCTACGGTTGCGTTCCTCGGCCGGTTGGACGAATCGCGCAAGGGGCTCGCGGTCCTGCTGGAGGCCTTCCCGGACGTCCTCGCGCGGCACCCGACAGCCCGGCTGCTGGTGGCCGGCCGGGGTGACCCCGACGACTGGCGCGCGGACCTGGCCGCCCTCTCGTCGCACATCGAGTTCCTGGGCCAGGTCAGCGACGACGACCGGGCCGCGCTGCTCGCGTCGTCCACCGTCTACGTCGCGCCCCAGACCGGCGGCGAGAGCTTCGGCATCGTCCTCATCGA
>JBBSGI010000105.1:0-7389 GCA_038254365.1 Propionibacteriales bacterium
CACCCAACCCCGGTCCGGGGTCTGGCTCTGGCGAACACCCCACGGCCACCACTACCTCGTCGACCACACCGGCACCACCCCCCTCGGCAAGCTCGGGTAGAAGAGGAGCTGGCCGCCGGTCCCGACCAGGAGTACCCCCGATCTGCCAATCTCGCGGTGTTGAGGCGCTTCGCGCGGCGGACTGACGGCTCGCGCCTGTCGGCGGCCGAGGTCACGCAGGAGCTCGACAAGGCACGAGACGAGCGCGACAGTCAGCTTGTGACGTCGAGCGATTCGGCGTGATCGTTGTCGACGCCTCGCTGCTTGCGAACGCACTGACCGACGACGGGCAGGTCGGTGCCCGCGGTCGTACCGAGCTGGGCGGCGATCCGCACTGGGTCGCTCCGGAGCACCTGGTCGTCGAGGTCTCTCTGCGATACACGGTCGATTCCTGGCGCAGAAGATCAGCGAACAACGCGCTGCGGAGGCAATCGACGCGATGGCGGCGGCGACGATCGACCTTCTGCCAACTGCACCTCTGCTTGGGAGGATGTGGCATCTGCGCGACAACCTCACCGGTTACGCCGCGGCCTACATCGCAGCGGCAGAACTGTACGAATGCCCGCTGGTCACAGCCGACGAGCGGTTGACCCACGCTCCCGACCTGCGTTGCGAGATCCGCCTGGCGTGCTGACTGAGCCACGGCCGGCTCCTCGGCTAGAACAGAAGCTGGCCCAGGCCGTAGCCGCCGACGACGCACACGAGCCCCACCACCAGGCTGCCGACGACGTTCAGGCTGGCCTCCAACACCGCGCCGTCCTCCAGCAGTCGCAATGTCTCGAGACTGAAGGTCGAGTACGTCGTGAGCGCTCCGCAGAATCCGGTCCCCACCAGCAGCACGACCCATTGCAAGGACGCGGGTGCGCCGCCAACGGTCAGACCGAGGACCGCTGAGCCCACCATGTTGACCGTGAAGGTGCCCAACGGGAACACCGTGCCGTGACGACCACTGATGAAACGGTCGGTGCCGAACCGCATGACTGCGCCGAGGCACCCGCCAACGAAGACCAGAAGAGCCGACACAGTGCCTCAGGTATCGGTGGGCTCGTCGAGAAAGCGCACGACCTCGACCGGCTCGAGCAGGCAGGTGGCCCGGGTCACCAGAGACTCCAGCGCATCGACGAACGCCCGCACCCGCTCCTCGGTGTCGACGATCACGATCATGACGGGCAGGTCATCCGCGAGCGACAGGATGCGTCTCGTGTGGATCGTGCCCTTGGACCCGTAACCCTCCACACCGTGGAACACGGCCGCCCCCGCGAGCTTCGCGCGGTGTGCCCGGTGCACGATCTCGGTGTAGAGCGGGTGATGGTGGTACTGATGCGACTCGCCGACGAAGATCGTCAAGCGGATAGCGCGACCGTTCAGCCTCATCCTGCCTCCTCCTCAGATTCGCCGTGGCTTCGTCGTACCCGGGGACCACCCAGCGCGGCGCGGGTGCCGACCGTTCCCACCCAGACGCCCGCAAGCCCCGCCACCAACGTCGCGGCAAGATAGCCGGAGGCGACCAGCATGTCGCTCTCGGCGCCAAGCATGCGGAGCTCCAGCATGAACGTCGAGTACGTCGTCAGCCCACCAAGGAAGCCGATCGCCAGAAACGGTCTCCCGTAACGGCCCGCTCGCCAGACGTCGGCGACGAAGACCATCAGAACGCCGATGAGGAGACAACCCACTCCGTTGACGAGGAACGTCGACCACGGGAACCCGCCGCGCGGCGGGATCAGCGTGGCGACGGCATATCGAACGAGACTCCCGAGCCCTCCGCCCAGGGCGATCGCGAGCAACACGTCAGCATCGCGGCGGAGCCGTACCAGGCTGCTCGAAGAGGTGCGACCGAAGGGCCCGCCGTCACGACGGAAGACGTCATCCGAGCCCTGCTCCTCAGACCCTTCGCCAGCGTCAGAGACCGTCATCGGGCTAGGCCCTCCGCCACAGACCGCACGCGGAAGGCGACCCAGACCGAGACCAGCATCACCGCGAGGCTCAGCCCGAAGATCATCCCGAACACCTCCGTCGCCGAGAGGCTGTTCCGCCACAAGGCATAGATCACACCAGCCGCTCCGATCACCACCAGGCCACCGAGCGAGTCGCTCATCTGCAGGGCCGCCGAGTTCGCCCCCTGGTCCTCGACCTGTGAGAGGTCGAACAGCAGCACGGAGTTGCTCGACATCGACAAGCCCATGCCGAGGCCGCCGACGAGCAGCCCGACCCCGGTCAACCACGCCGGTACGACGAGTGCCGCCGTCACGATGCTGGCGGAGCCCGTGACGGCCACGCCCGCGGTAGTGACGCCAGCGCCCAGCCGCACCAAGTCGCTTCGGGGCATCCTCAGCCCTGACCGGCCCTGCCACCAAGACCCGCTGGCCCAGCCGACCGCCGTCGCCGCCACCGCCAGACCGGCAAGGGTCGGAGTGGCGCCCCGATGCTCGACAAGCATCAGCGGCACGTAGGCCTCACAGGCGAAGAAGCCGCCCGCGATCACCCCGCGGAAGGCGACGACCGAGGGCAGGCCCCGACGGAGCCGCAGGGTCCCGGCCGGGAAGAGCCGCCAGGCACCGAACACTGCAAGGGTGACGCCGACGACCGCAGCCACCGCGGCGACACTCCACCGCCTCTGCTCGGCCTCCAGCCCAGCCCACTGCAGGACGGCGGCACCCACCGCCATCGCGAGCGCCGGCCCGATCCGGCCGGGTCGCCTGTCCTGGTCGCGACTGCCAGCCCGGACTCGCGGCAGCACCACGAACAGCGGTATCGGCACCAGCGGCACGAGCGCCAGGAACGCCCAGCGCCACGACACGTACTGGGTGAGCCCGCCCGCGATGAACGGTCCGACGACCGAGGGCACCACCCACGCGGTCGCCAGCAGCGACATCACTTTCGGGCGAAGTGTCTCGGGGTAGATCTGGCCGATCACGACGTAGACCGCGACCATCGTGAACCCGGCCCCCAGCCCCTGCACGACACGGCCCGCGATCAACATGGGCATCGATGTGCTGAGTCCGGAGACCAGAAGTCCGAGAGCGAAGCACGCCCCGCCGCTACCCAGCGGGACCCGCGGGCCGATGCGGTCGCAGATCCCGCCGCCGACCCCGTTGGCGAACATCGCGGCTCCGAGGAAGCCGGTCAGCGCCCATGCGTACAGGTTGAGCCCGCCCAGCTGGCGAGCGGCAACCGGCAGGGCCGTCGCGACCGCCATGAACTCGAAGGCGATCACCACGATGATCGCGAAGATCCCCCCGGAGAGGGCCCGGTAGGACGGACTGAGCGGGCTGGTCACCTCCGCACTGGTGGTGACCACCTACGTGTTGTCGCCGCCGCCTTCAGCCAGCGACTCCCAGATCTCTTTGCACGACGGGCAGACCGGGTACTTCTTCGGGTCGCGGCTCGGCACCCACACCTTGCCGCAGAGTGCCACGACCGGAGTGCCCATGACCATGGCCTCGGTCAGCTTGTGCTTCGGGGCGTAGTGGCTGAACCTGTCGTGGTCACCGTCATCGAGGACTTCGTCGGTACGACGGTCCTCGACCGTCTCGACACCAGGACTCAGTTGGATGCTCACGCGGAGAGTGTAATCAGTTGAGCGCCGGGTCGTCGGGAAAGGTGCTGACATAGGCGAGGTCCCCCGGCTGACGACGCAGCACCTGTCGCCACAGGAGCTCGGGCTCGGAGCTGACCAGGTCCGTAGGTGACGCCGCGACGACGTACCAGGAGCCCTCCCGGATCTCGGACTCCAGCTGGTCCGGGCCCCATCCGGCGTATCCGGAGAAGACGCGCAGGCCGGCCAGGTCTGGAAGCACGTCCGCCGGCTGACCGTCGAGGTCGATCAGCCCGTATCCGGGCGCGACCGGCTGGAAGCCTGCCGCCGGGCCGTCGCCCAGCGCGACAGCGACGGCGATTGCCGAGTCGCGCCCGACCGGTCCGCCGCTGAAGACCGTGCGCGGTTGCGCCACCGCGTCGGACCACACCGGAAGCACCTCCGCGACGAGAAGCTCCAGCGGCCGGTTGATCACCACGCCGAGAGCGCCGTCCTCGTCGTGGTTGAGCACCAGGAGGACGGTGCGCGCGAAGTTGGGGTCCATCAGCCGGGGGGTGGCTACCAGCAGCTGTCCGTCCAGGGACATCATCAGCTTCCACCCCCGACGGCCTGCTTGACAGCCGCCGCAACGGCCTTGTGCACGTCCTCGTGGAACACGCTCGGGATCACGTAGTTCGCGTTGAGCTCGGCGTCGCTGACCGTCGATGCGATCGCGTGGGCCGCCGCCACCAGCAGCGGCTCCTCGATCACGGTGGCCGCCGCGTCGAGAAGACCGCGGAAGACACCGGGGAACGCCAGGACGTTGTTGATCTGGTTGGGATAGTCCGACCGCCCCGTCGCGACGACAGAGGCGTGGCGCCGCGCCACCGCCGGGTCGATCTCGGGATCCGGGTTCGCCAGCGCGAAGACGATGGAACCCGGCGCCATCGCCGCGATGTCGTCGCCGACAAGCACGTCGGGTGCCGAGACGCCGATGAACACGTCGGCCCCCTTCACCGCCTCCTTGAGGGTGCCGTCGAAGCGCTCCGCGTTGGTGTGCTCCGCGATCCACCGCAGCGAGGCGTCCATCTCGGAGCGGTTGAGGCTGATCACACCGGCGACATCGGCGACGACCAGGTTGCGCGCCCCGGCCGCCAGGATGAGCTTGGCGATGGCGGAGCCGGCCGCTCCCGCTCCCGACATGACGATCCGCACGTCCTGGATCGCCTTGTCCACGACGCGCAGGGCATTGGTCAGCGCGGCGAGCACCACGATCGCCGTACCGTGCTGGTCATCGTGGAAGACCGGGATGTCGAGCAGCTCGCGCAGGCGCGCCTCCACTTCGAAGCAGCGTGGCGCCGAGATGTCCTCGAGGTTGATGCCCGCGAAGCCAGGGGCCACGATCTGCACGGTTCGCACGATCTCGTCGACATCTTGGGTGTCCAGGCACAGCGGCCAGGCATCAATACCGGCGAACCGCTTGAAGAGCGCCGCCTTGCCCTCCATCACCGGCAGCGCCGCGGCCGGCCCGATGTTGCCCAGCCCGAGGACCGCCGAGCCGTCGGTGACCACGGCCACCGCGTTGCGCTTGACCGTCAGTCGGCGCGCGTCCTCCGGGTTGCTGACGATGGCGAGCGAGACACGGGCAACCCCGGGCGTGTAGACCATCGAGAGGTCGTCGCGGTTGCGGATCGGGTGCTTGGACGCCATCTCGATGGTGCCACCGAGGTGCATGAGGAACGTGCGGTCGGAGACCTTGTGGACGTCGACTCCCTCGACACCCCGAAGGGCGGTCACGATGTCCGTGGCATGCGTGGTGTCGCGCGCCGCGCACGTCACGTCGATGCTCAGCCTGTCCACACCGGAGGACGTGACGTCCAGAGCCGTGACTATTCCGCCGGTGGCTTCCACGGCCTGCGTCAGCTGGCTGACTTCCGTACCGCCCGCCGGGACCTCGAGGCGGACGGTGATGGAGTAGGAGACACTCGGCGTCGCGCTCATGGGTCCATCATGGCAAGAATGCTGTCAGCGGCTCAGCGTGAGGCTGCCGCCGTTGGCGGGCACCAACTCGACGAAGGTGTGGCCGGCAGGCACGGTGATCGGCTTCCCGCCCGAGTCGCGAAGCGTCACGGCGCCTCGCGTGCCGTCCTTATGCCAGCTGCCGTTCACCGCCTTGTCGCCGTGGATCAGCGTTGCGTCTCCGGTGCCGTAGAAGAACGTCTCCGGGACGGGGTTGCCGCCGGGGTCGAGATATCCGGCGTCTCCCACCTGCACCCGCAGGACCAAGATGTTGTCCGCCGAGAAGTCGTGACCGCTCAGTGCGTAGGAGTTCGTGCGAACCCATCTGCTGCCCTCCAGCCGCCAGTCGTCGGTGTGGGCCCCGGAGAACGTGGCCCTGACTGCGGTGACGGGGATGGTGCCGTGGAAGCTGCTCGCTGTGCCGAAGGGCAGGTAGGGGCCGTTGGGCGGTTTCCACTCGCGGCCCACGTGCGCGGCGAGGGCCGGCAAGTGCATCATCAGGTTGTACGGCGCGTAGCGGACGCTCGACCGGTAGAACCCGGCGGCCCCTTCGGTGATGCGGTTGATGCCCGCCTCGTTCAGCAGCATCATCGTCTTGCCCGCCGCTCCCGACGCCACGATGAACGCGTTGGCGGGCTCGGTGATGCCGATGTCCGATGCCCGCATGGACCGGACCGGACCGACCCTCGCGGGGATGTGGGAGTAGTAGAAGGCGGCTAGCCGCGTGATGCCGCCCTCGACCAGCTCTTCGACGACCATGTCCGCAGCCCCAAGCCCCAGCTGCGGCGACGCACTCGAGGTGTTGTCGACCTTGACGACGTACACCGGGTGGTCGGGCAGCTTCCCGGCTCGTGGCAGGCCGGTCAACGGCCAGCGGTTGCCCACCGGTGCGGCTGTCGGCGTCGAGGAGGACGGGGCCGTCGTCTTCGAAGGCGTCGGGGACGGCGTAGCCGGCGTCGTCGAGCGGCCGGGACCCGGGGTCGGGGTGGCGTCGCCGCCACCGCCGCTGCAGCCGGCCATGGCAGCGGCGAGCGTGAGCACGGTCACGCCAGCTGCTACGGCTCGGCGATGGCTGGAGGGGTGGTGGGCCATGGCGTCAAGTGTGCACGAGCACGCCCGCGATATCCCACCCCGATGGCCCGCGGCGTGTGGTGGCGGCGCCCACCGGGGAGGGGGTCCGTTGGGCGCCGCCGCTTCGGCAGCGTCAGTGGCGCCGGGTGCCGGCGTACCAGGACGTCGTCCAGACCGGCGCGCGGTGGACGTACTGGCCCGTGTACGGCGCGTGGATGATCACCGCGCGGTTGTCGGCGTTCCGGTAAAGGAATATGCCCACGTGGTAGACGTGTCCGGAGCTGTCGTGGAAGAACACCAGGTCCCCGCGCATCAGGTTGCTCTTCAGGATGTGGCGCACCGCTCCGTACTGCGCCGCGGACGTCCGCGGAAGGCTCAAGTTCGAGTGCCCATAGGACCACATCGTCAGTCCCGAGCAGTCGAAGGCGCTGGGACCGGCTGCGCCGTAACGGTAGGGGTCCCCGATGTGCGAGATGGCCACGTTTGCCGCGTGGTTTTCCCGCTGCGCGATGGTCATCACCGTGTCGCCCAGAACCTGCTGATAGCCGGTGGGACTGGTGACCGACGAGGGCTGGCTGCCGGCCGACGCGGGAGGTGCCGCGAGCAGGACCGAGGCGATAACGGAGGCGAGAAGCAGGGGGAGGAAGGCGCGCAGACGGCGCGCGGCTGAGGGGACAGACATGGAAGGGGGCTCCTTCTCACGCCTGCGAGGTGAGCTGTCGGGTTCGGGCGAGAAGGTGCCCGGC
>JBBSGI010000106.1:0-7357 GCA_038254365.1 Propionibacteriales bacterium
ACGGCCCAGCAATCCATTGATGGTGTCACCGAGGCGGGCGATCTCATCGCGTCGTCGAGGTACGTCGAGGCGGGCGTCGCTGTCACCGGCGGAGATCTCGGCTGCCTGAGCTCGCATGCGTTCGATCGGCCGAAGGACAGCACCCGACAGCAGCCAGGCGCCGAGAGCACCCAGGAGCACGGCTACCGGTCCTCCCAACCACAAGCCTGTTTCGACCCTGCTTACGGCTGTCAGCACGAGCCCACGACTGGTACCGACCACAACCACCGCTGGTGGACTGCCGGAGTCCGCGACCGGCAGCGCGAGAAGCCGCACACCCGGCCCACCGCCAAAGTCTGAGTTGATCGACACACGACCCTTCCGCGCGCTCATCAACTGCGGCACGGTCAGCAAAGGCCGATTCCCGGTGCCCTCGGAAGATTCCGTGAGGGTCCCGGAAGGGCTGATCACCTGCGCCAGCGTCTCGTTGGCTGGCAGCAGCGAGCCGTTGCCGGCACCGTCCTGGAAGTTGGCAACCGTGCCGCCGGGGCCGACCTGTTGCGCCAGCGCGTCGGCACGTGCGGTGAGGGACACGTCCAGAGCCGTGTTCAGCCCGGAGCTGAGCTGATGGACAAGCAGCGCGCCGCCCGCAGCAACCACGGCGGTGACTGCGACCGCGAAGAGCAGCGCCAGCCGCGTGCGCAGCGTCATCGGTCCTAGCCCGGATCCACGCCGACACCGCCGGAGACTCTCAGCCGGTACCCCGCGCCGCGTACCGTCTGCAGATCGTGACGTCCGAAGGGTCGGTCGATCTTACGTCGCAGATAGCCCACGTACTGGTCGACCACATTGGAAACGCCCTCGTAGGCGAAGTCCCACACGTGCTCGATGATTACCGTACGGGACAACACCTCATCAGGATGGCGCAGAAACAGCTCGAGCAGAGCGAACTCCGTCGCCGACAAGTTGAGCTCGGCTGTTGATCGCCAGGCCTGCTTCGTAGCCGGGTCCAACCGAAGGTCACCTACGCTCACCACGACCGGTCGATGGGACGGACCACGCCGCACAAGTGCCCGCAACCGGGCCGCCAACTCGCCAAAGCTGAACGGCTTCGTCAGATAGTCATCAGCGCCCGCGTCCAACCCGCGGATCCGGTCGGCCACCTCATGACGGGCAGTCAACATCAGCACCGGAGCCCACCGTCCCGCCGTACGCAACTCGCGACAAACCTCGAAACCGTCCAACTCCGGCAGCATGACATCCAACACGATGGCGTCGTAGGAGTTCTCTCGACCCAGCCAAACTGCATCAGTGCCTGACCCCGCAATGTCTACGGCGTACCCCTCCTCCTGCAACCCCCGGCGAAGCAGACCTGCCATCCGCAGCGAATCCTCCACCAACAGCACCCTCACAACAGCCAAACATAAATCGCCAACATGTGAGTCAGATGTGAGACTTCGGACTTCACTGAGTCCTCGCCCTCGACCACGACGCCGTCGGGCACGGCGCGAGGATGCGTGATACTGCGAAGCCGGTTCGGCTCGACACCACCCGCGCCCCTTGCGGTCACGGGGTGGAAAGCGCCTGGCGCGGGGCGAGTCCTCAAGGACATCGACCCAGATGCATCCCGGACACTACCGAACCGCTCGCCTCGTCGGAGCCTCGCCGGGCAGCCGACCTACGCTCGAGACGTGGACCGGCAGCGTCGCTACTTCGCGCTCATGGGGACCTGCATCGGACTGATCGTCCTCGCGTGGTTCGTGGTCAGGTTCTTCTCGACCGGGGCCGCCATCGCCATGAGCGTGGTCGCGATGTTCATCCCGCCGGTCGCCGCCATCGTCGCCAACCGGAGCACCAAGCAGCGGCCTCGTCCACCGCGGCACCGATGGTGACGCGGGATCCACCTGAAGGCGGGCCAGTGTCAGCCCAACAGCGATGGTTGCGCGCCCCGGCCGTTCACCCCCTAGCATGGCGGTGACCATCTGGCGCTGAACTGGAGTTCGTCGTGCAACTGCGTTTCCGCCCCGTGGACAACACCTTCTACGACCTGATCTCGGAGTCGGCAACGAACCTCGTCGGTGGGACGGAGCTCCTCGCCGAGATGCTCTCCAGCACCTGCGACCGCAAGAGTCTCGCCAAGCGCATGCGCCAGGCCGAGCACGAGTGCGACGAGACCACACACGCGATCATCCGCAAGGTCAACACCACGTTCGTGACGCCCTTCGACCGTGAGGACATCTACCGGCTCGCCAGCGGCCTCGACGACGTCATGGACTACATGGAGGAGGCAGTCGATCTCGTGCACCTCTACGAGATCGAGGAGCTGCCCGCCGAGCTCGCCAACCAGGTCGACGTCCTGCAGCGGTCGGCCGAGCTCACCGCCGAGGCGATGCCCAAGCTCCGGACCATGCGCGACCTCGAGGAGTACTGGATCGAGATCAACCGTCTCGAGAACGCCGGCGACAAGTCCTACCGCCGCATCCTGGCGAAGCTCTTCAACGGCTCGTACGACGCCCTCACCGTGCTGAAGCTGAAGGATGTGGTGGACGCCCTGGAGGCGGCGATCGACGCCTTCGAGTCGGTGGCCAACACCGTCGAGCAGATCGCCGTCAAGGAGTCCTGAGCGCCATGCGCCGCCGACCCTCGGCCGTTCGCGGTCGCGCGCCCTCGGAGAGGCCTTAGGCGTGGAGCTCGGGTTGGTGTTCGCCGTCATCGCCGTGGCCCTCGCGTTCGACTACACCAACGGCTTCCACGACGCAGCCAACGCGATCGCCACCTCCATCTCCACCCGCGCCCTGACCCCGCGGCTGGCGCTGACCCTCGCAGCAGTCATGAACTTCGCCGGCGCCTTCCTGGGTCAGGAGGTCGCCAACACCGTCAGCGACGTCATCAACCCGCCCGACGGCAGCCGCGGCCTGGTCATCGTGATTGCGGGCCTGCTAGGCGCCATCACCTGGAACCTCGTCACGTGGTACTTCGGCCTGCCCTCCTCGTCCTCCCACGCGCTCATCGGCGGCCTGGTCGGCGCGGCCCTCGCGTCGGGCAGCCTCGTGCACTGGACCGCGATCCAAGACAAGGTGCTGATCCCGATGGTCGCCTCGCCCGTCGTCGGTTTCGTGGTTGCCTTCCTGCTGATGGTCGCGATCATGTGGATCTTCCGCCGACGAAAGCCAGGCCCGGTCAACCGCGGGTTCAAGCTGGCCCAGGTCTTCTCGGCATCGGCGATGGCGCTCGGCCACGGCCTCCAGGACGCCCAGAAGACCATGGGCGTGATCTTCCTCGCGCTCGTCACCTCCGGCCACGCCGAGGCAGGGCAAGGCCTGCCCTGGTGGGTCATCGTCTCCGCCGCGACGGCCATCTCGCTCGGCACCTACTCGGGCGGCTGGCGGATAATGCGCACGATGGGCCGCGGGATCATCCACCTCGACCCGCCGCGCGCGTTCGCGGCCGAGGTGACCGCCGCGTCGATCCTGTACGTCACCGCATTCGTCTACAAGGCGCCGGTCTCGACCACCCACATCATCACGTCAGGCGTGATGGGCGCCGGAGCCACGAAGCGCCGCTCGGCGGTCCGCTGGGGCGTGGCCCGCACGATCGTCACCGCCTGGGTACTGACGTTCCCGGCCGCCGGTGCGGTCTCCGCTGCCGTCTACTTCGTGCTGCGGATCTTCCTTCCCTAGCCGGGCGCGCTCGCCGCGCTCGCCGCGCCCGCCGGCTCTCGCTGGGTCCCTGGGCGCCGCCTACTCGGGCTTCTCGACAGACAGCACCTCTCCGTGCGCCCGGTGTACGACGATCAGCCCGCCGGGTTCGAGCGCCGTCTTCTCGATCCCCAGCGCCGCGCACAGCCGCGGCAGCACCGGCCGATGGGTGCAGATGGCCATTCGCTTGCGACTCCGCACGGCCTTCGTCGCCACCCGGCTGAGGACCTTCGCCGACGCCCTCTCCTCCGACAGGCCGGGCTCCACGCGCGCCTTGACGCCGTACGCGTTCACGAACGGCAGCATCGTCTCCACACAGCGCAGCGCGTCGCTCGTGACAACCCGCGTCACGCCGTACGCCGCAAGCACCGGCACCAGCCGATCCGCCGTATGCCGACCTTCCGCCGCCAGCGGCCGCTTGCGGTCCTCGCCGCGCCAGGTCTTGCGCCTGCGTGCCTCCGCGTGCCGGACCACCAGCAGCACCGTCGAGTCGAAGGCGGAGACGTCGAGCTCCTTGAGCAGCTCGACGTCGCGGGGGTACGTCAGCCTCGCCCGGGCATCCGACAGGGAGATCCACGCCACCCCGTCGATCTCGGCGTTCGTCTGGTACCCGGTGATGTCGTCGGCGGACCGGGGCGCCTGCGCCACCCAGTACGAGACCGTCTTGGGCTGGCCGCTGGAGATCGTGTAGTGGTCGTCGCGCAGCCGGGGCCCGACCCTGACCCGCAGCCCCGTCTCCTCCTCGACCTCCCGCACCGCAGCGGCGATCGGCTCCTCGTCCGGCTCGAGCTTGCCCTTGGGGAACGACCAGTCGTCCCAGCGTGGCCGGTGGACGACGAGCACCTCGGGCTCGTCACCCCCGGGCCGCCACACCACGCAGCCGGCCGCTCGCACCATCGACGGGGTGCCGCTCGGCATGGACGGTCGCCTACCGCCCGGCCGCGGCTGCGGTGTCGCGGCTGTGCCGGTCCAGACCCATGAGCATCGTCTGCAGCTCGCTCAGCGGCGCACCTGCGTCGTCAGTGCTGTGCCGGGTCCAGCTGCCGTCGCTGCCCAGCCACCAGGACGCCGTACTCTCGTCGAAGCCGCGGTCGAGCTACTCGCCCAGTTCCGTCACGTGGGCCCCGGACGGGAGCTTGACCAGCACCTCGACGCGCCGGTCGAGGTTGCGGTGCATCAGATCGGCCGACCCGATCCAGGCCTCCGCCGCACCGCCGTTCGCGAACCAGTAGATCCTGCTGTGCTCGAGGAAGCGTCCCAGGATGCTGCGGACCGTGATGAGCTCCGACATGCCGGGCACGCCCGGGCGAAGCGCGCAGATGCCACGAATCCACAGGTCGACCGGGACGCCGCTCTGCGACGCGCGGTAGAAGGCGTCGATGAGTCCTTCGTCGACCAGCGAGTTGAGCTTGAACCGGATCCGCGCGGGACGCCCGGCCTCGTGGTGGTCGATCTCCCGCTTGACGAGCGCCAGCAGCCCCGACCGCACGGTCTGCGGCGCGACGAGCAGCTTCGCGTAGTCGCGCTTCAGGGCGAATCCAGACAGGTCGTTGAAGAGGTTCGCAATGTCGGCGGTGATGGCCGGGTCCTTGGTCAGCAGGCCGACATCCTCATAGTGCCTGGCCGTCTTCGGGTTGTAGTTCCCGGTCCCGATGTGGGCGTAGCGCCGGATCCCCTCGAGCTCGTCGCGGACCACCAGCGCCAGCTTGCAGTGCGTCTTGAGGCCCACCACGCCGTACACGACGTGGCAGCCGGCCTGCTCGAGCTTGCGCGCCCAGCGGATGTTGGCCTGCTCGTCGAATCGCGCTTTGATCTCCACCACCACGAGCACCTGCTTGCCGGCCTCGGCGGCGTCGACGAGCGCGTCGATGATGGGGGAGTCGCCCGACGTCCGGTAGAGCATCTGCTTGATCGCCAGCACATGCGGGTCGGCGGCGGCCTGCTCGAGGAAGCGCTGCACGCTGGTCGCGAACGAGTCGTAGGGATGGTGCAGCAGTACGTCGCGGCGGCTGAGCGCGCTGAAGATGTCGACCGGGCTCGACGACTCGACCTCCGCCAGGTGCGCGTGGGTGTGCGGGACGAACGCCGGGTACTTCAGCTCCGGCCTGTCCAGGTCGGCGATGCCGTGCAGGCCAGTCAGGTCCAGCGGACCGGGTAGGTGGACGACCTCGCGCTCGGAGATGTCGAGCTCCGATACCAGGAGCTCGAGCACGTGCGCGTCGATCGACTCCTCGACCTCGAGCCGTACCGGGGAGCCGAAGCGCCGCCGCTGGAGTTCTTTCTCCAGAGCCTTGAGCAGGTTCTCGGCGTCGTCCTCCTCCACCTCGAGATCCTCGTTGCGCGTCACGCGGAAGGTGTGGTGCTGAACCACGTCCATGCCGGGGAAGAGGTGGTCGAGATGCGCGGCGATCACGTCCTCCAGCGGCACGAACCGCTGCCCCCCCAGCGTCACGAAGCGCGGGAAGATCGGCGGGACCTTGACCCGCGCGAAGTGCTCCTTGCCGGTGTCGGGGTTGCAGAGCAGGACCGCCAGGTTGAGGGACAGCCCAGAGATGTAGGGGAACGGGTGCGCGGGGTCCACGGCCAGCGGCGTGAGCACCGGCCACACCCGCTCGGTGAACAGCTTCGTCATCTGCTGCTGCTCGGATGCGTCGAGCTCCTTCCAGCGCAGCAGGTAGATCCCGTTGTCGCTGAGCTCGCCCAGCACCTGCTCATGGAGCACGCTGGCGTGGCGCTGCATCAGCTGGCCCGACTCACGCCAGATCGACTCCAGCAGCTCCCGGGGCATCTTCTGGCTCGCCGCCCGTACGGCGACCCCGGCCTCGATCCGCCGCTTGAGCCCGGCCACCCGCACCATGAAGAACTCGTCGAGGTTGCTGGCGAAGATCGCCAGGAAGCGGGTCCGCTCGAGGAGGGGAAGGGTCGGGTCCTCCGCCAGCTCGAGCACCCGGCTGTTGAAGTGCAACCAGGAGACCTCCCGGTCCAGGAACCGGTCGTCGGGCAGGTCGTGGATCTCCGGCTGGTACGGCGGCTCGACGTCGAACGTGTCGATGGCGGTGGTCAGATGGGCTCGGTTGCGCGGACCCGCGTCGGCCGAGCCTGCAGTGGCGGCGGACAGTCCCGTGGTCCGGCTGCTGGCGTCGGCCGGGGCGATCGGCTCCGTTGACATGCCGCCTATGGTGTCACCTCATGGTGAACGGCGCGTAACGTCGTACACCCCCGACCATCCGAGACTTCCCGCCCGACCATCCGATTCAGTGGCGGTTGGCGTACATGGCGTCCACGGTGGTGGTCACGAAGCCCATCCGCTCGTAGAGGCCGACCCCTGCTGCGTTGTCCCCGTCGACGTACAGCATGACTGCGCCCAGGCCGAGGTCGCGCAGGTGGTGAAGCCCGGTCAGCGTGAGCGCCTTGCCCAGCCCGAGGCCCTGCGCTGCCGGGTGGACTCCGATCGCGTAGACCTCCCCGATCGGCACGCCGCCGGCGATCTCACCGGCGGGGTGCACTTTCGTCCAGTGCGAGCCGAGCAGCGCCCCGTCGCGCTCCGCGAGGAAGAACCCGCCGCCGTCGAACCAAGGCTGCGAGATCCGGTGCCGCAGGTCCGCGACGGTCAGCTTGCCCTGCTCGGGGTGCGACGCGAAGGCCGCCGCGTTCAGCCGCACCCACGCCTCGTCGTCGGC
>JBBSGI010000107.1:0-7254 GCA_038254365.1 Propionibacteriales bacterium
CAAAACGCCCTCTCAAGAGACAAACATGCAGGTCACAGCGTTGCGGCCCCATCGGGAGGGCCAAATCCTGTCAAAGTCGGGTCAGATCGTAGGGCAGCGCGTCCTAACTGAGCTCGTTTCCAAGAGCCCGAGCGGTGCCGTCTGCACAGGTCATGTCGACCCGCTGGCCGACCTGTTCGACGAGTGGGGCCGGGATCACGCCGAACATCGCGACGGCCGCCGGTTCTTCACGGGAAAGGGCGGTACGGGGCTCTGGCACGTCCTTCAAGGGCTTTGCCCTATTGACGATCCCACGCGATGGAACGTTCTGCGTGCCGCCGTTGTCGCCCACCTGGAAGGCACCGGGCGATGGCGCCGCACACGGCCACCCCGCGGCTCCACGTTCGAGATTCTCGACCGCGCAGCCCCCCGGTCAGCAGGCGATCCCAACGGCTCCTAGGTGCCACCATGTGTACTAATGGAGAGGATCGGCGTGCGGGAGCTGCGACAGAACGCCAGCGAATGGATCCGTCGCGCCAAGGCCGGGGAGCACATCGAGGTCACCAGGCGCGGCGAGGTGATGGCGGTCCTGGGCCCGCCCTCGGGCGGTCGCCTCGCAGGCCTCCGCGAGGCAGGCCGACTCAAGCGAGCTACCAGCGCCGGCCTGCTGCCGGCGCCGGTCAGGACGCGACGCGAGGCATCGGACGCTCTGGCGGAGCTGCGAGCCGACGAGCGGTGAGCGGATGACAGACACGGCCGGACAGCTCGGCTGTACGCCGCTCGCACCGGGGCGAGCAGCGGTCGAGGCGGGCCGTCAGCTCGGCCCTGGGGGTCCCCCGGCGGGGTAGGGGATCGTCACGACGGTCAGCTCGTCGATTCCCTCGAAGTCCCTCGGGTTGCACGTATAGAGCATCAGGTCGTTGGCGATGGCGGTGGCGGCGATGAGCGCGTCGAAGGCCCGGGCGGTTGTCTTGCGACCGGCACGGCGCAGAGACGCCGCCACCCGTCCGTAGGCCCGGGCAGCGGAGGCGTCGAACGGAAGCGGCTCGAACGCAGCTTCCGTCTGCTGCAGCCGGGCCTGGCGGGCGGCTCGCTCGGCCTCGTCATCGGTCACCAAGGGCCCGACCGACAGCTCGGCGAGCGTGACCGAGGTGATGACCGGCTCGGCCGGCAGGTCGTCGGGGTGGAGGCGATCGATGAGGATCAGCGTGTTGGTGTCGAGCACACCGACCACCGACGACGTCACAGCGATTGATCCACCACCGCGTCGACGTCGGTGCGGAACCGCACGGGATCGACGGCGGGAAGACGCCGGAACCGCTCGATCAATGCCACCGCCGTCGCTCGCTGACGCGGGAGCGGGCGCAACTCGGCCACAGCCTTCCCGTCGCGGGTGATGGTGACCCGCTCGCCGGCTGCGACTCGGTCGATCACCTCGCCGCCATGGTTCCGCAACTCCCGAATCGACGCGTCAGCCACAAGAGGACTGTATCACGGGTGATACCGCCGAACCCGAGGGAGCCAGGGTCGAGACCAACGCGCATCGAACACGCCGAGTGGAAGCTGGTCGACCGGCGTGCGGACCCGGATCTCGTACTTCGACGCCGAAGGTCCGGCTACAGGACGTGGAACGCCACGCCATCGGCCTCGGCGGCGGCTCGCAGGTTCGGACCTACGTCGTTGCGCGACACCGCGATCGCCCGGCCGAGCCGGTGGGCGGCGGCGAGGGCCTCGACCATGGCTGCCGACAGGGCTCGCCCCTCGGAACGGTGGCGCGCCTGGAGGAGGGCCATCGGCCATGCCATCTCGCGAAGACCCAGAACCTCGATCGTGGCGGGCAGCTCGACCAGCTGGGCGCGAAAACGCGCCTGCATGTCCTCCGGCAGCGAGATGACCGGTCTGGACAGCTTGCCGACGACGGACGGATCGGCGAAGGAGGCGCACAGCCGGAACAGCCAGAGGCCCGTGGTGGCAACGCCGTCGGGTGCGACACCGTCGAGACTCTCGTCGCGGTCACCGACGAGGATGTCGCGCAGCAGGTGATCGTCGACAACCGTTGCCGGCACTAGGTCGTCGCCGGCACTAGGTAGTCGCTACATCGGGATCCTCGAGGCCGGACACGAACGCCAAGTGGTCCTCGGCCGACAAGGCCGCACCGAGAAGCCCGGCGCGCCCCCTTGGGGGCAGTAGAACCACAGCGTCACCGAGATCGATAATGGTGACACGCCCGCCATGATCGAGACCCCACCGGTGCCGGACGGCGGCGGGCACCGACATCTGGCCACTGGTGGAAACGAGGAACTCGGCCGCTGCGGGCATGGGTGACTCCTAGACTTGGTAAGAGCGTAGCCTACCAAGTGGAAGGCTCATGTACCTCGACCGCCGTGTGCCGGGCGAGGGCGGAGAAGTCGGCATCCGTGTGGAGGATCGGAGCAGGTGACGAACGGCCACAGCACCGATGAGACAGTCGATCAGCTTGCGAACGGTCCCGCCGCTCCGGCGACAGGTCCGGTGCAACGAGGCTGCAGTTTCGTAGTCCGGCGGCTCCGTGGGCAGCACGGTCGCCCGTCCCAGCAGCCCTCGGAGCTGCCGGAGATGGGCTTCGTCCCGGGCGCCGGCCAAGACCTCCATCCGCACGGCGTCACACACGGCGAGGTCGGTCGCGAGTAGCCGGTCGACTTCGTCGCACACCGGCGACCCGGTATCGCGCAGGAACTCGATCCACGCCGAGGTGTCGATCAGAATCAAGCGGTCCGACTCTTGCGCATCTCCTCCAGCTCACCCTCCCAGCCCGAACCTCGCATCGAGCGGGCGGCGTCCAGGTCGAGGGCCTCGCCTGCGACGAGTCGGAGGGCGTAGTTGACCGCCTCACGCTTCGTCTGAAGGTGGTACCGCTCCATGACCGTCTGACATGCGTGATCGTCGATGTCGACGTTGGTGCGTGACATACACCAACAATACACCTATCCATTTCCGGCCCGAGGTCGGCGGCTCTCGTGTGTCACCGCTCGAGGATCCGGATCACACGCTCGGCGGCGAACACCCGACCATAGCTGCGGCCGGTTGTCTCGGCGAGGACGCCAGCGTCGACGAGGCGCGCGATGGCGTTGATGGCGGCCTGGCGGCTGACCCCGTGGACGTTCGCCACCCAACCGCTCGTGATGACCGGACGGGCGATGAGCCCGTCAATGACATCGATGGCCAAGCCCCGCAGCCCTCGTTGGCGGGCCAGAGCGCGGGTCTCGTCCTGGTACGCGAGCAGCTGGCTCATCGTCTCCGTTGTCGACGCGGCCTGCGCTGCCACACCTTCGGCGAAGAACGCCACCCACCCGTCCCAGGCCCCGGTTTCGCTGACGCCTCGCAACCGGTCCTGATAGTCGCGGCGCCTGGCCTCGAACCACGGGGACAGCGTGAGCAGCGGCTCGTGAAGCACTCCGTCTCGAAGCAACTGGAGGACGATGACGAGGCGGCCGATGCGGCCGTTCCCGTCGTTGAAGGGGTGCAGGGCTTCAAATTGATAGTGCGCGAGAGCAGCGCGGACGACGACCGGCATCTGAGACGCGCCCTGGACCCAGCCGACCCAGTCCCGAAGGGCGATCTCCAGGTCCGGTCCCGGCGGCGGGGGGACGAAACGAGCGTCGGTCACCCGGCTCCCCGGAGGACCGATGACCACCTGGTGCCCCCGAACCCTGCCCGCCATCGACCCGTCGGCGCCGGTCCCGGCAACGAGAAGGCCATGGAGCTCGCTGAGCAGTCCCATGGAGATGCCGCGTACGCGCACGACGGCGTACGCGTGCTCGGCTGCCCGGACGTAGTTGAGAACCTCCCGCAGCTCCGGAGAGCGGGGGGACCGATGGAGGTCGTCCGCGTCGACCTCGAGCACTTCGCTGAGCGGTGCGTACGTGCCTTCGAGGGCCGACGTGGATTGCGCTTCACGGCGCAGGGTGGGCCGTCGCAGCAGGGCAGGGTTGGGCACCTGGCGGCCAGCCTGGTCGAGCCGGCCGAGGTTGAGCATTGCATCACCCACCAGGTTCCAGGTCGTGGGAGACAGCTCCACGGCCGCCGGGAGGGGGTCCGGCACGAACGCCCAGTGGTCGTAGTCTTCTCCGAAGCGGCCGTCATGGCCCGTGATCGGCACCAGCCGGCCGACCGGGCTCGACCGGAGCGCCGCCTCGTCCACGATGTCAAGAATAGCGCAAGATTCTTGACATCGCGTCCACCCACCTCCAGTGAGGATCACATGTGGGCGTCAGATATCAACCAAACCGGGTTCAACTTGACTTAGATCGATGGGATGTCAAGTGTTGTGGTGGTCGGGAAGGCGGGATTCGAACCCGCGACCTCTGCGTCCCGAACGCCGTCAGGCGAGCTGCTTCGTCGTGACATCAACGAAACCCAGTGCCTCGTTCGGTTCGTCAGCGGCTCATCACTCGGCGCTCCGAGTGCCGGTTCTTCGGCCCGCGTGGCCCCGCCTGCGACGGATGGCCGGATACTGCTCAACCGGATTTGGGATTGCTGAAACATCGCCGCTCTGGAGCCCGAGGTCGATCCTGTGGTCAGGCGCTGGCCGGCGACCAAGCAACCAGTCCAGCTCGACGGGGTCGGGTTCCAGCTGCACCCGGATGTCCTCCCACTCGATCGCCTGGAGGCCCCGCAGGTTCTCTCCCTGGCCAAGCCGGTCGGGCTCAATCCGCCACTTCTCCCGTAGGCATCCACTGCCCCCGCGTCGGCGAGCCAGTCGTCGCGGGCGTGCGGCTCCTCGGCCGGCGGGCCGATCAGGCGGACGACGTGGGCCGGCCGGTCCCGCTCGGCGGCCAGGGCGAGCTCGCGCCGGCGATCAGGCCACCCGCTCGACCGGCTCGTGGAAGGCCGGTTGGTGGGGGGCGGGGCCAGTCCTCCCACCGTCCCCCGCGTTGACCCTGGTCGCGAGAGCCAGGTGCACCCTCAACGGCTCGCCGCAGCGGCCCCCGCATCCAGCGGGCCCCGCCATGTCTCGCCTGGGACGTTCTTCACCAACTGCCATCAGGTTCGAAGCGAGTTGGCAACGCGGACAGGAGTCGTGGCAGGTCCTCGGTGATCGTCATCCACAGAACGTCCAGGTCGATGTCGAAGTAGTGGTGGATCAGCCGGTCCCGCATTCGTGCCGCCGCCGTCCATGGAAGTTCCGGATAGGCCGCCCGGGTAGAAGTTTGGTCAGCCCGAGGCGGAGCAGCTCGTCGTCATCGAGATCCGTTCGACGCTTGGCGGCCGAGTATGCGACGGCCTTCTCGGCGGCGTCGCGAAGATGGCGAAGTCGGACCAGGTCTTCAGGCGGCGTCATACACGATCCGGGCGGAGGCGGCGACCTCGTCCCGGAAGTACCGGCTCAGATCGCCTTTCGTCCTCAAGTCGACCTCCCGGCCCAGGAGCTCGCTCAGCTCGAGCTCGAGCTGAGCCATGCCGAGGAGCCCGGGGATCTGGTCAGGTTCGAATTCGACGAGCAGGTCGATATCACTGGTGGGCGCCAGCTCGCCCCGGAGCGCGGAGCCGAACAATCCAAGTCGCCGGACGCCATGACCCTCACAGAAGGCGCGCAGAGCCTCGTCTTCGACAACGACCCCGGGCACAAGTTCCATGTCGCAAGTGTCGCATCTTGACGCCGGCGGTTCGCTGGGCCCCGGGTAGCCCAACCATGGGCGTTGCCCGGCAGCGCGGCTGCCGGGCCTGACCGCGCCTTGCCTGGGACACGACTCTTGGCGTCAAGATGGGCGCCGGCCATGCCGGCTCTGGTACCGGGCTCGTACCGAGCGGCACCTCGGTGCGCGCTTGCCGCCGGTCCGGAGTGACCGCGATCGCCGGATCGGCGTGCATGTCGTGCAGCGCCACACTCGTCGTTATGTGCGGCTGCGCGGACGCGCCAGATCGCCGATTCGGTCGCGGACGTAGTGGTGAGTGGAGGTGGCAACCGCCGTCCAGAGATGACAGATGAGGCGTACGTGTCAGCGGCTTCATCGACCAGATCGGGACGCGAGCAGCTACGACGGAGGCGCGGCCGGACCGTCCATGTTGACGACGGGCGGCCCCTGCCCGGCTCGAACGACCACCAGATGGCTCTCCTCGTCCTCGGGGTTGCTCTCGCGATGAATCGCACCCTTGGGAACGTGAACGAAGTCCCCGGGCGCAGCCTCGACCACGACGGCGCCGCCGGGGCCGCACTCCATGCGCAAGGCACCCGTAAGAACGAAGATGGACGTGTCGTAGTCGCCGTGGTGGTGCCATCCAGACGTCATATGAGCCTCGGTGCGTACCAGTCCCGACCACAGGCCGTCGACTGCGATCGCTTCTCCCGGACCATGCCTGGCGTCGTGTCACCCTCCACGCGGTCCTCGGGACGGATTCGAGAAACGGGATCGCTCGCAGCCATGGCCTCCTCCGCGGTCCTGCGCCCCCAGAGGAGTACGAGATCAACACCCCAGCAACGACCATCGACTACGATGTAGTCGATGACTAGGAGATCGCCGACCCCCGTACGGTTCGACACCACGGTGGCACGCCGCCTGGCGTCCTTTGCCGCGACTCGCCCGGGCCTGTCGTTGTCGGCTGCTGCCAACCTCCTCGTCGACGAGGGGCTGCGGATGGCCGAGTACCCCGGCGTCGTCTTCCGTGATGGTCCCACTGGCCGTCGGGCCGGCCTCGCCGGTGGCCCCGATGTCTGGGAAGTCGTGCGGGCCGTCAAATCGGCCCGGGCCGCGGAACCCGAGTTGGCCGAAGACGACGTCCTGGCGGTGGTGGTCGCCAACTCCGGCGTGCCCCTGCGGCTGGTACGGACCGCCATCAGCTACTGGGCGACGTACCCGGCGGAGATCGACGACGAGATCGACGCCGCCGACCACGCCGAGACCGTCGCCGAGCAGGCATGGCGACGAGAGCGCGACCTCCTCGCCCGATAGCGAGTGGCGCGCACGCTTCTTCTCGATGAGATGCTCACCGGCGCGATCGGCGAGCAACTCCGCAGCCGCGGCTACGACGTCACCGCGGTCGTCGAAGACCCCGCCCTGACGGGTCTAGCTGACGACGAGATCCTCGCGGCGGCTTCCGCTGCCGGTCGAGCGTTGGTGACGGCCAAAATCAAGGATTTCGTTCCTCTCGATCAGCGCTTCAAGGCGTCCGGGAGAGCACATGCCGGGCTCGTTCTCATCTCGACCAAGGCGTTCCCCCAGGATCGAGCATTTGTCGGCGCGGTCGTCGTCGCGCTCGGCAATCTTCTCAGCCAAGACGCTCCTCCACCCGATGCCG
>JBBSGI010000108.1:0-7137 GCA_038254365.1 Propionibacteriales bacterium
CCGGGTGCTGTTCGGGAACAACAACTATCGCGCGCACACCAACACGTTCGTGATGAACCCCGACGGGAGTCGTGTCCGGCAGCTCACCGGTGTTCCTGACCCGTACTCGGCCTTTTTCGCGACGTACTCCCCGGACGGCCGACACGTCGTCTTCATCAGCGACTACCCACTGCATGGGCGTGGTTTTGAGCTTCTCACGGTGAACGCCAACGGGACGGACGTCACTCCCATCATCATCCACCACCCGCACGTCACCTACTCCGACTGGGGCACCTCCCCAACGACCGACACCGGCACCCGCATCGACGGAGGTACGACATCATGAGACGAAGCCACGCTTCCATCCGTTGCGCCTTGGCCGGACTGACGGCGCTGTCGCTCGGTTTGGCGGTCCCGGCCTGGGGCAGCAACCCCATTGTCGCGGCGGCCGGGCAGCCGTCGTACGCGGCTCAGACGGCGGGACCCGTCGACGGACGGATCGTTTTCAACGGTCAGGACTGCCAGCTGTACACGATCAACCCCGACGGGACGGCGCTCGTCCAGGTGACGCATTTGCGGAGCCGCTGCGCCGACGCGCCGGCTTGGTCACCGGACGGCACTCAGATCGGCGTCGGGCTGTTCAACGGCGACGGGTCGTCGATCTACACGATGAGAGCCGACGGCACCGACCTGCGGCTGGTGACGACGGACGGGCCTGGTTACTTCGACTTCGGCGTCGACTACACAGCGGACGGGAAACGCCTCCTTTTCTCCCGATGCCGACCCGATCCGCCCGGCGGGTGCGCCCTGTACTCGGTGCGCCTCGACGGAACCGGCCGGCAGGCCGTGACGACATACCGTCATGGGATCCGCGAAGGCGCCGACACCCGACCGCAGGCCTCACCGGACGGGAAGTGGCTGACGTTCAACCGCTACGGCTGGAAGGGCATCGACGTGCAGGTCTGGCTGATGCCTCTGGATGGAAGCGCGCCGGCTCATCCGATCACGCCGGTACGCCTGCGAGCACGCTCGGCTAAGTGGGACGCGAGCGGGCAGGCCGTCTACTTTCACGCCGGGCCACCCAGCGGTTTCGGACAGCACGTCTTCCGGACTCCGATCAGCGGCTCCCACGTCACGCAGCTGACGTTCTCCCCGTGGCCCAACGGCGACTTCAGCGTGGGTCCGTCACCGAGCGGCGACTATGTCGCGTTCAGCAGCGACCGGCGCTACCCGGACGCCTGCTGCAACGAGCTGTTCGTGATGCACTCCGACGGCAGCCACCAGCACCTGGTCACCGGTGACCTCGCCGCCAACGTGCCGGACTGGGGCAGCGCGCCGCTGGAGCACCAAGCGTCTGCGCAGGTCGACGCGAAGCCGACCACCGCCCAGCGCAGCATCGAGGGCACGATCAAGCTGCTCGAGCGGCAGGGGCCATCGGCCCTCTACGCCGGGGGAGCCAGCCTGCGGTAGTCCGCCGGTATCACGAGCTCCTTTGAGAGGTCCATGTCGCGACAGCGGCATGGACCTCTCGGTCGTGCGGCCTGGACATCAGGCGAATCTGTGCCAGGGTCGGTGTACGACGAGGCATGGCCTTACTACAAGGGGGTATGTCATGCACACGAGGGGACGCGCCGTCGCACTGGCAGTCAGCGCTTTTCTGGCGCTGGCCGCCTGCACCGGGACGAGCAGCCAGCCGCACACCGCGACTCAGCCGGCGCCCCGGCCGGCGCCCGATCGGGCTGTCGGTGCACGCCCCACCGACCCCACGCTGCAACCACCGGCGCCGGCGATTCCCGGCGCGACGGCCGGCGGCACCGTGCGGGTGCTCAGCGACTACGGCTTTACCACCCTGGACCCTACGGAGGCCTACTACACCAGCACCGTGTCGATACTGAGCGGGCTGCTGATCCGGTCGTTGACGCAGTACGTGTACGACCCCGAAAGCAGGTCCATGGTCCTTGTCCCCGACCTGGCGACCGATGTCGGCCGCCCGTCGAACCAGTACAAGACATGGCGGTTCACTCTGCGCCGCGGCATCAGGTTCGAGAACGGCCGACCGGTCACGGCGGCAGACCTGGCCTTCGGCATCGAGCGATCCCTGGACCGGACGACGTTTCCGGAGGGCGCGAGCTACAGCAACCAGTACTTCCTTCACGGGAACACGTACCAAGGTCCCTACCGCTCGCCCGGGCGATACCGCGGCATCTCCATTCACGGCAGGACGATCACGATCAGGATGTCGAAACCCTTCCCCGACATGCCGTACTGGGCGACCTTTCCCGCCATCAGCCCCATCCCGGCAGGAACGGCGAGCGACCCGGCGACGTACAAGGACCACCCGTGGGCGACCGGACCGTACATGATCAAGAGCTACACCCCGGACACCTCACTCACCCTTGTGAGGAACCCCTACTGGAGCGCGGACACCGATCCGGGCCGACACCAGTACGTCGACGGGTTCACGTTCGACCTCTCAGCGACGAGTGCCCGCATCGACGAGACCCTGCTGGCGGACTCCGGAACTGCTCAGACCACGATCTCCATGGTCAACGTCGGATCCGGTGACTATCCCGCCTTCGAGCGCGGCGCGGGCAACCGCCTCGTGCGCGGTCACGGCCCCTGCACGTTCATGCTGTATCCGGACAACCGGAAGATCGCCGACATCACCGTTCGCCGAGCGCTGGCGTACGCCTACCCCTATCGGGCGGCGTGGAAGGCCCAAGGAGAGATCCCGGGCGTCACCAGGTTCCCCGCGTCCAACGTGATGCCACCTGGGACCCCGGGTCGCGTTGCCTACAACCCCCTACCGGGGCACGCGCCCTGGGCGACCGAGCCCGCAGAGGCACGGGCAATGCTGGCCCAGGTCGGTCAGCTGGGCTACCCCATCCGGTTCGCCTACTCAGCCGACGCCCCCGGATAGCCGGTGTGCAACGTTTGCCGCTCGCCGAGCAGCCAGCGGCCTGGAACGCGTTGGACCAGCTCATCCAGACCAGGTACTTCCCGGTCGTCGTCACGGGGTACGACGGCGTCGCGATGATGCGCGGCTCCAAGGTGCACCACGACTACGTCGACCCCAACTTCGGCCTACCGACCTGGAAGGACCTCTGGATCGGCTAGTGCACCAGCGTCAGCGGGGCGAACGTCCAGGAGACGAAGCGAGCTTTGGTGGTGTCGTCCACGGGCTGGGGGGACGAGCTGAGGAAGTTTAGGAGCAATCGGTCGCCGTGCTTCTGGTACGAGAACATCCATCTCGTACCAGGGTGTGTCGACGTGAGCAGCAGCTTGCCGCCGGGGAGTAGCCGGTACAGGTACTGTTCGCTGATTTTCAGTGAGACGCCGGGGTTGCTGGGGTCCGACGTCTCGACCACAAGTGCCGCGTTGCCGCTGGTGTTGCTGAATCGCATCTGCACCCGCCACTCAACAGACGCGCCGAGTGCACGGTCGGCGGCTACCGACCTGAGACCCGACGCCGTGATGGCGGCGCGCACCCGCCGAGTCGAGTAGACGGCGCTCTGCCACTCACCGGTGAGGGCGTTGCGTGCCCGCTCGTGGATGTTGGGCGGGGCGTTGACTCCATGGGGGAAGGTGGAATGGGTAGCCGGATGAGGGGAACGGCCGAGGTTGTACACGTCCAGATGGGTGGCTCCCAACGCACCGACAACAATCACGACCGCGGCAACCGCCGCCAGCGTCACGCGGCGGATGCGCTGGCGTCGTCTTGCCATGCCGACGACGCGCACCAGGGCCGCGTCGGAGTCCGTCTGCACGGACTCCGCGGCCCGCGTCAGCTCATCTCGCAGCCGCTGCTCACTCGCCATGGTGCCCCTCCTCCCCGTGAGCCAGCAGCAGTCGCAGGCTTGCTCGGCCTCGATGCAGGTGCGACTTGACGGTGTTCTCCGAGCAGTCGAGGATCTCGGCGACCTCGTCGACCGGCCGGTCCTCGTAGTAGTGCAGCACGATCGCGGCCCGCTGCTTCATCGACAGCTCACGCAGCGCCTCGAGTACGTCGAACCGCCCGTCGGCGTCGGATTGGGGGGCCACTGTCTGGCGCTCGAGCTCCGAGCGGGTGCGCTCGCGACGGGCGTGCCGCGTCGCCAGCCGGATTGCTACCCGTCGTACCCATGCTTCTGGTCGCTCATAGGCGGACACCTTCTTCCAATGCCTGAAAAGCTGGATGAAGGCCTCCTGCGACAGCTCCTCCGCACGCCCGGAGTCGCGAATGATCAGGTAGACGCTGCGCACCACCCTCGGAAACTCGCGGCCGAAGAAGACCGAGTACTCCGCAAGCGGGTCGGCCGGCAGCTTCGGCAGCGGGCCGAGCGGGCGCAGTGAGTCCTGACTCATCGTCGCGGCCCCACCCAGCTCTCTATCGACCGACTCGTACGCCATCCAGGCTCCTCGCCCGACCTGTCAACTATCAACAGGCGCGAGCGCCTTCAGAGGTTGCGGGGGCCACCGGCAGTGTTGGTGAGGAACAGAACACGCCTGCTCGTGCCTGCTCCACGGCGCGTCCTGTTCCGAACCACCGAGGGAGGCGAGTCACTGAGGGAGGGCGGAGCGGCGCCAGGCGTCGGGACCGTGACGCAGGTCTCCGCGCATCCGGCGACTCGGCGCGGACCATGCCGACGGCGCCACGGCGGGATCGGAAGAACGCTCGGTGCCGGCCCGGAACGACAGTACGGCGACCAGGGCGGCGACCTCCTCCGCCGTCGGGTCGCCGGAGACGACAGCGAACAACGGCGCCGCCCGCTGCTCCGCGGGCACCTGCTCGGTCACAGCGGGATGTTCCCGTGCTTCTTCGGCGGCAGCACCTCACGCTTGGTGCGCAGCACCCGCAGGGACTTGACGATCTCCGAGCGGGTCTCGTGCGGGAAGATCACCGCGTCGACATAGCCGCGTTCCGCCGCCAGGTAGGGGTTCGCAAGCGTGTCGTCGTAGTCGGTCACCAGCTCGGCACGCCGCGCCTCCGGGTCCTCGGCCTCGGCGAGCTCGCCGCGGTACAGGATGTTGACGGCCCCCTGCGCGCCCATCACGGCGATCTGGGCGGTCGGCCAGGCCACGTTCATGTCGGCTCCGAGGTGCTTGGAGCCCATCACGTCGTAGGCCCCGCCGTACGCCTTGCGGGTGATGACGGTGATCAGCGGGACGGTCGCCTCCGCGTAGGCGTAGATCAGCTTGGCGCCGCGACGGATGATGCCGCTCCACTCCTGGTCGGTGCCCGGCAGGAACCCCGGGACGTCGACGAACGTCAGCACAGGGACGTTGAACGCGTCGCACGTGCGGACGAAGCGCGCCGCCTTCTCGGAGGCATCGATGTCCAGGGTTCCGGCGAGCTGCATCGGCTGGTTGGCGACGACGCCGACGGAGTGTCCCTCCACCCGGCCGAAGCCGACGACGATGTTGGGGGCGAAGAGCTCCTGCACCTCGAGGAACTCCCCGTCGTCCAGCACCGCCGCGATCACGCTGTGGACGTCGTAGGGCTGGTTCGGCGAGTCGGGGACCAGGGTGTCGAGCGCCCGGTCGGCGTCCGTGGTCTCCAGGTCCGCGCCTTCGTCGTACGACGGTGCCTCCTCGAGGTTGTTCTGCGGGAGGTAGGAGATGAGCGCCTTGACGTAGTCGAACGCGTCGTCCTCGTCCGCCGCCATGTAGTGGGCGTTGCCGCTCAGGGTGTTGTGGGTGCGGGCTCCGCCGAGCTCCTCCATCGTGACGTCCTCGCCCGTGACCGTCTTGATGACGTCGGGGCCGGTGATGAACATCTGCGAGGTGCCGTCGACCATGACGGTGAAGTCGGTCAGCGCCGGGGAGTAGACGTGGCCCCCGGCGCAGGCACCCATGATCAAGGAGATCTGCGGGACCACGCCGGACATGTGCGAGTTGCGGCGGAAGATCTCGCCGTACAGGCCGAGCGAGACGACGCCCTCCTGGATCCTGGCGCCGGCGCCCTCGTTGATGCCGATCAGCGGACAGCCGGTCTTCATCGCGAGGTCCATCACCTTGCAGATCTTCTCGCCGTAGACCTGGCCGAGGCTGCCGCCGAAGATCGTGAAGTCCTGCGAGAACACGCACACCTGCCTGCCGTCCACCGTGCCGTACCCGGTGACGACGCCGTCGCCGTACGGCCGGTTCTGCTCCATCCCGAAGTTCGTGGAGCGGTGGCGGGCCAGCTCGTCGAGCTCGACGAAGGAGTGCTCGTCGAGGAGCCGCCCGACCCGCTCGCGGGCCGTCAGCTTGCCCTTGGCGTGCTGCTTCTCGACGGCTCGCCGCGACCCGGCGTGGACGGCGGCCTCGAGCTTCTCGTCGAGGTCCGAGAGCTTCCCGGCCGTCGTGTGGATGTCCCTGTCGCTCACGAGTGGCAGCGTAGCGTGGCGGGCGATGACCTCCATGTACGACGACCTGGGCCGTCCGCCGCTCGACCAGACCGCGCTGGCGCGGGCCCTCACCGGTTCGGGGTCTCGGTGGACCGAGGTGCTCGTCGTCGCCAGCACACCCTCTACCAACGAGGTGCTGGCCGACCGCTCCAGGGCCGGCGGCCGCGACGGCCTGGTGCTGGTGGCCGAGCACCAGGTCGCCGGACGCGGTCGGCTGGGCCGCACGTGGGTCGCCGCGCCGCGGGCGGGGATCTCGATGTCGGTGCTGGTCCGTCCCGCCGGTGTCCCGGTCGCGCGCTGGGCGTGGATACCTCTGCTCTCGGGTCTGGCGGTCGCTGCAGCGCTGCGCCAGGTGGCTGACGTTCCGGCGGTGCTCAAGTGGCCGAACGACGTGATGGTCGAGGACCGCAAGCTCGCGGGCCTGCTCGTGGAGCGGGTCGAGGGCGCGACCGGTGCCGCCGCGGTGATCGGCATCGGGCTGAACGTGTCGACCACCCGTGCCGAGCTGCCGACCCCGCACGCCACGTCTCTGCTGATAGAGCGCGCGTCCACGACCGACCGGGCAACCTTGGTCAAGGCGATCCTCCGGCGGCTGGACGGCCTGCTGGCCGAGTGGGAGGCCGGCACCGGCGAGCCCAGTGCTGCCCTCAGGGACGCCTACGAGTCGGCGTGCGCGACGATCGGCCAGCAGGTTCGCGTGGAGCTGCCGGGGCGCGAGACGGTGGAAGGGGAGGCCGTCGGGGTGGACGGCTCGGGGCGCCTGCTGGTGCAGACTGGATCGGGCCGGCAG
>JBBSGI010000109.1:0-7051 GCA_038254365.1 Propionibacteriales bacterium
GGCTTCTTCGGCGTCGCGCCGGGCACCGGGGAGTCGACGAACCCCAGCGCCATCGCCATGCTGTGGGGCAACTGCCTGTTCACCAACGTCGCGCTCACCGACGACGGGGACGTCTGGTGGGAGGGGCTGACCGACACCCCGCCGGCCCACCTGACCGACTGGAAGGGCCGCGACTGGACGCCGCACTCGCCCGAGCCGGCGGCCCATCCCAACTCCCGTTTCACCGCCCCGGCGGCGCAGTGCCCGACGATCGCGCCGGAGTGGGAGGACCCGGCCGGCGTACCGATATCGGCGATCCTCTTCGGCGGCCGGCGGGCGAGTGCCGTACCACTGGTCACCGAGTCCTTCGACTGGCAGCATGGCGTCTTTCTGGCCTCCAACGTCGCCTCCGAGGGCACCGCGGCTGCGGAGAACAAGGTGGGCGCGCTGCGGCGGGACCCGTTCGCGATGCTGCCCTTCTGTGGTTACAACATGGGCGACTACTTCGCCCATTGGCTGCGCATCGGCCGTGACGCCGATGCGGACAAGCTGCCGCGGATCTACTGGGTCAACTGGTTCCGCAAGGACGCCGAGGGCCGCTATGTCTGGCCGGGCTTCGGCGAGAACAGCCGGGTGCTCAGGTGGATCTCCGAGCGGCTGGCCGGCACGGCGGAGGCCCGGCAGACACCGATCGGGTTGCTCCCGACGAAGAGCGCCCTCGACACCGACGGCCTCGACCTCACCGACGATCAGCTCGACCTGCTGCTCAGCGTCGACAACGAGGTCTGGCGTGAGGAGGCGGCCCGGATGGCGCCCGACTACGAGAAGTTCGGCGACCACCTGCCGCCGCAACTCTGGGATGAGCACAAGCGACTGGTCGAGGGTCTCGGCTGAAGGCCTCCCGCGTGGACGGCGGTAGAGTGACAGAGCAACTCCAGTTGTCGAGTACCGGGGGCCACCGTGAGGGAAGTCGACCGCGCCCGTTACGTCGTCATCGGGGCCGGCATCCATGGCCTGTCGACTGCCTGGCAACTCAGCCGTGAGCTCGCCGGGAGGCACACCGGATCGGGCGCCGACGTGCTCGTTCTCGACAAGACGGACGTGGGGGCGGGCGCCTCCGGCATCGCCTGCGGCGTGGTGCGCAACAACTACTACCAGCCGGCGATGCGGGAACTGATGGCGCACTCGGTGAGTGTCTGGGAGTCGGACCCGCAGGCATTCGCGTACCACTCCGTCGGGTATCTGCAGATCTCCCCCGAGGTCATGCACGCCGATGTCGCGGCGATCTACGCCGAGCAGCAGTCGATCGGCTATCCGTCGACTTTCGTCGAAGGCGCGGACGACTGCCGCCTGTACCTGCAGTCGATCTTCCCCGACTGGCAGGCCAAGAACGTCACGAGCGTGCTGCATGAGCGCCGCGGCGGCTACGCCAACAACCGGGCGTCGGTGGCAGGCCTGGCCGCCAAGGCCACCGCGGCGGGAGTTCGCGTTCTCCCCGGGGTCCGCGTGACGGGACTGCGCACCGACGGAACCGCGGTCACCGCGGTCGAGACCGAGGCGGGCGACATCCGCTGCGACCACCTGATCGTCGCCGCGGGGCCATGGGTCCGCGACGTCTGGCGGATGCTGGACCTTCCCGACATCGTCCCGGTGCTCGGCCGCGACGGGCAGCTGCACCGGCGGCCGATGTGGACCTACTGGTCACTGCAGGAAGGCACGCTCGGCGTCGATCCGGCGTACCTCACCGACAGCGCGGGCGGCATGCCGCCGGTCGTGCACCTCGACACTGACGCGCCGCTGTACGACGACGTGGACGGATCACTCATCACCGACCGGTTGTGGGGCATCTACTTCAAGCCGGACTTCAACTTCGGCGGCGTCCAGGGCGGCGCCATGCCGATCGTCATCGACCGACCGGCCGACGAGGTGGCGGTCGACCCCTACGGTCCGGCCAGTCCCGACTTCGTCGTCGGCGCAGAGTTCGCCCGGATGTGGACGGCGGGGCTCGCGCATTGCCTGAAGCGGTTCGAGGGCAAGAGCGCGCTGTTCGCGAAGGAGCCATCCGGCGGCATCGGCTGCTTCACGCCGGACAGCTTCCCGGTCTTCGACGTCTTCCGGGACAACGCCTACGTCATCGCCGACTCCAACCACGGATACAAGATGATCGGTGTCGGCGCCCTCGTGGCCAAGGAACTCGTGGGTGACCGTCAGCAGCTGCTGGAGCCGTTCCGTTTCTCCCGCTACGCCAACGGCCGGCTGCACCCGGTCAGCCACTCGCCGTTTCCCTGGAGCTGACCCGACCCCGTTCTGACAACTCGAGTTGCGTTATGCTGGGGCGGTTGCATGCTGGCCGCTGTCGAGGATGACGCATGAGCACGAGCAGAGCAGAGGACCTGGCGGTTTCGCAGCCTCCCGGGCGTTCGTTGTTGCAGGACTACTACGTCGCGGATGACCTCTTCGAGCTCGACCTCGAGCGGGTCTTCGGGTCGAGCTGGCTCTTCGTCGCCGCGGCCAGTGAGCTGCCGCGGTCCGGGGACGTCGTCACGTGGAGCGTCGGCCGCGACTCCGTGCTGCTCATGCGGACCGATGACGGCATCATCACCGCGCACCACAACGTATGCCGGCATCGCGGCTGCCGGCTGCTGGCGGACGGCACGGTCTCGGCCCGAGTCGTCGTGTGCCCCTATCACCAGTGGACCTACGGGCTGGACGGGGCGCTCCGCGGGGCGCCACACATGGGCGCCGACCTCGCTCGGGACGAGCTGTCACTTCGGCCGGTACACCTGCGCAACCTCGGCGGTCTGCTTTTCGTCTGCTTCGCCGACGAGCCGCCCGCGTTCGAGGGCGCCGCCGCGGCGGTGGAGCCGCAGCTGCGCCCGCACGAGCTCGAGCGCACGCGGGTCGCGGTCCGCCAGCGCTACACGGTGCAGGCGAACTGGAAGACTTTGGTGGAGAACAACCGCGAGTGTTACCACTGCCGGGTCAACCATCCCGAGTTCTGCCTGACCAACTACGACTTCGGCATCCCGGGCGACAGCAGGACCAGCCGCAGGTACGAGGCGGCGCTGGCGGACCGCCACCGGCGCTGGGTTGCTCAGGGGCTCGCTCCGTGCGAGGTCAGCTTCGCGGCCGGCGACTGGTTCCGGGTGGCCCGGTTGCCCCTGCGCGACGGATTCGTGACCGAGAGCCTGAGCGGAGACCTGATCGCACCGCTGCTTGGCCGGCTGTCCAGTGCGGACGTCGGCAGCTTGCGCCTCATCACGCTGCCGAACTCGTGGTCGCACGTCGACGCCGACTACGTCGCGACGACCCGGCTGACGCCGGTGAGCCCGAACCGTACCGACGTCGACATCACCTTCCTCGTCCACGAGGACGCAGTGGAGGGCCGCGACTACGCCGTCGCCGACCTCACCGCCGTGCTGGGCGCCACGTCGGAGCAGGACTGGATCCTCTGTGAACGCAACGCCGCCGGGATCCGCTCTCGCGGCTATACGCCGGGGCCCTTGTCGCCCGTGACCGAGGGCTCGGTGAGGACCTTCCACGACTGGTACCTCCACGCGCTCGGGGCACGACAACCGGAGCTGACCCGCGTGGGGTGAGTCCGGCTGTTACGGTCAGGCTGCGGGCGGCGGGCGATGTCTAGGGGACGGACGGTCAAGGGACACCACATGCGCGTGGCGCTCGCCCAGGTGGACTGCCGGCTCGGCGCGGTTGAGGAGAACTTCCGGACCGTTCGGCGCGCGATCGCGCGTGCGAGCAGCCTCGAGGCCGACCTCGTCGTGTTCCCCGAGCTGACCTTGCACGGCTACCCGCTCGGGCGGTACGACGCGGATCTTGCAGTGTCGGTCGACGACGACCGGCTGCGTGACCTGACGCAGTCCGACAGTCTCGACGTCGTTCTCGGGTTCCACGAAGACGCCGGTCCGCATACGTACAACAGTGCCGCCTACCTCGCGGGCGGACAGCTTGCCCACGTGCACCGCAAGCTCTACCTGCCGACGTACGACATCTGGGAGGAGCACAAGCACTTCAGCCCCGGTCACGCGCTCCGCGCCTTCCCCACCCGCTTCGGCCGGATGGGGATCCTCGTCTGCAACGACGCCTGGCAGGCATGCCCGCCATTCGTGCTCGCCCAGGACGGGGCCGAGGTGCTGCTCGTCCCGACGAACAGCGCCGACACCCGGGCTCCCGAGGTCATCGACACGCCGGCCTACTGGCGCGACGTGCTCCGCGCGGTGGCGCGCATGAACGAGCTGTGGGTCGTCTTCGTCAACCGCGTCGGCTCGGTCGACGGACTCGAGTTCTGGGGTGGGTCGTGCGTCGTCGACCCGGCCGGCAAGGTCGTGGCCGAGGCACCGGTCAAGGAGGAGGCGGTGCTCGTGGTCGACATCGACGTGGCTGCCGCCAGGCGGCGGCGGCGGCAGTTGCCACTGTTGAAAGACGCCCGTCTGGCGCTACTCGTCCGAGAGCTCGAGCGCCTCATCGCCGAGGGCGGCAACGCCTGACGACGGCGAGACACTCGAGCGGCGGCCGCGCTACTTGACGAGCCCCTTGTCCTTGAGGAACCGCTTGGCGATGTCCGCGGCCGTGTCGCCGTTGATGTCGAACTCGGCGTTCATCTTCTGCATCGTCTCCGTGTCGAGCGCCTTGGCGACCGGCTCGAAGATCTTTTCGATCTCGGGGTGTGCAGTGAACACCGAGTCGCGGATGTTGAGCGCGGGGTTGTAGACGGCGAAGAACTTCTTGTCGTCCTCTAGTACGCGCAGGCCGAGCCCCTCGATCCGACCGTCGGTGACGAAGACCTCCCCGAAGCTGCAGGGGTTGCCCTTCTTGATCGAGTTGTAGATCGCACCCTCGTCGAGAGTGGCCAGGCCGGGAGCCTTGAAGCCATAGGTCTTCTCCAGCCCGGGCAGGCCGTCGTCACGGTTGACGAACTCGGTTGCCACACACAGCTTGGCCTTTCCGGGGTCGGAGCTGGCGAGCTTGCCGTAGTCCGACAGCGTCTTCACATCGGGCTCGGTTTCCTTCTTCACGCCGACGGCGTACGTGTTGTCGAAGGGAGCCCGATCCACCCACTTGATCTTGTTCTTGGCCAGATCCTCCTTCGCGACTGCGTCGAACTGCTGCATCGAGTCGTGGATCGGCTCCGTGTGCTTCAGGTGGGTGATCCAACCGGTCCCGGTGTACTCCCAGTACATGTCGATGCGGCCCGATGTGAGCGCCGTCCGCACCGTGGCGCTGCCGGACAGTCCACACTGCCTCTTCACCGTCGCGCCAGCAGCTTCGAGCACCTGGGCGGTCATCTCGCACAGGATCCGCTGCTCGGTGAACTCCTTGCCACCGACGGTGAAGGAAGCCCCCTTGAGCTCGCCGCCACCACCACCACCACCACCACCACCGCCGCCGCCGCCGCCGGAGGGCGCCTTCTTGTCATTGCTACCGCAGGCGGCAGCAAGTAAGGCCAGGGTAGCGAGCACCGCGATGCGGCGCGCAGGAGTGATGGAGCGCATGTGGACCTCCTGGGTCTGGGAGCTGGGTTGCCCCGGTGGTGGTTGACCGCGTCCTATACACCGCGCGGCCGCAGTACCCGCTCGGCCAAGGAGGCGAGCCAGTCGATCGTAAGCGCGAGTACCGCGACCAGGACCGCTCCGGTGATGAGGACCGGCTTACGGTCGAGGACGAGGCCGGCGTTGATGATTTCTCCCAGACCGCCGGCGTTGGTGAACGCAGCCAGGGTGGCGGTGCCGACGTTGATGATCAGGGCGGTACGGATACCGGCCATCATCACCGGCACGGCGAGGGGCAGTTCGACCCGGGACAGGATCAGGCGTTTCGGCATTCCCATGCCACGGGCCGCGTCGATGAGCGACCGGTCGACGCCCTGCAGGCCGGTCATGGTATTGCGCAGGACCGGCAGGACCGAGTAAAGGACGAGCGCGACTACCGCCGGACCGAAGCCCACGTCGACCAGTAGCGCCAGCAGAACGAGTACGCCGATCGACGGAACGGCTTGGCCGATGTTGACGACGGCGAGCACGAACGGCGTGGCACGGCGCATCGCCGGCCGGGTGAGCATGATTCCCAGCGGGATCGCGATGAGGATGACCAGCACGGTCGAGACGCCGGTGAGCCGAACGTGCTGGAGCATCCGGTGCACGATGACACTACGGGTGAGGGAGCGCTGCTCGATGCTGTCGAGAGTCTTCGAATGCACGTAGAGATACAGCGCAAGCAGGGCGACCGCGAGCACGGCCGGGGTGAACAGGAAGCTGACGGCGGTGCGTCTGCCGGAGCCGGCCTCGGTATGTGCCGCGCTGGCCGCAGCCACCGGCTCCACGCCGGTGGTCTGCTCCGAGAGCATGGTCACGAGCGATCGCCCTGCCGGGCTGCCATCGGCTCGGCAACCTCCCGGATCGGCTCTGGCTTCTCGGTGTCCGCGGCCTTCTCGGTGTCCGCGGCCAAAGACATGATCGTCTCCAGGCGCAGCGCCCCGACGTAAGCGCCGTCCGAGTCGACGATGACCGCGGTGGTGTCGCCGGTGTGCAGCAGCTCGTTCAGCGCGTCATGCACGCTCTGGGTGTCGTGAAGGACGGCCAGCGGACCGCCGCCGCTGGGCATGCCCTGCTCCAGGTCGGACACCCGTCGCCAGCCGCGAGGCCGGCGCTGGTCGTCGACGATGACGGCGCGGTCCTGTTGCGTTCTGGCCAGGATCGCGCGCGCCTTGTCGATGGAATCATCGAGCGTGACCACCGGCAGGGTGTCAAGGGTGATGTCGGCCAGCTGGGTGAGCCCGAGACTGCGTACCGAGGCGCCCGGTCCGATGAAGTCGGCCACGAAGGCGTCCGCCGGATGGGCGAGGATCTGCTCGGGCGTGTCGTACTGGGCCAGTCGTGAGCCCTTCGCCAGGATCGCGATGCGGTCGCCGAGCTTGATCGCCTCATGGATGTCGTGGGTGACGAAGACGATCGTCTTGCGGATCATCTTCTGCAGGCGCAGAAACTCGTTCTGGAGCCGGTCGCGGGTGATGGGGTCGATCGCGCCGAACGGCTCGTCCATCAGCATGACCGGAGGA
>JBBSGI010000110.1:0-6656 GCA_038254365.1 Propionibacteriales bacterium
CGGGCGCCCAGGCGATCGAGATCAGCAGGTCGCACGACCCGTTGCTGATCGCGGCTGCGCGGACGCTGGCGGAGGCCTTTGAGTCGCAGCCGGGACTGCGCGACCTGAGCCCGCATCTGCTCGCCATGGGCCGCACGCCCGGCGGATGACTCGACCTGGCTGACGGACGCTGCGGGGATGACGATCGCCCCCCGACCCGACCAGTGCTTCGCCAAGAAGGTCGGCGTCCCTGCCACGTGTGACGACCGCTCACGCCGCAATCGGTGCGGTCGAGCACGTGCGTCATGCCGCCGCCTATGACTGTTAACGGCACTGTTGCATTGAGCGATCCCGCGAACCCAAGGAACCTACGGGAACGCTGCAGGTCAGCAGGCGCACATCCGTTCGAATGTCCCACAAGACCCGCCCGGAGCAACGCCCGGTGAGGGGAGGACAACCGGCACTCAGCCCGGAACCGCCGCCCGGGCCGCCGCAGATCGAGGTCAAGCCCGGAACCGCCAACGAGATGTTGCGCGAACTCGCGCCGCTGCTGGCCGAGGAAGGCATCGACATCGACAGCATCGATGTGTCGGACCTAGACACCCTGCAGGCGGCGATGAACCGTGCCGTCGAGCGGCACAACATGGCCCGGTTCACTCCCGTCGGTCAGGCCTGCGACCTCGCCGTCACCACACTCCGCTTGGTCATTGAGGCCATCACTGACGGCGACACCGCGCTCGCCGGCGCGATCCTGGCGCAGGTGCAGCCCGAGTCGCCGGACAACACCGTCGCGACCGTCGCCGCCTGCATCGGCCTTACCCTCGGCCTGCTCGATGACTGGCTCACAGGCAACGACCCGCAAACGCCGAGGAACCTCGCCAAGCAAGTGCGTCTTCCCGCCGGGCACTGGCACGGCGAACGCGCCGCGAACGACATCCTCGCGCTCGCCCGAAAGGGCCGCGCGTTCCGTTCCCTGCACCCCTTGATCACCAGGCAGGGCGGCGAACAAGTCCTCCACGGCAGCGCACTCGCCCTCGCCGCCGCCACCCAAACCTGGGCAGACGCTACCGACACACCCACCACCGAACTCGCTCGCGACGCCCTGCGCTGAAACTACCGAGTACCGTCCAGGCACCAGTCATGTGTTGCGACGATGACTGGAATCCGCCGCATCACAGTGGGGCCAAATGGGGTTGTCATTCTCAGTGGCCTACGACTACGCCGGGCAACGGGCCGGTCGTGCGCACCTGGCGACCTGGGCAGAGGCCGGGCTGACGGTCGCGGCGGAGCTGCTGGCCGGCAACGACGACCGGCCCGGGCCGCGGCTCTGTTGCGTCGTGGGTTGGCCGGGATCCCCGCACAGGTGCGTGCCCACGCCGCGGAGCACGACCGGCTGCGGATGCGCGCGGACGCCGGCTACTTCACCGGCGACCTCGTCACGCCGCCGTCGCCGAGGGATGCGACTTCGCGATCGCGGCGACACAGGCCGTTGAGCGCACGCCGTTCTTACCAAGCGATTCACGAGGCGGCGGCCAAGCTGGGAGACTCCAACAAAAATAATGAAACCGCCCAATCGGGTGATTTCGGACCCAATGCCCTCTCACGGGTCACGGGTTCTACAGACAGTCTTTTGGTGGAGCTGAGGGGACTCGAACCCCTGACCCCCTCCATGCCATGGAGGTGCGCTACCAGCTGCGCCACAGCCCCGCGATGTGCGGATCCCACCAGGACGAGTCCGGCAGGCCCGAGAAGTTTAGCCAACCCCGCAGAGAGCGCGAAATCACGGCCGTCCGCCCCCTTTGCGAGTCGGCTTCAGCCGTGCGGGTCGTCGGCGAGCCGAACCGGCTCGGGCAGCGTCTGGGCGTTGTAGTCGATGATCTGCCAGCCGCGGCCGCCGCGTAGCTCGACCACCGCCCACGCGCAGTTCGCCATCCCAGCCAGCATCTCCGCGTGGGACAGCGGGACCCCCAAGAAGGACAGCAGGCCGGTGCGAAGGGAGGCGCCGTGCCCGACGACGACCCCCGTCTCGCCGTCCTCCACGGCCGCAGCGGATTCGCTCAGCACCGCCACCATCCGCTCGCACACTTGGGGCGTGGTCTCGGCGCCAGGGACTCCGGTCTCCGCCCCGGCCACGAAGGCCGCGTACGCCTGCGGATACCGCTCCGCGAACTCGGGAAAGGTCAAGCCCTCGCGCTGCCCTACGTCGTACTCCCGCAGACGGGCATCCAGCCTCAGCTCCAACGACGGCAGCAGCATCATGAGCACCTCCGCCGTCTCCCGCGCCCGAGCCAGGTCGCTCGACCACACGAAGGCTGGTTCGTACGAAGCGAGGAACGGTGCGGCCCGAGCCGCCTCCGCCCGACCCACGTCGTCGAGCGAGACGTTGGCGTGGCCCTGCGCCCGACCTACCGCGTTCCACTCCGTGCGACCGTGGCGCAGCAGCACCAGCCGTCGGGTTCCGGCCATGCCGGGTGCCCAGATGTCCCGGGCGATCAACGGCCGCCGTCTACCCCACCGCCGAAGGCGGCGCCCCCGGACTCGGCGGCGCATGGCGTGCTGCCCTGACCGCTGGTTACCGCCTCCGGCAGCACGATCACCGGGCAGTCACGCCAGATCCGTTCGAGCGAGTAGTAGAGACGCTCCTCCTCATGCTGCACGTGCACCACGATGTCGCCGTAGTCCAGCAGCACCCATCGCCCGTCGCGCTCGCCCTCGCGCCGTACCGGCCTGGCCCCGACTGCGCGCAGTCGCTCCTCGACAGCGTCGACGATCGACCGCACCTGACGGTCGTTCGGCGCGGAGCACAGCACGAACGCGTCGGTGATGATCAACTGGTCGGAGACGTCGAAGGCGATGATGTTGTCGGCGAGCTTGTCCGAGGCCGCCTCGGCGGCGTGCCTGACGAGCTCGGTTGCCCGGTCGGTGGCTGTCACGAAGCGTTGCCCTCCATCGGTTGGCTGGGTTGGACTGACGTGGACCGGTAGAGCCCGCGTTTGGCGATGTATTGGACGACCCCGTCCGGCACCAGGTACCAGACCGGCTCGTTGACGCTGGCCCGGGCTCGGCACTCGGTCGACGAGATGGCCAGCGCCGGGACCTCGATGATGGTCACCCGCTCCGGCGGCAGTCCGACCAGTGTCGAGTCGTCGATCGTCGTGCCGGGCCGGGTACATCCGACGAAGCGCGCGAGCTCGAACACCCGCGCCGCGTCGTGCCAGGTCACGATCTGGGCAAGCGCGTCGGCACCCGTGATGAAGAACAGCTCGGCATCCGGCCGCAAGCTGCGGATGTCGGTCAATGTGTCGATCGTGTACGTCGGTCCGCCGCGATCGACGTCGACCCGGGAGACCCAAAAACGCGGGTTGGAGGCGGTCGCGATGACCGTCATCAGGTAACGGTCCTCGGCCGGTGAGACCTCACGCTCCGCCTTCTGCCACGGCTCCCCAGTTGGCACGAAGACGACCTCGTCGAGGTCGAACCACGCCTGCACCTCCGAAGCCGCCACCAGGTGACCATGGTGGATGGGGTCGAAGGTTCCGCCCATCACCCCGACGCGTGGAGGACGGTCGCTCACGAACGCCTCCCACGCGGGTCACGGGGCATCGGTCGCCGAGCGCAGCTGACCAGGGAGCTCATCCGATCCGAGCCATCAGCTGTGCGGCCGACCCTTGCCGAACATCAGCAGCCCCGAGATCACCACACAGAAGAAGAGGAAGATCAGCAGCCCGATGACCATGGGGGGCATCGGCAGCTCGTGCTCGCGGTCAAGCGCCAGCGTGACCAGGGACGACGACATGCGCCAAGGCTAGCGGGTCGAGGCAGCCAGCGCGCCGACGCCTCAGGCCGGGTGGAAACCGTCGCGGCCGATCAGAAACGGCGTGGCGTCACCCTGGCGGCGTCCTGGGGCACCGTCGCCTCACGCGTCCGGTAAGTCTCTTCGGCCACAACCTCCAGACCGACGATCTTCCAGTCCGGCAGATCTGCGGACGTGCGGTGCTCGGTCCACAACCGAAGAGCCAGCGAGGCGGCGTCGACCATGTCGGCCGACTCCTCCCAGTAACGCAGCTCGGCTCGGTCCTCGGCGTACCGAAGCGAGTGCAGGAACGGGTGCTCCTGCTGCAGCCGAAGCAACGCGGCGTGAGTCTTGGGCAGCTCGTGCGATGCACCGCCAACCGTGACAGTGACGTGCCACAGTTCGGTCTCGTTGGTCATCGCGTCTCCGGTGGTCGGGCAGGCTGGCGGCATCAGGTCGGGCTGCAGGGACAAGTCTGGGCCATGAGCGCTCCACGGTCAGCCGTTCTGGCATTCTGCGCATCGGCTCGGTGGTACGGCGCTCAGCGGTTGTTGAGCCTCGGGTCCTGGCCGCGCCGTCCGAGCAGAGTTTCGGCGCCCGCCTGGACCTCGGGGTCGAAGTCGAACACCACGGCGTTGTCGTCCACGCCGATCACGACGTCGTCGCCGACCCGAGCGCCGAGCTCCAGTAGCCGCGCCTCCACCCCGAGCCGGTTCAGTCGGTCGGCGAGGTAGCCCACGGCCTCGTCGTTGCCGAAGTCGGTCTGCCTGACCCACCGCTGCGGCTTCTCGCCGCGGACGTGCCACCGGCCTTCGACCTCGCGGACCGTGAACTCGGCGTCGCTGTCACCCCGCGGGCGGAGCACGATGCGGGACACAGGTGCGGCCTCTCGCGAGGCCCGCTCCTGGGTCACCACCTCGGCCATCGCGAACGTGAGCTCGCGCAGCCCCTCGCGGCTGGCCGCCGAGATCTCGAAGACGCGCAGCCCGCGGGCCTCGAGCTCCGGGCGCACCATCTCGGCCAACTCGCGCGCCTCCGGCACGTCGATCTTGTTCAGCGCCACCATCCGTAGCCGATCCGCTAGCCCGCCGTACGCCGCCAGCTCGGCCTCCAGGACGTCAAGGTCGCTCACCGGGTCTCGGCCCGGCTCCGCCGTGGCGCAGTCGACCACGTGCACCAGCGCCGTACAACGCTCGATGTGGCGGAGGAAGTCATGGCCGAGCCCCCGACCCTCGCTCGCGCCCGCGATCAGTCCCGGGACGTCCGCGACTGTGTACGTCGTGTCGCCGGCCGTGACGACGCCGAGGTTGGGTACCAGCGTCGTGAAGGGGTAGTCGGCGATCTTGGGTCGCGCGCGGGAGACCGCCGACACCAGGCTGGACTTGCCGGCGCTGGGATATCCGACCAGCCCGACGTCCGCGACGACCTTGAGCTCGAGCACGATGGTGCGGGCCTCCCCCGCCTCCCCGAGTAGGGCGAAGCCGGGAGCCTTGCGCGACCGGGAGGCCAACGCGGCGTTGCCCAGACCACCACGGCCACCGGCCGCGATGACGAGCTCGGTGCCGGCCCCCACCAGGTCGGCGAGCATCTCTCCCTGCTCGGTGGAGACGATGGTACCGTCGGGAACTGGCAGCACGACCGAGGCGCCGTTCGAACCGGATCGGTTGTCACCCATGCCGGTGGTGCCGTTGCCGGCGTTGCGATGAGACTCTCGGTGGTAGTCGATCAGCGTCGTGACGTCGGGGTCGACACGCAGGATGACGTCACCGCCATGGCCTCCGTTGCCGCCGTCAGGGCCGCCGAGAGGCTTGAACTTCTCGCGGTGCACGGACGCGACCCCGCCGCCGCCCTTGCCACCGGCGACGTGCAGGACCACGCGGTCGACGAACGTCGGCACAGCCATGACTGGGTGGAGCGTCAGCTCCAGGTCACTCGGCCGCGAGAACGATGTTGACGACCCGGCGTCCGCGACGGGTGCCGAACTCGACAGCGCCCGGAGCCAGGGCGAACAGGGTGTCGTCGCCGCCACGCCCCACGTTCACGCCGGGATGGAAGTGGGTGCCCCGCTGGCGGACGATGATCTCGCCGGCGTTGACGACCTGGCCGCCGAAGCGCTTGACGCCGAGGCGCTGCGCGTTGCTGTCGCGGCCGTTCTTGCTGGAGCCGAGACCCTTCTTGTGTGCCATGACGTTTCCTTCGCCTCGTTCAGGTGGTCCGGGTCGTCCCGGGGAACTGCTGTGAGCCGCCGCGGCGGTCACTTCGTGTTGATCGCGGTGACCTTGACCTGGGTGTAGTGCTGGCGGTGACCCTGCCGCTTGCGGTAGCCGGTCTTGTTCTTGTACTTGAGGATGTGGATCTTCGGGCCTTTGGTCGGGCCAACCACCTCGGCCTGCACGTCGACCTTGGCCAGGGCCTTGGTGTCGGTGGTCACCTCAGCGCCGTCCACCACGAGGACCGCGGCCAGCGACAGGCTCTCGCCCGGTGTGCAGTCAAGCTTGTCGATCTCGATGACGTCGCCAACGGCAACCTTCGTCTGCCGTCCGCCGTTGCGTACGATCGCGTACACCGCGAGCTCACTTCCTCGTTGAATGACTCTTTGGCGGGGCCCAACCGACCGAAGCACGGGTGGGCGCCACAACCGCGCCTAGTGGTGCGCGGGGCAGGCGGGCCGCAGCACACCAGAGGTCAAGTCTACGGATGCCAGGCCGCACCGGTCAAAACGCCGGCCGACCATCCGCCTCTCGTCCCCGACCATCCGCCTCTCGTGCCCCACCACGGGCGGATCGTGCCCCACCACGGGCGGATCGTGCCCCACCACGGGCGGATCGTGCCCCACCACGGGCGGATCGTGCGTCACCACGGGCGGATCCGTGCGTCAGGAGAC
>JBBSGI010000111.1:0-6412 GCA_038254365.1 Propionibacteriales bacterium
CGCGAGCGAGGTCAGGGCCGCGACCCAGGCCCTGACCTTGAGGACGCCGAGAAGCACGAACAGGGTCAGGATCGGCAAGGCCGCGAAGATCGAGCTCAGGGCGTACGAGCCGCCGACCGGGTCGAGTACTTGCTGGTACACAATGCTCACCTCGCGATGTGGGGAGTGGGCTGCTGGGTCGATGCTGCGAACGTGTCGGGGGCGAGCCCCCGGATGGAGGCGTCGATGACCTCCACGGTGTGGGCGAGTGCGAGTGACGCCCCGAGCCGCCGGGCGGACGCGGCCACCTGCATCAAGCAGCCTGGGTTCGCCGTGACGAGGAGGTCTGCGCCAGTAGCGAGGATGTTCCGTGTCTTGCGGTCACCGAGCTCCCGCGCCGGCTCGGCATTGAGCAGGTTGTAGACGCCGGCCGAACCGCAGCAGATGTCCGGCTCGGCGATCTCCTGGAGCTCCAGGCCCGGGATGGCCGAGAGCAGCGCCCTCGGTTGCGCCCGGATGCCCTGCGCGTGCGCGAGATGGCAGGCGTCGTGGTAGGCGACAGTGACGGGCAGTGGATGGCGTGGCGCCACCGGCCCGAGTGTGGTGAGGAGCTCCGAGACGTCGCGAACCGACGACGCGAACCGCACCGCCCGTTGGGCGTAGGCCGGCTCGTCACGCAGGAGATCGGCGTACTCCTTCATCGACGAACCACAGCCCGCCGCGTTGACGACCACATTCTCCACGCCGGCTGCCTCGAAGACGTCGATCGTGCGCCTTGCGAAGGCGACCGCCTCGGCCCCGCGACCGTTGTGGACGCTCAGAGCTCCGCAGCACCCTTGCCCGGTGGGGATCACGACATCGCAGCCCTCGGCTGCGAGCACGCGCGCTGTAGCCGCGTTGACGCCGGGGAAGAACTCGCGCTGAACGCAGCCGGTGAGAAGACCCACGACGGCCCGGCGCTTCCCGACGGCGGGTACGCGCGGCGGAAGCCTCTCCGACTTCCCAACAGGTGGCGCCAGGGCCTCCATCGCGGCGAGCGTCGGCGCCAGCCGGTCTAGCAGGCCGCTGCGCCGCACCATCCGCTGCAGGCCGCTGCGCTGGTAGGCCCGCAGGGGGCCACGCACGAGCCGCAGCCGCCGTGGGTAGGGAAACACGGCGAAGATGGCCTCGCGCAGCAGCCGGTCGCCGGCGTCGCGCTTGTACCGGCGCTCGACTTGAGCCCGGGTGGCCTCGATCAGGCTGTCGTACTGGACGCCCGAAGGGCAGGCCGTGACGCAGGCCATGCAGCCGAGGCAGGCGTCGAAGTGGCCGACCATCGAGTCCGACAGCGGCTCGCCCTCGAGGCCCTGCTGCATGAGGTAGATCCGGCCGCGGGGACTGTCCATCTCCTCCCCCCACAGGACATACGTCGGGCAGCTCGGCAGGCAGAACCCGCAGTGGACGCAGTCCGCGACGAGCTCGGCCGAAGGGGGATGGTGGTCGTCGAACGCCGCGGGACCCTCGGGAGGGGGGACCTCGTGGGGTCCACCGGCGCCCATGGTGCCGTGCGTCGCGCTCACCGGCGAGGTGTCCTGGGTCATCAGATCCCTCCGACGAAACGGCCCGGAGCCAGCAGGTGGCCGGGGTCGAGCTGGTCCTTGAGTCGGCGCATCAGGTCGAGCCCGGCCACCGGTCCCCACAGGTCGACAACGTCGCGGACAGCGGCGGGCGCGGTGAGAACCACGACGGTCCCGCCGTACGTCGGAGCGGCTGCTCGCAGGTCAGCAACCACCGCTGCGGCATCGGCGGGCGCTGTGGTCGCGGGCAGCCCGGCATAGACGACTCCCGCTCCGGACCCTCGGACGTCGACGGGCACGCCGTGTCGGTCGGCCGACCGGCGCACCGACAGCATCATGGTGGCGAGGCCGGCGATCTCGGTGGTGAGCTTGAGGCCGATCCCCCCGGGCTCGAAGGGGTAGCAGCCGAACCACGGCGGGACCTTGTCGTCCGCTGTGGTCGACCCGAGCAGCGTTGCCGCCGTGGTCTCGCGACGGGCGACCCCGTCGTCGGTGCCCTCGATGAGGACGGCCACGGTCATCGGTCCGAAGTGCGGCGCGTCGACCTCCACCGCTGTTGCCACCACCTGCGAGCCGGCGACCGCGGCGACCTGGCGTCCTGCCTCCCCGGCGTCGGACACCTCCACGCTGACGACGCGGCTGGCCGGGGCGATGGGGTGCAACCGGAACACCGCCTGCGTCAGCAGCCCGAGAGTGCCGTGGCTGCCCGTGAGCAGCTTTGCGAAGTCGTAGCCGGCGACGTTCTTCACGACCTTGCCGCCGGCCTTCGCGACAACCCCGTCGGCGCGAACGAAGGTGACCCCGATCAGCAGGTCACGCACGGTCCCGTAGAGCAGGCGGCGCGGTCCGCTCGAGTTGGTCGCCACCGCCCCTCCCACCGTCGCGCCGTGCTCGGACACGTCGAGGGCAAGCCGCTGGCCGGCCTCGGCGAGCGCCGTCTGCAGCGTGTCGACCGGTGTCCCGGCGGAGACGATGACCACGAGATCCCCGGCCGCATGCTCGACGACGCCGGTGATCAGACGGGTGTCGACGACGACGTCAACGGCGCTCGGCGGGCCACCCCAGTCGAGCTTCGTGGCCCCACCCCGGGCGACTACCCGCAGGCCGTGGCGGCTGGCGATACGGAGAAGCTCTGCCGTCTGTTCGGTCGAGGCCGGCGAGGCGACATACCGGGCTGGCACGCCCCCGACAGCGTCCGTCTCCTCAGCCGGGCTGGCCCGCTCGTCGCACACCTTGCGCAGCTCGTCGAGGATCGCGTCGGTCGTCATCGTCAGAAGACCTCTGCCACGTCGGGTGCCCTCTGGCTGCGGCCTGGACCGGGGGATGGACGGGCCCCCCTGTGCCGGCCGGGCACCTCACCGCAGAGCCGGGGCGTCGGGAAGATCTTCCCGGGGTTGCACAGGTGGTTGGGGTCGAAGGCGCAGCGCAGCAGCTGCATGGTGTCGAGATCGTCATCGGTGAACATCCGTGACATGTACTTGGCCTTGTCCATCCCGACCCCATGCTCGCCGGTGATGGACCCGCCGTACTCGATGCACAGGTCGAGGATGGCGCCGGAGACCACTTCGGCGTGGTCGGCCTGACCGGGTACCGACTCGTCGAACAGCACCAGCGGGTGCAGGTTCCCGTCGCCCGCGTGGAAGACGTTCGCCACCCGGACGCCACTGGATCCGGACAGATCGGCGATGCGCCGCAACACGTCTGGCAACGCGGTTCGCGGGATGACGCCGTCCTGCACGATGTAGTCGGGGCTGATGCGCCCGACCGCGGCGAACGCGGACTTGCGGCCTTTCCAGAACAGGGCCCGTTCGACGTCGTCTGTGGCGATGCGGATCTCGAACGCCCCGTTGGCCCGGCAGTAGGACTCCACCTCCGTGAACTGGGCCTCGACCTCGGCGGCCGGCCCGTCGAGCTCGACGATCAGCACCGCACCCGCCCCTTGCGGATAGTTGCAGTGGACGGCCGCCTCGGCCGCCTCGATGGAAAGTGCATCCATCATCTCGATCGCAGCCGGGATCACGCCGGCCCCGATGATGCTCGACACCGCCCCGCCAGCATGGTCGGTGGAGTCGAACGCGGCCAGCAGGGTCCGTACGGACTCGGGCAGCCTCGTCAGTCGAAGGGTGACCTCGGTCGCGATCCCGAGCGTCCCCTCCGACCCGACGAAGGCCCCCAGCAGGTCGTAGCCGGGCGGATCGGGCGCCTTGCCGCCGAGCCGTACGACGGTGCCGTCCGGGGCGACCAGCTCCACACCGAGAACATGGTTGGTGGTGAAGCCGTACTTCAGGCAGTGGGCGCCGCCAGAGTTCTCGGCGACGTTGCCACCGATAGAGCAGATCTGCTGGCTCGACGGGTCCGGCGCGTAGTAGTAGCCGTGCGGAGCAGCGGCCTTGGTGACCTGGAGGTTGAATACTCCCGGTTCGACCACTGCCCGCTGGTTGAGCGGGTCGACCTCCTTGATCTCCCGCATCTGCGACGTCACCACCAGCACGCCGTCCGCGCTTGGTAGGGCACCGCCGGACAGGCCGGTTCCCGATCCGCGAGCGACATAGGGGACCTCCGCCTCGACGCAGGCGCGAACCGCGGCGACGACGTGGGCGGTCGTTGCGGGAAGCACGACGATCGCCGGCACCACCTTGTAGTGCGCGAGGCCGTCGCACTCGTAGGTGCGTCGCTGCTGGCGGTCGGTCAGCACACGGTCGGCACCGATGTCCGATCGAAGCCGTGCGGCAAGGGTATCGAGGTCCATAGGCTCTTTCCCGGGTTCAGGCCATCCTCTCGTAGGCCGGCAGGGTGAGGAAGTCGGCGAAGTCATCGGCCAGCGCCATCTCGGTGAACAGCGACCGGGCGTCATCCCACCGCCCACCACCGACCGCGGCAGGGCCCGCGGGCTGCCGGATCTTGTCCATCTCCTCGTCGATCAGCCGCTCCACCAGCTCGCGGGTAACCGTCTGGCCGTCGGCCAGCGGCACCGAGTTGTGGAGCCACTGCCATACCTGTGACCGCGAGATCTCGGCGGTGGCCGCGTCCTCCATCAGGTTGTTGATGCCGACCGCGCCCGTCCCACGCAGCCAGGCCTCGAGGTACTGGATCCCGACGCTGATGTTGCTTCGCAGGCCGGCCTCGGTCACCTCCCCTGGGGTCGACGCGATGTCGAGCAGGTCGGCGGCCGTGACGTTGACATCCTCGCGCAGCCTGTCGATCTGGTTCGGCCGATCGCCCAGAACCGAGTCGAACACCTCGGTACACAGGGCGACCATCCCGGGGTGGGCAACCCACGACCCGTCGAAGCCGTCGCCGGCCTCGCGGGTCTTGTCCTCGCGCACCTTGGCGAAAGCCTGGGTGTTCGTCTTCTCGTCCTTGCTCGGGATGAAGGCGGCCATCCCGCCGATGGCGTGCGCCCCTCGCTTGTGACAGGTGCGCACGAGGAGCTCGGTGTAGGCGCGCATGAACGGCACCGTCATCGTCACGGCGTTGCGGTCCGGCAGCAGGAACTCGGCGCCACGGTCCCGGAAGCACTTGATGGCGCTGAACATGAAGTCCCACCGGCCCGCGTTCAGTCCGGCCGAGTGCTCGCGGAGCTCGTAGAGGATCTCTTCCATCTCGAAGGCCGCCGGATACGTCTCGAGCAGCACCGTCGCTCGGATCGTGCCCTGCGCGATACCGAGCCGATCCTGAGCGGAGACGAAGACCTCGTTCCACAGCCGTGCCTCCAGATGGCTCTCCATCTTGGGGAGGTAGAAGTACGGCCCGCTCCCGCGCTCGAGCTGAAGCTGTGCGCAGTGGAAGAAGTACAGGCCGAAGTCGAAGAGGCTTCCGGACATTGGAGCGCCGTCGACCAACAGATGCTTCTCCGGCAGATGCCAGCCCCGCGGACGTACGACGATCGTCGCGAGGTGGTCACCGAGGGCGTACCGCTTGCCCTCCGCGGACGTGAAGCCCAGCTTGCCCTCGATCGCATCCCGAAGGTTCAGCTGCCCCTGGACCATGTTCTCCCAGAGCGGAGTGTTCGCGTCCTCGTGGTCGGCCAGCCAGACCTTGGCCCCGGAGTTGAGCGCGTTGATGGTCATCTTCGCGTCGGTCGGACCGGTGATCTCTGCCCGCCGGTCGACCAGCCCCGGGGCGGGCTCGGCCACGCGCCACGAGTCGTCCTCGCGGATGTCCAACGTGTCGGGCAGGAAGTCCAGGGTGCCCCCCTCAGCCAGCGCGAGGTAGCGTTGCCGGCGCTGGTCGAGCAGCTCGCGGCGGCGCGCGTCGAAGCCGCGGTGCAGGGCGGCAAGGAACTCCAGGGCCTCGTCGGTCAGCACCTCGTCGAACCGCTCGAGCATCGGTCCGGTCACTGCCACGTCGGTCATGAGTACGTCTCCCTGGTCGTCCTCGCCCTGCGCGTGCCGATCCGGGACTGGCAGTCCAGCGCCCTCGGCCATGCCCTACCGACATCGAAGTCTGCCGCCAAGCCCGCCTGACCACCTTCGCAGCAGGTCGCCACTTCCGCAATCGGTCGACCCGCCCGGGAACGATGGCGGTTATCGTAGGGCATTGGTGAGGTCGCGGCCTCTTCATCCACGAAAGGCGCGGGCGGTGGCAGAGACCGATCTCTCGGGACGGCGAGCTCTTGTCACGGGCGGCGGCAGCGGCATCGGGGCGGCGTGCGCGCACCGGTTGGCGGCCGCCGGTGCCCGGGTGACCGTTGCCGACATCGACGAGGAGGGAGCCCGGTCCGTGGCCGCCGAGATAGGCGGTGATGCCTGGCAGGTTGACCTCGGCGACGTCGACGCCCTTTCGTCGCTCTCCCTCGACACCGACGTCCTGGTCAACAACGCCGGCTTCCAGCACGTCGCGGCGATCCACGAGTTCCCACCGGACCGCTTCTCGGC
>JBBSGI010000112.1:0-6382 GCA_038254365.1 Propionibacteriales bacterium
GCGGTCCAGCAGGTTCGTGGCACCGGTGCGGAAGACGACGTGCCGCCCGTCGCCCGAGATCACTCCATCCACGCTGCCCTCGACGTTCGCGTCCTCGCCGCCGTTCGCCGGGGACCCGTCGGGCGTCACCGAAGCGATCTCGGTGACGCCGGCCGCGACGTCGCGGACGTACACCTCGTACGTCGAGGGCACGGACGCCGTGAGGTTGGAGGCACCGGAGTAGTACGCGACCCGGTTGCCGTCGTAGGAGATGGACGGCCACAGGCTGCGGGCGTTCCCCGGTTCGGAGTTGCGTGCCTGCGACACGAGCACGACGCGGCCGGTGGCCCGATCCCAGCGGTAGACCTGGTCCGACAGGTTGTCGCGCCCAGTGGGCGGGACGCCGGTTGAGTAGGCGACGTAGCGGCCGTCGTAGGACACGGTCGGCGAGAGCACCGACCCCTCGCCCGACTCCCGGGTGAACGTGGTCACCGCCAGGGTGCGGCCGTTGCGCAGGTCCCGCAGGTAGACGTTGGGCACTCCGGCTCTGGATCCGCCCAGGTTCGTTGCGCTGGAGGAGAAGGCCATCCAGCGGCCATCCCCTGAGATCGCAGGGAGGTCACTGCCGCCGTTGCCGGCCCTCCCGGCAGAGCTGCGTGAGGCTAGGACGGTCGCGCCGGTGACCCGGTCGTGGACGTAGACGTCCAAGTTGTCGTTGCGGTCGTCGCCGACGATCGCCGCACCGCTCTGGAACACCACGTAACGACCGTCGGCGGACAGACCGGGACGTTCGCTGTAGCCGTCGACCTGCCGGCCCCCGGACGTCACCGAGACCCGCTCGGTGTGACCGGCGACGGTGTCCCGCACGAACACGTCAGGAGTGCCGTTGGTGTCCCGGGGCACCAGGTTGGGGGCGGAGGTGTCGAACGCGACGTAGCGGCCGCTCGCCGAGATGGCGAGGTTGTAGGTCCCAGCAGTGCTGGGGAAGGCGCCGTCGTTCGACACCGAGGCGACGAACGTACGGCCGGCCAGCCGGTCGCGGACGTAGATCCCGCCGAACCGTGGATCGCCGCCGGTGGTGGCTAGATCCCTGGCGCCCGCCGAGAACGCCACGAACCGGCCGTCTCGCGAGACCGCGGGCCGGGTCGCGACGAAGACGCTGCGGCTCTCCTCGCCCGCCTTGTTGACCGTGACCCGGCTCGTCACCGCGCCGAACACGGACTCCCTACTGGTGGCTGCGCTGGCAGGGACGGCGGCCGCCGACAAGGCAACCGTGAGGGCCAGCAACCGTCGTACGCGCATGGGGCGCGTCTCCTCCGAGAAATCGCCTGCCGGGGTTGAGGACTCCAAGCCGGAAGGACCAACGTGTGGCGCAACTGGCTCGCCACAGTAGGCGCTCCTCGGCCTGGCGGAAACGGCCGACCGGCTCTTTTACGGCTCCCGTACGAAGTCCGAATGCCGTCCCGCGGAAACGTCAAGCGAAAGAACGTCGCGGCGCCCTGAAAGTCCTTCGACTATCCCTCTGCGCTGGTGATCAGCGCTGCCAGCTGTGCCGCGTTGACCTGTGCGTAGTTGCGGTAACAGTTGTTGAGCAGCACGTGCGTCGTCTCGGCCGACTCCGCGAGTGAGCGGATCTTCGGTGCCCACTCCGCCAGCTCGGCCTCGGAGTACAGATAGCCGAACCGCCGGTAGATGTCCCTGCTCTGCCAGCCGTCGTCGTTGTGCCCGTGAAAGCGCACCACGGCCAGGTCGGCGGTGGCCCGCAGCACCGGCGGCACCGAGCTGGGAAAGCCCTGCGGCATGTCGACGCACACGTAGGGCACGGCGTACGACGTCAGGAAGTCCAGCGTCTCGGCCCGGTTCTCCTCGCTCAGCCAGGTCCGGTTGCGGAACTCGACGCAGATCCGCATCGGCTCGCAGCGCCGCTTGCACTCCAGCAGGTAGTGCTTGTAGCGCTTGCCGATCGGAAACCACTGCGGGAACTGGAACAGGATCGCGCCGAGCTTGCCGGCATCCTGCAGCGGCTCGAGCGCGCTCAGGAACCGCTCCCACACCGCGTCGACCACGGCTTCGTCCAGGTCCTTGGGGTAGACGTTCTTCTTCGCACCCTCCGGCCGCAGGTCCTTGTAGAGAGCGGTCGGTCGGGTCGGGTGCTGGGTCAGCAACGAGAACGCCTTCACGTTGAACGTGAACCCCGGCGGCGTACGGGAGACCCACAGCTCGCTGTTGCGCTCGTTCGGGGGGGTGTAGTACGTCGAGTCGACCTCGACCAGCCGGAACTGCGAGGCGTAGTAGGCCAGTCGCTGCGCCGCGGAGTCGACGCCGTCGGGATACCAGCCCGACGCGAGCAGCGTCTTGTCGGTCCAGGAGGCGGTGCCCACCGCGATGTCGCCCACCCCGCGGGCCTACCCCCTGGAGCTCGGGTCGAGCAGCCGCGTCCGCACCGACGCCAGCAGAGACAGGACCATCCACGCGGCGGCGTATACGAACGCGGCGGTCGGGGACACCAGGGTCCACAGCAGCCCGACCGCGGCCGAGGCGGCGAAGTCTCCCACGGCCTGCAGTCCCCCGAGTACGCCGAAGCCGCTCCCCCGGAGCTCGTCCGGCAGGAGCTGTGCCACCAGGGTCGACTCGGCCGCCTCGGCAAGTCCGATCCCGGCGCCGGCGAGAGAGAACGCCACGAGCAACAAGGGCCAGCTGTGCAGCGACAGGGCGAAGCCGAGGTAGGCGAGCACGTAGAGCCCGGCACCGGTTCCAAACACCACGCGCGCTCCTGCCGCATCGATCCAGCGGCCACCGAGCAGCGCGACCACGGCTCCCACGGCGTTGTGGGCGGCATAGATCAAAATAGCCAGTGCCGCCGCAGCGGCCAGGGACCGGCCCGCGAAGTGGAGAAGATCGGTGGCCCGGAGGATCAGCAGCGTCGTGGCGGTGTTGCCGAGCTCGAACAGGGCAATGGGCAGCAGGGGACGGGTCAGACCGGCCGCCCGCAGGCCGGCCAGCTCGAGCCGTACCCGCCGACCGGCGGGAACCACCAGCTTGCGGGCTTCCCGGGCAGCCACGGTGATCGCGATCGCGGCGAAGATGCCCGGGATGAAGGCGAAGTAGAACGCCGGGCGGATCCCGACGGTGGCGACCAACGCCGACGCCAGCAGCGGCCCGGCTACCGCACCCAGGTTGTCGCCGGCCCGCTCGACCCCGGCGGCCCGACCATAGGCGTCCGGTCGGGCCAGGGAGAACAGCAGCGTGTCCCGGGCCGGCGAACGGATGCCCCGTGAGGCCCAGGCCACTGCTCGAAGAACACCGGCCTGCCAGACCGTCGCGGCGAAGCCGATGGCTCCGGTGGCGAGGGCCGTGCCGAGGTAGCCACCGGTCGCCAGCCGTCGACGACGTTCCGTGTCGTTGGCGAGCGGACCTCCGGCCACCTTGGCGACGCCGGTCAGCGCGTCGGCAAGACCCTCGATGAGCCCGAGCGCACCCGCCGAGGCGTGCAGGGTCGAGGTCAGAAAGCTGGGCAGCACGGCGGTGGCGATCTCGTGGCCGGTGTCGGAGAAGAAGCTGGCGGCACCGACGCTGGTGACGCCAGCGCTCAGCCAGCCCGAATCGCCATCCTGGGCCGGGTCAGGGGTGGGCGCCATGATGCTCCTAGGCAAGGTGATCCGGCCTAGGGACCGTCGGCGGCACATCCGCTGTTGGGGTGAGCCCCACCACCCGTCGCGGAGACAAAGTATGCCGTGCGGCACCGGCGCGCCATACCCCCTCTCGGTTGCGCCGCCGACGTGCCTGGGTCAAGATTGACCAGGCGATGAGCCTCGCCTCCAATTGCGGACCGACCCGCTGATGGGCTCTACCGACTGAACCGTCCCGGTGTCCGGGTCGGCCGGCTGGTGGGGAGGCACGCGGTGAGCGCCGTCGTGCTGTCGCCGCCCGTCGTCCAGCTTGGACAGGCCGCGACGGTGCTGGTCGCGTCACCATTTGTCGCCGGGTTCATCGCAGCGGTGGAAGCCCGGCTGCAGGGTCGACGGGGCCCGCGAGTACTGCAGCCCTACTATGACCTGGGCAAGCTGTTCCGCAAGGAGTCCCTCGCCCCGGACGGGTCGAGCTGGGTGTTCCTTGCCGCTCCGCTGGTTGCCTTCGTGGCCTACCTGACGGTTCCGCTGCTCATCCCGGTGCTCACCAGCTACGGGCTGCCGCTCGGATACATGGGCGACATCCTCGGTGGTGGCTTCCTGTTGGCTCTCGGCGGGTTCGCCGTGGCCGTCGCCGCCGCTGACACCTCGGCGCCGTACGCCCAGATGGGGTCCTCCCGGGCGAAGACCTTCAGTGCGCTGACCGAGCCGACCCTCCTGCTGGTCTTCGTGTCGGTCGGCCTGGTGACCGGCACCGATCTGCCGTACGTGCTGGGCGCGACGATCCGCTCCTCGACCAGCCAGATCGTCCGGCCGGCGCACCTGCTGGCGGCGGGCGCCCTGCTCCTCATCATCCTGGCCGAGACCGGGCGCATCCCCGTCGAGACACACGCCGGCACCAACGAGTTCGGGATGATCGAGGAGGCCCGGACGCTCGAGCACTCGGGCCCGTACTACGCCCTGCTCAAGTGGGGTTCGCACATCAAGCAGCTGGTTCTGTACGTCATCCTCATCAACGTCTTCATCGCCCCGTGGGGGCTGGCGAGCACCGGGCGGCCGTCCTCAGTGGCGATCGCCATAGCTGCGCTGGTGGCGAAGGCCATGGTGCTCGGCGTCGCCGTGGCGGTGATCGACGACTCCTTCGCCAAGCTGCGGTTGTTCAAGATCACTGAATTTCTGTCGGCCGCCTTCCTGCTCGCCGTGCTGGCCATCTTCACCCTCTACCTCGGTGGTGGCTGATGCATCCCGCACCACCGGTCTTCGACGGCGCGTCCAACACCGTGGCCCTGCTCGTGCTGCTGGTGGAGTTCGGCATGCTGCGGGCCGCCCTGCTCAGCGCCCAGGTCCGCCTGTACGCCGTGCAGTCGCTGCTGCTGTCGGTGCTCACCGTCATCGTCGCCGCCAGCCGGCATGTACCGGAGCTGTACGTGCTCGCGGCACTGTCGTTCGGCCTCAAGGTCATCGTCGTACCCGCCGTGATCACGCGGCTGCTGCGGAACGCCGACGCCGAGATTGCGGGCAGCGGCGCGCTCGGGGTCGCCAGCGAGGTCCTGTTGGCGTTGGCCGTGGCCGCGTTCGGCTTCTTCGCGACCGGAGCGCTGGCCATCTCCTCCGTGGTGCTTCCGAAGACGGCGCTCGCCACGTCGGTGGCCGTCGTACTCGTCGCTTTCGTCGTGATCATCGCCCGCAGCGACGTGGTCTCACAGGCGGTGGGCTTCTTCTCCCTCGAGAACGGGGTCTCGCTCGCCAGCCTGGTCGTTGCGGCCGGCCTGCCACTGATCTTGGAAGTCGCGTTCCTGTTCGACCTCCTGGTCGCGGTCATCATCTTTGGCGTACTGGCCAGGACCACCTCCGGTCGCTTCGAGTCGCTGTCCACCGCGACCCTCACCCGGCTTCGAGGCTGATCGATGAGCGCCATCCTCGTCCTGTTGCTGAGCGTCGGCCCCGTCGCGGCGACGATCGCCGCGGCCGCTCCCGTCCGTGGGGCTCCGGCGGCCACGATCGTGGCGGGGATCGTGAGCCTGACAGGCGCGCTGACCCTCGTGTCGCCGGCGGGGGAAGGGACCCTGACCGCCGGCGGCTACCTGCGCGCCGACGCCCTGTCGGTGGTGTTCCTCCTGGCCACCGCGCTGCTGTACGCCGTCACCGCCGTCTACTCCGTGGGATACCTGCGCGCCGAAGAAGGGGACCCGGGGTTTGCGAAGTACTCCCGCCGCTTCTACGTCGGCCTCAACCTGTTCGCCGGCTCCATGCTGGCGGCTCCGGTTGTCAACGGCCTGGCGCTGCTGTGGATCGCCATCGAGGTGACCACGGTCATCTCGGCCCTGCTGGTCGCGATCGACGGGACCGACGGTGCCGTCGAGGCAGCGTGGAAGTACGTACTGATCGCCTCGGTCGGGCTCGGAATCGCCCTGCTGGCGACGATCATGATGTATTACGCCGGCGCGCAGGTCTTCGGGCAGTCCTTCGATCTCGCCGTTGCTCCCCTGGTCCAGGCCGGGGCGCGGCTGCCGCACACCGCGGTGCGGCTGGCGTTCGTGCTGGCGGTCCTCGGCTTCGGCACCAAGGTGGGCCTGGTGCCCGTGCACACCTGGTTGCCCGACGCGCACTCGGAGGCGCCAACTCCGGTCTCGGCGATGCTGTCCGGGTCGCTGTTGGTGGTCAGCTTCTACGCGGTGCTGCGCTACTACCAGATCGCGCTGCGAACGCTGGGGCCGGCCTTTCCCCAAGGAGTGCTCTTGGTCTTCGGCGTCCTTTCTCTGCTGCTCGCCGCC
>JBBSGI010000113.1:0-6263 GCA_038254365.1 Propionibacteriales bacterium
GAGATCATCCCGCGGCCGATCAAGACCAACTTCCGCGAGGGCCTGACCGTGCTGGAGTACTTCATCTCCACCCACGGCGCGCGCAAGGGGCTGGCGGACACCGCGCTGCGGACCGCCGACTCCGGCTACCTCACCCGCCGGCTGGTCGACGTCTCCCAGGACGTGATCGTGCGCGAGGAGGACTGCGGCACCGACCGCGGCATCCGGATGCCCATCGCGGTTCGGTCCCGGGACGAGCGGCTGGCCCGCCACGACGACGTGGAGACCAGCGTCTACGCGCGCACCCTGGCCGAGGATCTCGAGGTCGACGGCCGGGTGCTCGCCACCGCCGGTACCGACCTCGGGGACGTGAAGATCAGTGAGCTGATCGAGGCCGGCGTGGAAGAGGTCAAGGTCCGCAGCGTGCTGACCTGTGACTCAAAGGTCGGCACCTGTGCGTTGTGTTACGGGCGGTCGCTGGCCACCGGCAAGCTCGTGGATGTCGGCGAGGCGGTCGGCATCATCGCCGCCCAGTCGATCGGCGAGCCCGGCACCCAACTGACCATGCGGACGTTCCACACCGGCGGCATCGCAGGTGAGGACATCACCCACGGCCTGCCGCGGGTGGTCGAGCTCTTCGAGGCCCGGGTCCCCAAGGGCAAGGCGCCGATCACCGAGGCGGCCGGCCGGGTCCGGATCGAAGAGACCGAGAAGCTCCGGAAGATCGTCATCGTGCCGGACGACGGCGCCGAAGAGGTGGCCTACGAGAAGATCAGCCGGCGGTCCCGGCTGCGGGTGGCCGACGGTGACCACGTCGAGGTCGGCGACAAGCTGACCGAGGGCACCGTGGACCCCCACGAGGTGCTGCGCATCCTCGGGCCGCGCGCCGTCCAGCTGCACCTGGTGGCCGAGGTGCAGGAGGTCTACCGGTCGCAGGGTGTGTCGATCCACGACAAGCACATCGAGACGATCATCCGGCAGATGCTCAAGCGGGTGAACGTCCTGGAGGCCGGTGACGCCGACCTGCTGCCCGGCGAGCTCATCGAGCGGCCACGGTTCGAGGCGGAGAACCGTCGCGTCGTCGGCGACGGCGGTACGCCGGCCTCGGCCCGACCGGTGCTGATGGGCATCACCAAGGCGTCGCTGGCAACCGAGTCGTGGCTGTCCGCCGCCTCGTTCCAGGAGACGACCCGGGTGCTCACCGACGCGGCGATCCATGCCCGCAGCGACTCGCTGCTCGGGCTCAAGGAGAACGTCATCATCGGCAAGCTGATCCCGGCTGGGACAGGCATCGCCCGTTACCGCAACATCCGGGTCGAGCCGACCGAGGAGGCGCGTGCGGCGGCGTACTCGCTCAGCGGGTACGACGACTACGCCTTCGGCGCCGGTTCCGGCCAGGCGGTGCCGCTCGACGAGTACGACTACGGCCAGTTCAACCGCTGAGCTCCGAACGTGTTGGTTTGATGGGCCAAGGGGCCGTCCCGCTCCGGCGGGGCGGCCCCTTGTCGGTTCGGGCGGGAGGCGAAGCGCCCGCGCCGGGTCAGGACAGCTAGGCGTCGGCACCGAGCAGCGCGCTTCGGATCCTCAACAGATGTGCGCGCATCACCGCCTGAGCAGTATCACCGTCCCGCTCCGTCAGCGCCTCTACCAGCCTCCGGTGGTCAGCCTCGTACTCGCGCCGGCGCTGCGGGGTGAACGTGCGCTGCTTGACGCTTCCCCACAGTGGTTGCGTGCGCGCCTCGTTCATCGAGCTGAAGATCTCCCAGAGGAACGAGTTGTGCGTCGCGAGAGCGATCGCGCCGTGCAATGCCGAGTCCCACCGTTCGAACTCCTCGTATGTCGTGGCCGCCTCGCCCATGGCAAGGCATCGCTGCATCGCCTCGAAGTCGGTCGGCGCAGCAGAGGCCACGACCAAGCGAACCATCTGTGGCTCGATCAGAAGGCGCACCGCCATGATCTCGGCGGGGTTCGTCTCTGGGCGCAGGTCTGATCGCGTCTCCACCCGGGAAGTGAGGAATGTCCCACGCCCGACGTGGCGGGTGATCTGTCCTTGCCGCTCCAGCAGGGCAAGGGCGCGCCGCACGGCGCTGCGCCCCAGCCCCAGCCCCAGCCGTACTGCGAGATCCCGTTCGGGTGGCAGCTTGTCGCCGGGGCCGACCCGCCGGACTTCCAGCTCCCGCCGGATCAAGCGCAGGACCGGGTCATCGAGCTTCGAGGGCTGAACGAACAATGCTGCCTCCGACCAATCCGGACCAATATAGTTCAGCGGATTCGGGGACGCCCACCTTGACGCCCGCTTTCGGCGGACATACGGTGCCTGGCAGCCAGACGATCGGAGCGATTGGTTGACCCAATGCGGCTGGTGACCTATTCGGGCCACCTGGGTCCGAGGGTGGGCAGGCTCGACCAGGACGACCAGGTACACGATCTGTCACCGCTGCTTCCCGCCGGCTTGGCTGGCGATCTCTTGTCACTCGTGGTGAGCTGGGACGAGCTGGCCGACCGGCTGGGCGGTTCCAGCCAAGGTCGCGGTCTGGCCCTGGCTGACGTCCAGCTGCTCGCACCCATTCCGCGACCCCGGCGCAACATCTTCTGCATCGGAAAGAACTACCTCGACCATGTCGCCGAGTTCCACCGCAGCGGCTATGACGCCTCCGGTCATGGTTCGAGCGCGCCCCCACCGAGCAAGCCGGTGGTGTTCACCAAAGCATCCACTTCGGTGATCGGGCCCGGCGCATTCATCGAGCGGCATGCCGAGGTGACATCTGAGCTCGACTACGAGGCCGAGCTGGCAGTGATCATCGGGCCCGGTGGCAGAGACATACGAGCTGCGGATGCTCCCTCTCACGTGTGGGGCTACACGATCGTGAACGACATCACGGCGCGTGATCGCCAACGGGACCATGCCCAGTGGTTCCTGGGCAAGTCGATGGACACCTTCTGCCCGATGGGCCCCTACGCCGTGACGGCGGATGAGATCGACCCCCGCAACCTGACGGTTGAGTGCCGAGTCAACGGTGAGTCGAGGCAGAAGGCCAGCACCGCCGACATGGTCTTCGACATCCCGATGCTCATCGAGACGATTTCGTCGGGACTCACCCTCGAGCCCGGCGACGTCATCGCCACGGGGACGCCGGCCGGAGTCGGCATCGGCTTCAGCCCGCCCCGCTTCCTGCAGTCGGGGGACGTTGTCGAGGTGACGATTACCGGCCTCGGCACCCTGGTGAACCCCGTTGGCTGAGCCGGCTGGACACTCAGCGTCGAACGGAGGGACGCGCTTGCAGCACGTCAACGGCAAGCAGCTGTTCGTCGAACGCGCCGGCGAAGGCCCGGCCATTGTCTTCATCCACGGCCTCGGCGGTACCACCAACTTCTACCAACCGCAGGCTCGCGCGCTGGCGGATCGGCACACGGTTGTCCGCTTCGACCTTCCCGGCGCCGGTCGCTCTCCGTTCGCCGGCCCCGTTTCGGTCGAATCCCTGGCCGACGACATCGACGGCGTACTGGACTTGGAGGCGGCGGCCGGCGCGTCGCTCGTGGCCCACTCCATGAGCACGCTCGTCGCGGCGCACTACGCCGCCACCCGGCCGGATCGCGTGGAGCGACTGGTGCTGCTGGGCCCGGTTAGAGAGCTGCAGGCGCCCGCTAAGGAGGCCACCCGGGCAAGGGCCGCGACCGTACGGGAGCGCGGGATGGAGGCGGTAGCAGACGCGATCGTGGCCGCCGCCACATCGGAACAGACCAGGACGGAGCAGCCGGCGGTAGCTGCCTTCGTTCGAGAGCTGCTGATGGGGCAGGACCCATTGGGATACGCGGCGCACTGTGAGGCCCTGGCGAATGCGACCGAGCCGGCGCTCACCCGGATCACCGCGCCGGTCCTGCTGCTGCGCGGGAGTGAGGACAAGGTGAGCTCGCCCTCGATCGCCGAGGCGATCGCCAGGGAGCTGCCGACAGCGACGTACCGGGTCATCGAGGGCATCGGCCATTGGACGGCCCTGGAGGCAGCACAAATGGTCACCGATGCCCTCACCGACTTTCTATAGCTTGCCAACCGTCCGTCCCTGCGTCGTAGCGGCGCCTGAAACGAGGAGCGCGACATGCTTCCGAACACAGCCACTCTGTTCACCGAGGTCAACGTGCTCGACGGCTCGGGCGCAGACCCGTACGCCGCGGAGGTGCTCGTCGAGGGCGCCCACGTCACTGCGGTGGGCCAGCCCGGCACGACGGCTCGCCCGGTCGGAACGCGGGTGGTCGACGGTCACGGAGGCACGCTGATGCCGGCGTTGTGCGACGCGCACACCCACTTCACCTGGAACAACGGCACGTCCCTCGATGCGCTCGGCACCATGCCGGTCGAGGAGCACACGCTGCTGGCGATGCGCTCCGCCCGAACCTATCTCGACTACGGCTACACCATGTGCGTCGGAGCGGCGTCCGCGAAGCAGCGCCTCGATGTCGTGATCCGCAACGCAATCAACGCCGGCGAGATCCCTGGACCGCGCTACCTTGCCAATGGCAAGGAAATCGCCTCGACCGGCGGGGCGCTCATCCCGAGCATCAGCAACATCGTCGACACCCCCGACGAGATGCGCAAGACCGTCCGCGAGATGGTCGGCATCGGCGTGGACGTGGTGAAGCTCATTCTCTCCGGGGAGGAAATCACCGGCAATCTACGCGCCGAGGACACCTACTTCACCGACGCAGAAGTGGCGGTCTGCGTCGAGGAGGCGCACCGGCGAGGCGTTCGCGTCGCGGCACATGCCCGCAGCGCGGAGTCGGTCAAGATGTGCCTGCGCCATGGTGTCGACATCATCTACCACGCCAGCTATATCGACGCTGAAGGCATGGACGAGCTCGAGCGGCAGAAGGACCGCGTGTTCGTCGCGCCGGGTCTGAACTGGATAATCGCCACGCTGGAGGACGCCGCGCCGTGGGGCTTCTCCCCGGACGACGCCGAGCGGGTCGGGTACAAGCGCGAGCTCGAGGTGGCCGTCGAGGGCCTCCGGGAGATGCACCACCGCGGCATTCGGGTGCTGCCGGGTGGAGACTACGGCTTTGCCTGGACGCCGCACGGCACGTACGCGCGGGACCTGGCGCACTTCGTCCAGCTCCTGGGCTTCACGCCGATGGAGACCATCCTCGCCGCCACTGCCCAGGGTGGCGAGATCATGCTGCGTCCCGACGAGCTCGGGAAGGTGGCGCCCGGTTACCTCGCCGACCTGGTGCTGGTCGACGCAGATCCGCTGGCCGACATCACCGTCCTGCAGGACCGCAACAGGCTGGCAGCGGTCATGAAAGGCGGGGAGTTCCACAAGGAGCCTGTGTTCCACCGCGAAGGCGAGACTGAGATCGTCGAGCCTCCCGACCACCCCCGTCCGGTCGAGACGCACATGCAGCCCTGACCGACTCAGGACGCGGGGCTCAGGTGGTGTCGCCGGTCGAGTCCGCAGTCAGGTACCTGTGCAAGCGGCGTGCCATCTCGGTCGCGAACTCCGGGTCGTTGATCGACAGGTCCAGCGCGTGGTACTCGACGTCGTCTGACAGGTGCCGCCGCAGCCCATTGATCAGCGCCTCGTCGGCAGCAGCGTCATGGAACGGGCCACCCTGCTCGGACAGTTGGGAGATGCCGCGCAGCGGCACGTAGACGGCTACCGGGCCGCGCGCCGAGGACAGTTTCTGGCCGATGCGCCGGCCGACCTCTGCGCACTCCTGAACTGTCGTCCGAACCAACGTCACCGACGGGTTGTGCCGGTGCAGCAGGCGGTTGCGCATACCCTCCGGCAGCGTTTCGACGGCACCGAAGTTGATCATGTCGAGGGCGCCCAAGGAGACAACCTGGGGGATTCCTCGCCGCCCCGCGGCCTCCAGCCGGTCGGGCCCCGCGGACAGCTCCCCGCCGGCCACCTCATCCGCCAGCTCTGTCGTCGTCGCGTCCAGGACGGCGTCGAAGTGCCCCTCGTCCACGAGCGTTTCCATCGCGCGCCCGCCGGTTCCCGTCGCGTGGAACACGATCACTTCGTGGCCGAGGCGCTCGAGCTCCCGCCGTGCGGTGGTGACACAGCCGGTTGTGACCCCGAACATCGTTGCGGCGATCGTGGTCCGGCGTACTTCCGCGGTCGGCGGCGCGGGCAGGCGCACCATGCCCGCCATGGCGGCGGCCGCGTTGGACAGGATGGGTCTCGTGATGCTGTTCAGACCGGCGACGTCGACGACGGACGCCATCATCGTGATGTCGCTCGAACCGACATACGTACGGGTGTCCAGGGTTGCCACCGTGGAAACCA
>JBBSGI010000114.1:0-6086 GCA_038254365.1 Propionibacteriales bacterium
CTACCTCGACTACGTCGCCGCCCAGCTCAACAACCGACCCCGCAAAACACTCGGCTGGCACACCCCCGCCGAAGAGCTCAACCGGCTACTGTCAACACCGTCCGAACCATCACGTGTTGCGTCGACCGGTTGAATCCGCCCGCCATACGACGACCGGAACCCCGCATATGCGTCGTGCCTCGCCGGGTGCCGATCAGCCACTGACGGCGGGCCGGCGAGCGAGGGCTCGTCGGCAGCCGCAAGCTGCAGCGGTATCTTGCCCCCATGCCTCGCCTGCGCAGGGTCTCCCCGAACTCGTCGGGCTGGACCCGCCGCAAGCGCGGGCGAGGGATGGTCTACCTCGACACCGCCGGTGACCCGCTGACTCCTGAGCAGGTCGCCCGGGTCAAGGCGCTGGTCATCCCGCCGGCCTGGGTCGACGTCTGGATCTGCCCGTGGCCCAACGGCCACATCCAGGCGGTGGGCATCGACGCCGCCGGCCGGCGACAGTACATCTACCACCCGCAGTGGCGCCTGCAGCGCGACCAGCTCAAGTTCGACAGGGTGTCGACGATCGCCCAGAGCCTGCCGGCTGCACGGGAGGCGGTCCGCCAGCATCTGGCGCTGGAGAGGATGCCGCTCGAGCGCGCGGCCGCGACCGCCGTACGCCTCCTCGATCTCGGTTACTTCCGGATCGGCAGCGACGTGTACGCCGACGAGAACGGCAGCTTCGGGCTGACCACCCTCGAGAAGCGTCATGTGCGCCTGCGCAACGGGCGCCTCGTCTTCTCGTTCACCGGGAAGTCCGGAATCATGCACACCATCGAGATCGACGACCTGGACGTCATCACCGCGGTCGACATCATGCGCAGGCGCCGAGGGGGTGAGCGGCTGCTGGCCTACAAGTCCGGCCGCGGCTGGGTGGACATGGACGCTGCCCGCGTCAACGGCTACCTCAAGGAGGTCGTCGGCGGCGAGCTGACGGCGAAGGACTTCCGGACCTGGCACGCCACCGTGATCGCAGCTGCGGCCCTGGCCGCCTCGGCCGAGCCCGGCGACACCCAGGCGTCGCGCAAACGCGCCGTCCGGTCGGCCGTCGTCCAGGTGGCGCAGTATCTCGGCAACACCCCGACGGTCGCGCGCTCGGCGTACATCGACCCGCGGGTCATCGACCTGTACGACGACGGGGTCACCATCGAGGCGGCCGTCCGTCGCACCTACGAGTCGCCGACAGACCGGCAGGTCGCCCTCGAGCGCGCAGTCCTGCGGATGCTGTCCCAGGCGCCCGAGTCCGGCGAGCGAGCCGCACGCTCTCGGACCCCACGCTTGCGGCCCGCACCCAAGACCGGCTGACAGACTGGGCCCATGGCGACGAGCGGAGCCGTTCGTGAGTGGTACGCCGAGGAGGGCTGGGGCGTCATCGAGACGGCGGAGACGCCAGGTGGATGCTGGGCGCACCACAGCGCCGTGCAGACGGCGGGCTACCGGAGCCTCGAGCAAGGGGCGCTCGTCGAGGTCGAGTGGGAGCCTGCGCGTCAGGACGGCTTCTCCTACCGGGCGACCCGGGTCTGGCCGGCCGGTGAGCCGCCGTACACGGACGACCGCTCGGCGGGCGACCCGGCCGCTGGCCTGTATGCCGCGTACTCGAGCGGGCTCACTCTCACGCTGAACGGCGGTGCGCCCGCCAGCATCGCCGCGATGACGGCGGAGCACTGGCCGCAGGTGCGGGACATCTACGCCGCGGGCATCGCCACTGGACACGCGACGTTCGAGAGTGAGCCGCCGACGTGGGAACGCTTCGACGAGTCCCGGCTGGCAGGGCAGCGGCTGGTGGTCACCACCGCGGGCGGCTGCGTGCTCGGATGGACCGCCGCCTCGGCGGCGTCGGACCGGTGCGCGTACTCCGGCGTCGTGGAGCATGCGGTGTACGTCGACCCGGCGGCCACCGGCCGGAGCATCGGGCGTCTCCTGCTCGCGGGGCTGATCGCGTCCACCGAGGCCGCCGGCATCTGGACGATCCAGTCGGGCATCTTCCCGGAGAACGCCGCCAGCCTCGCCCTGCACGCCGCGTCGGGCTTCCGCGTCGTGGGCGTGCGCGAGCGGGTGGGAAAGATGACCTACGGCCCGCTGGCCGGTCAGTGGCGCGACGTCGTCGCTGTTGAGCGCCGCAGCCCGCGGATCGTCTGAAGGAACTCGCTAGGACCCACGGCAATTCGGCGGTAATTGGTCGCCTTGCTGACGTGGCCTTGGCAGGATCGCCCTTCCGACGATCCGAGAGCTCCCGCCCCACCATCCGAGAGCTCCCGCCCCACCATCCGAGAGTTCCCGCGCCAAGCACCGGAGACGATGACGATCCATGGACAGACTTCGCCAGCACGAGATCTCTGAGGCCGAGCAGCGGATCCTCAACCCGTTCACCGACGAGAAGCTCATGCTCCTCGGTGAGGTCTGCCGGCTGCGGCCGGGTCAACGGCAGCTCGACCTGGCATGTGGCAAGGGGGAGATGCTGTGCAGCTGGGCGGAGCGGTTCGGGATCGGTGGCCTCGGCGTCGACATCAGTGACGTCTTCATCCCGGTGGCGGAGGCTCGCGCGGCTGAGCTGGGGGTCAGCGATCGGGTGCGGTTCGAGCGGGCGGACGCCAGCAGCGTCACCCCGCAGCCGGAGCCGGAGTCCTATGACATCGTCTCGTGCATCGGCGCGACCTGGATCGGTGACGGGCTGCCCGGAACGATCGACCTGATGCGTCCGGCTCTCCGTCCGGGCGGTCTCTTGCTCGTAGGCGAGCCGTTCTGGCACGAGGACCCACCGGAAGCGGCGTACGCAGGGATGGGCATCCGCCCAGGCGAGTTCGTCTCGCTGCTCGGCACGCTGGAGCGGATCGAGTCGACAGGCACCGAGCTCGTCGAGATGGTGCTCGCCGACGGCGACAGCTGGGACCGGTACGTCGCCGGGCAGTGGTGGACGGTCGAACGCTGGCTGACAGCGAACGTCGACCACCCGGCCGCCGCCGCGATGAGGGACTTCCGCGCCACGGCTACCCGGTCACACCTGGCGTATGGCCGTCGCTACCTGGGATGGGGCGTGTTCGTGCTGCGGATCCGCTAGCCCGCCGCGCAACGCCGGTGCCACCGGGGCCGGCCGACTGTCAATTGTTCACCTCTTCTTGCCTCTGCCGTCATCAGGGCGACGCCGAGTCGCGACACGCTGAGGCGGTAGCCGCGGCGGACAACACCCCAACTCGCTGAAGAGGTCAACCTTGGCCAGACGGGTCTTCCTTCATGTGGGTAGCCCCAAGACCGGGACTACCTACCTTCAGGATGTCTTCTGGTCGCAGCGTGCGCTGGCCGAGGACGAAGGTCTTCTGCTGCCACTCGACACCTTCCACGACCACTTCCTCGCCAGTGCCGACGTGCGGGAGATCGCCCATCAGGCCCGGTTCCCGCCGCGGGCCATCGGGATCTGGAAGCGGGTGGTCGACGACGGCTCGCGGTGGCACGGCGACGTACTCGTCTCGCACGAGCTGCTCGCTGCCGCCTCCGCCGAGCAGGCTGCCCACGCCGTACAGGCATGGATCGACGCCGAGGTGCACGTCGTCGTGACCGCTCGAGACCTGCAACGCCAGATCCCGGCCGAGTGGCAGGAACACGTCAAGCACCGTTCGTCGACGACGTTCTCGGAGTTTGTCCGGGAGGTGCGGGACGGAGGTCCAGCATCGCGGTGGTTCTGGAAGGTCCAGGACTCGGCATCCATCTGCCGGCGCTGGGGCGGCGCCGTGCCGCCGCAGAACATCCACGTCGTGACGGTCCCGCCGCAGGGCACCGCCCGCGACGTACTGTGGCGGCGGTTCGCCACCGTGCTCGGCCTCGATCCGGATCGCTTCGATGCCGCGACATCGTCCGCCAACTCGTCGCTGTCGGCTGAGCGGGCGGAGCTGCTGCGACGAGTCAACCAGCGGCTGAACCACCGGTTGCCGATGCCCGGGGCGTACGTCGAGACCGTGAAGGAAGTCTTCGCGAAGAGGGTCCTGTCGGGGTCTCCCGGCTCGCCTGTCGCGCTGAGTGACGGCGACCGGATGTACGCCGTCGAGCGGTCCCTGGAGCGGGTGGCCGACCTCCAACAGCAGGGCGTCGACATCGTGGGCGACGCCACCGAGCTGATCGGCTCTGGTACGACGGAGCCTCGCGCCGGAGCTAGCCTGCGGCCCGAGTCGATTCCCGACGCCGCCCTGCTCGACGCCGGCGTCGAGGCGCTGTGTGCCCTGCTGGAGGAGTACAACACGCAACGACGACAACTCGCCAGGAACAACCGCGCGGGTCGCCAGCTCCAGGAACAGCACCGCCAGGTCGAGACTCCAGGAGCCGTTGCCGGTCTGAAGGCCCGTTACGGCTCGCTGGTGAAGGCATTGCGCAACGCCTGACCCGACATGGAGTCCCCTCGTCCACGGATGATGAGGTTTTGAGGGCGCCGGAGCGACCTCAACCCATCAGGATCCGTCTAGGCCACGCGGAGTGGAGCTGAGGGGACTCGAACCCCTGACCCCCTCGTTGCGAACGAGGTGCGCTACCAGCTGCGCCACAGCCCCCGACACACCGCGTGCCCGCGGCAGGGGTGAAACCGAGGGCAAACACTAGCATCCGGGATCGTGCGACAGGTGCCCGTGGCCGCGGCCCAGCGGAGCCCCCGGGGACGCCCGTGGAGCACTCAGCCGTTGACCGCCTGAGGCACGTCGTCAATCACGTCGTCGACCATGTCGGCGGTGTCGTCGGCAAGGTCCGTGGCTGGAGTCGTGGGCGCGGCCGGCGCGGCAGGCGCGGGGGAGCCCTTGACGGCGGGGAGCTCGGCGCCAAGGGTGATGGTGCGGAAGGCCCGGCGGGCGACCGGTGCGTCGACGTACGTCGGAAGCGTCACCGGGAGCGGGTCCCACAAGGTGGAACCATTGGCGACCCGCGGTGCGGCGGCGGCTTGCCGCTGCGCCGCCGTCAGGATGACCGTGGCTTCGTACCCGTCCTCAGAGGCTTCGGCGGGCGCCGCTGCTTCGGCCGGCTCGACGGCAGGTGCCACCTCGACCCAGTAGGGCTTGCTGGCCTTCCGGACGGACCGCCGTGCGATCACCAGGAAGCCGGCCATCGCCACGACAGGGGCGACGAAGGACCACCACGGGAGCAGACCCAGGACCGAGACCAAGCCCACCAGGAGAGTGAGACCCATCAGCACATAGAGAACTGTCCGGCGTCGGGCCGCCGCGGCGCGCTCAGCGGCGCGATTGGGCCTGGGGGTGACGAGCATCCACTCGAGCTCGGGAGCCAGCGGCGCATCAACAGCGGCCCTGCCAGCATGGGATCTGGCAGCCGCGGATCGGTCAGCCGCGGATCGGTCAGCCGTGGATCTGTCAGCCTCAGCCCTGCCGATCTCAGATCGGTCAGTCGCGGATCTGTCAGCTGGCGACCGCTGCGACGATGCCTCGACCCTGGCTCCGCGACGCACCAGGACCCGCATGGCTGTGGAGAAGCGCTCGATGGATCGGGTCCGGGTGGCCTGCTCGTCGCGCCGTAACGCCAACGGGACAAGGTAGGTCGCCCATGCGACGACGATGGCGCCGTAGATCACTCCGGTCAACACAGGTATGACGGTATGGCCGCGCCAGAGCACAACGCCGCAGCAGCATCGGTGTGTCGCCTGAGAAACAAGATAAAAGTCGGCGCGGCGCTCCCCCAGACCTCAAGCCTGGTTGGCGGTCACCCTAGCCAGCAGTCCCTCCGGGACATCCTCTCCTGTGATCGCGAACAGCAGGTGGTCCCGCCACTGCCCGTTGATGTGCAGGTAGCGCGGAGCCGTTCCGATCGCGATGAACCCCAGCTTCTCCACGACTCTGAGGCTCGCGATGTTCTCCGGCCGGATGGCGATCTCGATGCGATGCAGACCCAGGGTGGTGAGGCAGTGGTCACATGCCAAGGCGACCGCTACCGGCATGATTCCCTTGCCGGCATGGGATTTCGCTATCCAGTAGCCGATCTGAGCCCAGCGGGCCGATCCCCAGGTGATGCCGGTGACGGTCACCTGTCCGACCATCTCGTCGTCGTAGGTCAGGGCGAACGGCAGGGCCTTA
>JBBSGI010000115.1:0-5568 GCA_038254365.1 Propionibacteriales bacterium
TTGCTCGGGTCGCGCTCGAGCAACCCGTCGGCGGTGAGCGTGGTGAGGATGCGGTGCACCGTGCTCTTGCCCAGGCCGAGCCGGCGCGCCAGCTCGGTCACGCCCAGGTCGCGCTCGCCGTGGCGGAACTCCTTGAGCAGCCGCGCAGCACTGGTCACCGACGACAGGCCCTTCACCCTGCCGTTCGGCGGGTCAGCCGGCATGGCTGGACTCCTTACCTGCGGGCTCCTTGCGTACGGCGGCCAGCAGCGCGGCCAGGACGGCCTGCGGATCGGGCGCCGGCTCGCGAGCGAGGTCGGCGACCACAGCGTCGTGCGGCGCGATCTTCGCTGCCAGCAGCGCCGCCGCCACGGGCAGGCCGGCCCGCAGGGCGCCGGCCAGCTCGTCGACCAGCCCGGCCGCCCGCGGCTCGTGCGCCCGGATCGCCTCGAGGTCGCGCGCTCGGGTGGCGTGGCTGTTGGCCAGCGCGGTGCCCATGTGCAGGGCGTGATGCGCGTTCAGCCCGGCGCCCGGCTGGACCACGAGGTGATAGAGCACGGTCCGCACGCCGAGCACCCGGCGCACCTCACCCGGGGCCGCGGCGGCCGACTCGTCCACCAGGCCCAGGCCCGGCAGCACGACCGGGTCGAAGAAGCGCACTTGCCAGGACAGTCCCTCCAGAGTTCCCTCGATCGCCACCTCAGGGGCACGCGGGGGCGGGAACGCCTCGGTGGTGGCCAGCACGTGAAGGTTTCGGGCCCCCGCGGCCACGACGGTGAAGGTGCCCGCGCTGATCAGCGGCAGCCGGGCTCGATCGGCCGGCGGCAACAGCCTGGCCTGGGCGAGGTAGGCCTCGTGCGCCGCGGCGACGAAAACGGCCATCGCGGCGCGCATGTCCTCCGGGCGGGCCGTCGGAGCGCTCATGCCAGCCATGGTGACCCCCGACCGACATTCTGGCACGCGGGCTGTTCCGCATAGAGGAACAGCGGTCTTGAAAACGGAACATGGTTGGCAGATCCTCCGCAGCATGGGCATCCTGCGGCTCTCCCACGTGGACATCACCGTCCCGGACCTGGAGCTGGCCACGGCGTACTACACAGACGTCATGGGGCTGCTCGAGGTCGAGCGCGCGGACGGCTCGGTCTATCTCAAGTGCTGGGACGAGGTCGACCACCATTCGCTGCGGCTGCGCTACTCGCCGCGGGTCGGGCTCGACGGCTTCACCTTCAAGGTCGAGCAGTCCGACGACCTCGAGGACCTCGAGATCGCCATCGAGCGGTACGGGATGCCCGTGCGCCGGGTGGCCCGCCACGAGGAACGGGCTCAGGGCGAGGGCGTGCGGTTCGAGACCCCCAGCGGTCACGTGATGACCCTGGTGCACGAGATCGACAAGGTGGGCGGCCTGTTGCCCAAGGTCAATCCCCCGGCCTACGTCGACGGGTTGCGCGGCATCGCCCCGCCGCGGATGGACCACCTGCTGGTGACCGCCGAAGAGGTGGGAGACGCCAGCCGCTTCTACATGGACGTGCTCGGCTTCCGGCTCACCGAACAGTTGCTCGACGGCAACGGCCACCAGATCGGCACGTGGATGGAGCGCTCGCACTCACCGCACGACCTGGCCGTGGTGACCGGCCCCAACGGCGGCCTGCATCACTTCGCCTACTGGCTCGACGACTGGGACCAGATCCGAAAAGCAGCCGACATCCTGGCCTACAACGGTGTCCAGATCGACGTCGGGCCGACCCGGCACGGCATCACCCGCGGCAACACCATCTATTTCTTCGACCCGCTCGGCACCCGCAACGAGGTCTTCACCGGCGGCTACCGGCCGGATCCCGACTTCCCGACGATCACCTGGACCGAGGACAACATCGGCAAGGCGATCTTCTACTACGAAGGCGACCTCAACGAGCGCTTCATGAAGGTCCACACGTAGTTCCCACCAAAGGCCACATTCCCGCCAAAGGCCACGAGGAAGGCTCCCATGGGCATCTTGCGCCTGTCGCACGTCGAGGTCCGCGTCCCCGACCTCGAGCTCGCGACGGCCTACTACTGCGAGGTCCTCGGCCTGATCGAGACCGCGCGGGAGGGCGATCGGGTCTTCCTCAAGGGCTGGGACGAGCACCAGCACCACTCGGTGATCCTCAAGGCCGCCGCCACGCACGGCCTCGAGCATGTCGGCTTCAAGGTGGAGCACGCCGACGACCTGGAGCGGCTGGCGAAGGCGGTCGAGCAGTACGGCTGCGAGGTCACCAGGCACGCCGCCGGCACCCTGGCACCAGGTCACGGCGAGGCGATCCGCTTCGTCTCCCCGACCGGCCACCTCACCGAGCTGGTGCACGGCATGGAGAACGTCGGCAACCTGCTACCGCTCACCAACCCCCCGGTCCGGCCGCTGGGGCTGGTAGGCATCGCACCACCGCGGCTGGACCACCTGTTCCTCACCGCCGAGGACGTCGACGAGGGCCTGCGGTTCTTCCGCGACACCCTGGAGTTCCGGCTCACCGAGCAGATCATGGGCGACGACGGGCAGCGGATCGCGGTCTTCCTGGAGCGGACCCACACCCCGCACGACCTGGCCATGATCACCGGACCGCAGGGCGGGCTACATCATTTCGCGTTCTACGTCGACGACTGGAGCGCCGTGCGGGACGCCGCCGACCTGCTCAGCTATCACGGGGTGCCCATCGAGGTGAACCCCACCCGGCACGGGGCCACCCGCGGCTTCACGACGTACTTCTTCGACCCGGCCGGCAACCGCAACGAGGTCTACTCCGGGGGTTACTGGGTCGACCCCGACGCCGAACCGATCACCTGGACCGAGGGCGAGATGGGCCGGGCGATCTTCTACTACGACGGCGTCGTCAACCAACGCTTCTTCACGGTGCACACGTGAGCGAGACCAACGGCGCCCCTCGCCCTCGCCCCACCGAGCGCACCGACGCGCCGATGTATCTGGCACGTCACCAGGAACGTCAGCGCCGGGCGCTGGGCGACAGCGCCGACTCCGACAATGGGGCCGATGGGGCCGGCTCCGATGCCGGCACGCCGCTGTACCTGCGCCGCTTCCGCGCTCGCGGCGCCGACTCGACGCTGACCGGGCCGGTCGTCTGGGAGGGCCAGCCGCTGCCCGCTACCCGCGCGTGGGCCGAGATCACCCGTACGAAGGAACTCCCGCCCGGCGGTCACCTGCTCGCGCCCGACACCGTCGCGCAGGTGCACCTCGTCCGGCATGGCGAGACGCAGGGCTACTCCACCGAGGCGGGGCTCACGCCGCTCGGGTCGTGGCAGGCCCACCGGCGCGGTTTCGACCTGTCCAAGTCGGTCCGCGACGGGGAGCCGGTACGCATCGTCTGCGCCGACACCAACCGGGCCCGGCAGACCGCCGAGCACCTCCAGCGCGGGCTGCTCGACGGCCTCGCCCAGTGGGGACGCGACGCCGAGGTCAGCCAGATCACGCCGATGCCGGAATTCCTCAACTTCCAGGTGGCCACCCCGAGCGGGCTGCGCGACGTGACCGCGGCGTTCCGGGAGTACCTCGAAATGCTCGAGCGCTACGAGCGGATCGCGCAGGGCGACCGGCCGCTGTGGATGGTCGAGGTCGACCGGTTCTGGACAACGCAGCAGGGTGGCGGCGACCCGATCCACCTGTGGTTGACCATCCCGCTACTTCACTTCGAGCCGCCGGCCTCGTGCGTGCGTCGCGTCTGGTCCGGAATCCGCCGGGTGCTGACCGAGGTGCCAGGTGCCAAGGTCGTCGTCGCGACACACTCCGGCCCGATCCGGGCGTTCGCGACCTGGGCGGTCGGCTACGACCCCGGCGAGCCGTACAACACCGAGGAAGTGCTGGTCCGGCTACACGACCGCGGCTCGCAGGCGACCGTGGCCTACCGCAACCGGGTGCAGGAAGTCCTCGTACCCGATCCGTCCTCGCTCCCCGATTGGAACAAGGTGACGTCACCTGTGGAGGCAATGGCATGAGCTACATCCTCTGGTTCTCCGAATTCCAGCCCGAGCACGCGGCTCGGGTCGGCGGCAAGTGCGCCAGCCTCGGCACGATGACCGGCGCCGGGATGCCAGTGCCCCCCGGCTTCGCCGTCACCACCGACGCCTATGAGTTCGTCCAGAACAACCCTGACGTGGCGGGCGCCGTCACCGGCCTGCTGGGCAGCTTCGACGCGAGTGACCTCGACCGGTTGGCCGAGGTCAGCGCGGCCCTGCGAGAGGCTGTGGAGTCGGCGCCGGTGCCAGCCGAGGTCGAGGACGCCGTACGTGCGGCGTACCAGCAACTGGGCGAGCTGTCAGGTGACCCGCAGATCCCGGTCGCAGTACGCTCGTCGGCGACCTGCGAGGACCTGCCGGATGCGAGCTTCGCCGGCGAGCACGAAACCTATCTCTGGATGCAGGGCGCGGACAGCGTGCACAGCAAGCTCCGGCGCTGCTGGTCGAGCATGTTCACCGAACGCGCGATCGCCTACCGGGCGGCAATGGGCTATCCCCACGACGCCGTGCGGATGAGCGTCGCCGTGCAGAAGATGGTCCGGCCGAAGGCGGCCGGAGTGGCCTTCACCCTCAACCCGCGCGACGGCGACCGCTCGCAGGTGGCCCTCGACGCCTCGTGGGGTTTCGGGGAGGCCGTGGTCGCCGGCGAGGTCACACCCGACAACTACCTGGTCGACAAGGTGATGTACGAGATCACCCATCGAGTGGTGTCGACCAAGGAGCACGAGTACGTACTCGGGGAGCGCGGCATCGAGCGGGTCGCGATCACTGACGAGCGGCGCGACCAGCCCTGCCTGACCGATGGAGAGATCCGCGCGGTGGCCCGGCTCGCGCGGGCCGCGGAGAAGCACTACGGCTGCCCTCAGGACATCGAGTGGGCGGTCGACGCTGATCTGCCCGACGACGCCAACGTCCTGCTGTTGCAGAGCCGGCCGGAGACCGTGTGGAGTCGCCGGCCAATCGCACCCATCGCGGTTCCTGGCGATCAGCTGCGGAGCATCGTCAAGACCCTCAGCTCACCCTTGCACGCCCGGAGCAACGGAGGCACGTCATGACCGACCGGCGATTCCCCAGTCCGTTCGACATCCCGGTGCCCGAGGGCGCCGAGGACTGGGAAGACCTGTACTCCTACTCGGCGGTCTTCAGTGAGGACCGGCGGGAGCACGAGGAAGGGGCGTTCTGGTTCCAGGACGGCGTGCACTGGCCGATGGCGCTCACGCCCTGGGACGCGACGTTCTACGAGTACGCCATCGCCTCGCTGTCGCAGTACAACACCCGGCACTACGTCATCCCGCCGGCCATGGGCATCGACTACCGCATCCTGTACGGGTACGCCTACCTCTCGCCCGTGGGCGTCGCGGACCCCGCCGAGGTCGAGGCGCGCGTGCCGGAGTTCCTGGAGCGGGCCGGGCACTACTTCGGCAACTGGAACGACCTCTACACCAACTGGATGGAGAAGATCCGGGCGCTGGTGCACGAGATGGAGCTGATCGGTCTCGACCCGCTGCCCGACCGTGAGCCCATCGAGGTGGTGACGGAGGGCCGGGGCACCGGCAGCGGGCTGACCCTCATCGAGTCCTACCACAA
>JBBSGI010000116.1:0-5330 GCA_038254365.1 Propionibacteriales bacterium
CCTTCGGGTCACGAAGCAGCGTGCGCGCGACGGCGCCAGGTCCCGCAGCCCAGCGGACTGGGCCAACGCGAGCACCGGGACCAGACCGCCGGTCGACACGAGGTTGGGATCATCGAAGGCAGCCGAGGTCGCCCGCAGCGTGTGAGAGAGTTTCACCTCAGAGATGCCCCTTGCGTTTCGGTCGAATCGTTGCCTGAAGAACTCCGATTCTCCCTCCACGCAAGGGCATTCTCGTTCTACGGCACGCCCAACCGACGCAGCTCATCGGTGGATCCGGGCTAAGCGGCCGCGTGGCCACCTTCGAAGTCAGCCCAGGGCAGCCAGGCTGGCTGTCAGGACCCCCGCGAGCAGGCTTATGTGCTCGTCACCGAAGACAAGGGGCGGCCGGATCTTCAGCGTGGCACGGTCGCGTCCCGTGCGACCGATCAGCACACCGCGGTCGCGCATACCGTCCACCACTAGGCTGGCGCGCGGCGGGTCCGGCCGAGCGGTTGCAGGATCTACCACGTCGACACCGACCGCCAGCCCCCATCCGCGCACGTCCACCAGGTCGTCTCTGTCGAGGGTGACACCCCGCAACGCCTCGACGAGTCGGCCGCCCACCGCTGCGACTCGGTCGACGACCCGGTCCTCCTGGAGCGTGCTCAGCACGGCGAGGGCGGCGGCACAGGCGGCGGTGCCGCCACCGAACGTGCTGAAGTAGTCAGTGCCTTCCATGAACGGGTCCACGAGTTCAGCGGGACCGACAACCGCCGCGACCGGGTAACCGTTTCCCATCGGCTTGCCGAGGGTCACCAGGTCGGCGGGCACGTTCCCGGCCAGGAAGCTCCACAAGTCGTCGCCGGTGCGGCCGTGACCCGCCTGCACCTCGTCGGCGACGTACAGTCCGCCCGCATCGTGGACGGTGGCGGCTGCCGCCACCGTCCATTGGTGCGCGGGTCCTCGGATCCCGTCGCTGGTGAAGACCCCGTCGACCAACATCGCTGCCACGCCATGTCCTGCGGCCTCCAGACTCTCGACCGCCTCGGCCACAGAGAACGGCGGGCCGGGTGGCGGCTCCACCAGCCGAATGTGCCCAGGACCGCCCACGTTTCCCCAGCTCTCCGGTGAGAACCCGAAGGTAGCCTCGGTGACCCCGTGGTACGCCCAGCTGGTGGCGATCCCGCCCGAGGCGCCCGTGGCGTGCCGCGCGATCCGCCAGGCCAGGTCGTTGGCCTCGCTACCCGAGTTCACCAGCAGCACACGGTCGAAGCGGTCGGGCATGGTCGCCAGCAGCCGTTCGGCAAGCTCGACCGGAGCCTCCTGCAGGTAGCGGCTATTCGTGTTGAGGGTGGCGACCTGCGAGCAGACCGCGTCGACCACAGCAGGGTGCGAGTGTCCCAACACCGGAACGTTGTTGTAGGCGTCGAGGTAGCGGCGGCCGTCCGCGGCCTCCAGGAACACCCCTCGCCCCCCAACCAGGTGCAGCGGCCGGGCGTAGCTCAGCTCCAGGCCGCCCAGGGTCCGCGTCCGATCGCGGAGCAGCTCCTCGGTAGACCGACGCGGGTATGGCAACACCGGCCCGCCGTACTTCGTGGCGGGCGAGTCGGAGCGCACCGCCGTGATGTACCGGCCGGCCAGCGCGTCGAGCCCAATGTCAAGCATCGCCTCGAGCTGGTGGTGCGCTTCGTCGTCGACCTCTGGTGCCCAGCCCTGCCGCTGGGTTCGCCAGGCGGTGATCAAAATCGCCGCGGCGTAGCGAGCGGCCATCAGGTCGGCGACCAGCGCGAGCTCGCCCGGCTCGAGAGGGGTAATCGAGCCATACCCGGAAAGCACCTCGGAAGCCAGCTCCAGACAACCCGTGCGACCGCTCAGCACGTCCGCCGCCGAAACCGCCACGTCGCAGACCAGTGCAGTATGTGTCATATCCCCGAAGTCGGTGATACCGGTCACCCGAAACATGTCGTCGACGAGCACATTGGTCGGGGCCAGGTCGTTATGCACGACCTGGGCGCGCAGCGCGCGCAGTTCCGGGGCGACCCGCTGCTCGAACCGGTCAAGCACTGCCGCGACCGCCGGCCGCCGGTCCACCGCTACCGAGGAAAGCCAAGGGCGCAGCTGCGGCAACCGTCGGATGTCCCAGGCAATTGAGTAGCACGCGGCCGGATGAACGAACCCGCGCAGCGCCTTCCCCATCCGGGCCGCTATGCGCCCCCAGTCACGCAGCTGTGGAGGTGCCAGCATCTCTGGCTCCGGATGCCGCCCGTCCAGCCAGGTCATCACCCATGCCAGCGAGTGGCGGCCGTCGCGGCCAATCAGATCCATCCACGATCGACCGTCCCGCGTCGACACGACGGCGGGCACCGGCAGGTCTGGTGCAACCGCTCGGATGTGGCGCAACGCAGAGCACTGCAGGTCCAGCACCGCCTCCCCGTCGGCGGGGTTGTGCACCTTGAGCAGGTAGCGGCCCCCGGCCGCATCGAGGCGAAAGTTTCGGTCTCGCTCACCATGCACGGACGTGAGGTCGCCCGCCAGGCCCCAGGACCTGCCTAGAGACGCGTGCAGTGCTTCGACGTCAAGGTCGGGAGCGGGCACAGAGAGCGGGTCGTTCATCGTCGAAGTCACCGGCTCATTCTCGCGGCCATCGGCGACCTCCGAGACCAGCCTTCCGAAATGTCGCAGAACGGACCCCGACACTGAGGAGATATCGCGAGGGAGGGTCCCCGGTGCGGCAGAGGTGGAGCCCTCGTCAGATCATCCTCCGGATCACTTCAGAGGGCACTCATGGCTTCTGCCCCAGACCGTGCGGCCGCTCGTCGTGAGGAGGCGCAACCGCTGCTGGGATGTCGTGCCCAGGGTGGTGTTGTCGGTGAGCACTTGACCATGAGGACGCTGGATGTCTCCTCCGCGCTGCTGAGCTAGAGGTCCATGATCGAGCGTGCGGGAGATTGCGGGTGTTGTTCGTCGGCGACGACTGGACTGAGGATCATCATGATGTGGAGATCGTCGATGAGCAGGGTCGCCGGTTGGCCCGTCGACCGCTACCTGAAGGGTTGGACGGAGTCACTCGTCTGCATGCTCGTTCCCGATGAGTGGGGTGGGCTCGAGGCTGCCGAGGCGGACGGTTCGCACACCAGGACCCCGATCGGGAAATCTCTGTGGCAGGTTGTCGTATCGGCGGGATGCCGTTCGTGGTGGAGGTGGAAGGCGGTCATCGGGACCGCCCGGAACTGAGGAGATGTGGGATGACGCACTACTTGTTGAGCGTGCACGGCCCCGCCGAAAGGGACGACTACGGCAACTACGGTTCCAAGGAGGAGATGGAGGAGGCGTTCGCCGCGACCGGCGCCTTCAATGACAAGCTTCACGCCGATGGCTACTGGGTCTTCGCCGGTGGCCTTCAAGCGTCATCGACCGCGACCGTCGTCGACGGCCAAGGTGAGACGCCGGTGATGACCGACGGCCCCTACCTCGAGACCAAGGAGGTCATCGGGGGCTTCTGGGTCATCGAAGCGCCCGACCTCGACGTGGCGCTCCAGCTCGCGGCCGAGGGGTCCAAGGCGTGCCGGGGCAAGGTCGAGGTCCGTCCGTTCGACGGCCTCGCCTGAGCCGGCCAGAACGACGACTGATCGATGAAGGGCGGAACGGCGGCCGTCGAGCGGGTCTTCCGCGAGGAGTACGGCCGCCTGATCGCCTCGCTCGTCCGCCGCTTCGGTGACATCGACATCGCCGAGGAGGCGGCGGGTGAGGCGCTCGTGGCCGCGTTGGAGAAGTGGCCGGAGTCCGGCGTACCTCCCAACCCCGGCGGCTGGCTCACCACCACCGCGCGCAACCGCGCTATCGACCGGATCCGCCGCGAGAAGCAGCGCGACGCAAAGCACCAGGCGGCCTCCATGCACTACGACGACAGGCCCCACGAGCCCACCGGACCGGTCGAGGATGACCGGTTGCGGCTGCTCTTCACCTGCTGCCATCCGGCGCTCGCGCCGGAGGCGCGGATCGCGCTGACGCTCCGCCTCCTCGGTGGGCTGACCGTGGCCGAGATCGCGCAGGCCTTCCTCGTGCCCGAGACCACGATGGCGCAGCGGATCACCCGGGCCAAGAGCAAGATCGCGGCGGCGAGGGTGCCCTACCGGGTGCCCGAGGCCGCCGACCTCCCCGAGCGGCTCGGCGGCGTACTGGCGGTACTGTTCCTCGTCTTCAACGAGGGCTACCTCGCCACCGGGGACGGCGACCCGATCCGCGCCGAACTCACCGGCGAGGCCATCCGGCTGACACGGGTCCTCCGCCAACTGCTCCCCGAGGAGCCGGAGGTGGCCGGCCTGCTCGGACTGCTGCTGCTCACCGAGGCCCGGCGTGAGGCGCGCGCGCGGAACGGGCAGCTAGTCCCGCTCAACGAGCAGGACCGGGCCGGCTGGGACGGCGCGCTGATCGCCGAGGGCCACGCCTTGATCCGCAACTGCCTGGCGATCAACCGACCCGGCCGCTACCAGATACTCGCCGCGATCAACGCCGTCCACACCGACACCCCCACCGCGTCGGACACGGACTGGTCGCAGGTGGTCGCACTGTACGACCGGCTGACCCGTCTCGATCCGTCGCCTATCGTCGCGCTCAACCGCGCGGTCGCGGTCGCGGAGCTGGACGGCCCGAAGGTTGCCCTCGCGATCGTCGACCGGCTGCCGCTCATGGGCTACCACGCGTGGCACGCCGCCCGCGCCGATCTCCTCCGCAGGCTCGGCCGCAGCACCGAGGCAAAGGAGGCATACGACGCCGCGATCGCCGCCACTCAGAATTCCGCCGAGCGCGCCTACCTGGGCAGGAAGCGCGGCGAGTTGGTCTGAGCGGTCCTCTCCTTCAGGCATAAGTCCGACGGTGCCCGTCGGCTTCGGGCTAGTGACGCTCCCGGTGTGCCTGAACCCTCCGCGAGTATGCGGGCCTCGCTTCTTAAACTTAAACTGCTCCCAGCCAATCCATTGCACTCGAATCGGGAGACATCTTGAAGCTCCTTCTCACATCCGGCGGCGTCACGAACACAAGCATCCGCGATGCGCTCGTCGGCCTGCTGGGCAAGCCGATCGCCGACTCCAGCGCCCTCTGCATCCCCACGGCGCAGTGGGGCCACCCCATGTGCGGGCCCGCCTCGGTGCGGCGCTTCGTCGTCGGCGAGCCCCCGTGGCACATGTGCAGCCTCGGTTGGGAGTCGGTGGGCGTCCTCGAGCTGCCCGCGCTGCCCAGCATCGGCGAGGAGCGGTGGGTGCCCTGGGTCCGCGATGTTGACGTCCTGCTGGTGGACGGTGGCGATGCGACGTACCTGTGCCACTGGATGCGGCAGTCCGGGCTGGCGGACC
>JBBSGI010000117.1:0-5289 GCA_038254365.1 Propionibacteriales bacterium
AAGGACCGGGACCCGACAACGGTCTTCGTCGACTACAACCAGAACGCTCGTGACCATACGATCGCCGGCGCCTACTCGGTGCGGGGCGTTGCGGAGGCGACCGTCTCGACACCGATCCGCTGGGACGAGATCGACGACGTGGTGCCGCAGGAGTGCACGATCTCGACGGTGCCCGCCAGGTTCGCCGAGCTCGGAGACCTCCATGCCGGCATCGATGAAACTGCCTTCTCCCTGGAGCGGCTGCTGGAGTGGGCCGACCGCGACGAGCGCGCGGGTGCTGCCGAGCCGGGGCCACCACCGGATCCGGCCGGCTAGGAGGCTACTACCGGATGCCTGAGTCGAACTGGATCCGCACGGTGGCGAAGGCATGCGCGTGCACCGTCACTGGGTAGGCCGGTGCCACCGGCAGTGGCCCGCCGGCGGCACTGGTCGCGTGGACGTCGTACGAGCCCGGTCGAAGCGTGATCTCGAACCTGCCACCGGCGCCCGTGTCGACGCTGGCGACCGACGTCTCGCTCCCCCGGGTCGTGACCACGATGTGCGCCGCCAGCGAATGACGAGGACATGGCTCGTTGGCCTTGATCACCGGACAGCCCCCGTCCACCAGAGCGACTCCACGCACTCCGGACGAGGAGGCCGGTGCTGGAGGGTCGAGGGACGAGCCGGCCCCGCATCCCGCCCCGCCCAGGAGGACGAGGAGGACGCCTGCGAAGCCGGGCACCGTTCGGCGCGTTCTCATAGTGGTTGGACGCGGAGGGGGCGCCGAGCGTTCCCGGTCGGGGCGGCTCGCGCGCAGGCGGTCAGGCATCCTGGAAGCCCGACCCGGCACGCAGCTACACCCTCGAGGAGCGGGCCTCCGGACAGGAGCTCGTCGATGTCCACAACGCCCTGCGATCCGAGCTCAGTCAGATCGAAGGCCTCATCGACCAGGTGGCAGCAGGCGCGATGGACGTCGCGTCGGCGCGCTCGGCCATCAACGTGATGACGCTCCGGCAGAACAACTGGACGCGGTGACCCACGACTCGGCCCCGTCATCGCCCGGCTCGAGGAGGAGCACCGGAGCATCCACAACGTGCTGGAGGAGGTCGACCGGGCGCTCGTCAGGCTGGTCACAGCTCCGGACGGGATGGCCGCGCTCCGCAAGGCCGTCGACGCGCTGAGCGACACTCTGCTGTCGCACCTCGCCTACGAGGAGCGGGAGCTGGTCGAGCGGCTGGCGCGGCTGGCCTTGCTCTGACCGGCCGCCGACGCACCGGTCGCCGGCGTGGACGCTCAGCTCGGGGGTGCAGCGAGGAGCAGGACCACGGTAAACCGGGTGCCTCCTGCTCCTTGGGACACCAGCAGCCGACCACCTTCGGCCTCCGCGAGAGACAACGCCATCGCCAACCCGATGCGCGCATCGGACCGCCGGATGCTCAGCGGAGGGGCAGACCCTTGGTCGATGACGTCCACGGCAATCGCCCCGTGTGTCTTCCTCGCTCGCAGCGTCACCTCTCCGGCGCCGTGTTTGAGGGCATTGTCGAGGAGCACCTGGAGGATCTGCCGCACGGCCGGAAGGCGCGCCGAAGCCACCAGCGGCCCATCAACTCGAACGCGCAGCGGCCGGCCCTGCGACGCCAGAGTGCCTTGCCAGATGGTGCGCAGCTGCTCCAGGAGTCCTTCGATGTCAAGTCGTTCGCTGCTACCGCCCGCCCGAACCGAGGCCAGGACGTCGTCGATGGTCTCCGACAGGCGCTCCGCGATCTCCACGGCGGCTCGAGCGGCGCCGCGGAGCTCTGGATCGTCGGCGCCGAGACCGCTTTCAAGCTCGAGCTGGAGCTGAGTCAACGGAGTTCTCAGCTGGTGAGAGGCTCGCGCGGCGAACGACCTCTCGCGTTCAAGGAGGCTCCCCAGGCGCCTTGCCGTTGTGTCCAGGGCGATCCCGACCTCGTCTGTCTCGCGGACGCCGCTCGGCTCGTGCAGCACGGTAAAGTCACCCTCGCCGAGCCGGCGGGCACTGCCTGCGAGCACGACGAGCGGTTGCGCGAGCCGCCGGCTTTGCCGGGCCGCCACGACTCCGGCCAGCAACGCGGCAGAGCCACATGCCGCGAGCAGCACCGCCCACCAGGCGGCAACGCGGAGGCGCACCGCGGACTCGGGCGTTGCAGCCCGGACGACAGCGATGACCCGCTCGCCCGAGCTCACGGGGGTCGCTACCACCAGCTCCGAGCCCACGCCGCCACTGAACGAGGATCCGGAGAAGGCGCCTCGGACCTGCGGGTCGAGCATCACCGGCCCCTGCCCGCTGACCCGACGGTTGGTGCGGTCGTAGACCCCGACGGCGACGTCGCCGTCGGAGGCGGGGAGCTCGATGGGATCCCCGGACGAGAAGGCAGGCGAGACGGTCACGGCGGCACTCAGCGCCAGTCGCTGGAGCTCCCCGCGCTCGTCACTCAGTACGACGCTTCTGATCGCAAAGGCAAGGGGAATTCCGAGAACGAGGACCGCGAGAAGAACGGCCACCATCGCCACGCGCATGATCTCGCTCCGCAACTACCCGCCTCCTCTTGCCGCTCCCTTACCTTCGGCTGGCCGTCAGGTGGCATGCCGCTTCCTACCGTGGAAGGACCTGACCGAAGGAGACCAGATGGTGCTCGACAGCAAGACTCTCACCCTTCCCCTGGCCGTCGCGCTCATCGCAGGGCTGGGCGCGTGCAGCAGCCAGGCACAGACCAGCGCACAGACCCCGACCACCTCCCCCGGTACACCTACCCCCCCGACCACCCACACCAAGCCGCCGGCAGGAACGACGCCGCCCACCACTGCCACCGCCACCGCGCCGGGTCCGGCGCCCGCGACAGAGTTCCGGCCGCCCGGCGACATCCCTGACAACCAGGTGTTCGTCGACTTCGGGGTACCGGGCAGCAACGTGCACATCAAGGTGCCGGAGGGCTGGGCCAGATCGACCTCGAACGGGGTGACCACCTTCACGGACCACTACAACAGCATCGCCATTCAGGTGACCCCAGCGGCCCAGAAACCCACGGTGGCCTCGGCTACCTCCCAGGACATCCCGGCGCTTCGACGTACGCAGCCGAAGTTCGCCAACCCTCATGTGAGCCAGATCCAGCGTCAGCACGGCGGCGCGGTCCTGGTCACCTACGACCTCGACTCGGCGGCGGATCCCGTGACAGGGAAGGTGGTTCGCGACACCGCAGAGCGGTACGAGTTCTGGAACCACGGTCAGGAAGCCATCCTCACCTTGACCGGACCCACGAGCGCCGACAACGTCGACCCCTGGCGCCTGGTCAGCGACTCGCTGCAGTGGCGATGAGCGACTCGGAAGCCGTCCTGACCGCGGACCGGCTCTACCGCTTCTACCGAGCCGGCGACGAGGAGACCTTGGCCCTGAGGGGCGTCTCCTTCGAGGTCGAACCCGGCCAGGTCGTCGTGGTGGTGGGACCGTCAGGCTCCGGCAAGTCGACCCTGCTGTCGTGCGTGACCGGCCTCGACGAGCCGTCCGGTGGGACAGTGTGGCTCGGGAGCCAGCGGATGAGCCATCGCCCGGACGCGCAGCGTGCCCGGCTCCGTGCTGAGGCGATCGGCGTCATGGGGCAGGAGCGCAACCTGGTCGCGCACCTGAGCGTCGCGGGCAACGTCCGGCTCTCGCAGCGCCTCGCCGGGCGGCGGGCGTCGACCGATGACGTGCTGGAGGCCGTCGGGATCAGGCACCGGCAGGACGCCTATCCGCACGAGCTGTCAGGTGGGGAGACTGCCCGGGCCGGCTTGGCCGTGGCCCTCGCCAACCATCCCCGGATGCTGGTTGCCGACGAACCGACCGGCGAGCTCGACGAGGCAACCGAGCAGCGCATCCTCGCCCTGTTCAAGGAGCGAGCCGGAGCGGGCGCCGGAGTCCTCATCGCGAGCCACAGCCCCGCCGTACGACGAGCAGCCGACCACGTCCTGTCACTGACCGATGGAGTGTTGACACCATGAGCGCACCCGATCCACTGTTCACCTGCAAGGGCGTGACCCGCACCTACGGGTCGGGCGACCGGGCCGTCGTAGCCCTGCACGACGTCTCGTGTCGCGCGGAGCAGGGGGCGCGGATCGCCTTTGTCGGTCCGTCCGGCTCCGGGAAGACCACGCTTGTTCACCTGTTGGCGGGCCTGGACACGCCTTCGAGGGGGACCATCTCCTGGCCGGCCCTCGGCGGGCGGCCGCAGGACGACCCGACGCTGGTCGGCGTGGTGTTCCAGGGCAACAGCCTGATCCCCACCCTTACCGCCGTCGAGAACGTGGCCCTGCCGCTCGTTCTGCGGGGCGTCGGGCACGCCGACGCGCAGCGCCAGGCCTTGGGCACGATGGACGACCTCGGCATCCGAGGGTTCGCCGACCAGCTGCCCGAGGAGCTGTCCGGAGGACAGGCGCAACGCGTGTCGGTGGCGCGGGTGCTGACGACCCGCCCACGGCTGATCCTGGCCGATGAGCCCACAGGGCAGCTGGACCACGCCGCGGCCGACCTTGTGGTGGACGGCCTGCTCGCGACCGCAGCCGAGCTCGGGGCGGGCCTGGTGGTGTCCACGCACGACGTCCGCATCGCTGATCGGATGGACTCCATCTGGCGGCTGCGAGACGGCCGGATCGACCTCATCCAGCCCGCAACCGGGGGGGTTCGATGATCCGCCTCTGGGTGAAGGGACTTCTGCGTCGGCGGATGGGTCGCCTGTTGGGCGCCGGCTTCGGCATTGCTCTGGCAGTGGCGCTGCTGGCCTCACTGGGAAGCTTCCTGGTGGCATCGGAGGCCACGATGACCAGCCGCGCCACGGCTGGCGTTGCAGTCGACTGGCAGGTCGCCGTACGGCCCAACGCCGCCGTAGGTGCGGCGAAGGTGCTCAGAACGGTTCAGAGCGACAGTGGCACCCGCGCGGCAGTACCGGTCTGGTTCGCGGACTCCACCGGGCTGCAGGCGACGACTGCAGGTACGACGCAGACGACCGGCGCGGCCAAGGTGCTGGGCATCCCTTCCACCTACGCCGCCACCTTCCCGAAGTCACTTCGCCTGCTCACGGGGTCGCTGGGTGGCGCGCTGGTGGCGCAACAGACGGCAGCCAACCTCCACGTGGGCCCCGGCGACAGCGTGACCGTGCATACCGCCGGGCGAGGGCCGTTCACGGTCCGAGTCTCCGGGGTCGTGGAGCTGCCACAGGCAGACTCCCTCTTCCAGAAGGTCGGCGCGCCATCCCAGAGCCAGCCCATCACCCCGCCGGACAACGTCGTCCTTCTCCCGAGCGGCAGCTTCACCCGCAG
>JBBSGI010000118.1:0-5268 GCA_038254365.1 Propionibacteriales bacterium
CGTCGGGATCAACTGGAAGACCGGCGCGGCGATGTACCAGGCCGGACTCACTACCTACCGGGTGAACTTCGTCGACACCGCCTCGTCGTCGAGCGCCATCTGGACCGACAAGAGCGCCCGCCCGCCGGACTGCACCCAGGCCACCAGCCTCGACCCGTACCTGTTCACGGACAACACTTTGGGCCGCACGTTCTCCTCGCAGCTACTTGCGAACCCGGTCCTTCTCAACAGCGCGACGTGCTTGACCGACGATGATGGCGACAACTGGAAGCCCAGCCAGGGCGGCGGGGTGGTGCAGGGGGCCGATCATCAGAGCCTGGGCGGCGGTCCGTTCTCGAAGAACAGCACGCTCGGCCCGACCACGCCGTACCCGCACGCCGTTTACTACTGCTCGCAGAACATCGTCGAGGCCCAATGCTCGCTCAGCATGGACGGGGGGACTACTTTCCCGATCTCCAGTCAGCCGTACACGATCAAGGACTGCGCCGGCCTGCACGGTCACGTCAAGGTCGCTCCAGATGGGACGGTCTATCTGCCGAACAAGAACTGCAACGGCAAGCAGGCCGTTGCCGTCTCGCGGGACAACGGGCTGCGCTGGACCGTCCGCCGGGTGCCCACCAGCCTCGGCCGCAGCGGTGATAGCGACCCGTCCGTCGGCATCGGCTCCAACAACACGGTGTACATGGGCTACCAGAACCGGGATCTGAGCGACCCGGCGAAGTTCGCCACCGCGCGCATCGCGGTATCGCACGACCAGGGCGAGACCTGGATTCGGGACACCGACGTCGGCGCCCAGCTGGGGCTGAAGAACATCGTCTTCCCGGCCGTCATCGCGGGTGACGACAACCGCGCGGCGTACGCCTTCCTCGGGACCAAGACAGCCGGCGACTACCAGGACAACGACGACACCGATGGCACGCCGAGTTTCAAGGGCGTGTGGCATCTCTACGTCGCCACGACGACCGACGGCGGGCAGTCCTGGGTTACCGTTGACGCGACGCCAAACGACCCGGTACAGCGCGGCTCCATCTGCACCGGCGGCACCACCTGCGGCGAGGACCGCAACCTGCTCGACTTCATGGACCTGGACCTCGATGCGCAGGGCAGGGCCGTCGTTGGCTACGCCGACGGCTGCACCGGGCCTTGTGTCACCGGTGCTCGCGACACCGACCCGACGATCGACAACTACCACGACGCGTACGCCACGATCGCCCGGCAGTCGGGCGGCCCGCGGCTGATCGGCCGGTTCGACCAGAAGCCTGACCTCATCGTCACCGACCTGAAACTGGTAAAGGACTCAGCCGGCGAGCACATCTCGGGCCTGGCGAAGAACATCGGCAACGCCACGGCGAACAACGTCGTGGTGCTGTTCCGCGAGGGCTGCGGCTGCAACACCTTCCAGGCCTTCACCAGTCCGCCGTTCACGCTCGCGCCGGGACAGTCGAAGCGGGTCGGGGTGCTCGACCCTCGCAACCTGAGCGGATCGCACACCTACACCGCGATCGTCGACCCGCGGAACGTGGTGACGGAGTCCAACGAGGGGAACAACAAGGCGCGGAGTTCGTTCAACTGCGGCTGACTGAAGTCGTCCCCTTGATGCAGGCCTCAGGAGGCCTGACGTTGGTCGCGCGGTCCGTTCACCACGGTGATTCCCGCTGGCGACCGCTCGGCTCGTGCGGACTGGTATGCCGACTCCAGGCTGGCGAGCAGGCCCTGCGGATCCCGGCGAATGCGACCGGGTGTCACGTGTACGACGTGCAGCCCCATCGCCTCAAGCCGCTCGTGCCTAAGCATCGTCTGCTCCCAGCCGGCCGCGAAGAAGTGCCATTCGCGAGAGTCGACCTCGGCGACCAGGCCGACCGAGTCCCAGTAGGCGTCGGGGTCGGCGAGCCAGCGGCCGCCCTCCCGGTAGAGCGAGCAGTTGAAGAGGGGAACAGGCAGCACCCGGCTGGTGAGAACCAACCGACGGAACTGGGCCTCGGCGACCGACCGTACGCCCGCGCCGACCTCTCCGAGCACCTCGCGCACCAGCCGGGTGCCTCGCGAGCGACCGGCCCGCAGCTCCTCTGCCAGCCGCCCGATGGGGACGTCCCTGCTTTGCACGGCCTCGGCGAGGATGGCGCGAATCTCGGACAGGTCGTTCAGCTGACGGCAAGTGTCAAGGACCGTCCGCGCCAGCGGAGCGGTCGGTAGTCCGTCGATCCACACGGGCGAGGGCAGCCGCGAGGTGCGTTCCACCACGACGTAGTCGGTGTTGGCCGGCCTTGTGTTCGCCGCGACCAGGAGGTGGACGTGCGGGCAACGGGGAGCCGCTCGGAGGCGGTGCGCCACGGCCGCCGTGGACGCGCCCAGCATCGCATCGGTCCCGGCCCACAACAGGGCTGCCCGCAGCCGGTGCCGGAGCAGCAGCTCTCCGCTGAAGGTGGCGTAGACGCCAGGCAGGACCACCTGCCACCGGCCACTGGGACGCAACCGGTGCCGGAGCGCGCTGGGGGTCAGCCCCGCCTGGAGCGCCTGGCCACGACGCACGAGTCCGTCCTGTCTGGCGATCTGAGTTTCCAGCTGTGGTGGGAGCATGGCTGCCACCGTGCGGCCATGCTTGACAGCTGCGAAGCAAGATAAGGCCCGCTGTGGACAGCCGACCCGCGCTCCACACCACCACAAGGACCGCACTACGGTTCTTGATCCATGTACCGCTGGTGCCGCCCTGACGACACCGGAGGTACATGGATCAAGGAGCCGGGCCCCGGCACGGCGCCATCAAGAGCGGCGTACGCCGTCCCGATAGCCTGACCGGGCAGTCGGCGGCGAGGGAGCGGGCCCGTGACGAAGTATGTGTACGACTTCTCCGAGGGCAGCAGGGACATGAAGGACCTGCTGGGCGGCAAGGGAGCCAACCTCGCCGAGATGACCAACCTCGGGCTCCCGGTCCCGCCGGGCTTCATCATCACCACCGAGGCGTGCAAGGCCTACCTCGAGACCGGTGACGTGCCCGAGGAGCTCGACGCGGAGGTCGGCGAGCACCTCGAGCGGCTCCAGGAAACCATGGGCAAGAAGCTCGGTCAGCCCGATGACCCGCTCCTCGTGAGCGTCCGCAGCGGTGCCAAGTTCTCGATGCCGGGGATGATGGAGACGGTCCTCAACATCGGCCTCAACGACGACAGCGTCGCCGGTCTGGCCAAGCAGGCCGGCTCGGAGCGCTTCGCCTGGGACTCCTACCGCCGGCTGATCCAGATGTTCGGCAAGACGGTGCTGGGCATCTCCGGTGAGCGCTTCGACGAGGCGCTCGAGGAGGTCAAGTCGGGCAGGGGCACCGAGAACGACCTCGACCTCGACGACAACGACTTGCGCAGCGTGGTCGACGAGTACAAGAAGATCATCAGTTCGGAGACCGGGCGCGAGTTCCCGAGCGACCCGCGCGAGCAGATGGACCTGGCCGTCAAGGCGGTCTTCGACTCGTGGAACGCCGACCGCGCCATTCTCTACCGGCGGCAGGAACGCATCCCGGCCGACCTGGGCACCGCCGTCAACGTCTGCTCGATGGTGTTCGGCAACCTCGGTATGGACTCCGGCACCGGCGTGGCTTTCACCCGCGACCCGGGCAGCGGGAATTCGGGCGTCTACGGCGACTACCTCGAGAACGCCCAGGGCGAGGACGTCGTCGCCGGCATCCGCAACACCAAGGCGCTCGACCAGCTCGCGAACATCGACAAGCCGGCGTACGACGAGCTGCTCGAGATCATGGCCAAGCTCGAGGGCCACTACCGGGACCTCTGCGACATCGAGTTCACGATCGAACGGCGCAAGCTGTGGATGCTGCAGACCCGGGTCGGCAAGCGGACCGCGGGGGCGGCCTTCCGGATCGCCACCCAGCTCGTCGACGAGGGCAAGATCGATCTGGACGAGGCCCTCAGCCGGGTGACCGGCGCGCAGCTCGCCCAGCTGATGTTCCCGCGGTTCGACGACGACTCGGACAAGCGGCAGATCGCAAACGGGATGAACGCCTCGCCGGGCGCGGCGGTCGGTTCGGCGGTGTTCGACTCCAAGCGCGCCGTCGAGCTCGCCGCCTCGGGTGAACGCGTCATCCTGGTACGCCGGGAGACCAACCCCGACGACCTCGGCGGCATGATCGCCGCGCAGGGCATCCTCACCAGCCGGGGCGGCAAGACCAGCCACGCCGCCGTGGTGGCCCGCGGCATGGGCAAGACCTGCGTCTGCGGGGCCGAGGAGCTCGACGTCGACGTCCGCGGCCGGCGCTTCACCGCCCCGGGTGGCGTGACCGTCAACGAGGGTGACGTCGTCTCCATCGACGGCACGTCGGGCGCGGTCTACCTCGGCGAGGTCCCGGTCGTGCCGTCGCCGGTGGTGCAGTACTTCGAGGGCACCATCGATCCGGCGGCGGCGGCCGCCGGTCCGCTGGTCGGCGCCGTACACCGGCTGATCAACCACGCGGACGAAGCCCGCCGGCTCAGGGTGCGCGCCAATTCCGACACCCCGGCGGACTCGGAGCGGGCCCGGCGGTTCGGCGCGCAGGGCATCGGGCTGTGCCGGACCGAGCACATGTTTCTCGGTGACCGTCGGCAGCTGGTCGAGGACCTGGTCCTCGCCGCCACCGACGACGAGCGGGACTCCGCCCTGCAGGCGCTGCTGCCGCTGCAGCGCGCAGACTTCGTCGGCATCTTCACCGCCATGGACGGGCTGCCCGTCACGGTGCGGCTGCTGGACCCGCCGTTGCACGAGTTCCTGCCCTCGATGGAGGACCTTGCGGTGGAGGTCGCCGTGGCGGAGGCGACCGGCGCGCCGCCGGCCTCCGGCCGGTCGCTGGCCGAGCTGACCGTGCTGCTCGCCGCCGTCCGCCGGCTGCACGAGCAGAACCCGATGCTGGGGCTGCGCGGCGTACGGCTCGGCCTGGTGGTGCCCGGGTTGTTCGCCCTGCAGGTGCGGGCGATCGCGGAGGCAGCGGCCGAATGCCGCCGGCAGGGCGCCGACCCGAAGCCGGAGATCATGATCCCGCTGGTGGGTGCGGTGCAGGAGCTGGAGGTCATCCGCGAGGAGGCCGAGCGGGTGCTGGCCGAGGTGGCGACCGAGACCGGTGTCGAGGTCGACTACCTGATCGGGACCATGATCGAGGTGCCGCGGGCCGCGCTGACGGCGGGGCAGATCGCCGGGGCGGCGGACTTCTTCTCCTTCGGCACCAACGACCTGACCCAGATGGGCTGGGGCTTCTCCCGCGACGACGTCGAGGCGGCGTTCTTCAGCCGCTACCTC
>JBBSGI010000119.1:0-5219 GCA_038254365.1 Propionibacteriales bacterium
CGGCGCGCCCCCGGGCGGCCGCCACTGATCGCGTCGGCCGCCTGGGTAAGCACCGCTTCGACGGTACGCACCTCGATCTCGTTGTGGTGAGCCTCGATGGCGTGGACGACGTCCTCCGCCTCGCCGAACTTGCGGGCGATCTCCGCCCCGATCAGGGCGTGGCTGCCCTCGACCTCGTGGGTCAGCGCCTTGCCGACGTCGTGCAGCAGCGCGCACCGCTTGAGCAGCGGCGGATCCAGCCGCAGCTCGGCGGCCATCATGCCGGCCAAATGCGCAGACTCGACCAGATGCTTGAGGACGTTCTGCCCGTACGACGTCCGGTAACGCAACCGTCCCAGCAGTGCGATCAGGTCGGGATGCATCTCCGTCAACCCGACCTGGACCAAGGCGTCCTCACCGGCGCGCACGCACTGCAACTCCACCTCGGACTTGCTGCGCTCGTAGACCTCCTCGATCCGGTGCGGGTGGATGCGGCCGTCGAGCACCAGCTTCTCCAGGGTGATGCGCGCGGTCTCCCGTCGTACCGGGTCGAAGCAGGACAGCAGGACCGCCTCCGGGGTGTCGTCCACGATGAGGTTGACACCGGTCACCGACTCGAAGGCCCGGATGTTGCGGCCCTCACGGCCGATGATGCGGCCCTTCATGTCGTCGCTCGGCAGGTGCAGCACCGCGACCACCGACTCCGCGGTCTGCTCGCTGGCCAGCCGCTGGATGGCCATAACGATCGTCTTGCGGGCCCGCTCTTCGCCGGTCTGCCGAGCTTCGGCCTCGATGTCGCGGACGATCACCGCGGCGTCCCGCTTCGCCTGCTGCTCCATGACCTTCACAAGTTCGGCCTTGGCGTCGGCCGCCGTCATCCCGGCGGTGCGCTCGAGGATCAGGCGACGCTCCTCTTCGACGGCCGCCAGGTCGGCCCGCTTGCGTTCGATGTCGGCCGCCACGGCGTGCAGCTCCTGGTTCCGCGTGGCGATCCTGCTCGTTTCGGCGTCCAGCCGCTCCTCCCGGTCGGTCAACCGGTGTTCGCGCCGCTCGAGGTCGGCCCGCAGTTCCTGCAGTGCCGACTTGACCGCAGCCAGCTCCGCCTCGGCCGCCCGCCGGCTCTCGTTGACCGCAGCGGCCGCCAGTTCGGCATTCCGCCGGATCCGCTCGGCATCGGCCGCGGCCTCACGGTGTAGCTCGAGCGCGTCGCGCTCCGATCGCTGCCGATCAGGCCGAGCCGATCCGGTCGCGGGGCCATCACGGCGGGCCAGCAGAGCGACGGCGACCACGGCGGCGCCGACCAGGACGCCTGCGGCCACGGCGAGGGCGACCCCGAGGTGGCTGGCGGTGAGGCCGGCCGCCGCGACCGATGCCCCTGCGACCGATGCCCCTGCCGACGCCAGGCGGCCTCCCACGTCCGTGGCCTCCTCCGTCGGGCCCTGGCCCCGCGCATACGGGATCGGGCGACACGTGAGGGACTACGCCCCGCGGACGGGCGCGCCAGCGGGATGGGTCTAGCGGGACGGCTTGGTGAAGCCGCTTGATGACGTCGAACGCGGGTGCTGCTTCGGTGTTCCGTGCGTGTCGGGTCGTGCTGCCTGGGTCGAACTCCGCTGTGCACGCGCCGCACGGGTGCGGGCGTAGATCCTCACTTCCTTCGAGGCTAGGCGGGCGCAGCGGTTCCGGCAAGCATCCGACCGGTCAGTCGTCGTTGCCCTCCGATACACGTTCCGCCAACTCCGGCCCGTTGGCGTCCTCCGCCAACGCCTCGCATACCACCCGACTCGCCACCCCGGCGGGGTAACCCTTGCGAGCGAGCAGCCCGACGAGGCGGCGAACGCGGACGGCGCCGGGGAGACCCGCCGTCGCTGGTAGCCGCCGATCGACGAGGGCACGGGCTGTCCGGATCTCCTCCTCGGCGCCCAGACTGTCCACCGCGCCGGTGACTGCCCCCGCCGCCACGCCGCGTTGCCGGAGCTCGGCCGCCAGCGCCCGCCGGGCCAGGCCCCGTCCGCGATGCCGCGACTGGACCCACGCCGCGGCGAACGCCTCGTCGTCGATCAACCGCACCTCGGTGAACCGGTCGAGCACCGCCTCAGCCGCGGCGTCCGGCACGTTCCGCCGGCGCAGGGCCTCGGCCAGCTGGGCTCGGGTTCGCGGGGCCGAGGCCAGCAGCCGGAGACAGATGGCGCGCGCCACCGACTCCGGGTCGGCGTCAGCGCCGACCCGGCGGCTGGGTTCGCCTCCGGCGTTGCTCAACGCGGTCAGAAGTCCACCGGAGCGGGCGGCGGCACCTCGGCGTCGACGGTCGGGCCGATGCCGAGCTTCTCCTTGATCCGCTTCTCGATCTCGTCGGCGAGGTCGGGGTTGTCGCGCAAAAAGGCGCGCGAGTTCTCCTTGCCCTGGCCTAGCTGGTCGCCCTCGTAGGTGTACCAGGCGCCGGACTTGCGAACGAGGCCCTGGTCGACTCCCACATCGATGAGCGAACCCTCGCGGCTGATTCCCTGACCGTAGACGATGTCAAACTCGGCCTGTTTGAACGGCGGGCTGCAGTTGTGCACCACGACGTGATCTGCGACGAGATTGTGGAGCTCCTCGACCTCGATGTCGAAGGTCCGTGCGGGGCCGGCCTCCTCCACGCTGCGCACCGTCGAATAGACGAGCTGCTCACTCAGCAGGTCACGGAGGAAACCGTCCTCCAGTGCATCCGCGAGTGCAGCAAGCCGGTCCCGTCGCATTCGGGGTGCCCCTAGTACGACGCGCAGACCGCCGCGGGCGTCGTTCGAGGACCGGCCGATCAGCCGGGTGGCCTCGATCGCGGTGAGGCCACGCTGACGAAGATGAGCAAGTACCGGCTCGGTCACCGCTGGCGGCAGATAGACCTGCTGCGATCCGCGGTGCCGTCCCGACAGGGCGCCTATCGCTTGTGCGAGGGCACGTCCCCGAGGCCCCCACATCGGCACTGACCGGGAGAACAAGGCGACGTTGTCCACGCCGGCCACCCGAACTTCCCAGCAGTCACGGCGAGACCGCACTTCTCGCCCGTTGACGACGCTCGGACGCTTGTGGGTCGGGTCGTACCGACGGACCGAGCTGACAATGCCAAAGCGGTGGAGCAACCAGCGGATCTGGTGCGCCAGCTGGTCGGAGGTGGTCGTGAAGCCCACCCGGACGGCTCCGGTGCACTCACGAGAGACCAAGCCGTCGGTCTCGAGGAGGCCGAACAGCAGGTTCCCGGCCACGTCAGAAGCCAGCTCCGGCGAGAAGAACAGCGGAGGAAGCGTCTTCTCCCACGCCAGCTTTCCCCAGATACCCGCCGATCGGCACAGCGCAAGAAGCTCGTTGGGCTCCCCAGGACGGTGCAAGTAGGAAACCTGCATTCCCGTACCCTTCGGCCGCGCCGCGCAGCCGAGAGAGGCGGCGATGCCGGCGGCGGCGTCCTGGAGCGTCGGCTCCACGTTGATGAACGTGATGGGCGTCTTTCCGCCGACGTAGCCGTCGCCGATGAGGTATCCGATCATCCTGGCGTGGTCTGGCGAGATCGGCCGCTCCTCGCCGAACCCCAGCCACGTGCGCGGCTGCGCTACCCGATCTCCCGGCCGAAGAGTTGCCGCTTCACGCCAACCCGTCTCGGTCAAGATCTTGTGGTCCGGCGTGACGCGGGTCTGCGCCCCCCCGCGCAAGGTCACCCGCACGGTGTCCTGAACGCCTTGGTCGAACCACGACACGACCGGGCGCACGTGCAGCTGTCCGGTCTTGTCTGCGGCGACGACATCCGCCGGCAGTCGGCCATCCACGATGTCCTCGATGCGACGAGTGACCCCGGTGTTCGGGTCGAACACCAGCGCCCCTTCAGCGAGGCATTTGTTCTTCACGACCTTGACGCGGGTGCGGTTGCCGATGGCCTCGGTGCCGTCCTTGTGCGTTTCGATGCGCCGTACATCGAGCCGGATCGAGGCATAGAACTTCAGCGCCCGACCCCCGGTAGTGGTTTCCGGGCTGTTGTGGACGATGATCCCGTCTGCCAGATAGTTATGCGAGCCCTCGACCTCGATGTCGAAGCGATGCATGGATCGGGTCGGCGGCTTGACCCGGATGTCGACAACCCGAGCCGGCACCGGCAGGACGCGTGGCTCGCTGAACTCGGGCTCCGCCATGGCGAACTGTCCGCGATAGCGCTCGAGCAGCTTGTACTGCATCGAGGGATGGACGTAAGGCGCGATCAACGCGTGTAGCTTCGCGGTGTCGTCCTTGGCAAAGCTCAGTACGGCCTGCCGGCCGCGCCCTCGTTCATGCAGCCTGGGAGACAGGTCGAAGGCCCCGGCCAAGTGCTCGACGAGGTGGTGCTGGGTGTCGGGGCTCATCGCCTGGACACAGATGTCCGACCGGCCGCTTCCGTTCCTGGTTCGCTCTTGCAGGCCTTTGGCCCGTACCGCAAACGAGCCATCGTCCATGTACCAGATCGCCAGTGCCAGTGGGGTCAGCGCCTTCAGGTAGTCCCAGGAAAGGACCTTCTTGCCGTCGACGTAGACCGCATCCCGAAGCTCGGCCAGCTCGGGCAACGGCGTCACGTCAATGAAGCAGGCCCCCTTGGCGTTGGTGGATCGCGTCTGCTTGATGTTGCCGAACAGCGACGCCTTCCAGTCCAAGTAAGGGATCTGCCTGGCCCCATGCCCCATCCGGAAACGAGTGCCCAAGCTGCCGGCGGCCCGACTCTTCGAGAGGGCGCCATCACCCATCAGGCTGCCGAGCACCACCTGCCACTGCTGGTCGCTCAACCGATGGGTTTGCGCGACCATGACCCGGTCACCCACCTGGATCTTCCCGGCTTCCCGCCAGCCACCTGGAGTCCGGACCAGGTGGTTGCTCGTCAGACCCATCTGCGCCTTGCCGTTGCCGCCAGGTCGAGCCACGGTGAACTGCAGGAATCGATCAGTGCGGCCGTTGTCGAACCAGTTCACCACTCTCTTCGGCACCACGGTTCCGATGTGGGGGTCATAGGAGAGCACCTCAACAGGCAGACGCTGGTTCACGATCTTGCCGATCTTCTCCTGGCTGCCGTCGGCCAGGGTCACCCGGGTGCCATAGGAAAGGCATCCAAAGAGAACACCGATCTTTTCGCGAAGCTGGTTGATGAAGATTGCGGTGGTGCCGGAGTTGTTCAACGCGCCGGTGAGCTTGCGGAGCGCCTGGCTCATCAACCGGGCCTGCAGGCCCACGTGGCTGTCACCCATCTCACC
>JBBSGI010000120.1:0-5118 GCA_038254365.1 Propionibacteriales bacterium
TGATCATGGCCCTTCTCGTGTCCATCCACCCGGTGTTGGCCCTGCTTGTCCTGTTCGCCGTACCGACGGTCGTCAGCGCGACCCGTCGGCCCGCCGCCGAGCGCCGAGCGGAGGAGCAGGCTGCCGAGCACAACCGGCTGGCCAGCCACCTGTTCACCACGGCGACCACGGCCGCCGCGGGCAAGGAGGTTCGAGTCATCGGGATCGGTGGCGAGCTGGTCGACCGGCGTCGGCGCGAGTGGGAACGCTGGTACGACACCGTGGCGCCTGTCCGCTGGGCCAGCGCTGCCTGGCACTCGCTGACCTGGGCCATCTTCGCGGCGGGGTACGTCGGTGCCGTGGTCTTCGTGGCGACCGGGCTCCACGGCTCGACGGGCCAGGTGCTGCTGGTGCTGGCGGCGGGGGCGCGCCTCTCGGCCTACGTCGCCGCGACCATGACGGAGGTCGGTTTCCTGCGGGGGATCTGGCTGGACGGCTCACGCAGGCTGGTGTGGCTGGAGAGCTATGCGGCGGCGGTGGCCGCGGACGCCGACCGGCCCGCGCCGGACAGACTCCGCGACGGCATCTCGCTGGACGCGGTCTCCTTCACCTACCCGGGGAGCACGACAGTCGCTCTCTCGGATGTGACGCTGCACCTGCCCGCCGGATCCGTCGTCGCTGTGGTCGGGGAGAACGGTGCCGGCAAGTCATCCCTCGTCAAGCTGCTCTGCAAGATGTACGAGCCGACCAGCGGCGAGATCCTGGTGGACGGCGAGCCGTTGCGCCGGATCCGGACCGATGAGTGGCGGAGCAAGGTGTCCGGGGCGTTCCAGGACTTCCACCGTTTCGAGTTCCAGGCCCGTACCAGTGTCGGCCTCGGCGACCTGCCGTTCGTCGATGACAGTGCCGCGGTGGGAGCGGCCCTGCACAGGGCGGGCGCCCGCGATGTCGTCGACGGGCTGGAGTCCGGCCTCGACACCCAGCTGGGCCCGACCTGGCCCGACGGCGTCGACGTCAGCTTCGGGCAGTGGCAGAAGCTGGCGCTGGCGCGCGGCTTCATGCGGGGCGGGCCACTGCTTCTCGTCCTCGACGAGCCGACCGCCGCATTGGACGCGGAGACCGAGCACGAGCTGTTCAGCCGGTACGCGCAAGCCGCTCGAAGCAGCGCGGTGGGCGGAATCACGATCCTGGTCTCGCATCGCTTCAGCACGGTACGGATGGCCGACCTGATCGTCGTCCTCCAAGGATCGGTGCTGGCGCAGGTCGGCACCCACCAGGAGCTGATGGCAAGGGGCGGCGCCTATGCGGAGCTCTACACGATCCAGGCCGGGGCATACCAGTGACCACGAGTCCGGCCGGCCCTCTCCGCGTGGCGACCCGCTAGCCTTTGTTCATGTCTTCGTCCCTCATCACGCTGGCGGTGGAGCGCACGCATGAGCTGCCGGTGCCTGCCTATGTCATCGGGTTGGCGTCCTTCCTGATCTTCTGCGTCCTGATGATGGGGCTGCTGATGTTCGGCAAGGGCCGGCCGCACACCTGATGGCGGAGGTCGGATGACGGGACGCGCCACCCGGGTCGGCGTGATGGGAGGCACCTTCGACCCCATCCACCATGGCCACTTGGTCGCGGCGTCGGAGGTCCAGGCCTGGTTCGACCTCGACGAGGTCGTGTTCGTCCCCACCGGCCAGCCGTGGCAGAAGGCCGACCGGGAGGTGTCGCCCGCCGAGGACCGCTACCTGATGACGGTGATCGCGACGGCGTCCAACCCCCGATTCTCGGTGTCCCGGGTCGACGTCGACCGGCACGGTCCGACGTTCACGATCGACACACTGACCGAGCTGTCCGCCGAACGACCCGGCGCCGAGCTGTTCTTCATCACCGGAGCCGACGCGCTGGCTCAGATCGTGACGTGGCACGACGCGGCCCGCGTCTTCGAGCTCGCACACTTCGTCGGCTGCACGAGGCCGGGCACCACGATCGACGACACGACGCTCACGGGGCTGCCCGCCGAACGGGTGACGATCATCGAGGTGCCGGCACTGGCGATCTCGTCGAGCGAGTGCCGCGCCCGCGCCAGCCTCAGCGAGCCGGTCTGGTACCTGGTTCCGGACGGCGTCGTGCAGTACATCGCCAAGCGCGGGCTCTACCGCCCACCCACACCGCATCCCAGCACGCATCCCAGCACGCCATTGGAGGACAACGCTTCGTGACCGCCACCGACCGCGCACTCGAGCTCGTCCGGACCGCCGCGGAGGCGGCCTCGGACAAGCTCGCCGCCAACATCATCGCCTTCGACGTCTCCGAGCAGCTGGTGATCACCGACGCCTTCGTGCTGTGCTCGGCGCCCAACGACCGACAGGTCAAGGCGATCGTCGACGCCGTCGAGGAGCGCCTGCGTGCCGTGGGTGCCAAGCCGGTGCGGCGGGAGGGTGAGCGGGACGGCCGGTGGGTGCTGATGGACTACGGGGACATCGTGGTGCACATCCAGCACGAGGAGGAGCGGGTCTACTACGCGCTGGAGCGGCTGTGGCGAGACTGCCCGACGATCTCGCTGCCGGAGACCGTCACGAGTGGGGGAGCCATCGGTGAATCCGTCGGCGGTGCGGGAGACGCCGGCCAGTGATCGCGCGCGACATGTGGGCGGCCGGCCGGCCAGACCCGCGTCGGCTCGTGCTGTGGCGGCACGGCCGCACGAAGTGGAACGCGGTCGGGCGGGCCCAGGGCCACGCCAACGTCTCCCTCGACGATGTCGGTCGCGTCCAGGCGGAGCGGACGGCGCCGCTTCTGGCGTCGTACCAGCCGAGCTTCGTCTGGTCGAGCGACCTCGCACGGGCGCGGGAGACCGCGGGCGCACTGATGGAGCTCCTGCCGTCGCATGAGCTGGTCATCGACGCCAGGCTCCGCGAGTACGACGTGGGGATCCGCGAGGGGCTGACCTTCCCCGAGTTCGCGGAGCAGCACCCGGACATCTACGCGCGCTTCATGTCCGGCGGCGAGGCCGTGGTGCCCGGCGCCGAGACGACCGAACAGGTCAGCAAGCGGATGGTGGAGGCGCTCAGCGACGCGGTGGAGGCAGTCGGCGCAGGCGAGACCGGTGTGCTGGTGGGACACGGCGCGTCGCTCCGGGTCGGGCTGCTCGCCTTCCTCGGTGTGCCGGACCACCTCGGCGAGATCCTGGCGGGGATGGAGAACTGCGCCTGGACGGTGCTCGAGCTGCGAGGTGGCCACGGCTGGCAGATCGTCGACTACAACGCGAGGACGCTTCCGCAGCCGGTCGAGCTCGTGGACGACCCTCAGCAGTAGGGTGCCGCAGGCGGCTGAGTCCGCCATCGCGGACGCTGCTTGCCCGAGTTTCTCCGGGTGGCGGGAGTTGGCTAAACTTCACGGGCCCGTCGGTTCGCCCGCGGGTTTCCGCATCGACGCGGGGCTGTGGCGCAGCTGGTAGCGCACCTCCATGGCATGGAGGGGGTCAGGGGTTCGAGTCCCCTCAGCTCCACCATGACCGTCTTACTCGAACCGCGGACCTGAAAACGCGGGCCAGTGAGTCGGTCAGGGTTGAATCGGCGGCCGTTCCTTTGACCGCCGTGAGTATCGTGGGGCCGCTCGTTCTGTTGTCAGCGTCATGCTGTGGGCGTCCGCGGCGGTGTACAGCCCTTCGAGCGGCTCGCTGAGGGCCGCGTCTGCGACGATGCTGTGGTCGTCGGTGTACAGGGCCGTGAAGAAGGTGTCGTTGAGGTTAAAGCGTCCTTGGGCCGGGCACTGTTCGTACAGCTCGTGCGGCCGGGTGGCGAGGTCGAGGTATTGCAGGAGTCGTTCGGCACCGGGAGCGACTTGTTCGTCGGTTTGACCGAGGTCGACGCGAATGCGTTCCTGATCGCTCCCGAGCTTGCGGAGGCGACTTCGAATCTTGTCCTGGGGTAGTGCGCCGTCTGCTGCCACGTCGAGGAGACGTTCTTCCTGCTGGTCAAGGTTGCGCAGCCGAGCCTGAAGGGCGCCGTGTAGTTCCAAGGCGGCGGTCTGTTCGTCGCCCAGGATGTCAGCGACCAGACGCCGGTCGTTGCTTGATGAGATCGTTCGCGACGGGGCTCGGCAGATGCTCGCGGCTGCTCTGCAGTCCGAGGTCGCCGCCTACGTCGAGGCGTTCGCTGACGAGGTCGACGATGCGGGTCGGCGGATGGTGGTCCGCAACGGCCACCATGTCGAACGTGAGGTGACCACCGCTGCGGGTGCGGTGCCGGTGCGGGCACCGCGGGTCAACGACAAGCGCACCGACCCGGTCACCGGTGAACGGAAGCGGTTCGCCTCGGCGATCCTGCCGGCGTGGGCCCGCAAGTCCCCGCGGGTCGCGGAGGTGCTGCCGCTGCTGTACCTGCACGGGCTGTCCACCTCGGACTTCGGGCCCGCGTTGGAGCAGTTCCTCGGCTCCGCGGCCGGACTCTCGCCGGCCACAATCACCCGGCTGACCAAGGATTGGCAAGACGAGGCGCGCGCGTTCAACGCCCGCTCGCTCACGGAAACCGACTACGTGTACGTGTGGGTCGACGGAATCCACCTCAAGGTCCGACTCGAGCAGGACAAGGTGTGCCTGCTGGTGATGATCGGGGTCCGTGCCGACGGCACCAAGGAGCTCATCGCCCTCGACGACGGCCACCGCGAGTCGACCGAGTCGTGGGCCGACCTGCTGCGCAGCTGCAAGCGCCGCGGCATGGCGGCTCCGGTGCTCGCGGTCGGCGACGGGGCGCTGGGGTTCTGGGCAGCGGTCCGCGAGGTGTTCCCCGAGACCCGTGAGCAGCGCTGCTGGTTCCACAAGATCGCCAACGTGCTCAACTGCCTGCCCAAGCCCGCCCAACCGGGCGCCAAGGCCGCGCTGGCCGAGATCTGGAACGCCGAAGACCGTGAGCACGCCGAGGCTGCGGCGAAGGCGTTCGCCGCCGACTACGGCACCAAGTGGCCCAAGGCGGCCGCGAAGATCACCGACGACCTCGACGTGCTCCTCGCCTTCTACGACTATCCCGCCGAGCACTGGGTCCACCTGCGCACCACCAACCCGATCGAGTCCACCTTCGCCACCGTCCGGCTCCGACAGCGGGTCACCAAAGGCCCCGGCTCCAGGGTGGCCGGGGTGGCGATGGCCTTCAA
>JBBSGI010000121.1:0-5076 GCA_038254365.1 Propionibacteriales bacterium
ACTGGCCGCGGCCGAGGACCAAGATGTGCTGAACTGGTCGACGGTGGACACGCAGTCCCTCATCGTGGGTGTCGCACAGCGCTGGCTGCCCATCGACCGCCGGTGGTCCGTAGCTGCCGCCAGCCAGGCGTACGTGATGGGTGACTCCGACCGACTGATCCTCGCAGTCGACGCGCTCATCGAGAATGCCGTTAGCAACACATTGCCTGGCGACGCGATCCGTCTCGCTGTCACCGCGCTCGACCACACGGTGGCGATCGAGGTGTCGGACACCGGAAAGGGGATCGCCGCCAATGACCAAGAGCGGATCTTCGACCGATCCATGCACCTCGAGTCCGGTTCGAGCCGCGCACGTGCAGGCAGCGGACTCGGCCTCTCGATCGTTCAAGCCGTGGCTACGGCACATGGCGGTCGCGTCACAGTGACCAGCCGGTTCGGCCTGGGCGCGAGCTTTACCTTGGTCCTGCCGGTTGTCGACGGTCCGTCGCCGTCCACGGCGACGACGCCCGGGATCCATTCACGATACGAGGTCGAGCCCCTGACCCCGAGAGGTGTTTGACGGACACGTGAGGGCGGCGTTCGCACCTGCGGTCCCAGAAGGCTGCCCCTGCTCCGACGTGAGAAGTCAGCGACCCGCGTGCAGCGCCGTCCAAGTCACGGGCCCGACGGTGCCTGTCTGGTTCATGCCCACCGCTCCCTGGTAGGCGAGCACGGCTCTTCGCGTGGCAGCGTCGTACTTTCCACTGATGTCGACGGTTCGCTGCAGCCGCGCGGTGAGCGCTCGTTGCACCTTGCGCACTCGAGAGCCTCTCGACCCGCTGTCGAGGAACTTGGTCGGCCCGGCGGACGTCAGCGCCGTCCAGGCCCAGCGCCGGAGGGTTGCGTCGTCGCTCGCCAGGCCGACGGATGCCTTGAACGCGCGGGCAGCCGCCGCGGCCCGCCATCCGAAGATGCCGGTCGCCACTCCCGGGCTGAAGCCGCTACGAGCGAGCAGGCACTGCGCTGCCGTCACGAGCCGCCCCTGGTCCCCCCTCTTCACCAACGGATAGGCAGCGAAGTTCAGATCGGTGGGGCATCCGCGCGGAGGCGAGACCGCCGAGCTGACGTCGAGGAAGTCGCGGTCGATCTGGACCGTGTAGCCGCCGTGACTCTCGGTCACGTTCCCTGCGTACTGGTGGATGCGCTGATGGTTGGTCCACTGTGCGTCGGGGACGTAGGTTCCACCGTCGACGTCCGCGAGGCTGTTCCACCACGCGATCCAGATGTCGTCGGGTCGGTGGTAGTTGGAGGAGCCGTGGTGCGCGGACAGGTCGTGGATTCCCGAAGAGGCACTCGAGTAGACACCTGCCTCGTATGCCTGTGCGTGCAGCGCATAGGTCCAGCCGGACAGGTAGCTCAGGACGGCGGCGACGCAGCTGGCATTGGTGTTGTCGTAACCCTCCATGTCGGAGTACACGGTGCTGGGCGCGACCATGCCCAGGGCAGAGGCTTTCGCCACTGCGTCGCTTGCCTCCGCCCGGCCCTGGGCAGCCGCCGTCGACACGTCGTACGAGATCCGGTTCTGGAAGTTGGTGCACGGTGCTTGTCTTCCGACGTAGGTCGCGACCAGGTGCCAGCCGGAGCTGACTTGACGCGACACCCAGGCAGCGGTCAGGTTGGCCTGCGAACAGCCACGGCTGACACCGCCGATGTACACCCCGACAGACGCATAGTCGGACGAGGCGCGCCACGCGTCCATCACCGTCTGCGAGGGCGCCGTGCACGCGTCGAAGCCCTTGCCCAGGTAGGTCCCTGGCACGCTGACGCCGACGACGGGTGCCTCCTGGGCGGGCGGAAAGGAGCCGACCAGCCCGGGATGAGCGTCCGGCAGCACGGCGGCGCCGGCCAGGATCGTCTGCACGAGCGCAGCGCTGGTCTCGCCGTACACGCTGGTGACAAGCACACCTGCGCCCTCCACGGCCACGCTGACCGGGCCACGGCTCGGAAGGCGAACGGCCTGGACGTCATCCGACGGGCGAACCGTCAACGTCGGCCGCGTGGCCGCCAGGGAGTGCGCATCCAAGGCTTCAAGGTGCAACCCCGGCGCGCCGCCGATGAGGTGAGCGGGGCACGCACGTTGGTCACCCGCGTGGCCCAGGTAGACCGCCGGCGTATCGAAGCGAAGGCACGCGTGCGGCTCTGCGGTCAGATCGACGACTCGCCATTGTCGCGGTATCTCGAGCCGATATCCGTGAAAGGAGACGGTGCGCAGGCCATTACCGGGAGCGTCTCCCGAACTGCCCTCGGCGCGAGCGCTGGAGAAGGCGGACGGGAGCAGCAGCGCGGCTGCGAGCACGACCACCGAGCCTCGTCCCGCGGCACGTGTGCGGCTTCGCCGCGGCATAGTGATCGGCATAGGAGTCCTCCGCCCCGAGTCGGCGGGACTGTTTCTGATGGGGCTGATGCGACAAGAGTTACTTTTGGGATAGAACCACATAATCGGTCGTGATGGCAAGGGCGCGCATTCAACCGGCCGTGTGCGCCACCGAGAAGCCCCCCCGGGGGTACTTCGGAACAAGGCGCGCCATGCCTGTTGCCCGCCGGGAGTGTCTTGTTCCGAACTACCGGGGACCAGCGGTTCGCGCTCCTCGGCGGCGAGGAGATGGTGGGCGGGTGGTGAACCCGCCTGGCTCGAAGCGCTACTCGGCAGGTCCGGCGATCAGCTTGACGGTGGCGGTGTGCGATCCGCCCTGCGTGTCGGTCCAGGTGAGTGAGACCGTCTGGTCCGGCCGGTACTGCGACAGCACGGTCTTCAGCTGGTCGCCGGACGTGATCGCGGTTCCGTCGACCTTGGTGATGGCGTCGCCCGTGATGAGACCTGCCTTGGCGGCGGGCGTCCTCGGTAGCACGCCCGAGATCACGGCCCCGGCCCCACCCTGGTTGTACGACGCCCCGGACCGGAACTGCACGCCGAGGAAGGCCGGAGTGCCCACGCTGATGTTGCCGCCGGCGTCGCCGTTCTCCATCCGCGTGGCGATCAACAGCGCTCGGGCAATGGGGATCGCGAACCCGGTCGACTGCGCGGGTGAGGACGAGGCCGCCGTGTCCATGCCGATGACCTGGTCGTCGGTGTCGTACAGGGGGCCCCCTGAGTCTCCGGAGATGACCTGGGCGTTCACTTGGATCATCCCGGTGAGGCGTTCGCCTTGCACGCCACCCTCGCTCTGGGTGGTGATCGAGCGGTTGAGGCCCGTGACGGTTCCCTTCGCGGCGCTCGGCACGCCGCCGGCGCCCATCGCGTTGCCGACGGCCACGACAGCGTCACCGACGGAGACGGTGCCGGTGTCGGTCGTGACAGGTGTCAGGCCCGATGCGCCGCTGAGCTGTAGCACGGCGATGTCGTCGACCTTGTCCGTGCCGACGACGGTGGCGACGTACTTGTCACCCGTCGACACCACAGTCACCTTGATCTTCGTCGCGCCCTCGATGACGTGGTTGTTGGTCAGGATCTCCCCATCGGACGTGAGGATCATGCCGGTCCCGGCCGCCTTCGCTCCCAGGTACTTGAGCCGCGTGTTGATGTCGACGACACCCACCTGCTGGCTGGGTGTGGCCTGGCCCGGCACCGTGATCGACGACGGCCGTCCCCCGCGGTGCTGGTGCTGGGTGTGGCCGCCGTTACCACCGGTCGACGGCGGTGCCGACGGGGGGGCGGTCGGCGGCTGACCCTGGGCGCCGGGCTGCGAAGGGCTGCCGCCGCCGGTCGCGATGCCCGCCGCGGACGAGCTGGCGCCCGAGTGCGCGTACCCGAAGGCGACCCCGCCAGCGGCCGAGCCTCCGGCTAGCACCACCGCCGCGACGACACCGAGCACCCTGGCACGCCTCGACACGCTGCTGCGCGGGCCTTCCGGAACTGTGGCGGCCCGCGGGACGCCGTACAGGTCGCGGGTGGTCTCCGGGCCTGCCCAGTTCCAGGTCGGCATCTGGTACTGCCCCGGAGACTGGGCCGCAGACTGGGACCGGGCCGTGGGCTCGTTGTCCCCTGGGTCGTTCGTCATCAGGCTCTCCTGTGTCTCTGCCGGTGTGGCTTGCTCCCAGCAAACTCCCCGACCCCATGAGTTTGCTGTGCGCTTCCCGAGGAATGCCCGAGAGTTCTCGCGTCGCCCTCCCAGTCTGCCTCCCGGTACGACGACCACGCAGTCTGCAGGGCCCCAACGCATCACCCGCAAACGGATGCTGTGACGTGGGGCTTTGATGCGAGTGTTTCGGCATGACTCCCGAGATCACCATCGAAGCCCTCGGCTCGGGCGACCGCGCTGCCATGCTCGACCTTGACCAGTCCGCCTTCGCCTTCGACGGGCGTGACCTCGACCCCGAGGCCGAGACCACGAGGATCGAGTGGGACCGTTCGTGGGCCGCTCGCCGCGACGGCCGGCTGGGTGGGATCTACGTGGTGTTCTCGTTCGGTCTCACGGTGCCGGCTCGGGCCCAGACGCTGGCGACCATCAGCCCGGTGGCGGGTCTGTCCTGGGTCGCCGTACACCCTGACCACCGGCGCCGAGGCGTGCTGTCCGCGATGATCAGGCACCACTTCGACGACATCCACGAAGGGGGGCGGGGCGAGGCCGTCTCGTGTCTCTTCGCCTCCGAGCCAGCTATCTACGGGCGTTTCGGCTATGGCTTGTCCACAGAGTCTGTCTGCCTCACGCTGCCGAGCAGGTCGGCGCTGCGAGCCCTGCCCGAACCCGGCGACGTCTCGACGTGCTTCGAGGCGGTTGACCAGGCGCGTCACGGCGAGATCGTGCGAGCCGTGTACGCCGCTTCCTGCCTGCAGCGCCCGGGTCACACGCTTCGCCCCGCTTCGCACCTGGACCGGCAGCTGGAGGACCTTCCGGCTCGCCGTCCCGCCGGCGCCGAGAGCCTCAAGATTCTGGTCGCCGAGCGGCGCGGAGAGTCGACGGGCTACGCCCTCCTGCGGCGAACTGCCTCGTGGGGCAAAGTCTCGCCGGAAGGCTCGCTCCGGGTGGTGGACCTGCACGCCACGGATCCGCCGAGCGCCCATGCTCTCTGGCGGCGGGCTCTCGACTTCGACTTGAT
>JBBSGI010000122.1:0-4893 GCA_038254365.1 Propionibacteriales bacterium
CAACAGGCTCAAAGGCTTCCGTGCGGTGGCCATGCGCACCGACAAGCGCGAGTTCGTCTTCCGCGGCACCGTCGACGTCGCCTCGATCAAGATCTGGCTCCGCACCCCAACCAAGGAAGATCCACCAGACACGCCCTAGTCACCGACACCGCCACCTCGTGCTCGTCGCGCAACCGGTGGCATCGAGTCTCCGGGCAGGCGTTCGCCGAGCAGGTGACGCCGGGCGAGCGAGGCGACGAGCGCGGCCAGCCCGACCTCGAGGACCTCGTCGTTGCTGGACATCTCGCGTGGGGCGAGCGCGCGACCCAGGACCGAACCCACGGTCGGCACATCGTTCTCGTGGCGCTGACCCATTGTCGTTCTACCGTCGCTCCACAGTCAGTGGGAAACCGCACGAGATGTCAGTGATTGCCGCACGAGGATGGCAGTGGGTAGCGACGCTGTCCGATGCGGCTGAGGTGGAGCGCCCCGGCAGTGAGAGTGGCTGTGCGGTGATGCTGGCGGTGATGGTGAACGCGGGCGCGTAGGGCGCGGCCCGGTCCCAGAGCGCGCTGGGGCGAGCGGCCGGCGGCGCACTTTCCGTGATCAAGCTGCAGTGCTCGCCGCGCTGCGGTGTGCCGCCCGAGCATCGACTTGCCGTCGCGCCAGGCGTGTGGATCTTGACGTCGTTGGGATGCCGACGAGCAACCAAGAACCCGCCACCCAACACGACTGAGCGACGCGAACTCGACACAATCGAATCCGGCAGGGCACCAGCACGGGACCGGGGTCGAGGATGATCGGTGCAGCCGTTAGCGCCATTGTTGATCTTCAACTGGGTTACGAGCGTGCGGGGTGGCAAGCGAGCGCAGGTGTCAGGGTGCTGCGGGCTCGCTGGCGAGTTGTGTCATGCTGTACTGACCCCGGGTGTGATCCGGGGTTTTCCGGGAGCATGGAGGCGGCGGTGCGAGCGCGGATCTTCCTGAGCTGGTGCCGTCAGGACAGGGCACTGAAGGAGGCGTTGCTGCGCGACCTGCTCCCCGCGCTCGCCGTCTTCACAGACCTGAACGTCGAGTGGTGGGAGGACAGTCATCTCACCTGCGGGGAGGAGCTGATCCCCGGTGTCGTCGACCGGCTGGACGAAGCCGACTACGGCCTGCTCCTGCTCAGCACCCGCTACTTCGGTCGACCCTTCATCCGGCGCCACGAGCTGCCGCGGTTCGCGGGTCCCTGCGCCGACAAAAAGCCGTTGCCGGTTGCGCTGAGCCCGCTGCCGTCGTTCGGTCCGGAGCACAACCTGGGTGGCGTCGAGCGCCAGGTCGTGTTCACGCAGGACGACCGGAGTTTCTCCGAGCTGTCCGGCGCCCGGCGCACCCGCTTCGCCAACGACCTGGCGACCGCGATCCGGCGGCGCGGCGTCGGCGGGAACGGATACCGCGCGCTGTGAGGGCCCGACTGCTCCGCGATGAGATCGCCCACCATGTCGCCGTGCTGCAGGCACGGTCGTCGCTGACCGCGCTGCAGTCGGCCCGACTGACGGCCATCCTCGACACGGTGGCCGACGACGGCCGGTTCCTGCTCCGTACCGCCCTCGAGGCCGCCGAGTTCCCGGCGGGCGACGATGCCCGCAGCCAGGACGCCTTCCAGGACTTCCGCAAACGGGTGAACCAGGCGGCGGCCGAGGAAGGCGTCGATCTCCGGCTCGAGCTGGATGTCCGCAAGGCTCCTCCTGACCAGCGTCACGGCTGGTTCACCGGCGGTGATCTCGTCGACGAGGGCATCGCCTCCTTCACCGGCGAGGCAGCCGCGCGGACCGGGATCGATCACCCGGTGGCCCCGGAGGTCGCCGAGCTCGGGCGGTCCCGCCGAACGCGGGTGTACGTCAGCGTCCCCCCGACGACCGGCGCCACAGGGCGGAAGGTGGACACGCTGTTGCGGCAGCTGCGCGAGGCCCTGGCAGCGGACGGCGAGCGGTCCTGGGAGCTGGCCGATCCCAGCTCGGTCGGGCTGGGCGAGAATCCCGAGGCGGCACGCGACCGGCTGTGCTCGCAGGCCGACGTCCGGCTGGTCCTGGTGAGCCCCGCGTACCTGGTGGACGCCGCGGAGCGTCGACGGGCGCTGGCCTCGCCCGGCCGGGTCGTCGCGTTCACGTTCAGCGGACTTCCGGACGGCCCGCTGGACCTCGGTCCGCTGCACCGCCACGACGTCCGGCGCCGGGACGAGCCCTGGGACGAGCTGACCCGCACCGACCACCGCAGGCGCTACGTCGACCACGTGCTCGATGAGATCAAGATCGCGCTCCGGCCACCGCCCATCACGACCGCGGACCGGGCGGTGGACGACCCCCTCACGGCGTGGTCCACGAGCGTAGCGCGGAGCAGGCGGTCCGAGGATAGCGCGGTCCTGATCGAGGCCGAGTCGACCGAGACCTCGCTGCGGGAGTCCCGGCTGGACCGCTCGGGCCCGACGGCGGGCCCCGCGCTGCCCGCCGTCACCCGGCTGGTGGACTGGGCAACGGCGAAGGAGCCGGGGGCGCCCCGGCTCTGCGCGCTGCTCGGCGACGTCGGCATGGGCAAGACCACCACCGCGAAGCTGTTCACCCAAAAGCTGCTCAACCGGCGGGCCCGCGGCACCGCCTGCCCGTTGCCGATCCTGTTCGACCTGCGCGACGTCCGGATCAACGGCCTGGCCGAGGCGATGACGCTCGACCACATCCTGGACGGCATGCTCGACGCCGGCCGACCCGCAGGCGTCCCACCTGACCGCCTCACCGCCGACGTCGTCCGCCGACGGCTGGGCCAGGGCGACGCAGTGGTGGTGTTCGACGGGCTCGACGAGGTGCTCGTGCACCTGAGCCCACACGACCAGCAGCTGTTCACCCGGCAGCTCTGGCGGGCGGTCGGCGAGAGCTCGGGCGCCAGGATGCTGCTCACCTGCCGCACACAGTACTTCCGGACGATCCGCGAGCAGATCACCTTCTTCACGGGCGAGGGCCTCCACGGCCTGCGGGGCGAGGACTACCTGGCGCTGCTGATGCTCCCCTTCCGCGAGGAGCAGGTGCGGGAGTACCTGGCCGCTAACCTGGATCGCGACGCGGACTGGGTGGACGGGTTCCTCGCCACCGTCGCCGCCGTGCACGACCTGCCCGACCTCGCGCGCCGACCATTGACGCTGCGGCTCATCGCCGACCAGGTGGAGTTCATCGAGACGGCCAAGCTGACCGGCCGCACGCTGCGCTCGGTCGACCTGTACGGCGAGGTCGTCGAGCGCTGGCTGTCGCGCGACAGCGGCAAGCACACCCTGACCCCCGAGCACAAGCACCTGCTGATGGAGGAGATCGCGGCCGGGTTGTGGCGGTCCGGGCGGAACTCCTGGGGGGCGGCGGAGGTCGACGACTGGCTCCTCGACATGCTCGCCCACCGACCAGACCTGCAGCGTCACTACCGCGAGCGGGTGCCCGACCTGTGGAAGGCCGATTTCCGGACCGCCACCTTCCTCTCCCGCGACGGCGACACCTTCGTCTTCGGCCACCGCTCGCTGGCCGAGTATTTCCTGGCCCGATACCTGCAACGAGCCCTGCACGAGGCCACCTCCGTCGCAGGCCGAGGGCTCGACGCGCTCGCGATGCCGGTGCCCAGCCCGGAGACACTGGACTTCCTCGGCCAGGCGATCGCCGGGTCGACAGCCGAGCACCGGTCCGCGACGCTGGCCGGGCTGGACCTGACCCGCCGCCGGTACGTGCCGCAGGCCTCCGAGCTCGCTCTCGCCTACGCCCTGCGGGCGGCCGACCACGGCCATCCCCACCAGTCCCTGGCCGGGGTTCGGCTGGCGGGTGCGCGCCTGGCCGGATGGGTCATCGGCACGGCGGACGGAGACCGGCTGTCGATGGTCGGGGCCGATCTGGCGGGGGCGGATCTGCGCCGCGCGCGGTTCCACGGGGTGGATCTGAACAGGGCCGACCTGAGTGGTGCCGACCTGACCACCGCGGAGCTGCACGACTCGCACCTGATCTCGGCGCGGCTCGCCGGCGCCCGGGCGATCGGGACCATCCTGCGGAAGTGCGCGATCGACGACACCAACATCACCCTCACCGAGACCTACCGGACGCAGATCCTGCGCTGCACCCCGGCGCCGCAGCCCGCCGACGGGCTGCTGGTCGCCCCGCTGCCGACAGGTGGCCGGTGCGCTCTGCACGGCGCCTCGCCGTTGCGTCCACTCACCGGCCACCCCGGCGGGGTGGGGTCGGTGGCCTGGTCCCCCGACGGCACCCGGCTGCTCACCGGCGACGACGACGGCACGGTGCGGGTCTGGGACGCCACTAGCGGGCGGCCAGGGTTGACGATCGTTACCCTGCCGAGGGGCGAGCTCGCGGTATTCGATGCCACTTCCGACCAGCTCGTCGGGGCCAGCGCGGGGGCCTGGCGCTGGCTCGGCTGGAACGTCGTCGAGGACGGTCGGCTCACCCGCATCCCCGCAGAGTCCTTCGGACCTCTCCCACCCCTGCGTCGAAAGGCCACCCAAGCGACAGAACCGGCGTGACGTCCGGCCCACGGCGCCGACGCACAATGACTATCGCCCGCCCGCGCGGCGACGCCGTGGGCAGCTACGCCGCGCTGGTCGAGGTCGTCGGCCGCAGCTACAGGGCCCCGAACTCCCGAAGCTACGGCCAGCGGGTTGGCCGAGATGCGGGGCAAGCTCGACCAGACCGCTGCACCCCCCGCCCCCACGGATCGATTGTGATCGTTTGTCTACGTCCTCCGCTCGCTCTCGGTCGGGGGGGCGGGACTTCCTCTCACCGGCGGGGTGCCGTCACGGGCTCCGTCCCACGATCCGCGTGCCGAGTCCCTCCCGAAGCGCCGTGAGAGCGGCCCGCTCGACCACCGGGACCAGCACGTCCACCGGGCCGGCCGGGTC
>JBBSGI010000123.1:0-4544 GCA_038254365.1 Propionibacteriales bacterium
AGTCGGCGTCCACCGAAGCAAGCAAGGTCCGCCGCGAGGGTCGTCAAGGAGCTGTCGGCGGCAGGGATGAGTACCCGCGCCATCGCCCCAGTGGTTGCCGTGTCGCAACAGCAGGTCGTGCGAGACCGTCAGGTGACACATGCGGTGTCACCTGACGGCGCACCACCACAGTCCGAGCAAGTCGATTCCGATGACGACGAATGGCGTTGCGAAGTCTGCGGCGGTGCGCCCGAAGAGTTGCGGGCCGGACTACCGACCGCCGACTTGCGGAGAGGGTCGGTGGTTGCGGTCATGCGGTGGGCTCCTGTCAGTCGAGGATATTTCACCCCACAGCGCTTCTGACCTGCACGGTTGCAACGCTCAAAGGCACAGCGCTAAGCCGCCCCTAGTGCGCGACTACCTCGACTGAGCGAGACGAAGGCTTACCTCCGCTCGGTCACACAGCCCCTCGGGACCGGTTCGCTGCCGGGCCCGAGGGTGCTGTGACTCAGCTTCTCGCTCAGACGCCGAGAAGCGTCAGGATCTGGTTCAGCAGGTTGGAAAGCTTGAGCAGCTGCTTGAGCGTCGTACCGTCGAGCAGGTGAGCGACCGCGCACAGCAGGTTGCCGAGCAGGTTGCCAGGGCCGGACTCGGCGGTGATGTGCAGGACGACCTTCTTCAGGTCGACATGCAGTCCCAGCAGGTTGAGGTGCAGAGGGCCGAGCACCAGGTCGAGGATGTCACAGGTCTTCTCCGCTGCGACTCCGCTGGGGTAGCTGGCCGTCTTCACTGGAATCGTGATCATACGGTCGACGCGGCCGACCAGGGTCCCGTCGGTCTTCCTCACGGTGGCGTGCAGCGTCCCTACGCCGTAGACGCCGTCATTCTGCACCAGGAAGCGCTCCGGGCTGAAGGTGCCGGTGACCGTCCCATCGGAGAAGGTGCCCTTGACCATTGTGGTCAGCGTGCCTTGCTTCGCGGTGCTGGCCTGCGTCGCAGAGGCTTTGACGGCCGACGTCCCGGCAGCCGACGGCGCGGTAGTGGCCGATGCTCCCGGCGTGAGCGTCGACAAAACGGCGATCGCCGCGACGGTGGCGATGCCCGCAAAACCACTCTTGAGAAACCGCATGTGCTCTCCTTCTCGTGACATCTCGTGGCTCCCCCTGTGAGAGTCCATCGACCAGCCGTCTGATCTGGCGCTGGCAGGGATGAAGACGCCCCACGAGCTTCTTCATGACGCGGCGTGTCCTGCGAAGGGGGGCGTGCCTCGAAGAGGAAGCCGGAGCGGTCCGCCCGGAAGTGACGGGTGACGCTGTGCGTGGAGGTTCCACACGGGCCGAGAAGATCCAGCCTCCCGCGTCATGTAACAGTCTCAGTGGCGTCCGCTGGGTCGTACGCCCGCGTCAGGGGGCGGGTGCAAGAACCCGCGCTGGGCCATGTCGTAGGTAGCGAGCACCTCGAGGAGGAACTCCGATGCGGCAGTAACCACCTCGATCAGCTCGTCACCGGGAGCGTCGCGAAGCAGCTCCAGAAGCACGTGGTGATGCACCTGGGCCACGTCGAGGATACTGAGGCCCTCGGCCACGGCGGAGCGGCCAATCTCGTAGCCGGCATGCAACGCAGCCTCCTCCCGGCGTGAGTTGTAACGCAAGAAGGCAACGCGGTAGTCGCGCCGCAGTTTCTCCTCCGCCGTCATCCGCGAGTGTGCAGCTCCGTCGGGGCTGAGGTGGCCCGTCGACACATGCTGTCGAGGTAAGCGAGACCCTCTTCGAGATCCAACGCGGCGTGAACCGAGCCAGTGCCCATGCCGAGCTCCACCATCGCGAACGCCACATCGGGTTGGATGCCGACGATGACTGTGGTCGCGCCACGCAGCCGCGCCATTTCGGCCATGGAGCGCAACGTCCGCGATCCGAACGAGTCCAAGACGTCGAGCGCTGCGACATCGATGATGACGCCGCGGGCCCGGTGACGACCGATCTGCTCGATCAGGTCCTCCTGCAACCGGATCATCTGGGAGTCGTCGAGGGCAGTATGGATCGACGCGATCAGGTAGGAGCCCTGTCTCAGAATCGAGACCAGCGCCGGACCAGCGTTCACTGTCCGCTCGCTCCGTCTCGGGGGCTCACCGGGTCCGCGAGCAGTCTTTCGGCTTCCTCGAGGCCGCCCCGGAGGTCCCCGATGGTGTGCATCTTGCTCAGATCGACTCCGATCGTCACGAGCGTCTGCGCGATGTCCGGCGACAGTCCGGTGATGATGACGCTGGCTCCCATCAGGCGACAGGCGTCGACGGTCCGTACCAGATGGTTGGCGACGGCCTCGTCCACATCGGGAGCGCCGGTGATGTCGATGACCACGACCTTTGCTCGATGAGTTCGAATCGCGGTCAGGAGCTGCTCGGTCAGCTGACGAGCCCGATCCGCGTCCAGGACGCCGATGATCGGCAGGATGAGCAGTCGGTCCCGAACCGGCAGCACGGGAGTCGACAGCTCCTGGATGGCGTCCTGCTGCTGGCGGATGACGCGCTCGCGCTCGTCGACGAAGCTGACGGCGACGGTGTTGGCGATGCGGTTCGCGGCGGGTTCGTACGCGTCGAGCACCCTGTTGAGCAACGAGAAGTCCCGCTGGTACTTCTCGAACAGCGACCGCGCCAGCACGTCACGCAGGAGGAGGACGATGCCGATGACCTCATGCGTCTCCACCCCTCGGGGGATAATGCGCTCAGACAGGTCGCGAGCGTAATGCTGTAGCGCCTCGACGCTTCCGGTCTCGAGTACCTCGACGTAGTTGTCGTACACAGACGTCGTCTCGGCCGCCATCTCCTGCGGTGTCATGGCATGCAGTAGATGCGCGTCCTGGATGCGGCTGGCCCACTCCTGGCGCAGTTTCGTGCGGTGCTCGCGCAGGTGCGCCACCAGCTGCGGCAACAGCTCGTCCCCGTCCGGGTCCTCGCGTAGCCGTGACTCTTCGAACGCCTCGACAGGCAGGGGTGAGTTGTCGGTCATGGTTGTCCTCTCTTCGCCCACTTTGTCATCGTCACTGTGGTTCCCCGGCCCGGTTCGGAGAACAACGCGAACTCGTCCATCAAACGCCGGGCGCCGGGCAAGCCCAGTCCTAGGCCGTGATAGGTGCTGTACCCGTCGGCAAGCGCCTGCTCCACGTCCTGGATGCCCGGGCCGTTGTCCCGAGCCAGGACTCGGATCCCGGGCCGGGGCGACTCGAGCAGCTGGACGACGATCTCCCCCTGACCAGCGAAGCGTACGATGTTGCGAGCCACCTCGGACACCGCAGTCGCGAACATCGTCAGCTCGGTAACGGAGAAGTCCAGACGCGAGGCGAGCTGGCGGGCTCCCTGCCGGGCCAGCACGATGTCGCCGTCGGTCTCGATGCGAATCTGCACCTCGTCGTCATCGGCACTCCCCCGCTCCATCAACGGTTGACTCAAGCGTGCGCAGAGGTCGCATTCCAGTACGTGCCTGGCCGCATCGACTTCCCGCTGACGTCGGCGGTCGCCCCCCGACAGTGCGAAGAGGACTGGTCGGCATCGCTCGGTGACATGCTGGGGCCCTTCGAGTGCCAAGAGGTACTCGACACGCAGTCTGGCCCGCGTCCTGTTCAGCTGCGCGGCAACTGCACCTGCCGTCAGGCCGAGCTCCTTGCCCAGCGAACGTGTGTCCTGCCCCGAGACCTCGTGGGCGAGAAGCGTCTGGCGCTCCCGGTCCGACAACCGGCGGAGGGCGCCGGCGACGGCGTCGCGCTCCTCGCGCTGCAGCAGCTCTTCGTCGGGTCCGGCGGGGGTTCGCAAGTCGACAAGCCTGTGCTGGTTACGGCGGTCACGGTCTTGCTCTGGCGCCACATGGACGAGACCAGGTTTCGGGCTGTCGCATTGGCATAGGGCTCCAGCATCCTGGGCTCCACGCGGTCGGTTGCCGCGAGTACCCGTACCAAGGTCTCCTGGACGAGGTCGTCGGCAGCAGCGCGGTTGGCGACCCGCGAGGAGATGATCCGCCTCACGAGTGGGATGAGCTGCGCGACGTCCGGCACGTCGCCGACCTCCTGTGATGCGTCGACGAATCTCGCGGCACCCATATGCGGCACAGTACGCCGAGTTGCATCACGTCTCCGATGGGCAGACCATCTGCTCCGGCTGGAGCCACCCGCGCTCGATCCGCGGCGCAGTTTGACTATTTGCCGCGGGGGTACATGATCGAGACAACCTGCACAGGAGGTCACGTGCTCGCGCCGAGTTCCCGCGGCCCCATCAGCGCTCTCATGTTGTCGTGGATGCGGGGCGAGGAAGCGCCCGACCGCGATGCTGCCGCGAGCGTCCTGAACGCCGTGCCCGGCGACCCGGACCCCATCCTCGACGAGGATCGCCAGATCACCCTGTGGATGCTCTACGAGCTGCACTACGGCGGGTTCGACGACGTTGACGGCTTGTGGGAGTGGTCACCCGACACCCTCGCGGTGAGACGGGTGCTGGAGCGGGAGTTCGAGGTAGCCGTCCGTCGGTCGTCGCAGCACCTGTCGTCCCGCATCGTCGACGGAGACGGTGACGTGGCGGC
>JBBSGI010000124.1:0-4276 GCA_038254365.1 Propionibacteriales bacterium
AGCCCGAACATGTCCGGCACGAAAATGCCGAGCACGCCCACGAGCAGGTAGACGATGCCCAGCCCGCCCACTACCGAGCGGACGGCGCGGTCCGAACCGCGGAAGCCCACCGCGGCCATCAGGCCGCCCGTTACCAGGTGCACGATGTCTTCGGCGATGTCGATATTGAGGACGCCCAACAGCGACTTTTCACCCAGTATCAGACCGCCGACGCCGATGAGCACGATGACGACGCCGACGACCTTGGCGTACGTGCGCGCATCCATGCCGACCCTCCCGCTCAGATGAGGACAGCCGAGTATCCGTCGAAGTGCGGAATCGTGAAGTAGGCATTGGAATGCGCAGTGAGTACAGCCTCCTTTTCGGCGAGATCCTCGACGCGGACAGCCAAGATCGGCCCATCACGAGGAGCTGCGTCTCCGAACCGCTTGAGGTCCGCCTTGCTGAATGGCCGTTCCCACGCGAATGCCTTACCAGCGACGGACCATGACCGATTGCCATGCCGTTCGCCTTCGGTCACCTCGGGCCGCTCCGCGGCAATCTGGGCCACGTCATCGATGGTCGCCACACATGCACCGTACTACTGGCCGTCCAACTCAAGACTTGCGATCATGCCGCCGAGCGGGCACGGCGACACCCTCGCCGATCGCCAGATTTCAATCTTGAGTGCTTCTGGACATCGCGGGAAGTACCCCTCACGCCGGGGACATGTTGACGAAGCGGGAGTAGTGACCCTGGAAGGCAACGGTCACGGTACCGGTCGGACCGTTGCGATGCTTGGCGAGGATCAGGTCCGCCTCGCCTGCCCGTGGCGACTCGCGCTCGAAGGCGTCCTCGCGGTAGAGCAGGATCACCGCGTCCGAGTCCTGCTCAAGAGATCCACTTTCACGAAGATCGGACAGCATCGGCTTCTTGTCGGTCCGCTGCTCGGGCCCGCGGTTGAGCTGGCTGATCCCAACCACCGGTACCTCCAGCTCCTTCGCCAGCAGCTTGAGCGACCTGGAGATCTCGCTGACTTCCTGCTGACGGGTCTCCACCCGGCGGGTGGACTGCATCAGTTGCATGTAGTCGACGACGACGAGACGCAGGTCGTGTCGCTGCTTGAGCCGACGGGCCTTGGCCCTGATCTCCATCATGGTCAAGTTCGGGGAGTCGTCGATGTAGAGCGGTTTGTCAGCAACCTCGCCGATCCGCCGGGCCAGCCGGGACCAGTCGTCGTCGGTCATCCGGCCCGTGCGCATGTGATGCAGTGGCACGCGTGCCTCGGCCGAGAGCAGCCGCATGGTGATCTCACTGCGACTCATCTCGAGGGAGAAGATCACCGCGGGCAGGTTGTGTGCGATGGCCGCTGACCGGGCGAAGTCCAGTCCAAGCGTCGAGTTGTGCGTCGGGATCATGGACTTGCTGGCGAGGTAGAGGTGGCTCCTGTTGTCGACCTCGACACAACGCACCGGAACGCTTACAACGGGGCGAACATCGGTGATGAACCTGGCAGCGACAGCTCCTTCCCGGCGGCGCTCCTTGTGCCCCAGCCGCTTTGACTCCAGTCGGAACACGTCGTCCGTCGCCCAGAGGGTCACCCGGTAGGTGGCTGAAGTCGCCCCGGTGCGGCGTCGTACGCGGCGCACAGGCATCGAAGCGCGGTAGCCAAGTCCGACAGCCACCTCCCGGAAGTCCTCCGCCAGACGTTGTCCGGTGACATCGAAGCGCACCGAACCGGTCGGCGTGACCGTGCCCCCGGTGTCCAGCAGACCGGCGAGCAGCGCGCGTCGCTGCTGCTCGGAAGCCCGGAGGTAGCCCATCGGGATGTGGTCGGCGGCCGCCACGCCCAGGCCCCCGACCTTGGCCGAATCGGCGGGTTGGCCGTCCCCGGCACTGTCGTCCCCCTCGAGGTACATCGCGAGCTCCGGGTCGGCACAGGTGATCCGGAACCCGTCGCTCGATGCGTCTGCGAGCCAAGCTCCCAGCCGGTAAGGCGGAACCGGGAGCGGCTGATCGGCGAGGTCGAGCGGTGCGGCGCTGGGAACCGAGTGGCCCAGCCGGCGCTCGCGGGTAGGGCGGTGTAAAGCCTCGGCGATCATCTCAGTCGTCCGGACGGTCGCTGCCAAGCTCGAACCGCTGGCGCCGTCACGAGCAGCGGCCGCCTGGGCGGCCTCCGGCGACGGGTGGGTCTGCGTCAGCCACAGGTGCTCTGCATCCGCAACGATCACGGTGCCGTCGCAGAACTCCACCTCATAGCACTCGCGGTCGAGCATCACCTCTGTCGCACCAACGACCCGGGTCGGCCTGCCGTCCGCTCCGAGCAGCAGGTCGCCGACGACAACCTCGCCCATGGTCGTCCATCCCGTCGGCGTCGGGAGCGGCGTGTCGAGCGCGAGCGCCTTTCCGATGGCCGGCCGAGCAGCCACGATGATCAACTGCCCCGGGTGCAGACCGTTGGTCAGCTCGTCTAGGTCGCGGAATCCGGTCGGTACGCCGGCCATCGCGCCGCCGCGGTTGCCGATGGACTCGATCTCGTCCAGCGCCGGCTGAAGCAGGTGCTCGAGAACGAGGTAGTCCTCACTCGTCCGACGTTCGCTCACCTCGTAGACCGCTGCCTGGGCCCGGTCCACGGCGTCGTCGACGTCACCACCACCAGCGGCGATGCCATAGCCGAGCTGCACGATCCGGGTGCCGGCCTCGACCAGCCGGCGGAGGATGGCGCGCTCCCGCACGATCGAGGCGTAGTAGCCGGCGTTCGCCGCCGTGGGCACCGCCGAGATGCAAGTGTGCAGGTACGGCGCACCGCCGACCTTGCCGATCGTCCCCAGCCGGGTCAGCTCGGCGGCCACCGTCACGGCGTCCACGGGCTCGCCCCGGCCATAGAGGTCGAGGATCACCTCGTAGACCAGCTGGTGAGCCGGCCGGTAGAAGTCGGTGGGCCGTAGCACCTCGACGACATCGGCGATGGCGTCCTTGCTCAGCATCATGCCGCCGAGCACGCTCTGCTCGGCCGGGATGTCCTGCGGTGGCGTCCGCTCGAACTCCGGAGCCGAAGCCCCCGCCGGGCCGGCCGGCCGGACGACGTCGATCACACTCACAAGCGATGCCCCCGCTGTCCTCGCCGGTCCCGTCATGCTCCTGGTTGTACGAGAGCCGTCCGACAGATCCGCCCCGCACCGAGGGCTCGTGCACAGCCCTGCGCGACGGTAGGAGGGGTCCTGCGGGCCAGTCCAACCCGGCCGTGGATTGACCTCGGGGCCGGGTGTGGACGCCTCGGCGCGCCGTTGTGCACACGCCTGTGCACCGGGCTGTGAGTTCGCCGGGCCGCAGACCCGTCGCGCCTACGCCATCAGGTAACGGCGGGCACGTGGGCGTGGAAAGCACAAGAAGCCCGAACCCGGCCGTTACCGGCGACCGGGCTCGGGCCGGGGTGCGTCAGACCGGGACGACCTCGACCGTCAGCGTGGCCTCGACCTCGGGGTGCAGCCGCACGGAGACGACGTGCTGGCCCACCGTCTTGATCGGGGCGGTGAGCTCCAGGCGCCGCTTGTCCAGCGTCGGACCACCGGCGGCGCGAACCGCCTCGGCCACGTCCGCTGCGGTCACCGAGCCGAAGAGCCGGCCGCCACCGCCGGCACGGGTGGGCAGCTGGACCTGCAGGGCACCCAGCTCGGCTGCCACCCGCCGCGCCTCGCCGAGATCGTGGATGTCGCGAGCCTCGCGCGCCCGGCGGATCGAGGTGACCTGCTTCTCCGCCCCCCGGGTGGCCCGCATCGCGAGAGACCGGGGCAGCAGGTAGTTGCGGCCGTACCCGTCGGCGACATCGACGACATCGCCGGCACCGCCGAGCCCGGTGACCTCCTGGGTCAGGATGAGCTTCATCGCGGCGGCCCTACCGTGCGGTGCTGGTGTAGGGCAGCAGCGCCATCTCGCGACTGTTCTTCACCGCTACCGCAACGTCCCGCTGGTGCTGGCTGCAGTTGCCGCTGACCCGCCGGGCGCGGATCTTGCCCCGGTCGGAGATGTACTTGCGCAGCAGCGCGGTGTCCTTGTAGTCGACGTAGGTGATCTTCTCCTTGCAGAAGTTGCAGACATTTTTCTTGATCTTGCGGGGAGGTGCTTTGGGCATCGGACCTACTCCTGCGATGGGTCCCGCGGGGGGCGGAACGGGCGGGGAAGTGAGAGGGCGTCGGTCTAGAAGGGCGGTTCGTCGCTGGTGGCGCCAACCGGCGCCGGCGTCGACCAGGGGTCGTCCGCCTGACCGCCGCCGCTGCCGCCGCCGCTGCCGCCGCCG
>JBBSGI010000125.1:0-4274 GCA_038254365.1 Propionibacteriales bacterium
CGGGCTGAGGATCGGCGACCGATACCGCCCAGCTGACGCCGGCCGGAACGCTCTCATCGACGTGCACGTTGCTCGCCGTGCCGGGTCCCTCGTTCGTCACCACGATGGTGTACGCCGCGAGGTCGCCGGCGCTGATCGTGCCGTTATCGGCCGACTTGGTGATCTTCAGATTCGGGCAGTTCACGGTGATGTCCGCGCTGCTCGAATTGTTGGTCGCATCGGTATCGAAGTCCGAGGCAACCGTGGCGGTGTTCGAGATCGACGGGCAGGTCCCGGTATCCGCGGTGCCGCTCACGGTGATGGTCTTCGAGGTGCCGGCTGCCATGCTGCCGAAGGCGCAGCTCAGCGCATCCGGAGTGGCGGCGGTGTTGATGCTGCACGACGCTGCATCGGCGCCGCCCAGGCTCCAGTTGATCCCCGCCGGCAGATTGTCATTGAGGGTGACGTGCGGCGAGACGCTGTTGCCGCTGGCGCTCACCAGCATGCTGAACGTCGCGCTGTCGCCCGCCGTGATCGGCCCGTTGCCGGACTTCTGCACGCTCACGTCCGCGCAGAGGACCTTCACATCGCCGTCATCGCTGACCTGTGCGAAGTTGTCGGCATCGGCCGTGGCGTGGTTGGTGTAGGCGTTTGCCGAGCAGTCGGACGTATCGGTCGGAGCCGACACGGTGACGGCGAAGCTGGCGCCCGAGGCGAGGCTGGGGATGTCGCAGTGCAGCGCGCCAGAGGCAATGCTGCACTCCGTCTTGTTCGGGTTCTCCGCCCAGGTGAAGCCGGCCGGCAGGACGTCGTCGATATCGACGTTCGTCGCGCTTCCGGCGCCGTTGTTGGTCAGGGTCAACGTGAACCTGATGTTGTGGCCGGCCCGGACCGTTCCGCCGTCAGGGGTCTTGACGAGTACCAGGCTCGGGCACTGCACCGTTGTGCTGGCCGTGCTTGTCACCGCATCGAAGTTGTCGGCGTCGGCCGTCGCGGTGTTTGAGTATGCCTTGCAGCTGGCGGCCGTGGTGTCGCTCACCACATGGACCGATGTGCTCGCGCCCGCGGCGAGATCGCCGAAGGAGCAGTTGAGCGTCTGGGTCGGCGCCGTGCCGGTGATGGCGCAGCTACCCTGGTCTGCGTAGCTTGGGCTGATCGACCAGTTCACGCCGCTGCCGCCCGGAAGCGGGTCGCTCAGCGTCGCGGCCTTGACCGCGCTCGTGCCGGTGCTGCTGGTGTCGATCGTGAAGCCGATCTGCCCACCCGCGTTGACCGTTGCGTGGTCGGCGGTCTTGGAAACCTCGAGCACCGGATGCTCGAGGACGTTGACGAAGGTGAAGGTCGCCTGAGCCTGGGCGCTGATGGTCAGCGTCTTCGTCAGGGTGGCCGGCCCGTCGTAGCCATCCGGCGGGGCGGTCTCGGTGAAGGTGCAGGAGGTCGCCTCTGGGCCCGTGACCGAAATGACGCCGTCAGCGCCGGTCGTCACCGCCTGGCTGAAGCTCCCGCCGGAAGTGGAGTTGAAGGTGTGCGTCTGACCGCCCGCGTTGACGATTGTGTCGGGCAGGAAGGCGGTCGTCGTCGGCCAGGTGCATGCGACCGTGAAGTGTGCGCCGGCCAACGGATCCTGGTTCTGGTCGACCTTGAGGACTCGAATCCCGCCGCCGATGAAGAAGCACGCGGGCCCGGCCTTGCGGTTGCTGGCCTGTGCGTCGCTCGGTGTCTGGGTGGTCTTGCCATAGTTGCAGTACGCGGCGCCGACGGGGGCGTTGGAGGGGATGTTCAGGTCGAATTCGATGACGACCGGGCTCACGTCGTTCTCGAGAGCCGTCACCTCGAACTTCTGGTAGGCATCGCCGTTCAGGAAGACGCAGTCAGTCAGCTTCCACTCTTCCTGACCGGGATTGCCCTGAACGGTTGCAGGGAAGGTGAATCGGAACCGCGCGGTACCGCCCGGTTCGAGCGTCCCACCAATGAGTTCCTTGGTGGTGTTCTCGCTGCCTGGCGTGGTCCGCACGCCCATACATCCATTCACGCCATCCTGCAGCGTGACGGTTGGTTCCGCAGCACCGACCGGTGTGGCCGCCAAGGGCAGCATTGGTCCAATCAGGACATTGAAGATGAGCGCGAACGCTACGGGGAGTGCGCGGAATGGAGTGGCTGAAGCCCGCGAAATGTTCATTCTGGATGCCCCCTTGGCATCTATGCCGACCGTTATTGCGGCCGACGTTCTCTACCGATAAACCGATGATTCCTTGAGACCGATGATTCCCTTTGCGAACCTTCCGGTTCCGCTCGCCTGCCGCTCGATATGGGAGCAGCGACGCCACTATACCCACGCGGTCCAGTACATTGGTACCCCTGAGTTTTGTCGGTTTAGTTGGCTTTGTGTAGTTAGGTGCAGACCGGCTCGCCGGAACCGGTGACTGCAGGCACCGTCGCTCGGTTCCTGCGCTTTTTCGGTACTACCAGGGGGCCGGTACCGATGGACGACCGGGGCTGCGTCCCTCGCAACGAAAGAGCCCCGGACGCTTCCGGGGCTCTTTCAGGTGGGGCCGCTGCTGTGCGGCGCAGGTCAGTCGCGTCGGCGAGCTGAGCTCACGTTGGCGTAGGCCAGACCGCCGAGCGAGAGCAGAACGATCAGGCTGAACAGAACGGTCGGCAGCGGATCTCCGCCGCGACCCGAATCGATCGACGTGTTGGCCAGGCTTCCGGCCGGCGTGCCGGTGGCGCCCTGCACACCCTGCTCAGGACTGGTCGAGCCCTGGCTGGGTGCCGGGGTGCCGGTCGCGCCCCGGACATTTTCCTCGCCAGTGAAGTTGTAGACGTGCAGCATCACGCCGTTCGCCGGACTGCTGTCCGTTGAGGTGTCGAGCACGATGACGCCGTCGTGGACGCTGACGAACGCCGCGTCATCACCGCTGTTCGGGGTGAACAGCACGGTGCCGAAGTGGTAGTTGGCCGGCGGCGTCGTCTCGGTGACGGTCACCACGCCGGTCGGCACGTCGAAGCCGTAGTGCGAGACCTCGACGCAGTCGGCACCGCTGCAGCCCACGGGCGTGGTGGCGCCCTCGAAGGTGGCATCGGTCGACAGCATCATCGTCGCGCCGCCGCCGGCCACGCCGAAGTCGAACGCCCCCTCGCCACTGCTGAAGGGCGAGTTGTGGAGATCCCGCGCATCGCGCGCCTGACCATTGGCGATGGTGTCACCGGGCAGCGTGATCACCGGGCAGGTGAACACCTTTTCGGCGAACGAGGGCAGCGCATTGAACTGCGCCACGGTCATGCCTGCCGGGCAGACGTGCTTCATGACCATCACCATGCTGCTCGTCTCTCCACCTGGTGAGGCAGTCGGCGTCGGCGTCGGCGGCGGCGGGGCGGCCGAGCAGCTCCGGGTTCCGCCAAGCGTGGCGTCCGGCACATCACGCTGCAGGGCTCCGCCGTTGACGGAGTCCTTGATGACGATGTCCGCCTGAAAGTAGCAATCAGGCATGTCGATCGGACCAAGGGAATAGGTGCCGGGGTTGAACGTGCCGAGCGCCTGGTCGAAGAGGTGCTGAGGCCAGCCGGTTTCGTGGGTGTTGCCACTGGCCGTATACGAGTACAGCGCGACCTGGACATCGGAACAGCCATCGGCAACAGTGAATTGCACCTGGACTGAGTCGCCCTGCTGGACCTCGTCCAGCGTCTTGGCCGTGAACGTTGAGCCGCCGCGGGTGACTGTGTACGAGTAGGTTGTCACGCGGTCGCGGATGTTGCTTGGGCATGTGGCGCCGGTCGCAACAGCCTGACCTGTCGCGCCGATGGAAACGGCGAGCAGCGCGACGGTGCCAAGCAGGCCGAGCATCACGCGCGGGCCGGTGAAGAGTGGGCGGTTCCTCATTTACGACTCCCCTTTTGATCATTACGCGACGGTCCCGCCGCCGAAAGTACTGCGAATGTCCGCAGCGGCAGTACTAGAGTACGGCCACGTAAGCATCGCGCGTGCCGAAACCACTTGTTTCTGGCGCGTGCTGGCACCATTTGCTGGATCATCGCTGGCATCCTCGCGCGCCCGGGGTGCCGACTCAGCCGGTGCGGCCTCGCGGATCCAGCAAGACGACCTGCGTCTCATCGGGCAGCGATGCGGGCGTGACCACCGCCTTCGGCTGGCGGATCGGCTCGCTGACGGCCATCTCCTGCAGGAACTTCTCGGGTCCCAGCAGGTCGGACGATGCGCCGTCGACGGCGTAGTGCATGGGGATCACGATCTTGGGGCTGATCTGCGCGGCGACCTCGGCGGCCTCGGCCGGGGTCAG
>JBBSGI010000126.1:0-4258 GCA_038254365.1 Propionibacteriales bacterium
CGATGGCATCCCCGCAGACGCGCGAGCTGGCTGGCCCCGATAGGTGCTGGGCGGCACGCCGACCAACTCGGTGAAGCGAGTGCTGAAGGTGCCCAGCGACGAGCAGCCGACCGCGAAGCAGACCTCGGTGACGCTGAGGTCGCCAACACGCAGCAGCGCCATTGCCCGCTCGATGCGGCGCGTCATCAGATAGCTGTACGGCGGCTCGCCGTAGGCGCGCCGGAACTCGCGGCTGAGGTGCGCGGCAGACATGTTGGCGCCGCGGGCGAGCGCCTCGACGTTTAGCGGCTGCGCGTACTCCCGGTCGATCCGGTCGCGGACGCGGCGCAGCCGTGCGAGGTCGCGTAGGTGATGCGCCGCGGCGGGTCTGCTGGTCACCTGCGAGATCGTGCCACATGGGGCTGCAGGGGGCTATTGGGGCCTACCGCGAACGGCCCCTACGGTCATGGGCGTCAGCGGCTTGATCTCGACCAGCTTCCGGACGCCGACCGTCCGGAAACGTGATTACGATCCGGTACATGGACATGCTGACGGGCGAGCAGATCGCCAACACCCACCTGAATGACTGGCGCAAGCTGGGCCAGGGGTTACCTGCCCGCTACCTGGTCGACGACTTCGGCACGGGCGTACGTTTCGTCGCCGCGGTGGGCGAGGCCGGCGACGCGCTCGGCCACCACCCGCGGGTGACAATCGGCGACGGGTACGTCGATCTCAAGCTGCTCAGCGACGACGCGGTCTACCGCGACGGCGAGGGCATCGAGCACGTCGTCGAGTGGGTGACCCAGCAGGACATCGACCTTGCGCGACGGGTCACCGAGATCGCGGCCGAGCAGGCGGTTGATGCCGACCCGGCCTCGATCACCGCGATCGAGCTCGCTCTCGACACGGCGCATGCCGCGACGATCGCCCCGGTGTGGGCGGCGCTGCTGACCGGCGCATGGCCGCGGCGGTGGCCGCCGGGGCGGTGGTCGTCGACGACAGTAGGGCACCGTCGACCACTGTCCTCGCCGACCCGGACGGCAACAGGGCCTGTGTGGGGACGATGCAACCCCCATGCAGGAGCGGTGACCCGTCGGGGCAGGCTCATCCGCGCCACCGTGCCGATCGCGAACGACGGCAAGGAGACCTGCCCGTCCGCAACGACCGCGTCGATGTGCGCGCTTAACGAGACCGTCATCTCCCGTCGTGGCGGCCGAGGTAGGGCAGTCGCCAGGGCCGGGATCGAACCGGCGACCTTCCGCTTTTCAGGCGGGACAGAAGGCCAGGTCAGACGGCTGACTGTCCGTTTCGTGCGACCCGCGTGCGACTTCATCGAGCGCTCATCGAGGTGGGAAGGCGGGCCGCATCACCGTGTTCGGCCAACACCGAGAGCGCTTCGGCGATGGCCTCGTCTCGGCCGTTGACGGTGTGGAGATACCGCATGGCGGCCGCCGGTGAGGAGTGTCCGAGTCGCTTCATCAGGTCGGCGAGGGTGGCACCGGTGGCGGCGGCGAGGGTCTGACCGGTGTGGCGGAGATCGTGGAATCTGAACGATCCGAGTCCGGCCTTGTCGCGCGCTCTGGCGAAGGCTTGGTAGAGACTGTCGCCCCGCATCGGTGCGCCGTCGCTCGACACGAACACCCGGACCGGACCGGCGTACAGGCGCATGTGCTCCTCCAGCGCGGGGAGGACGTGCGGGGGCAGAGCCACGCTTCGGTAGCCGGCATCGGTCTTCGGCTTGGAGTTGAACCGTTGGCCAGTCGATCGCATCTCGGTCCGGGTGCGGTGCACCGTCACAGCGCCAGTCGTGAGGTCGAGGTCGCCGCGATGGAGAGCGAGGACTTCTCCACGTCGTAGCCCTCCCCACGCGGCGAGGAGTACTGCGCCGCGGTATCTGTCGGGGATCGCCTCGACGAGCGCGGCAATCTGCGCGGGCGTGGCAACAGGGCGTCGCTTGTCTCGCGGTGTACCGGCACCCGGAATGTTGCAGGAGTTCTTGACGATCGCGCCGTCACGGAGCGCCGTGTTCATCACGGCCCGCAGGAATCGGTACGACTGCGCGATCGACGTCTTGCCACCTTCGCTGCGCAGCGCCGTCGCATACCAGTTGCGAACCACAGAAGCTGTGATGCCCGCGAGCGGAACGTCCGCCAGTGGTGCGAGGTGGATGCGCAGGTTGCGCTCGCAGGTCTCGCGCCACCGGGGCCCGATCTGGGAGCTGTCCGCGAGCCACTCGCGTACGTACTCGCCGAAGGCAACCCTGCCCAACTGGTCATCAACCCAGGAGCCGTCCGACAGGTCGAGCTCGACGCGGGCAAGCCACCGGTCGGCGTCGCCCTTGGTGGCATAGGTGTTGGGCGCAGACTGCGGCCTGCCGGTGGGTCCGAGAAAGGACGCCTGCCACCGACCCGACGGCAGTCTGCGCACGTACCCGAAGCGGCGGCGACGCGTCATGCCGTCGTCCTGCCGGCCCGCCAACGGACTCGGGGAGGCTGAACCCTACCGGCATCGACGAACTCCTCGAGGTCGCTCTCCGCGATCCGCACGTGCCGGCCGATGTGGTGGAAGCTGATGCGTCGCTCCGCGATCAGTCGGCGCACGAAACGTGTCGTCGTGTTGAGCCGTTCCGCGGCCTGATCGACGGTTAACGGCCTGTCCATCGCTGAGCACCTCCTGGAGCGGTTACACACATCTGCGCCTGCGTTTCCGGCGCGAGCTTGGTTCCTCCATACGGCATAGGCGTAGTCATGGCCGCCGCAAGGACACAGACTGGGGAAACTTCAACAGTTGGTTCGAGCTTGCGTGCAACGCTCGCGGCCGCGAAGCTCCGGCCGGCTCGCTGGTAAGGAACTTGGCAAGGTGGGGTAGGCCCTTGGAAAGGTCGACCGCAGGCATCTGCCCCACGTCATCGAGGTACCGCAGCGCGTCCCTGACCGCCCAAGAGCCTCGGAATCGGCGGCTCCGTCGATAGACTGTCCTCATGAGCGCTGAGCGTGAGGAGCTGCACCGGCTCATCGAGAAGTTGCCCGATGAGCAGGTTGCGGTTGCATTGGCTGAGGTCCGCCATCACGTCGAGCAGGCTCCCAAACGCGCCTGGCCACCGCCCTGGTTCGGAGCTGCGGCAGCCAGCCGAACCGATACTGCTGCTCGCGCAGACGAAATCCTGGACGCCGGTTTCGGCCGCCCGGCGTGATCGTTTGCGACACTGGCCCGCTCGTCGCGGCTGCCCTATCCAACGACGATGACCACCAATCGTGCGTCGAGCTCCTCACGGGCTTGCATCTGGCCGGGCGATCGCTGCTGGTGCCTGGCCCGGTCGTCGCAGAGGTGGGCTACCTGCTCGGCAGGGAGGCGGGCCCCCGGTAGAGGCGATGTTCTTGCGCTCCCTCGCTGACGGCGACTTCGCGTGCGTTGACAGCACTCCGGCTGACTACCGGCGGATGGCCGAACTGGTCGAGGAGTACGAGGACCTCCCGCTCGGCATCACTGACGCTGCGGTGATCGCGCTAGCCGAACGACTGCGCATCTCTGAGATCGCGACGCTGGACCGCCGACACTTCACCGTCGTCCGACCTCGGCACGTTTCCGCACTCACTCTGTTGCCGTAGCTAACGAGCCCCAGCTCGAAGCAAGAGTTCACGACGAAACGAGCTCTGTGATCGAGGCATCGTGTGCTGCGTCAGCACAGCCCCCAGAACCAAGAGGAAGACGGCACAGACCCGTGAATCACCTGTACCGGGGCGCGCGTCAGCGCCGTCGGGCGAAGCCCGACGATGCAGTTCCCGGGGCCGTCAGGCCGCGGGGTCGATCACCACGGTGTGGCCGAGCTTCTCCAGCTGCGCGACGAGCCGACGTGTGTGGGCTTCCTCGTTGCGTTTGGCCAACCACTCCGGGCCTAGATCTCGGTAGGGCTCGTCGCGCTTGAGCATGTAGTAGGCGGTGACCAGGATCGAGTGGGCGACCGCGATCTGGGCGCGGCTCATTCCACGGCGTCTGGTGATCCGTGAGTGCTGGACCGCGAGGTAGTTCTTGCCGTGCATTCGTCCGACCGACCGGGCGGCCTCGACGAGCATTGCGGACAACCACTTGTTCCCTCGCCGACGACCAGCCGGGGTTCGTTTGCCGGCCGACTCGTAGATCGCCGGCGCCAGCCCGGCCCACGACGCGAGGTGGGCCGCGGTCGGGAACTTCGACATGTCGCCACCGGTCTCGGCGATGATGACCTGAGCGACCTTCGGACCGACCCCGGGAATCGTCTGCAGCAGCTCGATCTGATGCG
>JBBSGI010000127.1:0-4075 GCA_038254365.1 Propionibacteriales bacterium
CGCGCGGCTGCCCACAGCCTCGACGTCCCGCACCGCCCCCTCGAGGCCGGCCTCGCCCCGGGCCAGCAAGGCGACGGCCGCGCCTGACCGGGCGAAGGCCGTGGCCACCGCACGGCCCACCCCGCCGCTCGCGCCCGTCACGACAACCGTCCGGCTGTCCTTGGTCTCGCCCACGTCCAGTATTCCTCCGAGATCGGCGGCGCCCGGGTCCGGGAAGCTCTCCCGGGCGGACGCCCTTGCTCAGCTATGCCTGTCAGCGCGCTACCACCGGTTGAGGCGGTGCGCGATCCCCGTGCCGAGGGTGATGAGCAGCGCGAGCAACGCAAGGGAAACGGCTACCACAGCTCCCATGCTGGCTCGCGCGATGGCGAGCCCGAGCAGCGCCGCGAGGGCGACCGCGGACGCCGCACCAGCCGCCGACTTTGCCGCATCGACCTTTGCGCTCCGACTGATGATGCCCATCCGCCGCCCTCCTTCGTCGACCATCGGACCGTGGGACCGGTTGGGTTCACGCCCTGGCGCGGGAGTATCGCGCGATACCTTATTCCCCGGACAGTTGGCGTGATCGCAGGCAGAGGAGGCATGTGCCGTGCCGGACGTTGACGCGCCGGGTCTCGTGGCCGCCCTGCGGTCGAGCGTCCGCGGCGAGGTCCGCTGCAACGCCGGTGACCGTGCCCTCTACGCCTGACAAGTAGCCGCACGAGGGTCTGCAGGGCGTGGACTTCGGCCACGCCCTGGCGCTGATTCAGCAGGCCGGTACTGCAGCGCAGCAGGGGTACGTCGGCTACGGGTGCTCGTCGCGCGCCGGCCCACCGCGTGATGGAGACGGCGCGCAGGATCGAGGCGCCGCGGCACCCACCTGTCCGACGACGCTCCCAGCGATGACGCAGTTCGCCGAACACCTGATGGAAGCCGCCCTGACGAGAGCGCCGCGGACGGGGCCCGTCAAGGGCCCGTCGCCCGGTGAGGGTCCACTGGGATCGCCTCGCGGGAACGATTCGCGACGCTCGCCGGGTTACCTACCCGAGCCCACCACACCAGGAGGCACCATGACCGTCCGCGTACACCTGGCACTGGCCTGCATCGCGGTGGCCGTCCTGACAGCGTGTGGTTCGGGGGCCCCGACCAGCTCGTTAACCCCACCACCGGGCACGAGTCAGGGCGGAAGCACCAGCTCTGCCCCGACGTCGGGAGCGACGGTCTCGACGCTGAGCGCCACCACCCTTGACGGAGCCGCGTTCGACTTCGCCAACATTTCCGGACACCCGACCGTGCTGTGGTTCTGGGCACCGTGGTGCACCATCTGCCGGGCCGAGGGCCCCGGGATCGCCAAGGTGGCCGCCGAGGTGGCTGGCGACGTGACGTTCATCGGGATCCCCGGCAGGGGAAAGCAGCCCGCCATGAAGCAGTTCGTCGCGGACACCGGCGTCGGCGGCTTCCAGCACGTGGTCGACACCGACGGACGGATCTGGAACCAGTTCGGCGTGGTCAGCCAGCCCTCGTTCGCGTTCATCAACGCCGCTGGTGAGATCAAGATGGTGAACGGCTCGCTTACCGGAGACCAGCTGGAGACCGCCGCCCGGGCCCTGCTGGGCTGACCGGTGGGCACCGCCGACCTCCCCCTGGCTCTCGCCCTGGTCGCGGGAGCCGTGGCCGCTGTCAACCCCTGCGGCTTCGCACTGCTGCCGGCCTACCTCGCACTGCTCGTCTCGCGCCCGGAAGCCGGCGGGGACGTGGTCCCACGCAGCGTTCAGGTGTTGCGCGCGGCCAAGCTCAGCCTGGCGATGACCGCCGGGTTCGTGGCCGTGTTCGGCGCCTTCGGCGTCGCCATCGCGCGGCTCAGCCTGTCGATCGAGCGTTACCTGCCCGCCGTGACCCTCGTCATCGGCGTCGGCCTGATCGGTCTGGGGATCTGGCTCGTCCTCGGTCGACACCTGCCGGGGATCACGGCCCTGCGCGGGGTTGGCCGCGCACCAAGCACCGGGCTTGGCTCACAGGTGCTCTACGGCATCGGCTTCGCCGCTGCCTCCTTGTCCTGCACCATCGGGCCGTTCCTGGCCGTCACGAGCACGGCAGCACGCAGCGACAGCACGCTCGGTGTGCTCGTAACCTTCCTCGTCTTCGCGCTGGGCATGGGCGCGGTGGTGACTGTGCTGGCGATGGCCGTCGCCCTGGCACGGGGCTCCCTGGTCAGGCGGGTGCGGCGAGCCACCCCGGTGATCGAACGACTCAGCGGCCTGCTGCTGGTGGTCGCGGGCACCTACGTCGCCTGGTACGCCTGGTTCGAGATCCGGGTCCAGTCCGGACGGCTCACCGGTGACCCCGTCGTGGACGCCGCCAGCCGCCTGCAGTCCCAGCTGAGTCAGTTCGTGGCCGGCCTCGGCCCGGTCGTCCTGACAGTGGTTGCCGGCGTGCTGTTCATCGCCGTCGCCGTGCTGGCCTTCGCCGGACGGCGGCGGGGGGTACCGAGGCCATGAGACGGCTCACCGGTCCTCTCGCCACTGCGGTCCTCACGACCCTATTGCTCTCCGCGTGCGCGGGAAATGCAGCGCCCCCGGCCTCCCAGGCGTCCGGAGCGAGCAGCTCAGGCCCGAGCGCGCCGTCGTCACCCGCTGTGACGCTCGAGCCCGTCGAGCAGTCCGCGAAGGAGCACGGCCCGTCCGCGCTGGACAACCTTGCCGACACCCGCCTACCCAGGCCTCTCGTCGACCCCGGCCGCATCATCTCCGGCGGCCCGCCACCAGACGGCATCCCCGCGGTCGACCAGCCCACATTCCAGAAGGCAGCGGCGGTCGACTGGCTCGACGACGGCGAGGGTGTCCTGTCACTGACGGTCCGCGGCCGCACCCGGGCCTACCCGATCCAGGTGCTCGTCTGGCACGAGATCGTGAACGACACGGTGGCCGGCGTACCCGTGACCGTCTCGTACTGCCCGCTGTGCAACTCGGCGCTGGCCTTCGACCGCAGGCTTGGCCAGCGCCTCTTCACCTTCGGCACCTCGGGCAAGCTCTATCTGTCGGACCTGGTGATGTATGACCGGCAGACCGAGTCGCTGTGGTCACAGATCGAGGGCCGAGCGATCGCGGGAACGCTCGCCGGTGCGGAGCTGACCCGACTGCCCATCGCCACCGTCACCTGGAGCCAGTGGCGGCAGGCCCACCCGGACGGCTACGTCATGGGCCGCCCGGCTGGTTCCGGCCGGGACTACGGCCGGACCCCCTACGTCGGATACGACCAGCCGACCACGAAGCCGTTCCTGTTCGACGGCAAGTCCGACGACCGGCTGCCTCCCAAGGAACGAGTGGTGGCCCTGCTCGACGGCCAGCCCCTCGCCGTACCGCTCTCGCTAGTGGCGCAGCGTGGCATGGTCGACCTCGGCGATCGCGGTCGGGACGTTGTCATCTTCGCCGCCGCCGGGCTGCGCTCGGCCTTGGACGCCGCGGAACTGAGCGCCGGTCACATGATCCCGGCCACCGGTGTCTTCGTCCCGCGCGCCGGCGGGCGACGGCTGACGTTCCACCCCGGCGCGGCAGCTGGTCGCTTCGTCGACGACCAGACCGGCACGTCCTGGAACATCCTCGGTGAGGCCGTCGCGGGACCGCTGGCGGATGGGCGCCTGTCGCCCGTCGGGCATGTCGACACGTTCTGGTTCGCCTAGGCAGCGTTCCGACCGTCCACGCTGCTGGTGCGTTGAGGGCCACATGCCGCGACCGGAATCCCGGTCGATGCTCGGCGTGCACGCCCTGGCGGAGGGCGCGGGGGAGATGATGCTGGCCGCGAAGTAGTGACCATGCGGTCCTTGGCCCGAAAGTGTGCTCGAGATCGTTTAGGATTGGTGCCGGATGACAGTGCGTGCCGGATGACAAAGGCCCAGGTCGCTGACCTGGGTCTTTGCGGGTAGCCCCGAGCGTGTCCGAGTTCAGGACATCGTTGGCAGGTGTCTCGGGACATCGTTGACACCCTCCAAGGTGGGGGTGTCCGGTGTCGAAGGCCCGTCTGGTCGTCACCGCTGTTGTCCTCGAGAACCGTTCGCAGGTCGCCCGCGACTACGGCGTCTCCCGGCAGTGGGTCAACG
>JBBSGI010000128.1:0-3990 GCA_038254365.1 Propionibacteriales bacterium
CACGCCGTAGTCTCAGACACCGGTCGAGGCCTTCAGATCGATGAGCTTGGTCGCTTTCGATCCTCCGGAGGCCTCGGCCTCCAGCCCCGCAACTCACCCCCGCGAGTCGGTCACACCCACCTCAGGTACCAAGAGCCGGTAAACTTTGGTGACCGTCGATACCGATAAGAGGCTCAGGGGTCTGCCCAGAGGTTGTCCCGGCTCTGGTGGAAGTTGAGGTGGCGGTCCCCCACCTGAGTCCTGCCGTCTGGTAGGTCTCGGGTGTTCCGCCAAGAACACCACGAGGAAGGGGACCGGCGTGAGCAGGAACTGCCAGAACAATCGTGCTGTTGCGAGGAAGGAGCCTGTCATGGCCGCCGGTGGAGGCGGGCGACGATCGCGCCGACCGAGGTCGCGGAGTCGGCACGTTAGTGGTTGCTCGCTCTTGCGGTCAGCACCGGCCTGCGGGTGTGAGCAGCTCCCCATTGGTACCAGCACCTGGGCAGAGCAGGCGATTGCGGAGCTGCTGCGTATTTTGCCAGAGCATGCGCACGATGATGATGCCCTCGACTCCATCGCGGTCGCAGAGCCGGTTGTGCGCCGAGCTGTGAACGATCTAGTTCATAGCCAGAATGGTGCCTTTCTTGACGTCAGCCTCAGCCTTGAGCGACCAAGCGGCTCTCCCATCACTGGTCACTCATCGGCCGAGCAGGCCAGGGTCCTTCGGAGCACGTTGGACCTCCCGCGACGGCGCAGGCCGGGACGTGCCGGGGTTCCCGACGTTGCTGTCGGGGTCTCCGGGTCCTTGGTCGGGGGGCAGGATGTCGTCCGCGGTCGCTTTCCAGATGAAGGACTTGGGGTCGCTGTTGCAGTGCGTGGCCCAGATGGTGATGCCTCGGTGAGGTCGGCGACGCTGGTGAACCGTCCGCGCCGCAGCCGTTTATCGGTGAGTTCGTTTAACCACCGCTCGACCAGATTCAGCCACGAGCTGGAGGTCGGGGTGAAGTGCAGGTGCCAGCGTCGGCGGTCCATCATGAATTTTCGCGTGGCGGCTTCGTTTGCCTCGTCAGGAGGCCCGCGTGCCCCAAGGCGGTGAGCTTAGGTGCCTACGGGCGCCCGAAGAGCGTGTAGCGGGGGTTGAAACGCGTCCCCGTCGCCGGGGCGGCGTTCTGTAGGACACTGTAGCCGACGCCCGAGAAGAGCGACTGGTCCCCGCCGGCTCTTCGGACCGTCACGTAGTCGCCCCAGCGGTTGAGGGAGGCGTCACTGGCCTCGGAGAACCAGACGACGAAGTCGCCCAGGATCCCGACGGCGTGGTTGGCATCGAAGGAGCTGCCGCCACCCCACCCGAGGCTGACACCCACTTCCTGGTCCGAGTTGGTCGCCAGGCACGGGTAGGCGAAGGCGAGGTCCGGGTTCCAGATCTGCCACTGGTCGAGGACGTTCCAGTTCGTGGTGTCGAGGCTGACGACCTGGACGTGAGGATGGGCGAAGCCGCCACCCCGCCCTGCCGTCCACGCGAACCACACCTCGGAGCCCCTGTCCCCCCTGCGCCGGGTGGCGCCGATGACGGCGCTACCGGGGAAGCCTGCAAGGAAGCCCAGCCAGTCCGTTCCGTCCGGGGCCAGTGAGGAGTAGTCGGAGTTCGGCCAGCTGTTGATGTCGATGTCGCGCCAGGAGTAGGTCCCCGAGTTCTCGGGCAGGGAGAATGCCCTCATCCGGCTCGTGTTGACGTGACCGGCCCAGTACAGCTCGTCGCCCGTGTTCTGGGACACGTGGCCGCCGTACGCGAGCGCGGAGTCGGCCGGGTTCGTGAAGTCGAAGCTGACGGAGCCGGCGGCGAAGATGTCCGACAGGGGGATGCGGAAGACCAGGAGCCCCACGCCGACGGCGTCGACACTGACGTTCAGCCTGCTGTTCCCGACGGACATGTCGGGGTAGTCCATTGCTCCGGCGAGGCCGAAGTCCGCCGACCGGAAGTCCCAGTAGGTCCAGCGGGTGCCACCGGAGTCCTTGATGTCCTGGGGGCTCGCAGCGGCGATCCGCAGCATGTTGATCCCTTGCAGGCAGTTGGCCCCCGTACCGCAGAACTGCTGCAGCCAGAAGAAGCGGTCGAACTCGCGGTCGTACTGGACGACCTGGTCGCAGCAGAGCCCCTTGTCCAACAGGTTCCCCGCGGCGTCCTGCGTGGGGCCGCTCGGGAAGATCGTGGTCGGATTCAGCGCCGTGAACGTCACGCCTCCGTCTGTCGAGAAGGCCGCGAAGGTGTTGCCGGTGAGGAAGACAACGTCTTCGCTGGTGGCGCCGCTCATGTCGGGTGGGACCCCGGAGAACGTGACAACCCGGCCGAATGGCGTGTCCACTCTGAACTCGACGCGCTCACCCGCCGCGCCGCCGCTCAGGTCGCCGAGCCGCGACGGCTCCACCGTGGGCTCCAGCGTTCCGATGAGCTCACCGATCTCTGCAACTGGGATGAGGTCTTCGTTGCGTTCGTCGACCGCCTCCGGCGTCGGCTCGACCGGCTCGAAGCGCCCCCCCTCGACCTGGATGCCCTCCACTCGGCCCTGATTGAGATCAGCCGAGCCCTCCTCAGGTCTTCCGATCGTCATCGTGGTCTCCTTCCTCGGGTCGAACCCGGCTTGCGAGTGCGCGTGGGAATGTCGTCCGAATCTGGCTGCTGCCCTGCTCCCCGAGGCGGGCCCTCGGGTACCCGTGGGACGCGGTCCGCGTTGCGACCTTGCGCTACCTGGTCGGGAATCTCGTGCGGTGGGTACGGCGCACCGGTCACCGCGCGGCCCGGGACGGCCCCCTGGCCCATCCGCCCACAACCCTGCTCCGGCGAGGTGTTGGAACCCATTACCTACGGCAACCCGGCGTCGGGACCAGCGGCTCGCGACAGCCCGAAGTCCCGGTGGGCGAACAGCGACAATGCGATGGAGACCACCAACAAGGCGACGGCCACGGACCACACGAGGCCCCCGGAGCCCGAGTCTGGGCTTGCCTCGAACAGGGACTCTAACCAGGTCGGGAAGGCGGCAGTGACGACCGCTGCCACCAGCGCGAGGACGGCGAGAACGCTCTCCGCCCGGACACGCCTACTCATCACGGTCGGCCCCTGTCGTCAGGCCAGCCACTATCCACCTGGCCGATGGCGGGCGCAAGACTGTGCCACCCCGCCGACCACGCAGGGACTCGCAAGATGCGTTCACTTCCGACCCAAGTTTTCTGCGCGCATCGAAGGTAGGCGAGTCCCCATCTCGGTCCGGACCACGCAGAGTGGCCAGGCATCAGCACCGTCAGACGTCGTCGCTGCCCCGAGTCATATGAAAGGTGAGGACGCACCCGGCGAAGGCCAGTGCAATCATGCCGAGGGCGAGCACCTCCAGAACCGGGGTTAGCGCGGAGTGCGTGCGAGTTGTCGTAGCCGATCTCATGGAAGAGGACCCACAGCCCACAAACCGCCGCCGCGAGGCAAGCGCCGTAGGCAGGTACGCGGACATTCTTGTTGTTCATGCGTCCCCCTCGTAGCGTGTCAAAATGCGAAGTGTGCGATTAGCAGCCCGACGGACCCGAGTAGGGTCAACACCCGGGTCCGTCTCGGGTCCGTCTCGGGTCCGTGGGAGAACGAGTAACGGCGCTAAACAGTGACAGACGTTGAGCGGTGTTTCCGCAGCTCAGGAGCGGTATTGTGAGGCAAGCCGCAGGTCAGCGAATGCCGCGGCACGTACTCCTTCTGTTTGTCCATAACGACGGATCCTCCCAGGTCGGCCGAGCGGTCAGCCCAGCGGCGAACGCGGCGCTGGTCGCCGGCGGGTGAGAACCTCGGCGGCGGCGGCGGTGGCGCCCGCCACCACGAGCACCGACGGCCAGGGGCCGATCGCCCGGGCCAGCGGATGCGCACCGCCCATGGCCGCGGTGTAGAGCGCGCCCAGGCCGGCGGCGGTCGCCGTACCGGAGGATCGCGACCACTCCCGACCGCACCAGGCACCGGCCGCCGCGAACACCAGCCCC
>JBBSGI010000129.1:0-3981 GCA_038254365.1 Propionibacteriales bacterium
GGGCTTTCAGGTGGGCGCGTATGACCGCTCCAAGCCGTTGGTCATCGATCCGTCGATCGCCTACTCGACCTTCCTCGGCGGGTACAACACCGCGGTAGCCGTCGGGTCCAGCCAGGACACCACGAACGGGATCACGGTCGACTCCCAGGGCAACACGTACGTGGTCGGCTTCACGGACTCGATCCCCCCGACCCCGTACCCCACCACGCCGGGCGCGCTGCAGACGAGCTTCGGCGGCGGTGCTCGCGACGGGTTCGTCACCAAGCTCAATCCTCTCGGCAACGCGGCCGTCTACTCGACGTACCTCGGCGGCAGCCTCGAGGACCGGGCCACCGACGTCGAGGTCAACTCCGCGGGCAACGCCTTCGTGTCGGGCTTTACCATCTCGACGAACTTCCCGACCAAGAATCCCATTCAGCCGGATAACGCCGGGGGCGCCAGCGGCACCAGGGACGCATTCGTGGCCGAGCTCACCCCGGCCGGCGACAACCTGGTCTACTCGACGTACCTGGGCGGCACGGGCACCGACACGGCGAATCGCCTCGCGCTCGACTCGTCGGGCGCGGTGTACCTGGGCGGGACCACCGCACCGGTCACCGGCGCCGTCACCGACAACTTCCCGACGACCGCGGGCGCCTTCCAGACCACCTTCGGCGGTGGCACTGGCCCCACGGCGCCGAGCGACGGGTTCGCGACGAAGATCAACGCGGCTGGCTCCGCCATCACCTACTCGACGTTCCTGGGCGGGACCCAGCCGGACACGGGCACCTCGATCGCGGTGGACCCTGGGGGCGCGGCTTACGTGGCGGGCGCGACAAAGTCGGCAGGCACCTTCGGTACGGTCGGCGCCTTCGACACGACCTTCAACAGCGCAAGCCCAACCGATTCCGACGCCTACGTGGCGAAGCTCAACGCCGCCGGGTCGGCCACTACCTATTCGACGTACGTCGGCGGGTCGCGGTTCGAGGGCGCCACGGGGATCGCCGTCGACTCCGCGGGCAGCGCGTACATCACCGGCGAGGTCAACTCGACGGACTTCCCGGTCCAGAACGCCAACCAGCCGAACAACGCGTCCGCTCCGGGGCCAAACGACTCCGACTCCTTCGTGACCAGGCTCAACCCGGCAGGGAGCGCCCTCGTCTTCTCCACCTACAACGGAAGCAACACGTACGACACCGGTACCGACATCGCGATCGACCCCGCGGGTAACGCGTACGCGGTCGGCAACACGCTCGGCTCCTTCCCGCTCAAGAACCCGGTGCAGGTGCGAACCGGCGACTATGACTCATACCTCACCAAGTTCGATCCCAACGGCGGCGTGATCTACTCCACGATCTACGGTGGAGGCTCGCGGGACTTCGGGCAGGCTGTCGCGGCCGACAGCGCCGGCAACGCGTACATCGGCGGGCGCACGGACTACTTCTCCGAGGACTCATTCCCGGTGAAGAACGCCGCCCAGCCCAGGAACGCCGGCTTCGCGGACGCCTGGGTGGCCAAGATCAGCCAGACGCCGAACTCACCGCTCGTCAACTCACTGCGCTCGAGGGGTGGACCGGTGGGCGGTGGGACCTCGGTCGTCCTCTCGGGAACCGGGTTCACCGGAGCGACTGCGGTGCGCTTCGGCGGCACGGCGGCGGCCAGCTTCGTCGTCAACTCCGACAACCAGATCACCGCCTTCAGCCCGGCTCACGCGGCGGGCAAGGTCAACGTGATCGTCACGGCGCCGAGCGGGACCTCGCCCGACAATCCGGTGACTCTGTTCGAGTACGCCGAGGGCGCGTGGAAACTGACCGGCTCGCTCAGCCAGGTGCACTACGACCAGCAGATGAAGCTGCTCAACGACGGCAGGGTCCTGTTGATCGGAGGCCAGAACGCGATGTTCGGCACGACGATCCAGTCGACCGAGATCTACGACCCCAAGACGCGGTCTTGGAGCAACACGGGGAACCTGACTACGGCTCGCAGCGCCTATACGGTGACTCGACTTGACGGTCCGGCATGCCGGACCGCGTCACCCCCGGCGTACTGCGGCGACATCCTGGTGGCGGGCGGATCTCCGGACAGCGCCAGCGCGCACACGGCGCTCAACACGGCCGAGACCTACCATCCGGCAAGCGGCACCTGGACTCCCACCACGGGCAATCTCAACGCGGCCCGAGATCAGCACGCGGCAACCCTCCTCGACGGGCCTGAGTGTCATGCTGCCTCGCCGCCGACGTACTGCGGCAAGGTGCTGGTGACGGGCGGCGTCTCGTCGCGCACGACGTTGAGCTCCGCCGAGCTCTACGACCCCGCCACCGGCCTGTGGACCACTACCGGGTCGATGCAGCACACAGCACGCCTGACCACCTCCGTGCTGCTGCCCACGAACGGCAAGGTGCTTTTGCCGGGCGGTACGGGGAGCAACCGTGCCGCCACGGAGATCTACGATCCCGCGGATGGCACGTGGAGCACGACAGGCCCTCTGAATGTCGGCCGCGAACGCGGAAGCATCGAGGTGCTCGGCGACGGAAAGGTCCTGGCGGCGGCCGGCACTCCGGCCGGCGACCCGCCGTACCTCGGGGCCAACGGAGTCGGACCGCAGGCCGGCGACACCGCCGAGCTTTACGACCCGGCCTCTGGCTCGTGGACCCTCCTGCCCGACCGCCTGATAGGAGCTGCCCGCAACAACCATGACTCGGCGGTGCTGCCCAGCGGCAAGGTGATGCTCGCCGACGGTGGACGCGGCGGCCTGACCTCCGAGCTCTTCGACCCGGCCGACAACAAGTGGCGGTCCGCGGGTCTGCTCGACATCTCGCGCGGCTCGGGACATCCGCAGACGAGTTCCTACGACACGGTGGTGCTGTCCAGCGATCCGACGAAGTTCGCCGCTGATTCCGCGATCTGCGGGAACGATTGCGGCAAGGTGCTCGTGGCCGGCAACAGCGACGAGAAGCCGACCGACCTGTACACCCCGGCGCCGCGAGTCGATGCGATCGATCCGGGCACGGGCCCGGGAGCCGGCGGGACTTCCGTGAAGATCACCGGCCAGGGCTTCACCCACAGCGTGAGCGCGGTGCTGTTCGGAGGTACACCGGCCAGCTTCGCCGTGGACTCCTACGGACAGATCACGGCGGTCGCCCCTCCGGGCAGCGGGTCCGTGCCAGTCTCGGTCGTCAACGAGGGAGGGATGGCAACGTCCGCGGGTTCCTTCGCCTACCAGGGAGTGCCGGGTGGAGGTGGCATCCCCACGCCTACGCCCGGGAGCGGTCTGACCTCGTCGGGCTCGTCGGTGGCACCGCCGGCGTGCACCATCTCGCCGCTGCTGGGAACGCAGGGCCCGATCCTCACCTCGGCGGTCAACAACAGCGCTCGCCAGCTCAGCCGCTCGAGGTCGGCTAACCTGCTCAAGCACAACGGGTTCAGCCTCTCCGTCAACGCGGTTCGTCCCGGCACGGCGTTCGTCGCCTTGAAGGGACCCAAGCGAGTGACGATGGCCTTCGTCAAGCGCACCTACTCCAAGGCCAATCGGGTGACGATCAAGGTCAAGCTGACCAGGAAGGGGCGCAAGCTGCTCGACCAGCTGCGCAGGGGGCATCGCCGGACGGTCAAGGTGACCTTGACCGTGAAGTTCGCCACCGACTGCCGCTACGCGCCGACGCGCTCGAAGTCGGTCCGCATCAAGCGCTAGGAGCGATGGTCATGCAATGGGCCCGGTTCACTGAAAGCGGCATCTAGGTGTCGGTCGTGCGTCGGGGCGATGCACCTGCCCGCCTTGCGGCGGTGGAGGCTGGCCGGTTCGCTGAGCAGGGGGTCGAGGTAGAGTTCGTCGAGGCCGCGGCGGCTCCCGACTGGACGCTGCGCGGGCTTTCGCAGAGCGCTTGGCGGGTCGTCGCAAGGGCAAGCGCTGCGTCGCGCCGACACGCAAGCTGCGCAAGGCCAAGAAGTGCACGCGGGTCGCGGCTCGCGGCTCGTTGACGCGCACCAGTCACCAGGGCAAGA
>JBBSGI010000130.1:0-3927 GCA_038254365.1 Propionibacteriales bacterium
GAATAAGCCGGACGTGTCTATCGGCAACCATAGGAGTTTCTTTACCTTGTGACTCGGGAGACAACCTCCCAAGGGGGCAGCGCCACAAGGCGCCACTACTGTCGCCTGCCATGAGCATGGGACCGCCCCGAGCGGTTTTCTGCCAACCTCATGGGACCACCTGGATTGCCAGTCATGGGACCACCCGGCGCGCCTGGTCGGGGGTTCCTCGATCTGCTCGTTGACTCGCCACGTCTTGTTCGTCGACGTGGAGGTCATCAGGCGTGGGATTCAGGGAGGTCAGTGTGGTTGAGGTACGAGAGGTGCTCCGCGGTTGGCTCGAAGGGGCTGGTCTGCGCAAGGTCGCCGAAAGGGCGGGGGTCGACCGCAAGACCGCCCGCCGCTACGTCGCGGCCGCTGAGGCGGCGGGCCTTGTCCGTGACGTAGGCGTCGAGGCGTTGTCCGATGAGCTGGTCGGCGCGGTGGTCGCCGCGGTCCGCCCGGTTCGCCCGAACGGGCACGGCGCAGCGTGGGAGCTGCTGCTCGCCCGGCAGGAGCAGATCGCGGCGTGGGTGAAGGGCGGTCCTGGCCAGGACGCCTTGTCGATCGTGAAGATCGAGGAGCTGCTGGCCCGCCAAGGGTGTGTGGTGCCGTATCGCACGTTGCACCGGTTCGCTGTCGAGCGGTGCGGGTTCCGGGTCAGGTCGACCACGGTGCGGGTCAACGACGGCGAGCCCGGGGTGGAGTGCCAGATCGACTTCGCCCAGATGGGGTTCATCCTCGACCCCGAGACCGGGAAGAAGCGCCGGGTGCACGCGCTGATCTTCACCGCCGTCCTGAGCCGCCACATGTTCGTGTGGTTGACCTACTCCCAGACCCTGGTCGCGATGATCGCCGGCTGCGAGGCGGCCTGGACCTTCTTCGGCGGCGTATTCAAGGTCCTGATCCCCGACAACCTCAAGGCCGTGGTCACCGACGCCGACGCGGTCAACCCCCGACTGAGCGTTGGCTGGTTGGACTACGCCCAGCATGTCGGGTTCGCCACCGATCCCGCGCGGGTGCGGACCCCGCAGGACAAGCCCAGGGTCGAGCGTGCGGTGCAGTACGTGCGCGGCAACTTCTGGGCCGGGGAGACCTTCACCGACCTCGCCGACGCCCAAGCCCGCGTCGAGGTGTGGTGCGCGCAGCGGGCCGGGATGCGGATCCACGGCACCACCGCGCAGCGGCCGGTCGAGATGTTCAACGAGGTCGAGGCCACGTGTCTGCTCACGGTGCCCGAGCCCTATGACGTGCCGGTCTTCACCCGCGTCAAGGTCCACCGCGACTTCCACGTCGAGGTCGCCAAAGCCCTCTACTCCCTGCCAGCGCAGTGGATCGGGCAGTATCTCGACGCCCGCGCGGACGGCGAGCTGGTCAAGCTCTACGCGCGAGGGCAGCTGGTCAAGACCCACCCCCGGCAGCGTCCTGGCGGCCGGTCGACCGACCGCGAGGACCTGCCTGTGGAGCGGGCCGGGTACGCGATGCGGGACCTCACCGCGCTGATCGCGGTCTGTGCCGGGCACGGGGAGTGCATCGGGATCTACGCCGAGCGGCTCCTCGACGACCCGCTGCCCTGGACCCGGATGCGGGCCGTCTACCGACTCTTGGGCTTGGTCCGACGCTACGGGCCAGGACCGGTCGAGACCGCCTGCTCCCGCTCCCTGGACCTCGACGTCGTATCCGTGGCCAAGATCGCCTCGATGCTGGAGAAGGCGACCGAGCGCGAGCAACCGGTGCTCCCCGCCGCAGCCGGCGCACCCGGCTCACAGACCGGCCGGTTCGCCCGCGACCCAGCCGAGTACGCCACCCGCGCCACCACTCAGCTCACTCTCATCCCCGGCGGCACGAACGCGCCCGACACAGAACTGGAGACCACCCCATGACCACCACGACCAGCATGACGACCACTGCGCCGTCCAGCGGGCCGCTCGACCCGGTCGGCGCCGACCTGATGCGGACCCTGCGGGCGTTGAAACTCGGCGGGCTCAAGGACACCCTGCCCGAGCGACTCGCCCTGGCACGAGCTCGCAAGATGGGCCACGCCGCATTCCTCGAGCTCCTCCTCGACGACGAGGTCACCCGCCGCGAATCCCGCTCGGCGATGCTGCGCGCCCGCACCGCCGGACTCGACCCGGCCATGCGGCTCGACACCTGGGACGAACCCGACGACCTCACCTACGACCGGACCCTGCTGTCGGACCTGACCAGTCTGCGGTTCGCCGAGGCCGGCCACAGCGTCCTCATCCTCGGCCCCGTCGGCGTCGGCAAGACACACCTCGCGACCGCGCTCGGCCACATCGGCATCCGGCGCCGCCTCAGCGTGCACGCCTCGCGCGCCGACAAGCTCTTCACCCGACTGCGCGCAGCACGCCTGGACAACACCCTCGAGGCCGAGATGCGCAAGCTCGCCCGCGTCGACCTGCTCATCCTCGACGACTTCGCACTCCGAAACCTCGACCCGACCGAGACCCACGACTTCTACGAGCTCATCGTCGAGCGGCACCGCAAGGCATCCACGCTCGTCACCTCGAACCGCGAACCCGCCGAGTGGATGTCGATGATGAGCGACGCGCTCCTCGCCCAGTCCGCCATCGACCGACTCACCTCAGGCGCGCACACCCTGATCATCGAAGGCCCCTCCTACCGACAACGAAACCGGCTCAACCAGCGCGCCGCCGTTGACACCCAAAGCGAGGCCCTGTGATGCTCACCAACACCTCCAGGTGGTCCCATGCTCGTGGCAACGAGGTGGTCCCATCACGCTGGCAAGCGACAGGCTGGATGGCGTCCAGGTTGGGTTCGAGTGAGCGCTGTCATGGTGTTGACCGTCTTCGCGTCACAGGGGTCAGCGATGTCATGCTGCGGACACGCGGCAGGCACAATTGACCCGTTGCAGGTGGCCGACGGAAGGAATCCCATGACGGACGGAACTGGTGAGCGCGTCAAGGCAGCCCGGATCGCCCGCGGGGTCTCACAGGCCGGATTGGCGAAGAGCGTGGGTGTTTCGAACAGTTACATGTCACATATCGAAGCAGGACGTCGTCCTGTCAGCCGGGTGATCCGCGATCAGATCCCCGGTCAGGCCTCGGACGCTGACCCGGGGCTGAATCAGCGCCACGACGGGCAAGGACGACCAAACCACTCGGCGAGCCTGCGCGAGCGCAGGAGGTCGCACAACGTGGCGCTCCCTGTGCCTGTTCGGCTGGCCGGCGCGCGCTTGCCCTGTTCGCGTCCTCAGCCCGCTGGTCTGCTTCTCACAGATTGACTCGAAGGTATGTGGTAATCATACCAATGATGCCAGAACTTATGATGATGCGCGGGTCGCTTGGGCAGTCCCGGCGATACCGGGTCGTCGGCCGACCCTCCCGCGGGCGTCACTTCCTCGGCCGGAACCGTACCAATCATCCCTCTAATCGTACTAAGATCGACTCGCGTTAGGTTGATTACGGGTTTCATTGGGAGGTTCTGTGCTGTCGTTTGATGTCTTGGACAAGGTCCTCGGCTCCGTCCCTGGCGCGCTCGTCATGCGGCTGAGCCGGATCGACACCGGGCGCGGACGTGAGCAGCTCTACCGCAACCAGCTTCCGCAGCTTCTGACCGAACTGAAAGCGCGGGCCCGCGTCGCGAGCATCACCGCCTCCTCGGCGCTGGAAGGTGTGGTCGTACCCGATCGGGCTCGAGCACAGCGGATCATCGAGGGGAAGGCGACCACACTGCGCAACCGCAACGAGCAGGAGTTCGCTGGCTACCGGGCGGCCCTGGACTACCTCTTCAGCGAGGACTGGCGACCCCTGAACGTTGGCCTTCTCCTGCACCTGCACCGTCTCCTGTGGGCGCAAACCAAGGCCGTCGGGGGCAAGTTCAAGGACGACGACAACCTGGCCGGAGTTCCGCAGTTCGTGAGCACAC
>JBBSGI010000131.1:0-3923 GCA_038254365.1 Propionibacteriales bacterium
GCCTACACGCTGACCTTCGGCGGCCTGCTGCTCCTGGGCGGCCGGGCCGGCGACATCCTCGGCCGGCGCCGGGTCTTCATGTTCGGGATCGGGCTGTTCATCTTCGCTTCCTTCCTCGGTGGGCTGGCGACCTCGTCGGGTTGGCTGTTGGCCGCACGTGCCCTGCAAGGCGTGGGTGGTGCCATCGCCTCGCCCACTGCGTTGTCGCTCATCACCACGAACTTCGAAGAGGGCGCCGAGCGGAACCGCGCCTTCGGCGTGTTCGCCGCCGTCTCCGGTTCCGGGGCGGCGATCGGCCTGCTCGCCGGGGGGATGCTCACCTCCTGGCTGTCCTGGCGGTGGGTGCTCTTCGTGAACGTCCCCATCGGCATTCTGATCGCCGTCGCGGCGCCGCTGTTCGTCAACGAGTCCGAGCGCAACCCGGGCCGGTTCGACGTCAGCGGAGCCCTCACCTCCACCGTGGGCATGTCTGCACTCGTCTACGGCTTCATCCGGGCCGCGCAGGAGGGCTGGCTGGACCCGGTGACGATCGCGTCGTTCGGCGCTGCCGTCCTTCTGCTCTTCGCCTTTGTCGCCATCGAGCGCTCGTCCGGGCAGCCGGTCATGCCGCTGCACATGTTCCGCAACCGCAACCGGACCGGCAGCTACGTCGTCATGCTGTCGTTGGCGGCGGCACTGTTCAGCATGTTCTTCTTCCTCACGCTGTTCGTGCAGAACATCCTCGACTACAGCCCGCTAAAGGCGGGCTTCGCCTTCCTTCCGGTCAGTGCGGCGATCGTCGTCACCGCCCAGATCGCCTCGCGTCAGCTCCTCGCTCGAGGACCGAAATTCTTCATGGTGCTCGGCGCCGTACTGGCGACGGGCGGCCTCGGCTGGCTGTCGCAGATCTCGACGAGCAGCAGCTACGTCGGCGGCATCCTCGGTCCGATGCTGCTCTTCGCCTCGGGAATGGGCTTTCTGTTCGTCCCACTCACCGTGGTTGCCGTCTCCGGTGTCAAGGTCAGCGACTCGGGCGCGGCCTCGGGCCTGCTCAACGTCATGCAGCAGGTCGGGGGCTCGCTCGGCCTGTCCATCCTGGTCACCGTCTTCGGTACGGCCAGCCGCAACGAGAGCAGGCACCAGATCGGCCAGTTCCTGGCGACCGCGACACCCGAGCAACGGCAGGCGTTCACCAAGAGCGGGCCGTCGCAGAACATCCTTGACAGCGTCCTGGCTCATGGCATCTCGACGGCGTTCCTGGTCGGGGTGGTGTTCGCCGCGATCGCGTTGGTGGTGAGCCTCGTGGCGATCCGGGCCAAGGCTTCTGACGTCGACATCGCCGCCGTCCCCGGCTTGGCCGGCTGAGGTCAGTCGAGGAACTTCCCGCCCAGCGGGGTAACGGTGTGCCGGACACTCTTGCCGTCGCGTGCGCTGGTGACCAGCCTGGCCGCGCGCAGCGTCGTGGTGTGTTGCGACGCCGAGGCCAGGCTGATGCTCAGCTCGCCGGCGACCTCAGTCGTGGTTCGCGAAGCCACCAGCGAGCGGAGCACGGCGGCCCGGGTCCGCCCGAGCAGGGCGACCAGTGGATCATTGTCGGGCCGGTCGGCGATCATCGGGAGCGGCGTCAGCGCCGGATAGAGGAGCAGCGGCCGGCCGGCGGCGTCCTGGCCCACGAGCGGTGCCCCGGTCCAGACGGAGGACGGCATCAGGGTGAGGCCGTCGCCTGTCAAGGTGATCTCGGAGTCCCGCGGCAGATCGATGTGCAACGTGGTGCCGGACCACACGGAGCCGGGGTAGAGGCTGGCCAAGGTCGCGCCGAGCCCCTCTTCGGCCAGCAGCCGGCCCCGGTAGGCGAGGTCGGCGGCGAAGCTGGCCTGCATCCGCGCCCAGTCCCGGCTCACCAGTGTCTGGTGGCCAGCACGGACCGCCCGCTCCAAGGTCCGCCACGCCCGGCGGTCCTGGCGCGCCAGATCCAGTACCCACGGCGTGACCGGCCGGTAGGCCGGACACACCCGTCGCAGCTCACGGGTGACCACCGCCCGCGGGGCGGACAGGACGCCGTCCATCCCGTCATCCAGGGCGTCGCTGAGGGGGTCGAGAAAGAGCGGTCCCGCGCCGTTCGGTGGCACGAGGCTGAACAGCGGCAGGGCCGCCGAGGTGATCTCGCGGCGCCGGACCGCCCGCCACCGGGCGAAGACGACGGTGCGGTCCGGGCGTTGCAGGGTCGCTGCGGCCAGCCCCAGCTCCATCAGCGGAGCCGGCCGGGACGCGAAACCGACCCGCATCAGGTCCTGGGCCGTGAAATGCACCCGCAACATGCCGCCTCCTCCACCCGCCGGCTTCGGCCATTTGATCCCTCGCCGGCAACGACCCGGTGACGGACCATGAACGTTTCAGCGACGGCTGAAAGGATCGCGGTGCCGGCCGGCCCCTGCCACGGTTGATCCAGCCGCGCCCACGGTGGGCCGGGTCGAGAAGCCAAGGACGGCACCATGCAACTGCGAACTCGCTTCACATCAACGGTTCTCGCCACCGTCGGCGGGGCCATGCTGACCCTCGGCGTCGCGGCGCCCCCGGCGGCCGCGGCCCCCCCCGGCGCCAGCGCCGCGTCCCCGGCCCAGGCGGGTGGCTGGCAGCGCTACCACGCGCAGTCGTTCACCACCGCCGCCGGCGATCTGTGCCCGTTCAAGCTGCACTCCGAGGTGCTGTTCGACCGCGAGTACGTCCGCACCACCAGGACCTACGCCGACGGCAGTCCGCGCACCCAGGAGTTCGTCGGCCCGCTCGTCGTACGGATCGTCAACCGCGAGTCGGGCCGCGCCGTCATCCGTGACCTGAGCGGCCGGGCCGTGGTCGACTACCACCGCAACGGCAGCTTCGACTTTCGCATCCAGGGGCCGGCCGCGGTCGGATTCCACCCGGGCGACAGCCTGCGTCCCGGCTACTACGTGCTGCGTGGCGAGCATGTGGTCCACTTCGCCGCCGACGGCACCCGGACCCTGACGGTCGACCGCGGCAGCGAAGAGAACCTCTGCAAGACCCTGAGCTGACCTCGATCGGCGGCTCAGACGCGGTCGGCGTACTCCTCGGTGAAGTCGGGGAGGGCGTCGAGCGACATGCCGAGGCCGTCGGCGACTCGCCGGCCGTACTCCTCGTCGCACTGCCTGAAGTGCCACACCATCCGCTCCTGGATCGACTTCTCGCACGAGCCGAGCAAGGTGGTGAGGTTGAGGATCAGGTCGTCGCGCTCCCAGTCGTCCATGTCCTCGCGGAAACGCTTGCCGACCTGCCCGTAGGGGTTCTTGCGGTCGATGGCCTTTCGTTGCAGCGGCCCGGAGATCATCGGCTCGTAATGCAGGCCACCGGCGGTGGCCTCGCGCAGCCCCGCTACGACGGACGGCTCGTAGTTGACGTGTGGATTTGACCCGACGTTGTCCCGGCCGGATGACATCGGGCCGCCGGTCTGGTTCGTGTTGACCCGGACGTCCTCGCGCGGCGCGTTGACCGGCAGCTGGAGGTAGTTCGGCCCGACCCGGTAGCGCTGGGTGTCGGAGTAGGAGAACGTCCGGCCGACCAGCATCTTGTCGTCGGAGAAGTCCAGCCCGTCGACCAGTACGCCGGTGCCGAACGCGACCTGCTCGTTCTCGTCGTGATGCGACGCCACGTTGCGGTTGAGCGTCATCATGCCTGCGGGCAGCAGCGGGAACGCGTCCTCCGGCCACATCTTGGTGTCATCGAGCGGGTCGAAGTCGAGCTCGGGGTGCTCCTCGTCGCTCATGATCTGGACGAACAGCTCCCACCTGGGAAAGTCGCCGCGCTCGATCGCCTCGTAGATGTCCTTGGAGGCGTGCCCGAGGTCGGTGCCCTGGATGGCGTCGGCCTGTGCCTGGGTCAGGGACTCCAGGCCCTGCTGGGTCTTCCAGTGGTACTTGACGAGGACGCCC
>JBBSGI010000132.1:0-3863 GCA_038254365.1 Propionibacteriales bacterium
ACGGCTTGCACGCGGAGCGGGAGGTGATGACCGCGGCCGGGGCGGTGCCGGTCCGGGCGCCGCGGGTCAACGACAAGCGCACCGACGAGGCCACCGGTGAGCGGAAGCGGTACTCCTCGGCGATCTTGCCGGCCTGGTCGCGCAAGTCGCCGAAGGTGGCCGAGGTGTTGCCGCTGCTGTACCTGCACGGCCTGTCCAGCAGCGACTTCGGTCCGGCGTTGGAACAATTCCTGGGCACCGGGGCGGGCCTGTCGGCGGCGACGATCACCCGGGTCACCACCCAGTGGCAGGACGAAGCCAGGGCCTTCAACAAGCGGTCACTGGCCGATACCGACTACGTGTACTGCTGGGTCGACGGGATCCACCTCAAGGTCCGCCTTGAGCAGGACAAGGTGTGCCTGCTGGTGATGATCGGTGTCCGAGCCGACGGCCGCAAGGAGTTGATCGCGATGGCCGACGGACACCGCGAATCGGCCGAGTCGTGGGCAGACCTGCTTCGCTCGGCCAAGCGCCGCGGCATGGCCGCCCCGGTGCTCGCGGTCGGCGACGGTGCACTCGGGTTCTGGAAGGCTGTCCGCGACGTGTTCCCCGAAACCAACGAGCAGCGCTGCTGGTGGCACAAGATGGCCAACGTGCTCACCGCCTTGCCGAAGTCGGCACAGCCTGGTGCGAAGGCGGCGTTGGCCGAGATCTACAACGCCGAAAACAAAGAGCACGCCCGGGTCGCGGTCAAGGCGTTCGGGGCCGACTACGGCGCCAAGTGGCCCAAGGCGGTCGCGAAGATCACCGACGACCTCGACGTGCTCCTGGCGTTCTACGACTCCCCGCCGAGCACTGGGTCCACCTGCGCACCACGAACCCGATCGAGTCGACCTTCGCCACCGTGCGGCTGCGCACCAGGGTCACCAAGGGACCCGGCTCCAGGGCCGCCGGCGTGGCGATGGCGTTCAAGCTCATCGAGGCAGCACAGGCCCGCTGGCGAGCCGTGAACGCTCCGCACCTAGTCGCTGTCGTCCGCGCTGGCGCCACCTTCGAGAAGGGCACACTCGTCGAACGACCCGAGGATCAACCGGCCCCGACACCCGCCGAGACCGCTGCATGAGTACGCGACGCGAGTTCGAGCATGCGAAGTCTGCCATGACCGCCGTGCTCGAGGAATTCTGCTCCCCGTTCGAACGGCGCGACGCTGATGCCGTGATGCGCCTCGTTGGGCCGTACCCGGCGCTCATCGTCGTCACGTCCGAGGAGGCGATCCTCCGCGGTCCTGGGGAACTCGAGGCGTTCCTGCGCCGCTACGAGCAGGGCGCGACCACCTACTCCTGGGACCTGGGAACGCTACGACGCCGGGACGTCCGGGCGTGTCGGGTGGCTGCTAGCGCAGGGCTGGGAGACCGCAGCGACCGCCAACCACGCCAAACGCCACGCCTACCGCATGACGATGGCCTTCGAACGGCGCGGCGAGCAGTGGATCCCCGTGCTAATACACGGCTCGTCGCCGCACCAAACGTGATACTCGCCAAGCGCGGCGAAGACGTCCGATCCACAGGTATTGACAATTGCTCTTCAACCTCTCGATTTCTGCCCACGCCTCGCCCATCGGCTCCAAGACCTCAAGGGCGGGAACGGTCGAGCCTCGGTAGATGAGCCACTCCTCGGTCCCGGACTCGGTCTCCAGTAGAACCTGCTTGACGTCGTCGCCCGTATGACGCGCAACCTCAGCCGAGAAGTCGACGTCTGTACCGCGAAGTTCCAGATGGTCCACGCCTGGCAGGAAGAGAAGGAGCCGGGGCTGGAGGTTCTCCTCGAGCTGTTCGGCGACCAATCTCCGATCAACCCCTTCGCGGAGTGGCAGCCGGATGATGGTGGAGAAGCCGTCTTGTCGGAGTTGCACGATCTCGTCGACGTCGGCGCCTAGGTCGGTGGCCTCTACCGGATAGGGGAATGCATACACCGGAAACCGCTGACGGGCCGGTAGCCCACCGAAAGGGCACGAAGATCGCGCTGCACGCGCTCAGCGTCGAATTGGAACGAAGCCTGCGTTGACACGATCTGCGGCCGCTCGGTGATCTCGCCGACTGACTTGAAGCCGAGCCCCTTGTGCCCGATAGACGTCGCAGGCCCCTTAGACGACCGACCGAGCGAACAGATCGCCTTGAGCTGTCGCTCGCCGAACCCGAACCTATCGTCGGCCACCAGCAGCGCGGTGTCCGTCAGCAGGAAGCGTGCACGCCCCGGGATCCCACTTTCGCGGGCCGCGTCGTTGGCGTTCTGGAGGAGCTCGAACGGGTAACGGCCAGAGTACTGCTGGCGGACCAGTTCTTGTGCTCCGCCGCGTTCGTCCAGAGTCTTGAGCGCGTAGTCGCGCCGCCCCCGATTGAGCAGCAGCTCGACGGAACTGACCTCATCGGCCCGCTCTCGGGCTGCCAGATCCATGACTTCCTCCCTACGCCCTTGCAAAGAATGCTGCAAACACCGACAGTCCGCCCGTCAAACCCGTCAAACCCGTCAAACGTTCCGTCGCCAAAGCACAGACGGCGTTGGCGTCGAGTTGTCCACAGGCTCGATAGTGGCACGCGCGGAATGGCATCGCGGCCGCCTGCGAGTCGAGGAGGAGCCGACCATCTCGGGCGCCGGAGAGAGCCATGTCGCCTTTGATGGGTGGTGGTGGTGTCGGCAGGATCCTTCGACGCCGACGAGCACAGAAGCACTCCGTAGCCCAGGCTGACCTGTCTAGATGCCCCTACCCCCAGTAGAAGGTGTGAAAAGAGACCTCACGATTGGAGGCACCATGAAGAGCCATGGGAGTTCGGAGGAGCGTGCAACAGGGGGTGAGGCAGGGAAGCGGCGGGACCTTCGTACGAAGGGGAGCATTCCGGCTTTGGTGACTGCGATCGCAACCGGTGCGTCTCAGCCGGAGGCTGCGCGTCTGTCCGGGATGTCAGTCAAGACTGTGCAGCGCCGTTTACGGGAGCCAGCTGTTGTCCTGGCGATCCACGAGGCCAGAGCAGAACTGACCCGTCAAGCGCTTGGTCGGATATCCAGTCTACGAGACCTGGCACTAGACCGTGTCGGCGCGATTCTTGCGGACACCGAGTCGCCTGCCTTGAGCCTGAGAGCCGCGGAGCTGGTCTTGCGGTTCTCTGCGGCGGGTGAGGCAGCCTGGGTGCAGGACAAGCTCGTCCTGTTGGAGCGCCAACTTTCAGAGTTGGAAGCAGGCCGCGAACGGATCGGTGACGCATGACGAAAGCGCGACGGCGAGTGGACGCGTTGAGTGCTCGCTGTGCCGCCCTCCACGGGGAATTCGACGAGGCGCCCGTTACTGCCGCGATCCGGCGGTTCTACGCGCGCCGCGCCTCATGGGCCGACCGCGAGCTCATGGCCGGGGAGGTCGTGGATGCCGACCGCCTTGAGCTGATGAGGGAGCTTCCTAGACATGTTGCGAGACGGGCCAGGTTTGGCATCAATGTTGCTGTCGATGATCCTAAAATTGCCATCGAGGCCATCCTGAGCCATCCTCCCGATGAGGGCCTTCCCGCTGAGCTTCGCGCCATGGCCCACAGAATCGACTCGACTTGGCAAAATGCAGTGAGCCTCACCGATGACGTCAAGTGGTCCTACTTGAGGATGCTGCTGGGCGTAGACGGTGGAGCGAAGTTGCGCCGGCGCTGTTGGGTCTGGGAAGACGGCTGTTGGGTGCTGAGCCAGACAGTCCTCCACGCGCTGTCCACAGCAGCCGACAATCTTGAGGAATAGTTAAGACCTGTGGATCGGCGTGTCACGCGACTTGCTGATCACCACCTTCTGATTCGTCGGGTCGTTCGACGAGGATGCCGTTCTTGAACGTCGCGCCGGCACGGACCAGG
>JBBSGI010000133.1:0-3847 GCA_038254365.1 Propionibacteriales bacterium
CCCAGAGCTGGCTGGTCAGCACGTCACGTGCCTCGGCAAGCGAGGGGCCGTACCACGTGAGATGCCGCCCCGACACCAGCTTCGCCGGCACGTCGAAAGCCTCCGGACCGTCCTCCGCGCTGAACGCATAGGGCTCGTCGGGCAGGACCACGACGTCGTACGGCGCGAGCCGCACCAGGTCGACCCTCGGATAGCGCTCCGCGTCCGCAGCCAGCACGTTGTCGACGCCCAGCCTCGCCAGGACGTCACCAGCGAAGGTGTCTCGGCCGAGCGCCATCCACGGCCGCCGCCAGATCGGCACCAGCGCACGGCACCGCTCCGCTGTCCAGGGCCGGCTCCACGCAGCGTCGGCTTCGTCGAGCCACGCGGGCCGAGCCAGCCCGAGCGCCGTCATCATGTTCCCCAGGCCCGCGAGGGCGCTCGGCAGGGTCTCGAAGTCCGTTACCCAGAGCCGGATCCCGGCCTCACGGAGCGCTGCGAGATCCTGCATTCGGTTCTCCTCAGTGTTCACCAGCACCAGGTCGGGCTGAAGCGCCACGACCTCGTGCACCCGAGGGTTCTTGGTGCCACCCACGCGAGCGACGGCAATCTCAGGCGGGTGGGTGCACCAGTCGGTCACGCCGACGAGCAGGTCCGGCGCCGAGGCGGCGACAGTCTCGGTCAGGGACGGCACGAGGCTGACCACCCGCCGTACCCGGTCAGCCCGACTGATCGCTGACACCTTCCGCGTTCCAGCCCGGGTCGTCGTCCCACTCCGCGTTGCGCTCCTGGACCTTCTCCAGCGCGCGCGCGGCCTCCGCCTCGGACGGGTAAGGCCCGAGTCGCTGGGACGGCTTGCACCCGTCCTGCGGCTCCACGCGATGGTGGTCGAGGCAGAAGTACCACTTGCTCATCCGCATGCTCCCTTGGCTCCGCGGCGCGTTACCGGTTACCACGATCTTGCCGCACCCGCGGGGAAACTACACTCGGGACGTGAGCGTCCTGCAAGCCGGTGTGGTCTCGGCGCGTCGCCCGGTTCCGGCATCGATCGAGCGCCCGGAGTACGTCGACAAGCCCGCCCCACGCCCCCACCTCGGCGGTGACGTCCAGACTCCGGAGACGATCGAGAAGATGCGGGTGGCGTGCCGGCTCGCCGCCCAAGCCCTGCACGAGGCCGGGAAGGCCATCGCACCAGGGGTGACCACCGACGAGGTCGACCGCGTCGGTCACGAGTTCCTCTGTGACCACGGCGCCTACCCGTCGACCCTTGGCTACAAGGGCTTCCCCAAGTCGCTGTGCACGTCGGTCAACGAGTGCATCTGCCACGGCATCCCGGACTCGCGCCGCCTCGAGGACGGTGACATCTGCAACATCGACATCACGGCCTACATCGACGAGGTCCACGGTGACACCAACGCCACCTTCCTGGTGGGCGAGGTCGACCAGGAGAGCCGCCTGCTCGTCGAACGCACCGAGGAGTCCCTGCGACGCGCGATCAAGGCGGTGCGTCCCGGCCGCCAGGTCAACGTCATCGGGCGCGTCATCGAGTCGTACGCCAAGCGCTTCGGCTACGGCGTGGTCACGGACTTCACCGGGCACGGAATCAGTACGACGTTCCACTCCGGGCTGGTGATCCCGCACTACGACGAGCCCCACTACGACACTGTCATCGAGCAGGACATGACATTCACCATCGAGCCGATGCTGACCCTCGGCACGAAGGAGTGGGAGCTCTGGGACGATCGATGGACGGTCGTGACGCGCGACAGGCGTCGCAGTGCCCAGTTCGAGCACACCCTGGTCGTCACCGCGACGGGCGCCGAGGTGCTCACGCTCCCCTGACTCGTCGCCTAGGAGAGGAAGCGGTCCATGATCCAGGATTCGTGGCGTTCGTGCGTGAAGTGTGCTGGCCTCTATCTCGACGGCGTCGCCTCCGTGTGCCCAGCTGGTGACAAGCACGACGAAGGCACCAGCCTGCACTACATCCTGACGGACAACACGTTCGTCCAGGGATCCGGGCTCGGCAACATGTGGGGCGTTCTCGGCGTGAGCAAGACGGGACCCGGTGTCCGCGGCCAGAGCGACGCCACAGGCGTGGTGGGAGAAGGGCAGGAGCACGGGGTTCACGGTGTGAGCGGAGCGGCGGGGAGGGCGGTCTACGGAGAGAACACTGGGGACGGTGATGGTGTCGCCGGCTCGAGCCAGTCCGGGACGGGCGTCTTCGGGGAGGGCGCGCTGAACGGCGTACACGGCAAGAGCGCCTCCGGGCGGGCTCTCTATGGAGAGAACACCGCCGACGGTGATGGAGTGGGCGGGTTCAGCGATGCCGGGACCGGCGTCGCCGGCGTGAGCAAGACCGGCAGGGGCATGTACGCCGAGAGCGACTCCGGGGACGGGATTGCGGGCATCAGCAGCTCCGGAACCGGCGTGTTCGGCGCTGGGGCGATGCACGGTGTCCACGGCAAGAGCGACGCCGGAAGGGCCGTGTTCGGGGAGAACACCACGAACGGCGACGGTGTCACGGGGTCGAGCCAGTCCGGCAGCGGTGTTGCCGCCCTGAGCAAGACCGGCACCGGGCTGTACGCGTGGAGCGACAGCGGGCGAGCGGGCTATTTCCACGGTCACGTCGAGGTCACCGGCGAGATCAGGATGATCGGCGCGGACTGCGCCGAGGAGTTCTCGGTCTCTGAGGACGTCCCACCGGGCACCGTCATGGTCATCGACCGCGCCGGGGGGCTGGCCATCTCTCAGCTGGCCTACGACAAGAGGGTGGCCGGCGTGGTGGCAGGGGCCGGCCGGTACCGACCCGCTCTCGTCCTCGACAGTGGAGGCGACGCAAAGCGGGGACTGGCTCGCCGCGCTATCTCGCTGGTGGGCAAGGCGTACTGCCGGGCGGACGCCACCCAGAGTCCGATCGCGGTCGGTGACCTCCTCACCACCGGGGAAGTTCCGGGTTGCGCCATGCTGGCACGGGATCGGGACCGCTCGTTCGGTGCCGTCCTCGGAAAGGCCCTGGAGCCTCTCAGCAGTGGGATCGGCCTCATCCCCATCCTGGTCACGCTGCAGTAGGGCGCCCGGGCATCCCGCCCTCCAGCCATCCGTCTGGCGAGGCGACGGCTATGTCCCGTTGCCTCGCCCCAGGATGACCCGGCCGATCGGCGCAGCGAGCGTGAAGCGGCGACCGCCCGCCCCGATCGGCGACCGGTCAGCCGAGATGCCAGGCACGATGCGAATGAGCCCGCCCGGAACCACCGCCTCGGCGGCCGTCGTGAGGTCGTTGTACGGTCCGTCGAGAGCGACCTCCGGCATGTCGAACTGGACCCACACGTCGTCACTCCGAACCGTGTCGAGTGAGTCCGCGTCCTGCAGAGCAGGCGCCTGACCGACTCCACTGGCGCCTATGACGACGCCACCGAGAGGGGCAACCACTCGAAGCCGCTTGCCGCCCGCGCCGAGTGTCGGCCGCTCGGCCGTCGATCCCGGCAGGGTCCGGATCGTGCCGCCGGCGGCAACCTCGGCCGATGCGCCTGAGATCGTGGAGAACGGACGACAGACGTCCCCCTCGCTGAGGCCCTGCCAGCCGAAGTCGAGCCATACCTCGTGGTTCGACCCGGCGATCTCCACCTCGCCGTCCTCAGAGACCCGGCGAGGATGCCACAGGTCGCTCATGTCCAGCGTCACCATGGTGTGCAGGTGAGGGTTCGTGATCTGCACGACCGCCTCTGCCGGACTGTTCATCACCGTGCCGCTCAGGAAGCGCTGCTGGGCGTTCCCCGCATCGCCCATGGCGTCCTCGGGATCACGGTCACCGTACTCGACCGGCCACACTTCCGCGCCGAAGGAGGAGTCTCGGTTCCAGCCCTGCGTA
>JBBSGI010000134.1:0-3781 GCA_038254365.1 Propionibacteriales bacterium
CGGGTCAGCGCCATCGTGCACGGCCTCCCGCAGGGCGACGATGACCACGCCGACCTCGCGCTCCATCGCTTCGGCGACTGCGAGGGCCTCCTGCAGCAGGGCGCGGAGCCGGCCCCGCGCCCGGTCCTCGACCTCGGCCCTGGTCGGCAGGTCGATGGCCGCGTCCAGGTACAGCGTGTCCTTGTCGCGACGAGATATCGTCCACGCGCCGTGCTCGAGTAGCTCCCTAAGGACCCATGCGGGCACGCCGATCCTCTTCGCGTGCTTGACGTGGCTCACCTCCACGAGGGAGTCCATGAAGTCCATGCCGCAATTGTCCCATTTGAAGGGTCGGGTCCGCGCGGACTTTGCGAAAACTGCCGGGCCCAAGCCGCGCTCTCCCTCGGGGGGACGCGGGAGAATGGCGGCGGCGCCCTCCGAACGCTACCGGACGCACAGGGTCCGTCCAGAGCACCGGCCGGGCAAGTCTGTCCCGCTCTCAGCGTCGTGACACAGCCGGCACGAGCCTCGAGCCCAGCAGCAGCTGCTCGCAAACGCCAACCCCACTGCGCCTGGCGGGCCGCTCCAGGGTGGTGGGATGACCGATGACCGGGCGTCCCGAGCCGCCAAACGGTACGAGCTGGCGACGTTCCGGGGGTGACCCGTCAGAGCTCGACACCAGCGGCCACCCCGACCCGATCACCCGGGCCGCGACTGCACCCGCCGCGGACCCGGCGGATCGCACGATCAGCGAGTTGCCGTTCTGCTCGTTGTGGACCGAAAGCGTCCGGAACCTGTTCTGCAAGGCGCACGAGACCCGGTGGCGGATGCAGGGACGTCCCGAGGTCGAGGGGCTATCGCGCGTTGTCTGCTGGCCGGGCGGGACCGCATCGACTTCTCCGGGCTGTCACCCCAGCTCAAGCTCGACGAGCGCCTCGACCGTTGCCAAGGCGTCGACCACGATCAATGGCGACCCGCTCGCACTTCGGCGACGATCTCGTCCGAGGTTGGCCCACCCGACCGGTCACGAGCCTTGAGCCAGGCGACGATCTCGGCGTCTGCCGGGCCAGCGGCGATCCTGGACAGCTCGCCTGCGACAAAGGAGGAGAGCGACTTGCCTTCGGCCGCGGCGCGCTTCCTCAGCGTCTCCGCGACCTCGTCAGAGACATCGCGGAGGTAGAGAATCGTCACGCAACCAATGCGAGCACTCTGCAAGCGGTAGGACTTTAGTTCCTAACAGGACCTTCGCGGCGAAAAGACGCACCCGCCTGGTGCGCCACGAGGGGATCGAGTGACATCCCGCATGTGCGCGCGGTGCACGGCCGTGACGGTCTCCGTCATTGCCGGCCACCCTTAGGTAGCGTGATGAACAAAGGCACGCTCATCGCCCGCGCTGAGACTCTCACTGAGTTGCATGCCCGGCATCGGCCGCTCGTGCTGCCCACTGTCCGGACTTCCGCAGTTCGTAGGCAGATTCGAGGGTTGTCGGGAGCGTTTGGCCTGGTCAGGGCGTTGTGTCATGGTCGAGAGAGCCGAAACGTGTAGGCACACGAGGTTGGGCGTGTCGCTCGACACCACGCACGGTTCCGTGGTGGTCTGTGAGCATGTACCTGCGGGAGACGAGGCGGACGAACCGCGACGGCTCGGTGGTGGCCTACCTGCAGTTGGCGCACAACGAGCGGCACCCCGAGACGGGTAGCCCGGTGGCGAAGGTGATCCACAATTTCGGGCGGGCCGAGAGGGTCGACCGGGACGCCCTGGCCCGGTTGGTGTCCTCGATCTCACGGTTGCTGACCCCTGAGCAGGCGGCCACCGCCGCCCGCGGCGCCGAAGTGGAGATCGTCGACTCCCGCCGTCTTGGCGGGGCCTGGACGCTGAACCGGGTGTGGGAACGGCTCGGGATCGCAGCCGCGGTCCGCCGGGTCGCGGCTGGTCGGCGCCTGGACGCTGTCGAGGTCGAGCGGGTGATCTTCGCGCTGGTCGCCCAGCGGGCGTTGGAGCCCGGCAGCAAGCTGGCCGCGACCGGGTGGGTGAACCAGCGGGTCGTGATCGAGGGCTGCGCCGGTTTCACCGACGACCAGGCGTACCGGGCGATGGACTTCCTGCTCGACGCCCTGGAGGAGGTCGCCGGCGAGGTGTTCGCCTCGGTCGCGCACCTGCTGAACCTGGATCTGGACATCGTGTTCGTGGACACCACCTCCACGTACTGGGAGGTCGAGGTCCCGGACGACTTTGCCGATCTGGCCGAGAAGAAGGTCGACGACGACGGGGTGAGCCGTCCGGTCCAGGCCGGGAAGCGGGCGTTCGGTCACTCCAAGGACTTCAGAACTGACTTGCCCCAGGTGGTGATCGCGATGGCCGTCACCCGCGAGGGCGTGCCGGTGCGGTGCTGGACGTTCCCGGGCAACACCGCGGACACCTCGATCATCCGTACCGTCAAGGACGACCTGGCCGGGTGGAACCTGCGCCGGATGGTGTGGGTCGCCGACCGCGGGTTCGCCTCGGCCGCCAACCGGGCCTACCTGACCCGCGGTGGCGGGCACTACATCCACGCCGAGAAGCTGCGCCACACCAACACCGAGGCCGCCGTCGCACTGGCCCGGGCAGGCCGCTACCACACCGTGGCCGGGAACCTGCGGGTCAAGGAAGTCCACGTCGCCCCCGGCGGGGACGGTGACGGCGACGACGGCATGCGGGCACAACGGTTCGTCATCTGCCACAACCGCGAACAAGGCGAGCGGGACGCCGTTGTCCGCGACCACCTCGTGGCCCACCTGACCGGCCTGATCGCCGGCTCGGATGCGTGGACACCGCGGCGGCGCGATGAGCTCGTCGGGTCCCTACGCGGCAAGCCGGGGCTGCGCCGCTACCTGCGCCGCACCGGGTCCGGCCTGCTCCGCATCGATGCCGCGGCGATCAAGCGTGAGTCCCACCTGGACGGCAAGTGGCTGCTGCGCACCTCCGACACCACCCTGACCCCGGACGACCTGGCCGCGGCCTACAAGCAGCTCCTGGCCGTCGAACGCGGCTGGCGCGACATGAAGGGCGCCCTGGCCCTGCGCCCGATCTTCCACTACCGCGAGGACCGGATCCGATCCCACGTCCAGCTGTGCTGGCTGGCCCTGCTCCTGCTGCGCGTGGTCGAGAACGCCACAAACGACAGCTGGCGCAACGTCCGCCACGAGCTCGACCGGATGCACCTGGTCACCCTGGCCACCGCCGACGGCCAGGTGGCGCAACGCTCGAGCACCACACCCGGGCAGAAGGCCATCCTGACCGCCCTCGACCTATCCGAACCACCCAAGTTCTTCGACTTCACACCCGCCGACCACTGACCCGGCCCCGCCCGCCTCGAGCACGGCGTAGTAACACGACCCCATCACGCCCAAACAGCGTTTCCGCAGGTCAACGCCTGGTTTCGGCCGATCGTGTGCTCATCATCTGCGGAAGTCCGGATATGGACGACAGTCGATGTCAGGGGGAAACCTGTGACCGGACCAGGACCGGCGCTCGAGGAGGCCGACCGCGTGTCCCGGTGCGGTGGCCCCCTGTCGGCGCCTCAAGGCCGTCCACTGGCCGCGCCGTCCCGGCGGCCCGTTCGCTGGTCGCGGCGAGGCGATGGCTACCCTCCTCAGTGAGTCACCGCACAGACCCGGCTGCCGACAGGAGAACGCGTGAGCGCACTGCTGCTGATCGGCGCGCTCCTGGTCGGGGTCGTCGTGCTGACCCCGTTGAGCGACCGCGTCAACGTCCCCCAGCCGGTGCTGGTGACCGTTTTCGGGCTGGCGGTGGCGTTGGTGCC
>JBBSGI010000135.1:0-3779 GCA_038254365.1 Propionibacteriales bacterium
GACCAGAAAGCCTCCTCCACGCCGGCACGCGCGAACGTGTTCCCCCTGATCCGGCTCATCGCTCCTGCGACGACCCCCGGATGAAGCCCTGGCGCGTCCAGGGCGAGCGGCAACGCGAAGTCCCTAGCGACCAGATACGTCGAAGCCGTGGTGTCGGGCAGGTAGAACGGGTGGTCCAGCGCGGGTGCCTCGCCCCATCCCTCGTGGCCGTCCTCGTCCTGCAGGTGTACCAGCACGGTCTCCCGTACGTCAGTGGTCCCGAATCCGGTGACGAAGGGCCGCAGCAAGGGCAACGACACCTGGAGGACCTCGGCGAGGACCACCGGTGCGCGGTTCGCCGTCACGAGCTGTTGTCGTCCGCCTTCACGGGCGGCTCGTACTCGACCTTGAGTCCGCTGGAGATCGCGTTCGAGCCGTTGAAGAAGTCGACGACGGAGAGAAGCTCGACCAGCTCCTCGTCAGTGGTCCCGAGAGCCCGCAGCGCATCGGTGTGACTCTGCAAGCAGTAGTCGCAGTTGTTCGTGGCCGAGACGGCGACCGCGATCATCTCCTTGACCTTGCGGTCGAGAGACCCGGTCTCGAGAATCGCTCGCAGCTTTGTCCACTCGTTCTTCAGGTACTCCGGGCGGTGAGCGATGGCACGCCAGAAGTTCGGCACCTTCGCCAGGCCACGAGACTCCAAGATGTCGTCGAAGACCTCTTTGACTACGCCTGTGGCGTCGGCCTCGTCGACGTAAGGCACCAGTGCCATGGCTATCTCCTTGCTCGTTGTGTCGTCTGGTCGTCAGTAGAACTCGAAGTACTCCCGCATCTCCCAGTCGGTGACATCGCCGAGGAAGCGGGTGACCTCGTTGCGCTTCATCATCGTGATGAACTTGACGAAGCCGGCCCCGAAGGCCTCCGCGAAGAACGTGTCGTTCTCCAGGTGGTCGACCGCGTCCCACAGGCTGGTCGGGAGCGTCGGGGCCTCGGTCGCGTAGGGGTCCGAGCCGGTCAGGGGTGGCGGGCTGAGCTCGCGACGTATCCCGTCGAGACCGGCGGCGATGTTGGAGGCGATGTAGAAGTACGGGTTGGCGGCCGGCTCTCCGACCCTGTTCTCGATGTGGGCGCCGCGCTCGAAGGGCTCGCCCTGCACACGCACCATCGTGCCGCGGTTCTCCTCGGACCAGACCACGCGGTCGGGCGCGAAGGAGTACGGCTTGTAGCGCTTGTAGCCGTTGATGGTAGGCGTGGAGAAGACCATCATCGGCAGCGCGTGCTCGAGCAGCCCGGCCACGAACTGGCGTCCGACGGGTGACAGAGAGTGCCCCTCGTCATCGCTCGTGAACGCGTTGTCACCCGTTTCCAGGTCGCGCAGCGACTCGTGCAGGTGCCAGCCGCTTGAGAACATGTTCGGCAACCCGGGTCGCGCCATGAATGTCGCGTGCAACCCGAGTTGCTGTGTCACCTGCTTGGCGGTGCTCCGGAACAGCACCATTGCATCGGCGGCGTCCATTCCCACCATCGGGTCGAACGTGATCTCCAGCTGCCCAGGCCCCCATTCGTCCTCGATCGAGCGCAGCGGCAGCCCCAGGTCGATATACGCATCGCGAAGCTTCTCGACAACGTCATTGATGCCAGCCAGGCGCACCTCCGAGAGGTACTGGTAGCCGTGCTCGAGAAGGCTGACCTTCGGGGGCGGAGGCGGCCAGCCGCCCTCACTGAGCTCGATGCGGTCGGAGTCGCGGCGCAGGACGTAGAACTCGACCTCCAGACCTGCGACGTAGTCGTAACCGAGCTCGGTGGCGGCCTCGATCTGGCGGCGCAGCAGCCCGCGACCGTCGAGCGGGACAGGTGTGCCGTTCGCGAAGTAGGCGTCCGTGAGCACCCAACCGGTGCGGTCGGCCCAGGGCAGGACTCGGAACGTCGCAGTGTCCGGCACAAGAACCATGTCGGGGAAGCCGGTCAGCTCCGGGATGTCGAAGCCACCGCCCTCGGTGAAGAGGGGGGTGAACACGTTGTTCGCGCTGTCCATGCTCAAGATGGCGGCGGAGAAGTCGATACCGCTCTCGAGTGACGCGACGTAGTCAGGGGCGGACATGAACTTACATCGCGGGGATCCGTGCTGGTCGACCCAGATGAAGCGGATCGTTCGTAGGTCTTGCTGCTCGATCAGGGCGACAGAGGCTTTGCCTGCCTCGACCTGTGCCGGGCTGAGAAGGTCGTGCTTGCTCACGAACCCGTGCTTGCCAACTCCGCGCATGCCTGCCATCGGTGTCCTCTCATGCTCGATCGAGACCAGCAGGCGTCGACAAGCCGACGGCTGTGCGTGGTCCGTTGTGGTTGTGGCCTTGGCTGCGAGTGCTGCCGACGGCCACACTTCTCCGCGTCGGCACCGGCAGCCGATTCGTAGCGTCGGGGAAGATGACGTCGAACAGCGTCTCGTCGTCGGAGTGCAAGGCGCTGGAGACGACGGTCGCGGGGACACCGCCCTCGGCCAGGCGGAACTTCCACAGGCCGTTGTTCTTGTTGTGTGCGTAGACCAGCAGCAGGCCCGTGCCGTCGAGGTAACCCAGGTTGAGCGTGCCACCGAACGTCGCGTCGACCTGGCGCAAGCCGTTCTCAGGCGACATCCCACGGGCAAGGCAGGCCTTGAGGAAGACCCAGCCGACCTCGCTGTCAGCGCCTCCGCGGAGCTGGTCGCCAAACTCGGGCCGACGCTGTTCGGCGCCCTCGAGGAAGCCGTTGTGGCAGAAGGCGCACGATCCCTCGTCACCTGGGAACGGTTGAGTATCGGCGAGCTGGACCGTGGACAGCTTGTTCGGCCGACGAAGGTGAACCAGGAACCGGCTCGAGCTGGCGTGCAAGAGGTCGTCGCGGGACAGCGCCTCGTCCTGGAACCGGCCCAAGCCCCGCTCGACGCGCACCCGGCCGTCCTCCGTCTGCCACGCCACGCCCCAACCGAAGCCGCCCAGGCCCCAACGCTCGAGACCACAGACGCGGTCACTGAGGTGTGCGAAGGGCTGCGGCCGGTCCAGAGCGACCGCCAACATCTCACACACGGCAGCCACCCCTCGTTCTCTGGACCGATCGGTCCGGACCCTCACCGGCGCGACTACTCGCCCGCCGTCGGAGTAGGGATCCTTCCACCTGACCGCCTGAGGGTCAAGGTGAGCGGTTTACCGATGCCAGGTATTGACAACACTAATCTTTCATCCGGACCCTATGACCGTCGGAAGTCTGGCGCATGCTCGCCTTCCCTCTCCATGGCATTACGATTGACATCGGGACCTTCCCGGCCCCCAGGCCCGTTGTCACCCACCCAGCCCTCGTCGTACGGGACCATCGTCGAGTGCCTCAGCAAAGGAGAAAACGTGAGCACTTCCCACTTCAGCAATGAGGCCGGAGGCACGCCTACCGCCCCCGGCCGTTTCGTCGACGTGAGCGCGATCGAGCCCGTGGAGGTCGTCCCCGGGCTCCAGTTTCGGCCGGTTCTCGGTGAGCGCACCATGACGAACTTCGTGCGATTCGAGCCACACACCGAGGCGCCGCTGCATGTACACGAGGAAGAGCAGATCGTAATCGTGCTCGAGGGCGAGTTCGAGTTCGAGCTCGACGGTGAAGTGAGGACCATGCGTCCGGGCGACGTCGCAGTCGCACCATCATGGGTGCCGCATGGCGCGCGGACCAAGGACTCAGGCTGCTACGAGGTCGACGTCTTCAACCCTCCACGCCGGACTCTTCTCGAGCACGCCGCAGCTCAGGCGGCAGCCTCCGGCGGCGGCTCCACCTCGGATGAC
>JBBSGI010000136.1:0-3727 GCA_038254365.1 Propionibacteriales bacterium
CGACGTCCAGCATGAGTCGGCTGCGGACGGAGGTGGACTGATGCACCGCAAGTCGGGTCAGCTCTTGAAGTGCGTCCAAGGTCTCGCCGCTCGACCCGACCAATCGTTCAAGGCCAGAGCCGAGGATGGCGACGACCGCCCGGTCGCCATCGACGTCCATGTCCAGGTCACCGTCGAGGTCGACGATGTCGAGCAAGCCCTCGAGATAGTCCGCCGCGACCTCGCCCTCCTGTTCGAGCAGTCCAAGGTCGGGAACCGCCGGGGTCGCCGTGGAGGCGGGATCGTCGGGTCCGCCGTCAGCCGGCTCGCTGTCGACTTCGGGCTTGCTATCGGCGGGTGCGGACGCCGCGGCGCCCCCCCGCGGGTCGATCTCCCGAACGTCGTCGGACACGCTCACCGCCGGCCTCCTCGACGATTGCGGCCACGTCGGGCCTTACCAGCGTTCCCGCCAGGCCGGCGGGCGGCGGCGGCGGACACCGATGGAGTGACCGCGGCGCTGCCGCGGGCCTCCGCCGGCTTGGGGACTGCGGGCAGGGTCCGCGCGGGGCGGGAAGGCACCGGTGGGGCGGCAGCCCCAGCCGCGGCCGGGACGGGCGTCATCTTGGCGATCACGACGTGCTGCTGAGCCATGCTCCACACGTTCGTGGTCAGCCAGTAGAGGAGCACACCGATCGGGAAGCCGTAGACGATGCCCGAGAAGACGAACGTGAACGGGAGGACGTAGAGCAGGACCTTCTGCTGGGCGGCGAACTGGGTGTTGCCGTCGGCGGTGTTGCGGGCCATGAGCTGGCGCTGGGTCCAGAAGGTGGTCGCGCCCATCAACGCCACCATGATGGCCGCCACCACCTTGACGATCGTCGGCGTCGCGTTGAGCGACTGCAGTAGTGAGTTGGAGGAGTGGAAGGACGACGCGATCGGTGCCCCGAAGATCTTGGCGTGGGCCGCGCTCTCGACCAGGCTGGCGCTGATCCCGTCGTGCGCATGGTAGATCGGCGGGTTGCTGCCCTTGACGGGCTTGATCCCGTTCAACACATGGAACAGGGCGATGAAGACGGGGATCTGCAGAAGCACCGGCAGGCAGCCGGCGAGCGGGTTGGCGCCGTGCTCCTTGTACAGCTTCATGGTCTCTGCCTGGAGCGTCTCCCGGTCGCCCTTGTGCCGGGTCTGCAGCTCCTTCATCCGCGGTTGCAGCGTCTGCATCATCCGCTGGGTCTTGATCTGCTTGACGAACAGTGGGAACAGCAGCAGCCGCATCAGCATCGTCAGCAGGACGATCGACAGCCCCCAGGACCAACCGCTGCTGGTGCCGAACACCGGGCTGAGGCCCGCGTGGATCGTGAGGATGATCCTCGCGATCGCTTCGTACAAGAAGTTCAGCACCGAGCTGCTCCTGAAGGGGACGAGGTGGCCGACGTCCGCTGCGGCGGGACCGGGTCGTAGCCGCCGGGGTGGAACGGCTGGCACCGGAGTACCCGCCGGCCCGCGAGCAAAGATCCCCGGGCGGCACCGTGCCGCTGCAGAGCCGTGAGTGCGTACTCGCTGCAGGTCGGCGCGAAACGGCAGCGCGGTGCCATCAACGGACTGACCCACCTACGGTAGCCGCTGAGGAGCCCCACCAGGAACCCGGCCAAGACGCCGGTCGTCGACTCGGTTTCCGCCGTCACCTGGTCACCCCTGCCAGTGCCGCGTCGAGGTCAGACCCGAGTTCGGAGGAGGTACGCCCCGCCGAGTTTGCGGTGGCTCGCAGCACCAGCAGGCTGGCGGGAGGCAGTCGCCACAGCCGGTCCCGGGACAGATGTCGGAGCCGCCGCCGCACTCGGTTGCGTACGACGGCGTTGCCCACTGCGCGGGAGACGACAATGCCGACTCGCGGGGGCTCGGAGGTGGACGCCGAGGGAACGAGGAGGTGCGCGACCATCGACTTGGCGGCCGCGCGCCGGCCGCGCCGCACCGCAAGGGTGAACTCCGCTCGTTGGCGCAGCCGGTGCTCGGCCGGCAGCACGATCGTGTACCGACCTCAGGCCGAGAGCTCGGCGCGGCCCTTGCGCCGCCGAGCGGCGAGGATCGCCCGACCGGCCCGCGTCCGCATCCGCAGCCGGAAGCCATGGGTCTTGGCACGGCGGCGGTTGTTCGGCTGAAACGTGCGCTTGCTCACGTGGGCTCCCAGCAGGCAGAAACGACGGGCGACGGCCGCCGCGATCGATAGCAGAATACGCCACCGGCCACCGCGGGGGCGGGCGGCCGGGGCCCCAGCTGCGTCTTGTCCACACCCGCTTGTAGCGGCGGTCCGCCCGCTGTTAGCGTCCGCGAGCCGGACTTCCCCCGCCGTGACCATCCGCGACCGCATCGGCACCGAGGTGGATCTCGGATGCCCTTGACTACCGGCCCGCAGGCTCATCCCGACCACGGGTCGGGCTGGGCGGCGGCGAAATTCACACTATGTGCAGAAACATGTGGACGGGCTGGCCCACGGGTCGGCTCGTCGAGGAGCGCACCGTGGCCACTGCGCCTGAGGAAGCCCCCGCGCTCGCTGCCGTCTGGTCCGCGGCCCTGGCCGGGCTGGCCGATGAGCTGCCGCCGCAACACCGCGCCTGGATCGAGCTCACCCGCCCGCTGGCCATGGTCGACGGCACCGCGCTGCTGGCGGCTCCCAACGAGTTCGCCAAGGAGGTCCTCGACAGCCGGTTCCGGTCGCGGATCGTCGCGGCGCTCACCAGGGAGCTCGGGTGCGAAGTGCGGGTAGCGGTAATCGTCGACCCCCCGCCCGGCCTGGTCACCACGGAGCAGCCGCCGTACGAACCTGATCCCCCGCACCGCCCGGCCGCCGGCGCCGGTCGCGAGGGGGCAGCACGTCACGTTGAGCCCGCTCGACTCAACCCCAAGTACCAGTTCGGCGGTTTCGTGATCGGCGACAGCAACCGCTTCTCCCATGCCGCGGCCGTGGCCGTCGCCGAAGCCCCGGCCCGGGCCTACAACCCGCTCGTCATCTACGGCGACTCCGGACTCGGCAAGACCCACCTGCTGCATGCCATCGGTCACTACACCCAGCGGTTGTACGCCGGCTCGCGGGTGCGCTACGCCAGCTCGGAGGAGTTCACCAACGAGTTCATCAACTCGGTGCGCGACGGCAAGGCATACGTCTTCCAGCGCCGCTACCGCGACGTCGACGTCCTGCTGATCGATGACATCCAGTTCCTCGAGCACAAGGAGCGGACCCAGGAGGAGTTCTTCCACACCTTCAACACCCTGCACAACAACAGCAAGCAGATCGTGATCAGCTCGGACCGCCCGCCGAAGGAGCTCACCACCCTCGACGACCGGCTCCGTAACCGGATGGAGTGGGGGCTGGTCACCGACGTCCAGTCGCCGGACCTGGAGACCAGGATCGCGATCCTGCGCAAGAAGGCGGCCTCGGAGCGCCTCGACGCTCCGCCGGAGGTCCTCGAGTACATCGCGAACAAGATGCCCAGCAACATCCGCGAGCTGGAGGGCGCCCTGCTGAGGGTGACGGCGTTCGCCAGCTTGAACGGCCAGCGCATCGACCTCGCCCTCGCCGAGATCGTGCTCAAGGACATCGTCCCGACCGGTGGTGGACCCGAGATCACCGCTGCCACCATCATGGCCGCAACCGCGTCGTACTTCGGCGTCTCCCTGGAGGACCTCTGCGGCTCCTCTCGCAGCCGCAACCTGGTCACCGCCCGTCAGATCGCGATGTACATCTGTCGCG
>JBBSGI010000137.1:0-3655 GCA_038254365.1 Propionibacteriales bacterium
GGAATCCGTCGCTGGCCCTGCTCGACGAACACCACGCTGGCGATGATCGCCAGGCCGAACAAGCACACCAGCAGGAATACCAGCAGGCCCTGCGAGTCCAGGATGTTCTTGCCCTCAGCTGGAATGCGGGCCGCGATCGAAGTGAAGATCAGCAGCGACATGCCGTTGCCGATGCCCCGTTCGGTGATCAGCTCACCCAACCACATGATCACCCCGGTACCCGCGGTCATCACCACGACGATGACCACCAGGTTGAATACCGACTGATCCGGAATAGGCGGCAGCGGGCAGCCGGAGAACAGCTGACCGCGCACCGCCAGCGCCACGATGCCGGTGGACTGCAGGATAGCCAGCGCGATCGTCAGGTACCGGGTGTACTGCGTGAGCTTGTTCTGACCGGACTGACCCTCCTTCTTCAGCACTTCGAAGCGAGGTATCACGACCGTGAGCAGCTGGATGATGATGCTCGCGGTGATGTACGGCATGATCCCCAATGCGAACACCGACAGCCGCAACAATGCCCCGCCGCTGAAAAGATTGATCAGCGAGTAGACGTTCTGATTGTCGCCGTGCTGTACCCGGTCCAGGCACTGATTGATATTGACGTAGGAGACCCCGGGCGACGGTAACGTCGCACCTGCCCGGTAGATCACCACCATGCTGAGCGCGAACAGGATCTTGCGGCGCAGATCCGGTGTCGCTAGGGCCGAGCGGAAGGCGCCGAGCACTCCTACCTCCTGGGCGCGGCCGTAGTGAGGCCGTCGATCATAGACCGGCGGTCGCATGGCCGGGGGCGGCGACCGAGCGGTGCAGCCGAGCCTGACAGCGGAGGCCATCTGGCTCGCCCGCGCGTTGAGCCCGACTCTAACAGCAGGACCGGGCTGTCATAACGAGAGCCCGCAAGGGCAGGCTCAGGCTACAGCTCGGTACTGCTGCCGCCCGCCGCGGCGATTTTGTCCCGCGCGGAAGCGGAGAAACCTTGGGCACTGACCTGCAGCGTGACCCCCGCGATGTCACCATCGCCGAGCACCTTCACCGGCAGACCCTTGCGCACCGCACCAACGGCGACGAGCTCGTCGGGGCCCACGGTGCCGCCGGTAGGGAACAACCTAGCCAGGTCGCCGACGTTGACCACCTGGTACTCCGTGCGGAACCGGTTGCGGAAGCCCTTGAGCTTGGGCAGCCGCATGTGGATCGGCATCTGCCCACCCTCGAAGGTGGCCGGCACGTTTTTGCGCGCCTTGGTTCCTTTGGTACCGCGACCCGCCGTCTTACCTTTTGAACCCTCGCCACGGCCGACTCGCATCTTGGCGGTCTTCGCGCCAGGGGCTGGGCGCAGGTGATGAACCTTGATAGTCACTTCGCCGTCACCTCGTTCGCAACTTCCTCCACCGTCACCAAGTGACGGACGGTGGCAATCATGCCGCGGACCTGAGAGTTGTCGTCCTTGACAACGGACTGCCGGATCTTGCGCAGTCCCAGCGAGCGCAGCGTCTCCTTGTGATTGCGCAGGCTCCCGATGGTGCTGCGAACCTGGGTGATCTTCAGATCAGCCATGTCACGCCCCCATCCCGGCGGCCCGCGCCCGCAACATGCCAGCCGGCGCCACGTCCTCCAGCGGTAGACCGCGGCGTGCGGCCACCTCCTCCGGGCGCTGCAATCCCTTCAACGCCGCCACGGTGGCGTGCACAACATTGATCGCGTTATCACTGCCCAGCGACTTCGAGAGCACGTCGTGCACACCGGCGCACTCCAACACCGCGCGAACTGGGCCGCCGGCGATGACTCCGGTACCCGGAGACGCCGGACGCAGCAACACAACGCCGGCCGCTGCCTCGCCGGTGATCGGGTGCGGGATGGTGCTGGCGATCCGAGGAACCCGGAAGAAGTTCTTCTTGGCTTCCTCCACGCCCTTCTGGATCGCCGCCGGCACCTCCTTGGCCTTTCCGTAACCGACGCCGACCATCCCGTCGCCGTCGCCCACCACGACCAACGCGGTGAAGCTGAAACGTCGACCACCCTTGACGACCTTGGCCACCCGGTTGATCGCGACCACCCGCTCGAGGTGTGGGCTCTTCTCCGGCTGGGCCGCGCCGCGGCCGCCGTCGCGGCGGTCTCGACGATCGCTACGCTCGCCTCCGGGTCCGCCTTCCCGCCGCATGCGTCCAGGCATCAGGCGTTCCTTCCGTTGCTCGCGTGCCGCTGTTGTTGCTGTCTTGGGTGCTGTTTGCTGTCGAACATCAGTCAGAATTCCAGGCCGGCTTTGCGCGCGGCGTCGGCCAGCACCGCGATCCGACCGTGATAGTCGTAGCCGCCGCGGTCGAAGACCACCCGGTCCACACCGACCGCCTTGGCTCGGGCTGCGATCAGCTCGCCGACCTTGACCGCCCGGGCCTTCTTGTCGCCGTCGATGGCGCGGACGTCCGGCTCGATGCTCGACGCCGCCGCCAGGGTGTGCCCGGCCAAGTCGTCCACCAGCTGCACGCCGATGTGTCGAGCCGAGCGGTTGACCACCAGGCGTGGGCGCTCCGGCGAACCGCTGACCCTCTTGCGCAGCCGAAAATGCCGCCGCGTCCTGGCCAGCCGCCGCCGGGTCGAGACGTCCGTGCCGAATCGCGGCCGCTTCGTCACTCCGGTCGCCGACGGCTGAGCCGTCGAATCGGATCTTGCTGCCTCAGCCATGATCACTTACCTGTCTTCCCGACCTTGCGTCGGATCTTCTCGCCCGCGTAGCGGACGCCTTTGCCCTTGTAAGGGTCCGGACGCCGCAGCCTACGGATGGTCGCCGCGATCTCGCCGACCGCCTGCTTGTGAATCCCGGCCACGGAGAATCGCGTCGGGCTCTCTACTGTGAAGCTGATGCCGTCGGGCGCTTTGATTGGCACCGGGTGGCTATAGCCCAACGAGAACTCCAGATCCGAGCCCTTGGCCACCACCCGGTAACCGACGCCGTGGATCTCCATGCGCTTCTCGTAACCCTGGCTGACCCCGAGAACCATGTTGTTCACCAAGGTCCGGGACAGCCCGTGCAAAGACTTGCTGCGCCGTTCATCGTTCGGCCGCTGAACAAGTAGAGTACCGTCCCGATCCTGCTCCACGGTGATCGGCTCGGGCACCGTGTGCGACAGGGCGCCCTTGGGCCCCCGCACCGTCACGGTACGCCCGTCGATGACCACATCTACGCCGGCCGGCACGATGATCGGCTGCTTCCCGATGCGCGACATCTCCGTTGCTCCCCTCTCACCAGACGAAGGCGAGGACTTCCCCGCCTACCCGCTTCTTGGCGGCCTGCCGGTCGGTGAGCAGTCCGGTCGACGTGGAGATGATCGCCACACCGAGCCCGCCGAGCACCTTGGGCAGCGCGGTCGACTTGGCGTACACCCGCAGGCCAGGCTTGGACACCCGGCGCAGGCCAGCAATGCTGCGCTCCCGGTTTGGGCCGAACTTCAGTTCTACCACCAAGGACTTTCCTACGGGTGCGTCCTCAGCGTGAAAGCCCGAGATGTAACCCTCCCGTTGGAGGATCTCGGCAATATTCACCTTGATCTTGGAGTGCGGCATCACGACCCTGTCGTGATAGGCCGAGTTCGCGTTTCGCAGACGGGTCAGCATGTCTGCGATCGGGTCGGTCATCGTCATGGCGAACTCGTGATCC
>JBBSGI010000138.1:0-3640 GCA_038254365.1 Propionibacteriales bacterium
GTGCCTGCAGCGGGAGGTCTCCGCCCGCGAGTCCCACGGCGGCGAAGGCCGCGTCCGCGCCGCCCGGTTCCCCGCCCGCAAGTCCCTCGAGGACTTCGACTTCGAGCACGCTCGAGGCCTCAGACGCGAGACCATCGCCCACCTCGACACCCTCGACTTCGTCGTCGCGAAGGAGAACGTCGTCTTCCTCGGCCCACCCGGAACTGGTTAACACTGCGCAGTCCTTCCTCAGGGTTGGTCAAACAGTCCAGTGTTCTGGGCTGTTACGTTTATTCGCAGTCCCTTTCGCCGTCCTTGGTTGACTTGGACAGCCTCCAGCTCACCGCGTTGGACCTTGTGCAACACCGTTTGGCGGGCCATACCGAGGGCCTTGGCAGCGTCAGCCAAGCGCAACCAGCCCTCGGGGACTTCGGGGGCCAACCGGTCACGGACGGCCTTGTCGATTCGGATCCGCCACGGGGCGCCCGGAGTGAGCTGCTCACCGGTGAGGAACCCGTCGGCCAACCATCGATAGATCGTGACCTTGCCAACGCCCAGGAGGCGCTCGGCTTGGGGAACGTTGACCACGAGGACATCCTGATCGTCGGCACCGACAGGGGTGTCTGCAGGCTCGTAGGCGGGGATCCCGCGAGCCACCCGCAAACTCTTGACCCGGGTCTTGGTGAAGGTAAGGCCAGTTCCGGTGCGCCGTTTCTGCCGGCCGAGGATGAGTGCGATCGTGCTGTCGTCGTAGCTGCCCGCAAGGCGTCGGATCAGGGACACGGTGTCTTCGTCGGTGGTCCGGACGTGACCGCCGGTCTTGTTCATGGCCATGGTCAGCTCGGTGCTTGACCCGCCTTGCCAGATGATCTTGACTGCGGCGACTCTCTTGTCTTCGGCGACGGTCAGGACCACCTCGGTCAGGACCGCCCGCAGTAGCTGTTTGCGTTCGCGGAACGTGGTGCTCGGGGCGGCGAAGATCGCACGGACGTCCGCGCCTGCCCGCGACAGCCAGGCCAGCTCTTGATCGCTGAGCTTGACCGGCCGACGTGCCTGGGCGGCGAGCAGGTCTCGTTCGGTTTGGCGCTGCGCGGTCAGCTTCGCCTCTAGCGCCCGCTCCAGGGTCCGGGCCACGAGCCGGTTCTCCGGCTCGACCGCGTCGTATTGGCGCCTGGCACGGTCGGCATCGAAGCGGGCCCTTTCGACCGACAGAGTGAATGCGCGCAGGTGGGTGGCATGGCTGGCCTCCGTGTCACGTAGGGCCTGGGCGGTCGCGGCTAGCGAGGCTGGTGCGAGCACCTCGAACACCTCGTCTAGGACGCGCTGCTCCAACCGGCGTCCGCCGATGCTCTGGCAGCCGTGCTCCCCTCCGTACAACTGATTGGCGCGTGAGCAGACATAGCGGGGGCAGTTGCCGTTGGTCCCGGAGTATCCGGTTTGCATCATCCGCCCGCACCTCCCGCACCGGATCCGGCCCTGAAGCAGCGCGGCACCTTCCCGGGCTGCGCCGCCTCCAGAGCCCCGTTGTGGGCGCCAGTTCGCCCGCAGCGCAGCGGTATTGGCCTCATAGGTCGACCAGTCGGTGAAGCCGGGATGATGGTCGGGGATCAGGACCTCCCACTGGTCCCGGGGCAGCGCAACGGTCCGGGTGATGACCCGACCGTCGGCGTCCAGACGTTTCTCCGATCGGTTGCGACCAAAGACGAACGCCCCGGCGTAGCAGGGGTTGGTCAGGAAGTCGTGCACCGCCGGGTAGGTGGCCGTCGCCCACTGGATCCGCCCGGTCCGGGTCGGGCGGCGTGGCAGCAACAGCCCGTCCTCCCGCAGCGACAGGAGTACCTGACGGGCCGAGCCCAGCTCGACAAAGCGTCGGAACACGGTGGCGATCGCCTCGATGACCGCCTCGTCCGCTGCCAGCACCACCTTGTCGTCGGGGTCGTAGTCGAACCCGACGGGTAGGCCTTGGCGCAACTCCCCGCGGGCGGCCTTGTGCCGCAGCCCAGCAGTCAGCCGGGACCGGATCAGGTGCAGCTCGGCCTCGCTCATCGTGCCCTTGAGCCCGAGCACGAGCCGGTCGTTGAAGTCCCCAGGGTGGTAGACCCCGTCGGAATCGGCGATCAGCGTGTTCGTCAGCGCGCACAGGTCCAGCAGCTGGTACCAGTCGGCGTTGTTGCGGGCCAGCCGGCTGACCTCGATGCCGAAGACAATGCCGACCTGGCCCAGGCCGACGTCGGCGACGAGCTCCTTGAAACCCTCGCGGGCGGTCATCTCCGCCCCGGAACGCCCCAGGTCGGCGTCAAGCACCTTGACCTGGTGGGCATCCCAGCCCAATGCCACCGCCCGTTCCCGCAGCTCATACTGGCGAGCCAGGGACTCGGTGTGCTCCCGAACCTGGGTCAAAGTCGACTGACGGACATACACGTAGGCGTCACGGCCGAGGTGGACCGCCAAGATCTTGGCCGAGACCAATGTCGCGGTCTCACTCATCGTGCACCTCCACGGCAGCCGCGGCTGGCTCGTCGAGGAGGACACCTCGGGCGATCAAGGCGGACAGCATGGTCAGCACCTGCAAGCGCGTGGCCTCGGGCAGCTCCGACCACCGGTCCACAGGGTCGATAGTGATGTCGGGTAGAGCGAGTTGGACGATGTCAGCGGCTATTCTCATGGCACGCAAATAGGTTCACCTTCCAGGTTCGTTGGCGCGATCAGGGTGGGTCGAACCTATTTGCCTTTCCCCGCTCGAACCCTCTTAGATGGCCGGGACCCCAGCCGTTCGACCAACTCGTGCAGGGCTCGCAAGCCATCCACGTCAAGGACCCTCGCCGGAGGCGGTGTCGTCGCCCCCAAGACATCGGTTGCATCCACCCGGATCGTGCCCGGACTGCCGTCAGGCAGCGCAACCACCAAGAAGACAACTCCGTTCAACCGCTTGAACCCGCGAGCGGGCAGCAGCCTGCCGAACAGCGGATGCGACGACGCCGTCACCCGCACCTCACACGGCAGCACAGCACGAAGATGTTGCAGTCTGTCGGAGTCACTCCCGGCACCGGCAAGACCCACCTCGCGATCGGGCTCGGCATCAAGGCCACCCAAACAGGACACCGGGTGCTGTTCGCGACCGCGACCGAGTGGGTCACCCGGCTCCAGGGCGCCCACGCCACCGGACGACTCGCCGAGGAGCTCGCCCGGCTACGACGCTACGGGCTCCTCATCGTCGACGAGGTCGGCTACATCCCCTTCGAGCAGGACGCCGCGAACCTGTTCTTCCAGCTCGTCTCCTCGCGATACGAACACGCCTCGCTGATCCTGACCAGCAACCTGCCCTTCGCTCGCTGGGGCGACGTGTTCGGTGACCAGGTCGTCGCCGCGGCGATGATCGATCGCATCGTCCACCACGCCGAGGTCATCACCCTCAAGGGCAGCAGCCACCGGCTCCGCAACACCGGGATCGACACGCTGCCCTCCGCCCGAGCCGAGAACACGGCACACTAACCAGACCTGCTCATTATTCGAGCGTCAAAAGTGCTCAGTTTTCGAGCGTCACCGACAGGGACACCCGGGCGCCCTCAGTTGCCGTCCGACTCTCTCGGCGCGTCCCGTTCGACTGTGACCGAGGAGCGCACCTCGCGTAGCAGCACGTCGACTGACAGGTCGAGCGCAA
>JBBSGI010000139.1:0-3564 GCA_038254365.1 Propionibacteriales bacterium
GATCGCGAAGCTGACCCGGGCCGAGACCGGCGACACGCTCAGCGACAAGGACAACCCCCTGGTCATGGAGCCATGGTCGATGCCCGACCCCCTGCTGCCCATCGCGTTGGTGGCGCACGCCAAGGCCGACGAGGACAAGCTTGGTCAGGCGCTGGCGAGGCTCGCCGCCGAGGATCCGACGGCCCGGATCGAGCACAACCCCGAGACCGGGCAGCTGGTTCTGTGGTGCATGGGAGAGGCCCACGCCGACGTCCTGCTCGACAGGCTGCGCCACCGGTTCGGGGTCCAGGTCGACCAGGTCGACGTACGCGTTCCGCTTCGCGAGACGCTGGCCGGTCCTGCCAAGGGGCACGGGCGCCACGTCAAGCAGAGCGGTGGGCACGGTCAGTTCGCGGTGTGCGACGTGACGGCGGAGCCGCTCGAGACCGGCGGCGGCTTCGAGTTCGTCGATAAGGTCGTGGGTGGTTCCGTGCCCCGCCAGTTCATCCCGAGCGTGGAGAAGGGAGTGCGCGCCCAGCTGGACCGTGGCCTCGCCGCGGGGTACCCGGTGGTCGACATCAAGGTGACCCTCATCGACGGCAAGTCGCACAGCGTCGACTCCTCTGACATGGCGTTCCAGACGGCGGGCGCGATCGCGCTGAAGGAGGCCGCCCACGCGGCTGGCGTGAAGCTGCTGGAGCCGATCGACACCGTGGACGTGCTGATCGACGACGAGTTCGTGGGGGCCGTGATGGGAGACCTGTCGACCCGCCGGGCGCGGGTACTCGGCAACGAGCCGGTCGGGAGCGGCCGCACCCTCGTCAGGGCGGAGGCGCCGCAGCTGGAGCTGGTGCGCTACGCCACCGAGCTGCGCTCGCTCAGCCACGGGACCGGCACGTTCAGCCGCGACTTCGCCAGGTACGAGGCGGTGCCCCCCCACATCGCCGCCAAGCTCACGACCCCTTAAACCGACCATCCGTCCCGCGTGGCCGACGATCCGACCCGCGTGGCCGACGATCCGACCCGGGTGGCCGACGATCCGAGTCGGATGGTGCGCCACGGGGGTCGGATGGTGCGCCACGGGGGTCGGATGGTGCGCCACGAGACCCTGATGGTCGGGAGAGGGGTCAGGAGGGCCAGGAGGAGGCGAGCAGGGTACGGGTCTCGGCCAGCAGCTGGGGAAGCACCTTCGTGTGCGCGACGACCGGCATGAAGTTCGTGTCGCCGCCCCACCGCGGCACTACGTGCTGGTGCAGGTGGGCAGCGATGCCGGCGCCGGCCACCTCACCCTGGTTCATGCCGATGTTGTAACCGCCTGCGCCTGCGACATCGCGCAGCGCCGTCATCGCCTGCTGGGTGAGTACTGCCACCTCCGCGCACTCCTCGCTCGTCATCTCGGTGTAGTCGGCGAGATGACGGTAGGGACAGAGCATCAGGTGCCCGGGACTGTAGGGGTAGAGGTTGAGTACGGCGAATGCGAGCTCGCCACGTCGTACGACGAGGCCCTCCTCGTCGGGCAGCCCCGGGACGCGGCAGAAAGGGCAGTCGCCGGATCCGGCGGTCGCCGGCTTGTTCTCACCTTGGATGTAGGCCATCCGGTGCGGCGTCCAGAGCCGCTGGAACCCGTCCGGGGTGCCGACGCCTGCCGACCCCGCCCGGTCGCTCACACCTGCTCCCGCTGCTCCACCGCGCCCAGGATGCGGGCGACGGCCTCGTCGACCGGCACACCGTTGTCCTGCCGGCCGTCGCGGTAGCGGAACGACACGGCTCCCTCCTCGACGTCACGGTCTCCCGCAATCAGCATGAACGGGACTTTCTGCAGCTGTGCGTTGCGGATCTTCTTCTGCATCCTGTCGTCCGCGGAGTCCAGCTCGACGCGGATGCCGTGCCTCTCGAGGTTCTCCGTCACTTCGTGTAGGTAGTCCTCGTGCCGTTCGGCGATCGGGATCGCGACGGCCTGGACCGGCGCCAGCCACGGCGGGAAGGCGCCCGCGTAGTGCTCGGTCAGCACGCCGACGAACCGCTCGATCGAGCCGAACAGGGCTCGGTGGATCATCACCGGACGCGCCCGCGAACCGTCTGCTGCTGTGTACTCCAGCTCGAAGCGCTCCGGTTCGTTGAAGTCGAGCTGGATGGTCGATATCTGCCAGGTGCGGCCGATCGCGTCGCGCGCCTGCACGGAGATCTTGGGACCGTAGAACGCGGCCCCGCCCGGGTCCGGGCCGAGCTCCAGCCCGGAGGCCTTGGCCACCTGGTCCAGCGTCTGGGTGGCCATCTCCCAGATGTCATGGGGGCCGATGAACTTCTCGGAGTCGTCACGGGTCGACAGCTCGAGGAAGAAGTCGTCCAAGCCGTAGTCCTTGAGCAGGTCGAGTACGAAGGTCAACAGGCTGGTGAGCTCGTCGTGAAGCTGGTCGCGTGTGCAGTAGATGTGCGCGTCGTCCTGGGTCATCCCACGAACTCGGGTGAGCCCGTGGATGGTGCCGGACTTCTCGTAGCGGTAGACCCCGCCGAACTCGAACAGACGCAGGGGCAGCTCGCGGTAGGAGCGCCCCCGGGATCGGAAGATCAGGCAGTGGAACGGGCAGTTCATCGGTTTCAGGTAGTAGTCCTGCCCCGGCTTTCTGACACTGCCGTCCTCCGCCAGCTCGGCGTCCACGTGCATGGGCGGGTACATCGAGTCGGCGAACCACTGCAGATGGCCGGAGGTCTCGAACAGCTCCGCCTTGGAGATGTGCGGGCTGTTGACGAACTGGTAGCCCGCCTCGACGTGGCGCTGCCGCGAGTAGTCCTCCATGACCTTGCGCAGCACCCCACCCTTGGGATGGAACACCGCGAGGCCCGACCCGATCTCGTCCGGGAAGCTGAACAGGTCGAGATCGGTGCCGAGACGCCGGTGGTCGCGCCGCGCCGCCTCCTCCAGCCGCTCGAGGTGCGCGTCGAGCGCCTCCTTGCTCTCCCATGCGGTGCCGTAGATCCTTTGCAGCTGGGGATTCTTCTCGTCTCCGCGCCAGTACGCCGCTGCCGAGCGCATCAGCCTGAAGGCAGGGATGCGCTTGGTGGTGGGCAGGTGCGGCCCTCGACAGAGGTCCTTCCACGCCACCGATCCGTCGCGCCCGACGTTGTCGTAGATGGTCAGCCCATCGGAGCCGACCTCGACCCCGATGCCGTCTACCTCTCCGGCGTCGCCACCATCTCCGGCGTCGGCGTCGGCGCCGTCCGCCACGGGGCCCTTGAGGTCGATCAGCTCGAGCTTGTACGGCTCGGCGACCAGCTCGGCTCGCGCCTCGCCGTCGCTGATAGCACGACGTACGAAGCGTTGCCCTTCCTTGACGATCTTGCGCATGCGGGTCTCGATGGCGGCCAGGTCGTCAGGCTTGAAGGGCTGTGGCACGTCGAAGTCGTAGTAGAAACCATCAGAAATCGGCGGGCCGATGCCGAGCCTCGCCTCCGGGTGCAGCTCCTGGACGGCCTGGGCCAGGACATGAGCCGTGGAGTGGCGCAGAATCGCCCGCCCGTCGTCGCTGTCGATCGGAACCGCGGAGACCTCGTCGCCGTCGGCAAGCTCGTGCGAGAGGTCGCGCA
>JBBSGI010000140.1:0-3510 GCA_038254365.1 Propionibacteriales bacterium
CGATCTGCGCCTTCGGCAACTTCTCGCTTACATGCAGTGTGCGGATCAATGCCCAGTCTTCCAATGTGATCACTTCTCCATCGTGGATAGGTGCTCACTTTTCGAGCGTCACATCTGCTCAGTTTTGAAGCGTCATCGACAGGACCACCGTGTTGCCACGAGCATGGGACCACCTGGGGGTGTCAGTGAGCATGGTGGGGCTGCCTGCTGGTGTCAACTGACGTGGCCGGGGTTTGGTCGGACGACTCGGGTTCCTCGGGGGTTGGTAGCAGGTCCTCGATGGCGACGGGCTCTTCGCAGTGTGGGCATGGGCCGCCGGGTCCGATTCGGGTGCATGGCCGGTTGCAGTCGTGGCACCACTGCTCGGCGAGGTAGCGCTGCTCGCACTCGTCGCACTGGTAGATCGTGGTTGCTTTGTGCGGCCGAGTCGCCGGCACCGAGAGTGGTGGTGTTGTGGTGAGCTGGTGAGCGCGCCGGTATGCGGTTTGCCGGCAGGCGGGTCGGCAGAAGCGTTGGCGGCGGATCGGGGTGAAGCCGGTCCCGCAGACCGGGCAGGTTGTTGTCGTCACGTTGTCGTCACGCCGCGGGGGTCGCTGGGACGCTGGCCGGGTCCGGTTCGTTGCCGGTAGGAGGGTCCTTCGATGACCAGGGTGTGTGCCGCTGAGGTGAGCCGGTCGATGGCGGACTGGGCGAGCAGCGCGTCGGACATCATCGACATCCACTCGGCCGGTTCCCGGTTCGAGGTCACGATGGTGGAGGCCTTGCGGTGTCGTTCGACGATGAGCTCGTAGAAGTCGTTGGTCTCGGTCGCATCGAGGTTGCGCAGGGCGAAGTCGTCGAGGATGAGCAGGTCGACGCGGGCGAGCTTGCGCATCTCGGCCTCCAGGGTGGTGTCCAACCGGGCAGCGCGTAGGCGGGTAAAGAGCTTGTCGGTCCGGGAGGCGTGCACGCTGAGACGGCGTCGTATCCCGATGTGGCCCAGCGCAGTGGCTAAGTGGGTCTTCCCGACCCCGACGGGTCCCAGGATCAGGACGCCGTGGCCGGCCTCGGCGAACCGCAGGCTGGTCAGGTCGCTGAGCAGCATCCGGTCGTAGGTGAGGTCGTCGGGTTCGTCCCAGGTGTCCAGGCGCATGGTCGGGTCCAGGCCGGCGGCCCGCGCCCGCAGCATCGCTGAGCGGGACTCGCGGCGGGCGACCTCATCGCAGAGGACCAGCTCGAGGAACGCGGCGTGGCCCATCTTGCGTTGGCGAGCCAGCACGAGCCGGTCGGGCAGGGTGTCCCTGAGTCCGCCCAGCTTCAACGCGCGCAGGGTCCTCATCAGGTCGACACCGACCGGGTCCAGCGGTCCCTTCGCCGACGTGGTGGTTGTCGTGGTCATGGGCTCGTCTCCAGTTCTGGGTTCGCGGCGTTGACGCCGCCACGGATGAGGGTGAGCTGCGCGGGTCCGCCCAGGGCGTACTCGGCTGGGTCGCGGGTGAACCGGCCGGTCTGCGAGCCGGCTGCGGCGGGCAGCACCGGTTGCTTGCGTTCGATCGCCTTCTCGAGCATCGAGGCGATCTTCGAGACGGACACGACGTCGAGGTCCAGGGATCGGGAGCAGGCGGTCTCGACCGGTCCGGGTCCGTAGCGGCGGACCAGCCCCAGGAGCCGGTAGACGCTGCGCATCCGGGTCCAGGGCAGCGGATCATCGAGCAGCCGCTCGGCATAGATCCCGACGTTCGGCCCGTGTCCGGCACACGCAGCGATCAGCGCCGTCAGGTCCCGCATCGCATACCCGGCCTTCTCCGCGGGTAGGTCGGCCCGGTCGGTCGACCTGCCGCCGGGTGGCTGCCTGGGGTGGGTCTTGACCAGCTGCCCGCGCGCGTAAAGCTTGACCAGCTCACTGTCCGCCCTGGCGTCGAGGTACTGCCCGATCCACTCCTGGGGCAGCGAATACAACGCTCTGGCGACCTCGACGTGGAAGTCGCGATGGACCTTGACCCGGGTAAACCTCGGCACGTCATAGACCACCACGGGAACGGGCAGCAGACACGACGCTTCGACCTCGGCGAACATCTCGACCGGCCGCTGCGCGGTGGTGCCATGGATCCGCATCCCGGCCCGCCGGATGCACCAGATCCCGACCCGTTCCTGGGCGTCATCAAGGTCGGTGAACGTCTCCCCGGCCCAGAAGTTGCCGCGCACGTACTGGACCACCCGTTCGACCCGGGGCTTGTCCTGGGGGGTCCTGACCCTGGCCGGGTCGGTGGCGAACCCGACATGCTGGGCATAGTCCAACCAGCCGGTGCTCAGCTGTGGGTTGACCGCGTCGGCTTTGGTGACCACGGCCTTGAGGTTGTCGGGGATCAGGACCTTGAAGCAGCCACCGAAGAACTCCCAGGCGGCCTCACAGCCAGCGATCATCGCGACCAGCGTCTGGGAGTAGGTCAACCACACGAACATGTGCCGGCTCACCACGGCGGTGAAGATCAGCGCGTGCACCCGCCGCTTCTTCCCGGTCTCGGAGTCCACGATGAAACCCATCTGGGCGAAGTCGATCTGGCACTCCACCCCAGGCTCGCCGTCGTTGACCCGCATCGTGAGGGCCTTGACCCCGAACCCGCAGCGTTCGACCGCGAACCGGTGCAGGGTGCGATAAGGCACCACACAGCCCTGCCGGGCGAGCAGCTCCTCCATCTTCACCACCGACAACGGCGGCTGACCCGACCCACCGGCCACCCACGCCGTGACCTGCTCCTCCCGGCTCAGCAGCAGATCCCACGCTGAACCGTGCCCGTTCGGCCGCGCCGGGCGGACCGCGGCGACCACCGAGCCGATCAGCTCATCAGTCAACGCCTCGACCCCGGCCTCCCGACCCAGGCCAGCGGCCTCCGCAGCGGCGACGTACCGGCGGGCGGTCTTGCGGTCCACCCCCGCCCGCTCCGCGACCTTCCGCAGCCCGACCCCTTCGAGCCACCCGCGGAGCACCTCACGCACCTCAACCACACTGACCTCCCTGAATCCCACCGCTAATGACCTCCACGTCGACGAACATGACGTGGCGAGTCAACGAGCGCACCGCGGGGCCACCGGCAAGGCGCGCCGGGTGGTCCCATGACTGGCAACCCAGGTGGTCCCATGAACCTGGCAGAAAACCGCCTACAGCGGTCCCATGCTCATGGCAGGCGACAGCGGTACCGGAGAAGTGCCGGACAACGTGAGGGGACGCGAGGCTTCGACGTCCGCACCCCCGTGGTTCGTCGCTTGGGGGTTCCCTGACGATAGGGTTTATGTCGTTGATGGCAAGGTCGCCGAGCAGTGGGTCTTGGAGTTCGTTGGCCGATTCTCCGCGCTCCAGAACGTCGCGGAACACCTCATTAGCATGTATCTGATGGCGTCATCCCCACGGCTGGGCAAGGGTAAGCATTCAGGTCGCGGGTGCTGATTCTGGTTGCCAGGGGTTGCCGGTGATGGCGTCATGGAGTGCGGTGAGAACGTCGTCTCCGTGCTTGCGGACGGTGGAGATGTAGC
>JBBSGI010000141.1:0-3472 GCA_038254365.1 Propionibacteriales bacterium
AGGTTCGTCCAGAACGAACTACCGCCAGCGCTGTCAAACCGCCTCGTCGAGTTGATCGTGCCCACGGCCATGACCCAGGATGCGTTACGCCGGAAGCGCGCCGGCAAAGCCTGCTGGACGGCGTAGACATCGCCGATGGCATAGGTGGCGACCGCGGCGGTTGCGACCGTCGTGGTGGCCGCGGTGACAATCCCCCGTGGCTGCCCGGTACCGGTGCCCGTGGTAAAAGCGGCCTCTTCCAACCGATCCTTGGCGTCGCCCAGGAGCACGGGAAGCTGCGTGGCGAAATCCGAATCCTCAAGGATTTCGTAACTTCCGAACACCCACGCGGCGGCCTTCTGCGGGGTGATGACGATGTTGCCAATCGTCGGGGTGTTGTCCCCAACTACGCCGGCCTCAGCGAGCCAGGCAGCATTTATCCCGGCCGAGGTGACACCATTCCAAGTGTTGGTCGCGGTGCTCTTGATGTTGGCAATCGCGCGGTACGGGTTCGCCGAGCCGGAGTTGCTCAGGATGATCGTCGGGTCGAGGGTGAACGGCACCATGTACCCGCCGTTGGCCGACGTCAGGGACAAGGCGGCACGCGAGACCGTGGTCCTGTTGACGGCCAGCGACTCCTCAGGGGACAGCAACGCACGAGGGTCGATCTGCGGGTACCGGATGAGCTTCTCAAAGGCGCTCCGATAAATCGGGTCGCTGCCGCTCACGATCAGCTCGGCGGTCGCCGGCTTGTCCCTGGCCGCCGTCGCCTCGAACGTCTCGCCGAGACGGCTCACACCGGAGTCGGGAACCTCCTCGGCGAGCAGCGAGATCGCGGAGTCCGCGCGCCTGCACAGCTCGTCCGAGCCGAGATCCGAGAGGGACGCGCACCGGGACAAGCCGTCGTAGGCCTCGGTCCTGTGTCGAATCACAAGATCGGGGCCGGCGCCGGGAGAACGTCGATCATCATCACCTGAGATGACGTTGGGCCCGTGGCCGTCGCCTCCGAGGGCCCGGAGGATGGCCGCCCGGCGCGCGTAGTGACTGTGCTGCAACGTGACCTCGTCGAACTCGGCGAGCAGCTCCTCAGCACGGGACACGTCGTCGTCAGTCGGCTGCTCTTCCTCGTCGAGAAGTTGCAGCTCGGCCTTGATCTCGTGGAGACGGGCTTCGAGGGCGCCGGCGTCGACCCGGGGCCGAGGGATGGTGGCGCCTGACTGCTTACGTGGCATGGCTGGACTCCGGAGGTTTGCGAGGGTGGGCGCGCACCTCGAGGGGAGACAGCGCGCAGGGATTCTCGGCGGATTCAAACCCTCGCCACCGGTCTGCCCCGTTAGCACGCGCTCCGTGGGGAGCGGCCAACCCAAGCGGCCTGCCGTGGCATGCTGAAGTGCCACCTACAACGATACAACAGCAGCCCGACATAAGCGTGGCGCCGCGCTGCTAGTTGTGCTCGGCCGTGGTCGCGGCGTGCCTGCGTAGCCGGTCACGGTGCACCCGGCACAACGGCCGGCCACCCCAGCTCAACAGCCACCAGCCATCGGGCTCGTCCTCGATGCGCCAGCCGATCTCCTCGTTGGCCTCACACCACGCCATGCGCTCGTCGAAGTCCGACCCGTCGAGCTTGCCGACCGCATCCTTGACGATCAGGTCCAGCTTGGCCGTGTCGAAGATGCGGAACTTCCTCGCCGGCAGCCCGGTCACGACTGCTCACCGCCGGCGTGCTCTGGGAAGCCGAGCCTTGCGGCCCACCGGCCGGGATGCCGCAGCACGGTCAGCTCGAGCCCGCCGATGCCTAGCCCGTCGGCCCACGCTCGAGAGGCGACCAACCACCTGGCATTCCGGCGGTCCTCCCGCCACTCGGCTCCGTCCCGGAACGCAGGCCGGGCCTCATCGTCGGCGCCGTCGTCGGCCCAATCCGCCGGGACATAGCTGAGTACCCAGGCCGGCGGGGTCCGATCCGGCGCATCCTTCGGCCGGTCCTTCACGACGCCGCCCCGCCCTTGATCCCGTAGACGCCACGGACACCACGCTTCTGCGGACGGTGCCCGGCCGTGCCGGTGGCATCCTCGGGGAGCCGAAGCGCGGCCAGCAGCCGGGCCAACGTCACCCTCTGCTGACGGGCCTCGACCACGGCCGGGTGCGCACGCAGCCCCTGCTGACCATCCACCAGGACGCCGTCGCGGCGCACGGCGGCGTGAAGCTCGACGCACAGGTCCACCGTCCGGCACGCCTCGGTCAGCAGCACCGTCTCACGCTCATCGAGCACGTAGGCAGCCTGCACCGACTCCCACAGGCGCTTCCCGGCCGTCTGAGAGCCACGTGGGGCCGTTGGAATCTTCATTCGGTGTCCTCTCCATAGGTGATTCGTTTCAGGTGTCGTCGGTGTGCGCGTGACAGGGCAAGGGTCATAGCAGGGCTCCCGGCACGCGCGAGGGGGGGGTGCCCCGGGGGGTGTGGGCGGTTCACGACGCCGCCTGCTCTCTCAACCCGACGACGAGGCCGACGGCGAGCAGGTGGCTACAGCGGCCCATCGCAGGGCAGGTGCATGTCCAGCCCCGGGTGCTGTCATGGCGTACCTGGTGGACGACACCGTCGCCGCGTACCGATGCGGCCACGGTGTTGCGTACCACCGAGGCGATGATCACGTGGCCCTCGACAAGGTAACGACGGGCTTTGGTTGCAGCATCTTCTCTCACGTCGCGCCACCAGTTACGTACCAATCACCTAACCAGCGTCCTGTCCTGTCCTGTCCTCGGGGACTCCGGCATCCCGTCACGCATCCCGTCACGGCGTGACATCCCCTTGCCCGGCCTCACGCTCGCGTTGCCGGCGCTTCCGCTCGCGGTCTGCGGCCCGGCCCTTCGCCACCTGTTCCGCCGATGATTGATGGTCGAGGAACTTGGCGATCTCGTAGCCACCATCGACTGCACGCCACAGGCCGATCGCGAGCAGATCCTCTACGAGGTCGTACCGGGGACCGTCGGGATGCAGCAGTCGCAACGCCCTGGTGTTCAGGTGGCCGTCGGTGCCGTGGGCGACGCTGCAGACCAGCCCATTGATGAAGACCCGGAAGGCGGCGTCGGTGAGGGAATCGAGAACTGGGCTGGTCAGGAAGTACTCGGGCAGCCGGGTGTCGGTCACCTGTCCACCTCGATCACGTCGACCTCGAAGCGGGCGCGGCGTAGGGACTTCGCCAGCTCGTGCGCCGTCTGCGCGGGGACCATCCAGCACCGCTCGAACTGGTCCCACATGCGCACCGGGCCGCAACAGGTCAGGACGGTGCGGATCCGGCCGGCCGGTGCGTGGACCCAGCAGGTACGCCGCCCGAGGTGCAGTTCGACCCCTGGCCGATACGGCAACTTCGGCTGCCGGATCATGACGACTCCCGCTCGTCGTCGGCGATCTCGGCGACGGCGGCGTCCCATGACATGTCCGGTTCGTCGTCGAGTAGCTCTCGCACGCGGTCGGCGAGGTCGGCGGGGATCACGGC
>JBBSGI010000142.1:0-3442 GCA_038254365.1 Propionibacteriales bacterium
CGCCGGTCTCGTCGACCACCTGCACGTCGTGCAGGTGCCGATCCTGCTCGGCCGCGGTGTTCGGCTGTGGGACGGCCTGGAGGCGTTGGAGCAGCAGTACGACGTGGAGGCGGTCTCGACGCCCCGCGGCGTCACCCACCTCACGTTCACCCGATGACGAGGCGGCACGTCACGGTCACTCCTGCACACGGAACTGTGGGCACGCGCCGGAGGCGTCGCCTTCGCAACCTCGGCGTCGAGGACTCCGGAGACCCGCTACCCGACTGGGTCTTCACCCAGGGCGTCGAGCTCGTCCTCGACGCTGAGGAACGCATGCGCACCTGCGTTCGCGGCCAGGAATGGCGCCAAGACTCGGACGATCTCGCGCACACCCACGGCGATACCGGCTTCTTGTTCGGAGACGGCGCGCCGGATCGCACGCGGGGTGGCGGAACCGGTCGGCCGAACGTGCCACCTTGGTCGTTCGAGTCGCTCGACTTCCTCTCATAGTTGATGCCGCCTGCCACAAGGGCGGGTCCCACCGATGAGTTCGATCGACCTGTGACGTCATCATGTCCGATTGTCGATTGCGCGTCTTGACCAAACCCGAAGGTGGCCCCTTGTTGTACAACCCGCTCCTCATCAGCCTGCCGATAGCCGACCGGCGAAGGGCTCACGCCTTCTACCAGGAGGCTCTTGGTTTGCAGGCGGTTGGCAAGGCCGCCGATGACGGCGTTCCGGAGCCGCTCCTGTTCATCCTCAATGACCAGACGCGGCTCATGCTCGTCCCCACCGGTGGGTTCGGGTGGGTCATCGGAGACCAGCACGAGGTCGCTCCCCACGGCACGAACGAGTGCGTGCTCGGAATCGGGGCGGCGACGGACGACGAGGTCAATGAGGTCGTCGACCGGGCGCGTCGCGCCGGAGCAAGCGTCGCCGCCGAGCCAACACCCCAGCCTTGGGGGTACGCAGCGGCCTTCACCGATCCTGATGGCCATGTCTGGACGGTCACGTCAGCCACCCTGCCGACTTGAGCTGGCCAAGCTCGTTCAAGCTCGCCCAGAACGCCGGCGGTTGACGCCGCCTCACGGCGTACAGTTGTCGGCGTGAGCGACGCCGCCGACCAGCCGGATCAGGCTCCGCACGGCACCGAGCTGCTGCCAAGCGACCTGACCGAGGATCAGCCGGCCGCGGCACCCGTTCTGACGTCCTCGACACGCTCCTGATCGAGGAGCTGTCCGTGGACGAGGACGAAGCGTTCGCCAACGCCTCGGTTCGTGAGAATCGTCGTCGGCACCGGCATCTTCAGCGCGTCGATCAGCCGGCGTCGCCGCCCAGCGAGGAGCCCGACCTTGACGACGACAGCAGTGGCGGTGTGGGTAGCGGACAGTATGCGGTAAGTCTGCCCGGCCGGGCCGAAGGCGCACTCGGCCGTCGGCAGCGAGAGCGCAGCGAACAACGGGACCATGATGCTCCACCGTGTCATCGAGGCCGGGGCTGGCCCAAACGGGACCAGGCCTGGCTATCATCGGACCGATGGTCAGAGTCGAGCTCGAACGAATCGAGGCCCTCGAGTTACTCGGGATGACCTTGGCGCACCTCCACGACGCCGAGACCAGGGGCGAGCTCTCTCCTCGGGTTCCGCTGCTGATGGCCGTCCGGCACAAACTCGGCGTCGCCCTCCGGGAGGAACCGTGAGCTACACACCCGCACATGTGTCGGAGGCCACCGCGGCCATGGACAAGTACCGCGGTGGCGTCGAGGGTGAGATTGGGGCGGCGCTTGTGGTCGTAGGCCTGAGCGCCGAACGAGCCGCCAAGGAAGCGCAGATCCGGGACGACATGATTCGAGTCGCACACCGCTCGGGGGCCTCGCTCCGCCAACTCGCGGAAGTCTCTGGTCTGGATCGCAAGACGGTGACGGCCATAGTCGGCGCGGCAGCACGCGGTCTGGACTGACCCTCCCAGAACGCCGGATCTCAACACCGGCTCACCGTCAAAAGCAGTCGATTCTGCGGCGACGGGCACGAGCGGGCAGAGTGTTGCCCGACACGCTGGATGGAGATGACGGCGACACGATGCATGAACACGAGATCGGGTGACGCGTCTTCATCGGCGGTGTCGCTGGTCTGGGTCCGGGCGCGTCGAAGTAGCCCTGTGGGGGTCTCAGGCTGATCCGTGCCACGCGGGCTGGGGCCGCAGGGCGAGGATCGCGCCGCCGGTGACCACGACAGCGAGCCGCCAGAGCGCCGGCACCGGACCAAATCGGCGGACCGCGGCCGCGAGCGCCCGGCCGACGGCGTCGAGCATGTCGCCGAGCGCGCTGCCCGTCGGCGCCAGCGGGGCGGCATCGGGATCGAGGGCGTACACGGCCACGGTGGCGTCGACCCGGACCGCCTCGCTGTTGGCCCGGGCCCGACGCAGCCACCCCCGCACGGTGGTCGCCGGCAGCTCGACCAGCTCGGCGACCCGGCGGTGCCCGAGGCCGCTCGCCGCCGCCACCAGCGCCGTCCCGACGACCTCGGCCGTGTCAGGCCGTCTCGGGTAGCTCCTGGCCGGGACGATCACATGGGTGCCGCCACACCTGCGGCATCGCGCCCGACGGGGCGTGTGGGCCTCGCTTTGGCCCGAGCCGAGACGGAGGACTCGCTGACGGGCATGACCCCACGGACGGAGCCGGCCTCCGCAGGCATGGTCGGGGCAGGAAAGTGCGCCCGCGGCCAACTGCGTCGCGGTGGTCGAGGGATCGTGGGTCAGCAGCATCAGTGAGCATCCGACCATCGTGACCGTCGCCGGCGACGACGGGGAGGGCGAGTTCGTGTTGCAGCCTGCCCCATCCGGCCGTGTGTCGCCATCGTCGGTGACACCGGCGCCCAACAGGGTGCCGACAGCAAGACCACCGGCCGTCACCACCCAGGCTGTCGCCAGAGACCGTGCCCGTCCTCAATCAGTACGGCGCTCAACAGCAGAGGCCCCTCTTGGACGCGTTCACAACCCGTGTCCGGAATCATCGTCTCAGGAGGCCGCCGATCCAACGTTTGTGAGCTGGACGGCGGGTGCGTCGAACGACTCCGGCCACCAGGGTGGGCTGCTCAACCGGGCTGCCTGCTCAACCGGGACTCCGAAGCGTCCGACATCGGCATCTACCGACGGCGCCCGTCCCACGCCCGGGGCCCGTCGAGCTGGGTCTGCGCCTATCCGTTCAGGATTCTGCACGGTTCCTCGGCACAGGCCAATCAGCAGTTCTACTTTGCGAACCCTTCATCCGCAGCGCTGGTTCCTGCCGTTTCCTCGCCGGACGGGGCCTGGTCCGTAGGGGCGGGACGTGATCCTTCAACATGTTTCGCCGGATCCGGTGTCCTGGCGAACGCCCTGCCGACAATTCCTGCGGCTCGCTGATCCGCTCCGGGCATCAGATGGCTGTAGACCCGCAGCGTCGTCGACGTGTCCCGATGGCCGAGCCG
>JBBSGI010000143.1:0-3372 GCA_038254365.1 Propionibacteriales bacterium
GGCCGTGAGCACCGGTTGGCCGGTCGTGAGCACGCCGACCGCGACACCGGCGAGGGCAACGTGGCCCATGCCGTCGCCGATCAGTGCCAGCCGCCGCTGGACGATGTAGACGCCGACCGACGGCGCCGTCACCCCCACCAGTATGGCGTGCTGGTCGGCCGCCTTCTCGACGGGCGGCACCGGTTCCCAGGAGAGCGAGGTGGACTTCTCGCGCTCGACCTGGGCGGTACGGACGAACCGCCCGTCGCGTGGATCGCCTTGGAGACGACCTCAAGGATCCGAGGCCTGGCCGCCGCGGTGTCGACGTGGCCTATCTCGCGCGTTGCACCGGTTTGTGGTCGAGCGATGCGGGTTTGGCTGGCTTCGCACAGCAAAGCCGGATCATCGGGTGTGGGCTACTATCCCGAACTCGTGGATCTTGCGGTAGATCGTCGCCCGGGACATGCCCAGCGACTTCGCTGCCTTCGCCTTGTTGCCTTGGGCGTTCACCAGGCCCTGCGCGATGGCGTCGCGCTCCAGCGACTCGAGCGGGCTGAGCAGCCGGCGACAGACGGTCCGGATCTCTGGAGGCAGGTCGCGCGGCTGGATGGACCCGGTGCGCCGGTGATGCACAACCTGGCGCAGCATCTGGAAGACCTGCTCGATGTTGCCGGGCCAGCTCGAACGCATCAGCAGCTCCAGTGTTTCCGGCGAGCAGGTCAGCTGGCCCGCGTAGCCGAGCCGCGCGAGCAAGAACGGCACGAGTTGCTGCATGTCCTCGACGTGGTGGCGCAGCGGTGGAACGTCCACCGTGCTGGGGAACAGCCGCAGCAGTCGGGCGAACTCCTCGCTCTTGCTGCCGGGCCCGAAAGCGACCGCGACCCGGGCGGTCTGTTTCCGGTCGGCGTTACAGGCCTCTTGTAGAGCGGCTGAAAGGGCCCGCAGGCGCACGCCGTCAAGTCGGTCGAGGTGCCGGATGACCAAGGTGCCGGCGTTGTCGTTGTCGTCTAGCAGCACTCGGCGGGCCGCCAGCCAGCGCTGATCAGTCGCCTCCGCGGCGTCGAGCACACTGAACCGGCCGCCGGGGTCTCGGCGCTGATGCACCGCCCGCAGGATGGCCAGTTTGCCGACCCCGGGCTCGCCCTCGAGGGCGAGCCACTCACCGGACGGGTAGACGCTCTCCACCTCGTCGCATGCGCGACGCCACAGGGCGCCGGAACCGACCAGGCCCGGCAGCAGCATCCGCGCCCTCGTGCCGCCGTCCTGGGTCTTCGTGACACCGTCCTCGACCACCTTCGCGTGAATGACGACGCCAACAAGTGGCTGGCCGCCGACCGGCCGCGTGAACAGTTGGACCTTGATGCCGGTGGGCAGCTCGATCAGCACCGAGCCACGCTGCCCGGCTAGTGCCTCGGCGGCCTGCCGGAACAGCGCGGCCTGGTCAGCTGGGGCGAGCATCGTCCGCGCGTAGTCGTTCATCATGACGACGTCGTCGTTCAGCGCGAACACGATGCCGGGGGTCCGACGACAGGCGCGGAGGTACTCTTGGAGCAGTTCGACCTCCTGCGCCCCGGCGTCGGTCAGCAGCGCCTGCCGGATCTGATCGGCGGTGGTCTTGGCGAGCGTGATCAACAGCGGTCCGGCGTCCTTGCGCCAGCAGGTCAGGTCCACCGCGCCGACGGTCTTGCCGGAGATCGGGTGCTGGATCGGCACGCCGGCGCAGGCGAGGTCCTCGAGGTTCTCCGCGTAGTGCTCGTGGCCGAACACGTGCATTGGCCGGCCGCCTTCGAGGGCGGTGCCGATCCCGTTGGTGCCCACGAACTTCTCCGCGTAGCTGAAGCCGGGGGCGAGTTGGACGGTGTCGAGGTGGCGCTCGAGGTCGGCGTCCGCAGTCAGCCGGGTCAGGACGAGTCCGGCCGGGTCGGTCAGCACGATGCTGACCGGCTGCCCGGCCAGCTGCTCATGCAGCTGCCGGAGCACTGGCTCGGCGCTGCGGGTCAGCGGCGTGTCGAGGTTCGGGTCGTGGATGTAGGGCATGTCGACCCGGTCGGCGGCGACATTACTCTGGCGGGATCGCCACCAGGACGCGAGGATGGTCTCGCGGACCTGGCTCGGCTCGACCGGCTCTGCGCTAAGGAACCGCAGTCGGTACTCGGCGAGGCCGTCGCCGTCGGTCAGCGCACGCGCGATTGACGGGTCGGCCTGCATGGCATCCCCTGTCTCTCGGGTGCCTTCCGCGGGCGCTGCCCGGCCTACGAGGGACGCTCGCGGCTGCGTCGTAGTGTCCAACCATAGCTCCCGGCGGTCCTGGGACATGTCTCAAATTGAGACACCTCGTCGGCCTCGTCGGAGGGCAAGATGGTCCGAGCGGCGCTAGTTGAGCGTGACTTCGCCTGCGAGGAGGTGCCCGATGGACCAACTGGGCGTGCCGGAGACCGAGACGTACAACCCGTGGAGCATCGTCAACCTGGTGTTCCACCATCTGGCCGAGCAGGGCCTACATCCCCGCCTCGGCGACGCGGGCGACCCGGGTCCGTCGGCGGCGGCGCTGCTGCTTGCGCTCGGCATCGAGCCGGCCGCCGAGGGCAACCGGCAGGTTATGCGGGACGTGCGGGAGCACCTGGCGACGATCCGGTCCGCCGTGCTGGGCGATCGCTGATCGCTCGCGACCCGGCCGGGAGGCCGACGCCGCCGCATGTCTCATGTTGAGACCGCCGGACCCACTGTTGGCCGTTACGTTGCAAGGAGATACGTCCGTCGAACCGAGGGAGTCGCGATGAGTCGCCAGAGTGTGGCAAAGGCTCACCAGAAGATCCAGGAGCTCGCGTGGGAGCCGCTGTACCACGAGCCCGTGTCCCAGTACGGGACCGACTACACCTTCCAGAAGGCGAAGAAGAAGGACCCCCTCAAGCAGGTGCTCCGGTCTTACTTCCCGATGCAGGAGGAGAAGGACCACCGGGTCTACGGGGCGGCCGACGGGGCGATCCGCGGGAACATGTTCCGGCACGTGCAGGAACGGTGGCTCGAGTGGCAGAAATTGTTCCTCAGCATCATTCCGCTACCGGAGATCTCAGCGGCCCGGGCCATGCCGCTGCTGTTCCGCACGGTGCCCAACCCGGAGCTGCACAACGGCCAGGCGATCCAGATGATCGACGAGGTCAGGCATTCGACGATTCAGCAGAACCTCAAGCGCCTGTACATGAACAACTACATCGACCCGGCCGGCTTCAACAACAGCCTGCGGAACTTCCAGAACGACTACTGCGGCACCATCGGCCGGCAGTTCGCCGAGGGGTTCATCACCGGTGACGCCATCACCGCGGCCAGCATTTACTTGACGATCGTGGCCGAAACGGCGTTCACCAACACGCTGTTCGTCGCGATGCCGGCCGA
>JBBSGI010000144.1:0-3350 GCA_038254365.1 Propionibacteriales bacterium
CGAGGCCCAACCGGAAACAGAAAGTGGACACCCCGGACCCGCCGGGCCGCGCCCACGCGCCCACGCGCCCACCGGACACAACAAGATCAACGAGCTTGATTAACTCAGCTCAGAATCGAGACGGTGGATCCAGGCTGAGCCGGCCGGAGCACGCAAGAGCACGACTCGCCACCCGGCGACGGGCCACCCAGCCGGGCGCCTGCTTCGGGCGCTCCTGAGCCGCCACGCTAAGCGCGGACCCTCCGGCTTCACATCGAGCCGCGGCCTCGTCCCCTTCGACCGTACAGCGGGACCGGGGGCTTGCGGCAAGCCCCCGGTCGTCCTGCACCATCACCGCTGTCCGTCGCAGCGACGCGCCACACCGAGGCGTCGCCTCCGGTGGCCGTGCACTTCAGGCACGGGTGCGGCGTGCTTGAGCAGCCGGCGGCTGTGACGTTCGAGGGGGGCGATCGGTGCTCGACGTGATCATCGTGGGCGGTGGACCAACGGGGATGATGCTGGCCGCGGAGCTGCGGCTGCAGGGCGTGGGTGTCGTGGTGCTCGAGAAGGACACGGAACCAGTCAGGCATGTCCGCGCGCTCGGCTTGCACGTGCGAAGCATCGAGGTGCTGGAGCAACGAGGCTTGCTCGAGCGCTTCCTCGCGCACGGCAAGCAGCACCCGCTCGGTGGCTTCTTCGCTGGCATGATCACCAGGCCCGCGCCCGACGACATCGAGACTGCCCACCCGTACATCCTGGGCATCCCGCAGCCGGCGACCGATCGGCTGCTAACCGAACATGCCGTCGAGCTCGGCGCCGACCTCCAGCGCGGCTGCGAGCTCGTTGCGCTGGCCCAGGACGACGAGGGGGTCACCGTCGAGCTCGCTAACGGCACACGACTGCGCTCGCGATACGTCGTCGGCTGCGACGGCGGTCGCAGCACCGTGCGCAACCAACTGGCCGTCGGGTTTCCCGGTGAGCCCTCGCGGATCGACACGTTGCTAGGTGAGATGAAGATCGGCGCGTCACCGGAGACCGTCGCGACTGTGATGGCCGAGGTCCGCAAGACCGAGCTGCGGTTCGGCCTCATGCCACTCGGCGACGGCCTGTACCGCGTCCTCGTCCCCGCGGACGGCGTGGCGGAGGACCGCTCGGTCCCGCCGACGCTCGACGACTTCCGACGGCAGCTGCACGCCACGGCCGGAACCGACTTCGGCGTCCACACCCCGCAGTGGCTGTCCCGATTCGGAGACGCCACCCGGCTGGCTGAGCACTATCGGGTACGGCGAGTGCTCCTGGCCGGCGACGCAGCACACGTCCATCCACCGACCGGCGGGCAGGGACTCAACCGCGGCATCCAAGACGCGTTCAACCTCGGCTGGAAGCTCGCCGCGCAGCTCTCCCCCTGGGCGCCTGACGCTCTGTTGGACACCTACGAGAGCGAACGGCGCCCCGTTGCCGCCGCCGTGCTCACAAGCACGAGGGCGCAGATGCACCTCATGTCCACCGAGCCAGGACCGCGGGCAGTGCGGGAGCTGCTGTCCGAACTCATGGACTTCGACGACGTGCGGCGGTACCTGGCGGAGAAGACCGCGGCGATCGGCGTCCGGTACGAGTTCGGTGACGGGCCTGAGCTACTCGGACGACGGCTCCGCGATGTGAAGCTCGGCCGAGGGCGCCTCTACGAGCTCATGCGACAAGGTCGCGGCCTGCTGCTCGACCAGACGGGCCGGCTGTCGGTCGAGCACTGGGCAGACCGGGTCGACCACGTCGTCGACACGTGCGTTGAACTCGACGCACCGGCCGTGCTGCTGCGGCCCGACGGGCACGTCGCATGGGTCGGTGAGGACCAGCAGGACCTGCTCGACCGGCTGTCGCAGTGGTTCGGACGCTGACCTCGCACCCACATGCTGGGCCTGCCGCAGGCTGGCTCAGGCCAAGGCTGAGTCGGCGTTGCCATTGCAGAAGGGACTGGCGCGTCGCGCGTGCAGGGCTGTGCGCTCGCGACCCCACGGCGTCACGCGTTCGCGACCAGTGACGCCGGTCGAGTTGGGAACGCGGTCGCGGACACGAGCGTTGGGTCCGCGCCGATAACGACCAGGACGAGGAGCAGGATGCCCCTAACGAGGCAGGAGGCCCCGAACGCTCGAGTGACGCTCCCGGCTCTCGCCGCACAGGCCGAACGACAGGTCGACCTCGGGGTGCATGAGGTGGCCGGGTTGACAGCACGCGACATTCGCGACGTCGCCAGCGCCTCCGAAGCCGCTCGACGCAGCGAAGACTGCCTTCTCGCTGTCCACCCAGATGCAGTTCCCGCGTCAGCTATGGCGCGGCTCATGACTCACTCCGGGAAGCCCGGCTTCATCGTCGAGGACATGCAGGACCTCGATCGCTTCGTTCCGCTCGGAAGCGTTGCCGTGCCGGACCCGCCGCTCTACCTCCTGACCGACCTCGACCGCGGCGACCACATGGCCAACTGGAGCCCGAACGAAGCGCTTCCGGCCCTCATCGCGGAGGGCCGGTCGCCCTTGCTGCTGACCGAAGGCATCCACTGGATCCTGCAGGTGCCGGCCGTGCTGGAACGCAATCGTTGCTTCATGACGATCGGCTCGCGCCTGCCCAAGGAGAACGGCACTCTGGACGCACGCACTCCCGCGCTGTGGATCAGCAACGGGAGCGGCCACGATGGCCGCGAACGACGTAACGCGCCGAAGGTCGGCTGGTGTTGGGGCGGCAACAGGCACACCTGGCTGGGGTTCGCGTCGACGGCGGGTCGCCACGCTCAGCTCAGCTAGCGGATCGACGCCAGGGCAACCGCGACGCCGACGCCACCGGGCACCGTCGCACTGCCTGGGGAGTTCTCCAAGACGAGCCTCCGAGAGCGTGACCCCTCGGCAGGAAGCCTCCATCTCGGAAGCCAGCCGGGGTCCGCAGGCCGGCGCGCTCGGTCGGCTCCTCGGCTCGTGGGAGTTCAACATGCAGCACGTGGCAAATGGCGGGTTCGGTCGCCCCGAAGAGTTTGCGCGGGAAGTCCGAAGCACAGCCCTTAGACCCGCCCATGTGCAGTCGCGACATAGGCTGAACGTCCGCTCATCCTTGATATGTGGGTGATCCTTCGGGACATTCCGACCTCTTGGGGGTTCGGGATCCGTCGGATGGAGGCACCCGCATGCCGCTCGTCGATCCGTGCCTGATCCGTTCGGCCGCGCCGTCCGGCGACCTCGTCGTCCGGTTAGCCTGGATCCACCGTTTGGCTTGAGGTGAATGGCGGGTCGTGACGCGCGAATGCCCTGCTGTGCGAAGAGAATGTGGCTTGCGAAGGTCAACAAACTCAGCACACAGGAGGGCATCCGCTGGATGCGAGTCTGCCA
>JBBSGI010000145.1:0-3327 GCA_038254365.1 Propionibacteriales bacterium
AGACACGCCGTTCTCCGCACTGTGGTTGCTGAACCTCGACAGTCCAGAAACCTAGACGCGGCACGGCGTGTCGCCATCACTGGGCGCTCAACCCCGCCCACGGGAACAGCAGGAGAGCCGAAGATAAGAAGATGATGCTGCACGTTAGCCTCCCCCTTTCACGCGGCCGGGGGATCGGTTCGTTTTTGACTGGCTGATCGGCTTGGGGTGTGTTGTCGGCGTTCGGGGTACGACTGTTGCCCGACTGCCGCGTCGGGTTGGGGGTCTCCGGGTCCTTGGTCGTCGACGGCAGGGTCCGTCATGGTGGTCAGGGGCGAACGCGGTGCGTAGTCGGGTGGTCGGCGCCGTCGTCGGAGACGTGGTCGGCGCCGTCGTCGGCGGCGACGTCGTGGGAGGCGGGGTAATCTCGCACGCCGGTCTGGTGATGGTGTTCGTGTCCAGGCTCACCTGTCCGTTGCGGGCCAGGATGCGCCCCTGCACCGTCGTGCGGGTCTGCAGCGTCGCGGATGTCAGAGCGAGGACGTTACCCACAAAAGTTGTGTCTGTGCCTAGCGTGGCGGAGCTCCCCACCTGCCAGAACAGATTGCACGCCCGGGTTCCGTTGATGACCGCCACGGTGCTGCTTGATGCCGTGATGAGTGTTGACCCGGCCTGAAAGATGAACACCGCGCCGGGGTCCCCCTCGCCGTCCAGGGTGACCGTCCCGGTCAGGCTCATGGCGGCGTCGGCCTTATATACGCCTGGAGCAAGTGTCTGCCCACCAAGGTCGCTGGTCACCTGGGTCGCCGGGGTGCGGCCGGCGGCATCGTTGTACGCCGTGGTCAGGTCCGACTGGGCCTGCAGCGCTACGGCGTCGGCCGCGTGCTGCGTGCCGTTGATGACCACGCCGGGAGGGAAGCCGGTAATTGCCGTGCCCGGGCTCACTCCGAGATCGCCCGAGACCACTGATGGTCCGGTGTTGGTGACGGTGGTGCCTGCCAAGACGGCGAACGGGTCCGCGGTCCCCAGATCGACTGGCGCCTGAGCGGCGATGAAGGTTGGAGTCGTGGATGCACCAGCAAGCCCCAATTGGCCGGTGAAGGCGACCATTGTCACGGTGACGCCCACGCCCAGGACGACCGGCGCAGCCCAACGTCTCAGGCGGCGGGCTCGACCCCAGGCTCGTGGCCGCCGGACGAGCCGTTGGACACGTTCCGCTGCTGCTGCGACGTCGCCATGACGCCTGCCTCTCAGAGCCTAAAAAGAGTCCCCGAGGAGGCTCCCTGAACTAAGTTATTTCCGACACTATATGAAAAACCAATAATTGGAGTATTTCTCATCTTCCTCTCAGGTAGGGGCGACTTTGTACCTGTTCGGACAGGCTGTTCCGCGAACACGACACCATTCAGCGCCGGAATGAACCCGCCGACGTGGCCCTTGAATGTCCGCGAGCCCCTCCGAATGTCGTTCGCGACACCGCGCATGGGAGGCGGCCCGAGCGGCAGCATGGTTAGCTCCTGGCTCCTCTGAAGTCCCAGCGGGACCAGTACCTCACCGCGATGGAGAAGGCCGACGCCGGAGATGCCGGGCTGCTGGGGGGATGCTGGCGCGCGCCAGGTACGACAACCTCACCGGTTCATCGGGTCCAACGTCGCTGGACCGGCACGCCTGGTGCTGCTCACCGCCCTCGCCAACGCCGACGTCAGCGATCCGAGGCGCCGACGGTCTGTGGCTCAGCACGCGCCAAGCCGTCGACGACGACCAGCAGAGCAAAGGGCGCCGCCACCAGACACCAACCCTCCCCGCGGCGAGAACAGTAGGTCGTCAGGTTGACCCAAGGCGGCGACTCGCCACCGGGTCTCGCTCGGTGCCACAGAGAGGGACGTTCAGCGCCTCCTCGGCCACGCCTGCGCTGTGATGGCCTCGACATCTACGCGGGCGTCTTCCCGGACCCGGAGGCGGTTCCGGAGACCGCAACAGGACGAGGAAGGGGTCCGTGACCTGGGTCATACTGGAGCCGCCTATCGGAATCGAACCGATGACCTTCTCATTACGAGCGGCCAGCACCTGCCAGTTGGACCTGTTGGTGAGCGTCGACCACGGTTGGGAACGTAGGTATCCACCACACGTACTTCGGTCTGGGGGGCCACCGGGGGGACACGCGCTCGGGCGGCGCTGAGGCCTGAGACACCGGAACGCCCACCGGAGGCATCTCGGTGCTCCTGAACATCGGGGCGGGATTTATCGCTCAGCAGTTCCAGGGGAAGGGCGGCACGCTCAGCGGCTGTCGATGGTCGTTGGTGGCTTTTGGGGCTGACCTGCGCAAACGCATTGGCGAGTGTTTGCCGCGAACGGTAGTCGACGATCCTCCTGCCACGCATTTGCCACGCACGAGCGCATCACCTGGCCACCTCCGGATCGCCCTGATCTTCGCGGAGCGCGGCCTCCCAGTCCTGGCCGTCCGTGGAAGACGCCGAGGATGTTGACCACGATCTCATCGGACGACTCATTCACCTCGTAGGCGACGAGGGTCTTCTTCTTGAAGGTGCTCGTCCGCATGCCCGGTCGGACGCCGTCGCGCGCTCGGCCGGCTAGCGGGAACACCAAGATGCCGTCGATGCGATCAAGGATCACCGACACGAAGCGTCGAGCGATCTCAGCCGACGCCTTGGCGACCCAGTCGTCGGGTTCGAGGAGCTGCTTCTCGGCTTCGGGGCTGTAGTTGATCCGGCCCGTCATGAACGTGCGGCCCACTTGGCCTCGAACCGGGCCCGCACATCCCCAGCCGGGATTGCCAGAGACGGATCAGCCTTCAACGCGTCGTAGGTAGCCGCAGCCTCTGTGCGCAACCAGGCCTCCGATGCCGCGTCGAACGCCGCATCCGGCTCGACCGACTCAAGCAGGCGCAGCGCCACGTCCTTGCGCACCGAAGGAGGCAGGGACATCCCGGCCTCATAGAACTCCGATGCGCTCAGGGACATGCCGCCAGTGTACGCCGACGAGCCGACCGGGCTCACGAACGCAAACCTTTCCTGACCCGCTGCCCTGGTGATCAACAGACCAACCTGGGTCGCCACAGAGGGATCCTCTTACGGCACGCTCCGACGGTCGGGTGTCACCCGTCGTCGGAGGCCACGGAGAGCACGATCTTGCCGGACGCTCGTCCCGACTCCCCGCGGATGTGGGCCTCGCGCACGCGCGTCAGCGGGAGGATGGTGTCGAGCTTCACCCGGAGGGCTCCGGCGTCGGCGAGGGAGCCGAGTGCCTGCAGACCGGCGCGGTCGGGCTCGACCAGCATGCGGGCCGCGGTGACTCGGTGCTCACCGCGCAGGCGCGCGGACGTCTGCG
>JBBSGI010000146.1:0-3137 GCA_038254365.1 Propionibacteriales bacterium
AGGCTTCCCACCTGGCCATGCCGTCGATGTCGGGGATCGAGAACTTGGCGATCTGCTCCCGCCGCCGCAGCGGATCGGTGGGCAGCGAAAGGTAGCGACCGTCGGCGTACGGCGCGAAGTAGGGCCCCTGCGGGTAGACGTAGTAGCCGTGTCGGGCGAGGTCGAGCTCGCGAACGAGGCTGGGCGGAAGCAGGCTGACGACGTACGACAAGGACGTGATCTGGTAGTCCGGTCCGAAGGGCTGCTCGGTCACCGCCGCGCCGCCGACCACCGGACGAGCCTCCAGTACGACCGTGCGCCGGCCGCTCCGGGCGAGGTAGGCGGCGGCCACCAGCCCGTTGTGGCCCCCGCCGATGACGATCGCGTCATAGGAGTTCTCCATGCGGCGGAGCGTAGGACGTCCGAGGTCGGCTCTGACACCATCGGCGTCGTCATCGTCGAGCCACGGAGGTACGGAATGTCGCTCACCAGCAAGCTGGCCGCTTTTGCCCGCAGCCCGAAGGGCCAGCAGCTGGCGGACCAGGCCAAGCGGGCCGCCGCCAAGCCGGAGAACCGCCGCAAGATCGATGACCTGCGGGCGAGGCTGACGAAGAAGCGCTGAGAACGCAGCTCAGCGGTGTCGAGCGGCGTCCAGGGTGGTGTAGAGCGAGACGCAGTCGTCGTACGCCGGCAGCAGTCCCTGCGCGGCCGCCTCGGCGAGCGTGGGTGCCGACCGATCGCGGGATGAGAGCAGCAGGTCGAGGTCGGCCGGCCAGTGCAGGCCCAGGGCGGGGTCCAGCGGGTTGGTGCCCTTCTCCCGCTCCGGGTCGTACGCCGATGAGCACAGGTAGCTCAACACGCTGCCGTCCTCGAGCGCGACGGCGACGTGACCCAGCCCTTCAGCCAGGTAGACCGCGCGATAGTCGACCGTGTCGAGTCGAACGGCGTCATGGCGACCGAAGGTCGGGGAGCCGACCCGGATGTCGACCACGATGTCCATCACGGCACCGGCGGGGCAGTACACGTACTTGGCCTGGCCGGGAGGCACCAACGCGTAGTGGACTCCACGGACGGTGCCACGGCGGGAGACGCTGTGGTTGGTCTGGACGAGATCGATCGGATGGCCCACCGCGGCGGCCACGGCGCGTGCGACGTACGGGTTGACGAAGACCCCGCGATCGTCGTGATGGCTCTCCGGCGTGAACTCCCATGCGCCGGGAATCGTCAGCTCGCGCGCCTTCACCCGATGAAACTATCGCGGCGACCCGTCGATCGGCCGCCAGCCGTGGAGCAGGGCTTTGTCGCGAATGGCGAAGTAGTTTCCGCCGCCTCGGCCCGGCTGGTCGTGATCGCGGGTGATCTCGCTGTCGGTGAGATGGCACAGCAACGCGGCCGCCGACTGCTCGTGCGAGCAATCGGTCGGAGGCGTGGCGCTCAGGTGTTGTTCGTGGCCTGCGGCAGAGCGAACCGGCCGACCACCTCGCCGAGCACCTCGTTGAGGTGGTCGATGTCCGCTTCGGTGTGCGCCGCGGTCACCTGGATCCGGACGCCGACATGGCTGCGTGGAACCAGCGGGTACGCCGCCAGGGTCACCCAGATGCCCCGCTCGAACAGGTGACTACCGACCGCGTCGAGGTCAGCCGGGTCCATCACGGGGAGCTCGATGATCGGCAGGCCGCTGGTGTTGGTCGTGTGGACCCGCAGCTCGGCCAACCGGTTCAGCACCCATTCCGTCTTCTGGAAAAGGCCCAACCGGATGTGTTCCCCGCGGCTGCGGTTCACCGCGAATCCGGCCAGTACACCGGCCAGGGCGGCCGTCGGCGTCGGGTTCGAGTACAGGTACGCCGTTGCGGTGACCTTGAGGTAGCTCTTGAGATGTGTCGGCAGGGCGACGAACGACAACGGGGACGAGTAGGCATTCGCGAAGCTGCCCACCACGACGACGTGGTCGTAGTCCTCGCCGACGTGGCGCAGCACTCCGTTGCCCAGGGTCCCGTACGGCGTGAGCTCGTCGGGGCTGCGCTCGCCCACCACGCCGAAGCCATCTCCGTCATCGACGTACAGCCGCGCGCTGTGCTCGCGCGCGAGTGCCGCAAAGGGCGCCAGGTCGGCCACGTTGCCCGTCAGTCTGTTGACGCCATGTAGGCAGACCAGCTTGGACTGGTCGGCCGGCGCCGCCTGGAGTAGCTCCTCCAGGCGCCCTGCGTCGTCGGGGCGGAACCGGTGCAGGGACGCGCCCTGGCTCTGGGCGACCGAGCAACCGTCGTAGATCGTCTGATGGGCGATGGCGTCCAGGAAGATCTGACCGCGCCCCGCCAGCAACGGGATCATCGACGTGTGGACATCGGTAACGCCCGGCAGCACCAGCGTGTCGGGTGCACCGATCAGTTCGGCCAGCTCCTCCTCGATCTGCGGGTAGAGCCGGGGGCTGCCGAGAAGTCGAGACCAGCCCGCCTGCGTCCCCCAACGCCCGAGCTGGCCGACCACCGAGTCGATGATCTCCGGGTCCTGGTCGAAGCCGAGGTAGCTCGAGGAGGCGAAGTCCGACAGCCAGTGGTCGCCGACGCGGATGCGCCGACCCCGGACCTCGTCGATCACGGCGTCGAGCATCGGATTGGACGAGCGGAGTCGTTCCAGGTCCGACCACCGGGCGTCCCGCCGCACCTGCTCGGAGCGCGCCGTCTCAACCGGCCGGGGCCCGAAGCTCGGGTGTGTCATGAAGGTGTACCCACCGGGCGGGTCCGCGCGAACAGCGCCGCCGCGAGCACCGCGGCCGCGAGGACGTCGGCGGCCTGGCTGCGTGTCAGTCGCTCAGTCACCGTTCTTGTGTCGGCTCACGCACCCCAGGCTTGAGGATCGGACCACCGCTCCGGTTCAGCTCGGCTGACTCCTGTTCGGAGGACAGACAAGACGGCTGGCGTTCTCATGCGCCGGAGTAAAGGGACAGCAAAGAATGTGACGATGCGCAGTCAACCGGTGCGTGAAAGGTGCGGGCGCGGCGTCGCGGTAATGGCCTGAACGACCCATGCGCTTCGGACGGTTATCCGCTAGTTTGTCGCTACTTCCGTCGCGCCAACGAAGCGAGGCAGCATGAGCTCCGTACGTCGCCGTCATCTAGTAGCCGCGGGGTCCGCGGTCACCGTGGTCCTCGCGCTCGG
>JBBSGI010000147.1:0-3127 GCA_038254365.1 Propionibacteriales bacterium
CACCGACCACGACGTTGGTCGGCGTCTCGAACTGCACGACCGACGGTGTGATCTCGGCGTTGTTGTCATTGCGGCACACCGTCGGCCGCCCAGTCTCGTCGATGTAGGCGATCGCGGAGTAGGTGGTTCCTAGGTCGATACCGAACACTCGGCCCGCCCCATCGGCACCCTCAACCATCCGTTTTCTCCTTCGTCACATAACGGTGAATCCGGACGCGAGCTGGAACGACGACCCTTCCATCGTGAATCTCCGCGTAACCGTCCTGCACCACGTCGGCAACCGTGCCGTCCTGCTCGGGGTGATCGATCTCCACGACTGCGGCGACCTCCTGGCGGCTCGACGCGAAGGGGGCACCCACTTCCCGGGGCAGGACGACGACGCCGCAGTGCTCTAGGACCTCCTCCACGGTCGCGGCGAACGAATCGAGCAGCGTGGCGACCTGCGGCCCGGTCATCTCGTCGGGGACCGTCCCGGCCTGCCGCAGCAGACCGTTGCGCAGCCGGCACAGGTCCGTGACGATCGGCCGCAGCTGGCCGGCCCGCTCGATCACTTTGAGCCGTTCGATCTCCTCGTGCTGACGGTCGATCACCCGCTCCCTGGCAAGTGCCCGGGCACTCTCGCCGGCGAACCGCTGCGCTACCTCGGCAAGCCCTGCCTCGATCGCGGTGAGCCGCAAGGCGACCTCGGCAGACAACGGCGGCGCATCCGGCACGGGTACGACGGCCGGTTCGCCCTCGACGTGGCCGTTCTTGTCGGGGTGCATCAACTGCTCCGCCGGTTCGGCCAGGTGGACCAATGGTTCGGCAGCCGCGTCGTCAGAGCGATCCTGTGGGCGCATCTCGTCCGTCTCTGCAGTCGGTTACCTGGAAGGGAGCTCCATAACCTGCGCCTCTCCGAAGGTTTTGGCGGATCAGCCGTTGGAAGCGAGACACATATCCGCTCACAGTATCGGCACCTCCACTGTGACAGCGCCGCGCTCCCGCAGGCAACCGCCGCTTGCGTGATGCGCAGCTCCTACCCTGTTGTCCCCGGCCAGACGCGCTCGATCGCCTCCTCAGCCCTGCGGCGCCGGGAATCGTCCGGTAGCGCCGTGCGGATGGCGTCGACCAGCGCGGACGGCCCTGAGGCGAACCTGTCGCAGGATTTGAGCAGGTCGATGACCTGGAGGCGTTGGGGGCCCGCGCTGCTGACCGCAGAGGCGATCTCCCGAGGCATCAGCCGGATGATCTGCCAGCGACTCGGTTCATGCACGAACTCGTCAATGGACAGCAGAGCATCGGTCAGCTCGCCAAGTGCAGCCACCGGCACAGATCGGGGTGCGACGCTCGGTATCGGCGAGAAGAACACTTCTGTCCTGCCTTGCGCGCCGCGATACCAGAGAAAGCTCGGCACCTGTCGAGTCTTGCCTATCGCGCGAAGCTGAGTAAAGCGCTGGCCAATCCGATCCCGCAGCGCGTCAAGATCCGGTGGCCAGGTACCCGTCGGCGCCGTCGCCAGCTCTGCACGGAGCACCTCTGAGAACAGACCGGTCTTGCGGCCGTCGAGGTTCACAGCCGCTTCACCGGGGCTCGCTGCTAGAAGCACACGCTGCTCGCACGACAGTCTGGGGCTGCCCAACGGAAAGACCTCGGCGGGCAGGGTGTGGGCGAGGTGGAGCTGCTCGACGAGGTTTTGGCATGCATCGATCAGAACCATCTGCCGAGGATGGTGTGGATAAAAGTTCGTCCGCAACGAGACAAGTAGGGCGGAGAGATCGACGTTGCGCTTATCGGCGTTAGTCGCGTCGGCGCAAAACAGCCGACGGGTATCACCACCATCTACCACCCCGTGCCCGCCCCAGTACAGCACCAGAAACTCACTTCCGCTGCTGCGAAGACTGTCCACCAGGGTCGCCCGGACTGTCGCGTAGTCGGCTGGCTGCGCGTTAAATCCATGGCGCGCCACTGCGTCCCGGTTTTCCGTCAATGGCGAGACCAGAAACGAGACGTTGCCTGCCGGAACACCTCTGCTGATCAGCCACTCTACGAATCGGCACGCATCGAGCGCCGGCCCGTCGAGCCGCCAGGAGGATCCGGCCGAGTACTCTTCGACGCCGACGACTACAGCTCTCGTACCGGCTGGCGTCACGGGCACGGCAGTACCTCGTTCACAATGGCATAGAAGTCATCGTTGCCGAAGTAAGCGCTGTGTGACCGCGGAAACGGTACCCGGTTGTCGACGACTCGGTCCTTCACTCGCCCAGGAAACACCCCCTCACCCGCGTAGCCGAGCAGGTCACGCCGATCGTAGATATTGACCCATGGCGGCACCGATGGAGGTAAAGCCTGACCGAACTCCAGCGCGGGAAGTGCGTTGAGCTCGTAGAGGTACGGCGCCTGCGAACCGACTGTGATCAGGAGCTGCACAGACGGCAGGTCGCGGCTGATGAGGAGGTCCACTGCGGCTATTCCACCGAGGCTGTGCGCGAGGCACACTACTGGGCCTTCAACAACGGCGACCTCGCGCGCGATGAAGTCACGGATATCCTGGCCACGGGCTAGGTAGAGCATTACGTCTCCGGCCAACGGAGAGGCCGCTTCAGTGATTGCCGCGCGCCGGCGCTCAATCGACCTGGTCGCCCCGAGCCGCAACGCTAGCTCGAGACCCACCCGGCCTACCGTCACGCCAAAGCCTCGGTCTGAGCCGCCGAGCAGCGCGACGATCTGAGCGACTAGCTTGTCGCGATGAACGCCGTCGACCAGCAGCGGCGTCGCTAGTTCGGTGTCCCCGCCGACGAGGACTGTCGCGACAACGGCCCTGGCCAACGCCAGTCGCGTCTCGCCACCGGGGACAACCTCGTGCGCGAGGAGTGCCTGGCCCACCTCGCTATCCAGCACGGTAATGACCGCTGCCTCAAACGCCTCCTGACTACTCGTTTCGCCCAACAGCAGGGCCAGAGTTTCGTTTTGGGCAAGCGCGGCCATCTGATCGGCGAGGAGCTGTCCTGGCCAGGGCTCCGTCATGTTTGGGATATGACCGTATTGGCTGGTTAGGGCTGTTTGGGTAGAAACGCCGTTTGAGGCGTCTTGCGTGGGATCGGGCACGACCCTCGAGATGATCACGGTTCCTACACCGGTGATCGTCTCG
>JBBSGI010000148.1:0-3098 GCA_038254365.1 Propionibacteriales bacterium
GGCCAGGGGGTGGTGCCCCTCGCGTGATCACCGCGGGGAGATCTGGTGGCCACGGACGGGGAACTCTCGTGGCCACCAGCGGGGAGGTCTCATGGCCGTCTCCGGGGAGAACTCAGTGGCCCTTGACACAGGATCAGAGCGAGCACTCCACCGACGATCACGGTTGCGACTCGACGTCCGACGATCGGACCGTTCATGCCGATGCGGTCAGGCTGGATAGACATGGGTGCGCCTCACGGTCGGGTGTCGTCGGGAGAGTCTCCCAGGTGCGACGAGGGGCCGGCGCGGCGGCGTTGACAGGCCGTAGGGGCGCACCGAGCGGCCACCGTGGGCGTCGGCCTCGTGGGCCTCGTCGGTGGGCCCCGGCGCTCATGCGGCGCCCGTTCGGTCGAGCGCTCCCAGGCGGCCAGGGCGGCGGCCAGGCGGCGGCCGAACGAAACGAAACGGCTATTCGGGGAAGCAGGAGGGCTCTGAGCTGCCACTAATGCGCTCCAAAGCGCCCGGCAGCGACCAATTCGCTTCCACCAACAGGAGAGGACGGCTGTCCGGCGACGATGGCCAGATGCCCTCTGAGCAGTCCCTTCGCCGCCGAAAGGCTCGTACGAGGCCGGCCTTGTTAGTGGAACAGATTCTTTCCGTTTTGACACGTTTACCCCGGAGACCCCCTACCGCCAAGACGGCGGCGCCCGGCCCGAGGTGATCATCTCCGACACCGGCTCCTACAGCGCAGGTGACCCGATGGGCCCGGCCGTTCCTGCGTCGGGCCAGCCACTGTTGGGGCCCAGTGACCCCCAGCCCGCTGTCCAGCAGCTGCTCACCGTGCTTTAGACGACCCCCGTTCGAGTCGTCCTCCCTCGGCAAGCCTTCGGTGGCACCAGGGTCACAACACAGAAAAGTCCTCGCCGGCCTTGCAGCTCTCACGAAGAGTCCGGCCAAGTGTGTCGAGATCTCGGTAGATTCGGAGGCCGGTTAGCCCCATGCTCTGACAGACCCTGAGCGCGTCGTCCCGCCATGCCGCTCGGATCCGCACCCTCACAGCGAGCAGTTTTCGGGATGCCTCTACATATCCCTTCGGGTCCACCAACGTGGCGACAGCGGTGACGGCGCCCTGCTGGGCAGAAGCGCGTCCGAGGGTGGAGCTGAGGGTGACCGGAACGGGCAAGGGCACCCGGTGGTGGATCGCGGCGCGTACCAGCCGGTTCTGCCACTCGCGTCCGTCGATGATGTCGACGTCGGGGGCGCTGTTGACGTCGGCGGCCGCCTCTCGCGCGTTCAGCAACAAGTTGGCGACGTCGATCACCCAGACTGCCGAGTCGGCACCGTCATCGTTGGGTTTCTCGAGCGCAAACCAGAGTGCGACGAAGGGAGACCTCGTCCAGTCGAGCAGGCGAGTGGGAGCGTGATGGTGCTGCATGAGCTCCCACCACGCGAGGTGGTCCGTCGCGGGTGGAAGGCCCGGGGTCTGAAACTCGACTGCGAGATCCTGGAAGCGCTGAAGCAGCGCGCGCTCGACGTCCAGAGCCCACCGCTCCGAGTCCGCGTCGTGGACCATTGAGTCGATGAGCCCGATTGGGGGGTAGTCGGTGGCGATGGCCCGGTCACGCAGGGCCCGCTCCAGGGTGGTCTGGAGACCCCACTCGTAGCGCTGGTGGCCCCGATACCAGATGTTGCGGTTGCCGTTGTCGAGGAAGAGCGCGAGGCACGCCTGCCAGGTCTCAGGCTCGACGTCTTCGTTGATTCTCGTGGGCCACATTGATCTGGGACCGCCGGCGTCGGTCATGTGGCGTCCTTCCCCGGGATACTGCCGGCTCCCGTGGCGTAAGGCGCTGAGGAGTCGGCCCCTGTGGGGGTCCGATGCTTGTGGTTGATCTGGCCCATCAGCTGTCTGTAGTTCTCCCGGCTGGCGTCCAGGCTCTCGGTGAGGTCGGTCTTGTCTGCTTCGAGGGCGCTCCTCCGTTCGCGGCTGTCGTGCAGGGCGTCTTCGAGGGTGGCCACGCGGTCTTGGAGCGAGTGCATGGTCGCCTAGTTTGCTCCGCCAACGGTGGCGTCGAGCGCCATGGCGACGGCGAGGCCGAGCCGGCGTCGAAGCTTCGTCAACGTTCGTCGCGCAAGTGGCGAGTGTCAGCCAGGTGAGGGCAAGGTCGTTGCGGAGGCTGCGTTCGCTCATGATCGAGCGGAGGGGCATGGGAGGGGCACCGGCACCGCGGCTGCTTGCAGCATTCGATGTGATTCCACCGGAATCACCGCAGCGGTCTGCATCGATGGTCCGCACGTGGTTGCGTCGTAAGGTCGCCTGACCATGGCAGATGAGCTCGACGGCCTTCTAGCGCGGGTCGATGAACCCGCCCTACGTGCTGATCTGCGCGCTCAGATCGACCGCATTCGCGCGAAACGCACCTTCGGTCTGGTCTTCGAGTCGCACCTCCCGGAGCGGATTCGCCTTCCCGAGCACCCGATCCGTGCTGGCGCCAAGGTCGCGTTCCGCGAGGACACCGACAGCGCAGCATTCCAGGTGCTCGGGATCCACGACGGCAGGGCCACCGTGCGCAAGCTTCGCCATCAGGACGGAACGATGCTGTCGTCCGAGGAACTGGCCGAGGAGGGCGACGAGGAACGGGGTGTCGATGCCCTCGTAGTGATCGCCGACTTCGGTGAGCCGGTCTACCCGGGCCTGCGACGCCTCGGGTCGGTGGACCGCGGGCCGGACAAGCCCGCTCATGTCGTGATCAAGGGTGAGAACCACCACGTTCTGGAGGCGCTGCAGTTCACGCACGCCGGCAAGGTCGACTGCATCTACATCGACCCTCCGTACAACAGTGGCGCCCGCGACTGGAAGTACGACAACAACTACGTCGATGACACCGACGCCTACCGCCACAGCAAGTGGCTCGCGTTCATGGTGCGCCGACTGCTCCTTGCGAAGGAACTGCTGAACCCGGACAACTCCGTGCTCATCGTCACCATCGACGAGAAGGAGGTCCACCGCCTTGGACTGCTGCTAGTCCTCGATTGTTCGCGCGGCATCCTGAGAAACTGCCCGTAGCTCCGCGGAAAAGCGCTCCTGAGCTGGGAAGATGTGTGTTGTCGAAGACGCACAA
>JBBSGI010000149.1:0-3046 GCA_038254365.1 Propionibacteriales bacterium
CCGCCCTTCTCGTGCGCACCGCGCCGGCCCGGCTCGCAGTAGAACGCCTCGAAGCCGTAGTGGCTGCGCAGCAGCACGAACCGGTCGGACTCCAACCGGTTGCGCCCGAAGCAGACCCGGTGCACCGCCGCCCTGAGGTTGTCGTAGCGTGCTCGCTCGGCACCCCGCCCAGCACGGCGAACGCCTCGACGTGGCCTTCGAAGAACGCCTCCTGCCCCTGGGTGGCGTAGACCCGGTGCACCGCCTTCGCCGAGTAGGACAGCCGGAAGGTGAACAGATGGCACTTGGTCAGGATCCCGGCCAGCTGCACCCACACCTCGGCGAAGTCGACCTCGGCCTGGCCGCCCGGGGCGGGGCTCTGCGGCACGAACCCCGCTTGCACCACCCCGGCCGCAGCGCCGATCTGTGGGCGACGGATGGCCACGTAGTCACGCACCGTCCAGTAGGACAGCTCGGTCGCGGCGTGCTCGTCGACCAGCCGGGCGAAGACCCGCTTCGCGGTGTGCCGCTGCTTGGGCGGCGCCACCAGATCCGCGGTCAGCATCGCGTCGATCACCGGCTTGAGCGTGTCCAGCTTCGGCGCCGCCCGCGCCGGCGTCTTCCGGACCGGCGGTGCCGCGCAAGCCAGTGCGTGGCGAACCGTGCGCCGGTGCACCCGATACCGATCGGCCAGCGCCCGGATCGACAGGTTCTCCACTCGGGCGTCCCGGCGAATCGCGGCGTACATCTCCACCCTGGTGAACTCCAACCCCGGCCTCCCGTCGGCTCGCACAGATCGCGAGACGACGGTCCACCCACGCGGGGTGGGGCCAAATCAGACCGCCACAACTGCCCCGGGCGTGCCGCTGGTGGGGCCAGATCAGACCGCCACAACTGCCGAAAGTGGGGCCAGATCAGACTGCCGCAGCCACCGGACCTGCGTCAGAGCTGCACCTGGTCGTCGACACGGCGTGCAGGCGAGGTGAATGAGGACCACGCCGGCATTGCGTGGTCGAGTTCTCTGAAGGGACAGGTGCCCGTCGACCGCAGCTGAGAACGACGGCCGACCGCCCGGCCCAACCCCGATCAGAAGCTCCCTGAGCGTCCACGGATGCCTTCGACGGTCCCGGAGCACCTGCCGCTACGCGCAACCGCTGGACCGCTGCCACGCCCGGGCCCCGTGTCCATCACGGTGGCACCGTGGGCAGGCGGGTTGGCCGCGCGGTGGTCCGAGGCGGCGGAGAAAGGGTCCCGCCTGAACAGGACCCCGCCCGCGGGCCTCATCGACGCTCGCAGTTACCTCCCGACGAGGTTTCCGGTCTGGGCAGCGAAGTGGCGCCCGAGCCGGTAAGGGGCTCACTCGGCTGGACCCAGCGGAGGTGCGCCGAGGCACGGTCCGCCGAATCGTCGCGGATGGTTGGGCGAGCCGATCAGCGGACCTGGTCAAGCGCAACTTCACCGCCCCCCCGGACCAGCGGTGGGTCACCGACATCACCTACCTGGGGGAACTGGTCCGTCCCTGGGACGCCCCCGCTCCTAAGGGCGGATCGGTCGCCGTAGCCGATTCGCTCGGTTCGCGACGATGAACGCTCCAGCAAGCCCGATGCCGACCGCCACTTCGACAGTCCAGATGACGTGTGGGTTAGGCAGCCGTCCGACATGCCTGTACCAGGCGTAGGGCTCGCCTACGAAGGCGACGACGAGCGGAAGTCCGAGGACCCAAGACCGGTGAGTCGCCCAAACCCTGCCCAGGAGTCCGAACAAGGGTCCAGACACGGCGCCGCCCAGGAGGAACAGCACATCGCGTGAAGTGAACTGGTTCGCATGATGAACGACGGTCCATCCGTAGAAGGCAGCGAATGCCGACATCGTGAGCGTAGTACCAAGCCCTATGGCACCCCGCCGCGTCCGAGTTGCGGCGGCCCCGGCCACGAATGGCAGCAGAAGCCATACCGAAGATACGTTGGAAACCCAGAAGCCAGCTCCTCGTCCGAGGTACAGCCGGGCGTCCATGCAACCGAAGATGACGGCTCCGACGACGGCCAGGAGCAGACGCCAACGATAGGGCCGTTCAGTCATGTTTCCCCCTTGAACCGGAACGGGTCCATTGGACACTTCGACTGACTATCACGCGGCCTGCTGCCGGCTGGCAAGCCACTGGGCGTAGGCCTCCCGAGGGGCGGTGGTTGAGGCGTTCGATGAGCCACTCGCGGTTGTAGAGCTCGACGAAGGCGGCCACGCCTTGGCGCAGCTTGTCGACGGGCGGTAGCTGCGCGCCCACAGGCACTGCTCCTTGAGGTCTTGATCCAGCGCTCGGCGCAGCCGTTGCACTCGGGCTCACCGGGATAGGCGGGAGAATCGGAGGCCGAGCCAGGCCAGCGAGCCGGTGAAGTGTGCCGAGCGGTACTGGGGGGGCCAGTCGTGGCGGACCTCGATGCCGCGGGCGACGTCGGTGGCCAGCACACCAAACCGGTCCAGCACGGCGTCATAGACCGGCTGCGGGGCGGCATGGAGTGCCAGACCGCTCTGCCGATGTGAGCGAGTCGGCTAGGTCGCATCCCGATGCGCCATAACGCATGCCGATTCGTACTTCGAGCGAATGCCCCCAGATCGTCGATTCGGGCGCGCCGAGGCATAGGCCAAGTGTGGTTCGACGTGCAACCGGACGACTTGAGCACCGCCGGGTCATGCGCGACAGCGCTCGCTCGACGTCATCGGACCGACAGTCTCGGTCGCGTCGAGGTCACCGACCGCGATGACATGCCGCTTGGACTTCACGATCCACGTGCCGAGGCCCGGCGGACCGAGGAGTGCTCGACCCGTCAGCGGTCGGTGTCGTGCACGAGGCCGCCGGGCAGCGGGGCGCGGTCAGCCGCGCAGTCGCACCGATAAACTCGTGGCGACGTCGGTGGTCATCCCGCGATAGTGGCCGACGTGGAGGAGGTCGAGGTCGTCGTCGCCCATCACGAGCGCGCGACCCTGCGCGTCGGCGACGTGTTCCTGAAGATCGACACTGATCAGACGCGCACCGACGTCGAGGTCGAGGCGATGGCTATGGCGCCGATCC
>JBBSGI010000150.1:0-3036 GCA_038254365.1 Propionibacteriales bacterium
ACCGGACGTGCTCGGGCGGCTTAGGGTCGAAGTTGAACGATCCCGCCGGAGAGGAACCGAAGGGGCCACTGCCCTTAGTGAGACTCATCCCCATGTCATACCCCTATCGTCGCCGCTGACGCCAGCGGCCCCCCGACACTCACCCTCCACGGATTGGGCCCACATGACCCCCGCGGAAAAGGTTGGCACGGGCCCGGAGGCCACTGCGGGGCTCAAGAATCCAGCGCGGTCGGATCAGCCACTTCCCGGACCCGCGACCCGACGCTCGGCACGATTCGGGCTGTTCGAACGATCAGCCTCACCAGGTTTCGAGAAGTCAGTCACCGACCGGCTGAACTTCGCGACTGGGCAGCTTGTACGCACGTCGAACGCACTCGACGCAGACCTGCCGGAGTTCGTCCACAACCCCGCAACCGCAAGCGCATCGGCATCATCGTCACCTCTGAGCCGCACACCCTGGTCAACAGGTGGACGCGCGAACGCATCGTCCAGCCGGAGTTCCCGACGCTTGTTGCTTCGCTGCGCGACCTCGAGCACCTGATGTCGCTGCCCCCCGAAACCATCGAGGAACGGCTCCCGGCTATCGTGTCCGACCCCGACCGTTCGACCTGGAGCCTCGGCAACGGTCTCAGTCCCCATGCCGATGCCCGAAACCCGATTCTCGACGCCGCCTGGGAGTCTTACCCGTGGCTCATCGAACCCGGCGACGAACAGACGAGCTGACCGCTCGGCTCCTTGGCCAGGCGCGCGCGCCGGCCGCCCGTCTGGGCGAACCGAGACTGAGCGACCATAGACGGTGAGAGGATCGGTCGCCTCGGCGATGCGCTCATTGGGCCAGCCTTCGCCGCGGAGCCGCTGAACGGCATCGAGCCGCGCGACCGGGATCCTCTCCAGCCCCATATCCAGCTATTGCGTAGAAGTTGCCGGCGCCCAGATCTCCTAGACCGGGCCGCCTGCGTCCTGCGCCATCTTCAGCCCGCCGTCGGGTGTCTCCTTCAGGGCCCTGTGACAGGACGCCTTGCGGGCCTCTGCTCTGCCGAGACGTTGCATCATTCTGGGCGGAAGAACCAGCGCCCAGCTGCGCGGTTTCGAGGGGTCCAGGGGCGTGCTCGAGGAGCTGTGAGCCGCAGTCGTCTCCCTGTCCGTGGACGACGCAGAGACGACCAAGGCGCTGGTCGAGAAGTACAAGCTGACCTTCCCGGTGGGTCATAGCGCCGACCCGCACAAGTTCTCGGAGGCAACGGGCGCCTTCGTGAACGCGGAGCCGGCCTACCTGCAGGCAACCGGGTTCGTCCTGGACCGAGAGGGCAAGGTCATCGTCAGCGCCTACTCCGCAGGAGCCATCGGACGGCTCACCGCCGAGGACAGCCGGTCTCATCCGTCACGTCCGGCAGAGCAACCGCTGACCGCCGGCGAGTGCGGCGAGTGCCGGCGACCAGGCTCGTCTCGTCTTCGCCGCCACCGAGACTCTGGCGACCGAATCCATGCTCGTCGAGCCAAGGTGCGACGACGCTGCTCTCTTCCGGGACGAACCCGGACAAGGCTCAGAAGTAGTCGAGTGCGGTGGCGGGGCGGACGCGTCGGATCGCGGGATCGTTCGAGCCGGTTGTCGCGGTCCGTACCGAGGTACTTGCGGCTGCGAGGCGATGCACTGCTTCGGTCAGCACTCCTACTGGCGCGCGCGCATAGCTGGCGATCAGGCTGTGTGGTGCGGGCAGTGAGCCGTACATTGCACGGGTGCCCTGGACGGCGAGGCCTCTGTCCGCTGCGGCTGCACATACCCGTTCCTCGTCCACGCCGGCCGGAAGCCGGAGCATGACGTGCAGCCCGTCCCCTCGACCGGACATCTCCCAGTCAGGCAGCTCTTCGGCCAGAGCGGTGACGAGGGCATCGCGACGCTCCATGTAACGGCGCCGGGTACGACGGATATGTCGGTCATAGGCGCCGTTGGCCAGCAGCCGGGCCCGCACGTGCTGGCCGAGCACGGGGCTGCCGAAGTCGTCGTCGCGCTTGGCCGCCAGCAGCATCTCGTGCAGCACCAGTGGTGCGACCACCCACCCGAGCCGCAGGCCGGGTGCGAGGGACTTGCTCACCGAACCGACCAGAGCAACATGTTGCGGGTCGAGCCCCTGTAGGCAGCCGATCGGGCCACGCTCGAAGCGGAACGCGGGGGCGTAGTCGTCCTCGAGGATGACACCGTCGACGCGTCGAGCCCACCTGATGAGTTCACTGCGTCGGGCAGGGGACAGCATGACCCCGGTCGGATACTGGTGGGAAGGTGTGACGAGCACCGCGCGGCACGCCGTCCTCTCCAGCTCGGTCACGACGAGCCCTTCGTCGTCGACCGGTACATCTAGGATGTGTGAGATGTGACGACCGAGTACGCGTCGCTGGCTCGCGTTGCTGGGCGACTCGACCGCGAGGATCGTGTGCCCGGTCTCGGCGAGCATCCGGACCAGCAGGGTCAGTCCCTGGGTCGCGCCGGTGACGATGACGAGGTGGTCAGGCTCCACCATCGCCGCGCGGACCCGTTTCAGATAGTCCGCGAGCTCCTCACGGAGGGCCAACGCGCCCGATGGAGCGACGTACCCCAGCTCCTCGTCGGGCAGCAAGCGCAGCGCGTCGCGGGTTGCAGCCAGCCACACGGCACGAGGGAACGAGGCCAGGTCGGGCAGCCCAGGGCGCAGATCGATGTTGTACGGCGGTGCTTCGCCGGATGGGGCTGAGACCGACGTACGCGAGGGAGGCCGGGCGACGTCGCTCACCACGGTGCCCGAGCCGGCGCGGCCGACGAGGAACCCCTCCGCGACCAACTGTGCATAGGCGTCGACGACCACTCCCCGCGAAACCCCGAGGTCGCCGGCGAGCGCGCGAGACGACGGGACCGTTGAACCAGCAGGCAACAGTCCGGCGCGGATTGACTGCTTCATCGCTTCGCTCAACTGCTGACGCAGCGTCCGCCCCGGCTGGTCGCTCAACGACTCCGGAAGCCACGACGCGCGCCGCCGTCCCGGTCGCTCAGCCAACTGGTCCTAC
>JBBSGI010000151.1:0-2930 GCA_038254365.1 Propionibacteriales bacterium
GCCTGGTGTTCGCCACCATCGGCATCACGGCGCTGTCGATGACCGTCTGGGCGCACCACATGTTCGCCACCGGGGCGGTGCTGCTGCCGTTCTTCTCCTTCCTGTCCTTTCTGATCGCCGTACCGACGGGCGTGAAATTCTTCAACTGGATCGGCACGATGTGGCGGGGTCAGCTCTCTTTCGAGACCCCGATGCTGTTCGCCATCGGCTTCCTCATCACGTTCCTGCTGGGCGGTCTCACCGGCGTACTGCTCGCCTCGCCGCCGATCGACTTCCACGTCACCGACACCTACTTCGTGGTGGCCCACTTCCACTATGTGGTCTTCGGCACGGTGGTGTTCTCGATGTTCGCCGGGTTCTACTTCTGGTGGCCGAAGATGACCGGCACCTTCCTGGACGAGACGCTGGGCAAGATCCACTTCTGGACGACGTTCATCGGCTTCCACCTGACCTTCCTGGTGCAGCACTGGCTCGGCGTCGAGGGGATGCCTCGCCGTATCGCCGACTACCCGCCGTCGACCGGCTTCACCACCCTCAACACGGTCTCGACCATCGGCGCCTATGTCCTGGGTGCGTCCACCATGGTGTTCCTGTACAACGTCTGGCGTTCCTGGAGCGGCCGGAACCGGATCGCGATGTCGGACGACCCTTGGGGATTCGGCAACTCCCTCGAGTGGGCCACCACCTGTCCGCCGCCACGGCACAACTTCCACGTGCTCCCGCGTATCCGCTCTGAGCGACCGGCATTCGACCTGCACTATCCGCAAGCTGCCGGCAAGGTCTACGTGGACGCGGCGCCGTCCACGCAGGAGCTGCGGTGAAGGTAGAGGGAAAGGTCTTCGCCGTCGTCGCGGCGTTCCTGACTGGTACCAGCCTGGTGTACTGGTACATGTCCAAGGACCCGACCGGGGGCGTTGCCCTGGCCTTCTCTGCCGGCCTGGCGTTCCTGATCGGCTACTACCTGTACTTCACCGCCCGCCGGATGGCGCCGCGGCCCGAGGACCTCGGCGAGGCCGAGATCGCGGACGGGGCCGGTGAGGTCGGCTTCTTCAGCCCGCACAGCTGGTGGCCGGTGGCGCTCGCTGCCGGCGCGTCACTGGCCGCTCTGGGGCTGGCCTTCGGCATCTGGCTCATCATCATCGGCGCCGTGACGCTGCTGGCCGCGCTCACCGGCCTGCTTTTCGAATACTACCTGGGTCATTACCGTCGCGAGCAGTACGAGGCCGGCTCCAACTGAGTTCGGTTCCGCGCCGGCACGGTCGAGGAAACCCCCCAACAAAGTCGACCCGGGATGTGGGTTTTCCTCGACCGTGCGGCCTGTCGGCGGGTCCGGTTCAGCGATCGGAAGAGTCGTTGTTCCTGGGCGGGAAGAAGAAGCTGCCCACCGCAGCCTTAGCGCGGGACCGGCCGTTGCCGTTGCCGTTGCCGTTGCCGGTCGTCTGCCGGCTGGCCGGTGCCGTCGTACGCCGGGTGACAACCGCCGTGCCACCTCCGTCACCGTCCCGCGGTGCGTCCAGGGCGCCGCGGGCCTCATGCTCCGGCTCCACCGCGACCAGGTGCGGTACGGCGGGCGGCGGCAGCGGCGCGGTGAGCTCGATGTACTCACCGCTGGGCAGCCGACGGATCCGACCGGTCTCCACTCCGTGGTGGGCTAGCTCATGGTCGCGTTCTTGGAGGCCCAGACAGATCCGTCGGGTGACATAGAAGGCGATCGGCGGGAGCACGAACGCGGAGATACGGAACGCCCAGGTCAGGTTGTTGATCGACATGTTGAGCGTCGTGGCGATGATGTCGTTCCCGCCGGCCAACCACAAGATCGTGTAGAACGTCAGCGACATCGCGGCGATACCGGTCCGCGCCGGTACGTCGCGGGGCCGGTCCAGCAGGTTGTGGTAGGCCCGGTCCTTGGTGAACATCGGTTCGATGAACGGGTACAGCGCCATCAGCGTGAAGATGATGCCGGGGATCACCACGGCCGGGATGAACAGGTTCCAGCTCAGCGTGTGACCCCAGAGGTTGGTCTCCCAGTTCGGCATCAGCCGCAGGGCACCGTCGAGCCAGCCGATGTACCAGTCGGGCTGGGAACCGGCACTGACGTTCGACGGGTCATAGGGGCCGTAGAGCCAGACCGGGTTGATCTGAGCCAGTCCGCCCAGCGCCGCCAGGACCGCGAACACCAGGAAGAAGAAACCGCCACCCTTGGCGGCGTACGTCGGGAACATCCGGGACCCGACGACGGTGTCCTCGGTCTTGCCGGGACCCGGGAAGTCGGTGTGCTTCTGGTGCCACAGGATGCCCATGTGGGCGCTGATCAGACCGACGATGACGCCGGGGACCAGCAGGATGTGGATCACGTACAGGCGCGGGATGAACGACGGCCCGGGGAAGTTCCCGCCGAAGAGCAGGAAGCCGACCCAGGTGCCGACCAGCGGGATGGACTCGACGATGGAGTAGGCGATCCGCAGCCCGGTGCCGGAGAGCAGGTCGTCCGGCAGCGAGTAGCCGGCGAAGCCCTCGAGGATGCCCAGGACAAGCAGTGTTACCCCGACCAGCCAGTTGATCTCTCGCGGCTTGCGGAATGCGCCGGTGACGAACACTCGGAGCAGGTGCACGGTGATCGAGGCGACGAACAGCAGAGCCGCCCAGTGGTGGATCTGACGGATCACCAGGCCACCGCGGATGTCGAAGCTCATCCGCAGTGTCGACTCGAACGCCTGGGTCATCGTCACACCGCGCAGCGGGACGTAGCTGCCGTTGTATACGACCTCCTTGACCGAGGCGTCGAAGAAGAAGGTGAGGAAGGTCCCGGTCAGCAGCAGGATGACGAACGAGTACAGGGCGATCTCGCCCAGCATGAACGACCAGTGGTCCGGAAAGACCTTGTTGAAGCTCCGGCGCAGAAAACCCGCAGAGCCCAGCCGGTCATCGAC
>JBBSGI010000152.1:0-2927 GCA_038254365.1 Propionibacteriales bacterium
AAACCGAGAACGACTCACACAAGCCGAAGTTCGGTCAGATCAAACACGGTCACCTGAACGGGTACGAACGCCCTGGTCCAGCCCGGAACAAGCCCTCCCGCTCCCCGCCGAGGAGTCGAGGAACTCACGGGTTATCTCTTACATCACCCACACCATCCGGGTTCGGCAACTGGACGCTCAACCTCACCCCACCCGACCAAGCCCCATACCACCCGGCTTGATCTGGAACCCCGCGTCCTGTTCGCTCCCACGGCCAACTGATCAAGGTCCGGGCGGCAAGGCAGCCCGTCGCGGACCGGACCGGGCCGGGCCGGCCCACCGCTCCCGGGTGCCCACTGCGTCGCGGCCCTCGGCCGTTTAAGGATTGGCTGCGTGCGGTTGATGCCCTGTAGCGTGCCGATCATGGCTTGTCGCATTTCCGAACTGGTGATCAATTGCCGGGATCCGCAACGGCTGGCGGCGTTCTGGTGCGAGGTGCTGGGCTTCATCGTGCTCGACCCCGACGACGACGGCGCGGTGGAGATCGGACCACGGGAAGGGTTCGGCGGATTGCAGCCGACTCTGGTCTTCAGCCCCACTACCGAGCCCAAGGCGGGCAAGCTGCGGCTGCACATCGACGTCAACGCCACCGACCGCGATCAGGACGCCGAACTCGAACGCCTCCTGAAGCTCGGAGCGCGCCCGGCCGACATCGGCCAGACCGGCGAGGAGCCCTGGCACTGCCTGACCGACCCCGAAGGCAACGAATTCTGCCTCCTGCAAGCCCGCCTGAGCTGAGCATCGGCCCGCACCGGCAAACGCCGAAACCACACCCTCAGAGCGCGCTCAACAAGGTGTCGTTAAGGATCGACGCACCAGGGTCGAAGTAGGCATGAGCGCTGGTCAGGTTGACCATCGACGCTGACCGACCGCACAGGGCGACGGTTCGGGCCGCCCGGGGCCTGAGCGGCGGGTTACTGTTCCTGCTGAGCCTCTGGCTGGGCGCCGAACGGGTGACTCATGCCCCGCGACCGCTGACGCGGCCCGGTCGTTGTGGTTCTGGTGCCACGGCGTCCGCCGCGGCCGGGCAGAGAGGACGGCAGCGTGAGTGAGATCGACCCGTACGCCGAGCTGAAGCGATAGATGACCGAGGCCGAGGAGCGCTTTGCCTCTGAGGTCGAGGGCGCGACGATGACCATGCTGAAGGACGACGGGGTCTACCGCCACCTGACCTTCCGCTTCCCGAAGGCATCGGCCTGTGACGAGGATCGGAACAGGATCCTGAACGGGTTGCCGCCCGCCGCTTTGATGGGTGGGTCCTTGATCAGCGTGGTGGTCTGTTGCCGCGCATTTGTTGAGCGACGGCGAAAATCCTCTTGCGCTCCACAGGAGCGACTTTGGAGCGCAGTGCGGCTCGTACCGGCGCAAGATCCGTGACGCGGCAGGCTGTGGCCGAGCGTGGACGCCTCGACGCGAGAGACTGAGCGTTGTCATGAAACTCCAAGACATGTCCCTCGGTGCGCGTCTGGCCGCCCACAATGCCGTCTCCACATCCCTGGCCTTACACAGCGACCGCGGACTGCGCGAGCTCGTGGATACGGCCGCGTCGATTGGTTCAGGCATCGGTGGAAAGTCGGCGCTGTTGGAGGTCGCGGGCCTGCCCGTCTTCGTGAAGCAGGTACCCCTCACCGATCTGGAGAGGCAACCGGAGAACGTCCGGTCCACGGCGAACGTGTTCGGGTTGCCCACCTTCTGCCAGTACGGCATCGGCTCGCCAGGCTTCGGGGCCTGGCGAGAGCTCGCGGTGCACACCATGACGACGAACTGGGTGCTCGCGGGCCACTACGAGGGCTTCCCCCTGATGTACCACTGGCGGGTGCTCCCGGCCTCTACGGCATCTCTTCCCGAGGAACTGGCCGACGTGGAACGGGCCGTCGCCTACTGGGGAGGCAGCTCCCAGGTGCGCCACCGGTTCGATGCACTTGGGCAGTCGTCGGCGACCGTTGCGCTGTTCCTGGAGTACATCCCGCAGAACCTGCACGAGTGGATGGGTGTCCAGATCGCTGCCGGCGGCGAAGCAGCTGACCGAGCCTGCGTCATGGTAGAGCGGGAGCTCGAGGCCGGAACCTCGTTCATGAACGACCACGAGCTCCTGCACTTCGACGCCCACTTCGAGAACATCCTCACCGACGGCCAACGACTCTTCTTCGCGGACTACGGCCTGGCCATCTCCTCCCGGTTCGACCTGTCCCGAGAAGAAACCGACTTCTTCGACCGACACCGGACCTACGACCGTTGCTACACCGCCACCTACCTGGTGCGTTGGCTGGTCACAGCCCTGTACAGGTACGACACGGAAGACCGCGACGCATTCGTGCGCGCGTGGGTCGACGGCAAGAACTTCCCGGACATCCCTGGGGCGACCTCGGCGATCTTTACCCGTCATGCGCCGCTCACCGCGGTGATGGCGGACTTCTATCGCCAGCTTCAGCAGGAGAGCCGGGAGACCCCGTACCCGCTGGAGGAGATCCGCCGGCTCGGTGGGTTGTAGGGAATCAGCATCAATCGCCGCCGTTCCCACCAACGTGCTCAAGCAGCGGGAACCTGTGGACGACCCGCCACGAGTCAGGCGCCTCTGTACCTGCGATGAGCAGCACATTGTCGACGCGAGCGAGAACCGGCAACCCGCGTCGTACCGCCTGTTCGGCGTCCCCCAACTCGCTCAGCGAGCCACGGCGGCGCTCCGCGACAGTCAGATGCGGCACGACACCGTCGTAGGCACCGGCATACGGCGGATGTGCGGGGAACTAAGCCTGGATCCACCGGTGGAATTTGCCAGGTGAGGGGTGTCGGAGAGGGGTAGATGCCCTCCGAGCTGGGAAGATGAGACTTGTCTAGGGTCCATCTGGCCGAGTTCGAGGGGCATCTACGAGGTGCGAGTTTCTCAT
>JBBSGI010000153.1:0-2909 GCA_038254365.1 Propionibacteriales bacterium
GCCACCAGCCCGTTGTGGCCCCCGCCGATGACGATCGCGTCATAGGAGTTCTCCATGCGGCGGAGCGTAGGACGTCCGAAGTCGGCTCTGACACCATCGGGGCCGTCATCGTCGAGCTGCTCTGACCGGCAGCTCCAGGCCCACGGAGGTACGGAATGTCGCTCACCAGCAAGCTGGCCGCCTTCGCCCGCAGCCCGAAGGGCCAGCAGCTGGCGGACCAGGCCAAGCGGGCCGCCGCCAAGCCGGAGAACCGCCGCAAGATCGACGACCTGCGGGCGAGGCTGACGAAGAAGCGCTGAGAACGCAGCTCAGCGGTGTCGAGCGGCGTCCAGGGTGGCGTAGAGCGCCACGCAGTCGTCGTACGTCGGCAGCAGTCCCTGCCCGGCCGCCTCGGCGAGCGTGGGTGCCGACCGATCGCGGGGTGAGAGCAGCAGGTCGAGGTCGGCCGGCCATTGCAGGCCCAGGGCGGGGTCCAGCGGGTTGGTGCCCTTCTCCCGCTCCGGGTCGTACGCCGATGAGCACAGGTAGCTCAACACGCTGCCGTCCTCGAGCGCGACGGCGACGTGACCCAGGCCCTCGGCCAGGTAGACCGCGCGATAGTCGACGGTGTCGAGTCGAACGGCGTCATGCTGGCCGAAGGTGGGGGAGCCGACCCGGATGTCGACCACGATGTCCAGGACCGCGCCGGCTGGGCAGTACACGTACTTGGCCTGGCCGGGAGGCACCAGCGCGTAATGGACTCCACGGACGGTGCCACGGCGGGAGACGCTGTGGTTGGTCTGGGCGAGATCGATCGGATGGCCCACCGCGGCGGCGACGGCGCGTGCGACGTACGGGTTGACGAAGACTCCGCGATCGTCGTGATGGCTCTCCGGCGTGAACTCCCATGCGCCGGAGATCGTCAGCTCGCGTGCCTTCACCCGATGAAACTATCGCGGCGATTCGTGATCGGCCGCCAGCCGTGAAGTAGGGCTTCGTTGCGAATGGCGAAGTAGTTTCCGCCGCCTCGGCCCGGCTCGTCGTGATCGCGGGTGATCTCGCTGTCGGTGAGATGGCACAGCAGCAATGCGCCCACCGCACCGTGCGAGGCGACCGCCACGTCGCCGGGACCCGCCGCCAGCCGGGAAACGGCGGTGACGATGCGCCGCCGCGCGTCCGCGGCAGGTTCCCAGCCTCGTACGCGGACGTGCGGCCGGGCGAAAAACTCGTCCGTGTTCACGCACTCCAGTCTCGTGGACCCGTTGTCCCGGCGAAACAATCCGAGGCCGAGGCGTGGCGTTAGCTGTTGTCCCGGGCCGGCGACAGCGAGAACCGGCCGACCACTTCGCCGAGCACCTCGCCGAGGAGGTCGATGTCCGCTTCTGTGTGCGCCGCGGTCACCTGGATCCGGACGCCGACATGGCTGCGGGGAACCAGCGGGTACGCCGCCAGCGTCGCCCAGATGCCGCGCTCGAACAGGTGGGTGCCGACCTCGTGCAGGTCGGTCGGATGCACCACCGGGAGCTCGATGATGGGCAGGCCGTCGGTGTTGGTCGTATGGACGCGCAGCTCGGCCAGCCGGCTGAGCACCCGTTGCGTCTTCTGGAAGAGGCCCAACCGGATCTGCTCGCCGCGGCTGCGGTTCACCGTGAAGCCGGCCAGAACTCCTGCCAGGGCGGCGGTGGACGCCGGACCCGAGTAGAGGTACGGCGTCGCGGTGACCTTGAGGTAGCTCTTGAGATGGGTTGGCAGGGCGAGGAACGACAGCGGGGAGGAGTAGCCGTTCGCGAAGCTCCCGACCACGACGACGTGGTCGTAGTCCTCACCGGCGTGCCGCAGTGCGCCGTTTCCGGAGATCCCGTACGGCGTGTGCTCGTCCGGACTGCGCTCCCCGACGACACCGAAGCCGTCCCCGTCATCGACGTACAACCGCGCGTTGTGCTCGCGTGCCACCGCTGCGAAGGCGGCCACATCGGCGACGTTTCCCGTCAGTCTGTTGACGCCGTGGATGCAGACCAGCTTGGACGAGTCGGCCGGCGCGGCCTGGAGTAGCTCCTCCAGGTGCTCGGCGTCGTTGGGGCGGAACCGGTGCAGCGACGCCCCTTGGCTGGTGGCGACCGAGCAACCGTCGTAGATCGCCTGGTGTGCCATGGCGTCGACGAAGACCTGGCCCCGTCCCGCGAACAACGGGATCACCGACGTGTGGATGTCGGTGACGCTCGGCAGCACCAGCGTGTCCGGTGCGCCGATCAGTGCCGCCAGCTCCTCCTCGATCTGGGTGAAGAGCCGGGGGCTGCCGATGAGTCGGGACCGGCCCGCGTGCGTTCCCCAACGGCCGAGCTGGCGAACGACCGAGTCGATGATCTCCGGATCCTGGTCGAAGCCGAGGTAGCTCGAGGATGCGAAGTCGGACAGCCAGTGTTCCCCCACCCGGATGCGTCGACCTTGCACCTCGTCGATGACGGCGTCCAGCATCGGATTGGACGAGCGCAGCCGTTCCAGGTCCGCCCAGCGGGCGTCCCGCCGGACCTGTTCGGAGCGCGCCGTCTCAACCGGCCGGGGGCCCATGCTCGGGTGTGTCATGACGATGCCCCCACGGGGCGGGTCCGGGTGAACACCGCCGCGGCGAGCAGGGCGGCCGCGAGGACCTCGGCGGCCTGGCTGGGCGTCAGTCGCTCGGTCACCATTCTTGTGTCGGCTCAGGCTCCGGGGGCTTGAGGACCGAACCGCTCCCTTTGACCGCTTCGGGGTCCGGCGAAAGCTGATCACGGCCGAGGTGGAAATGCTTTGTGGGCGATACAGGATTTGAACCTGTGACCTCCTCCGTGTCAGGGAGGCGCTCTCCCGCTGAGCTAATCGCCCTCGAGGCGGAGGCGGGAATCGAACCCGCGTACAGGGCTTTGCAGGCCCTTGCCTAAGCCACTCGGCCA
>JBBSGI010000154.1:0-2857 GCA_038254365.1 Propionibacteriales bacterium
ATGCCCAACCTTGGTAGAAGTGGGGAAGGGTGCCCAACTTTGACACCCTTCCGGACAGATCGACGACTGCGCGATCAGGTCGCGGCGTTATGGCACGCTCTGTCGAATGACCCACATACGAGTCCTGGAGATCGGCCCGACCGAGGAGCCCGATCGTCGGAGCCGGGCCACTGACACGCCCGTGATCCTGGACGGGCGGCTGCATGAGCACGTCGAGCTCTACCAGCTGGGCCTCGAGTGGGAACGGAGATACCCTGACCGGTTCCCTCTGCGGATCCAGCCTCCGGAGTCGAACACGAGCACCAGACTGACGATCCACGCTGGGGGTTACGAGCCCGTGGACGAGGAGCAGATGCGGGCGGACCTCGACGCCATCCTCGAGTCGCTCTAGCGAACACGACAGCACCCCCGCTCGACGAATGGGCGGGGGTGCTGTCGTGTTCGCTAGAGCGACTCGAGGACGGCGTCGAGGTCCGCTCGCATCTGCTCCTCGTCCACGGGCTCGTGACCCCCGGCGTGGATCGTCAGTCGGGTGTTCGTGTTCGACTCCGGAGGCAGGATTCGCAGAGGGAACCGGTCCGGGTATCTCCGTTCCCACTCGCGACGCAGCTGGTAGGGCTCGACGTGCTCATCCAGCAGCCCGCCAAGGGTCACGGGCGTGTCGGTGGCTCGGCTCCGACGGTCGGGCTTCTTGGTCGGGCCGATCTCGAGGACTCGTATGTGGGTCATTCGACAGAGCGTGCCACAACGCCGCGACCTGATCGCGCAGTCGCTACGCGAGCACGCCCGGCGCACCGGAGCGGACCACAAGTGGAGCGTCCCGCATCCCCCGGATTACGAACCCACTAACCTCGGTCTTTCATGAGGCTGGCTGACGCGTCGGTCGTGGCCGCGTGGCTCCGGTTCTGGGGCGACGGCATGGCGGTGTGCCGCGTGGCGCTGCGGGGCGGGTCTCCGGGTGGTGCTCTCTCGTGGGTGGACGGTGAGGTCGAGGCCTCAGGTCCGCAGCGGCGTCAGGGCGCGGATCGCGTTGAAGGCGCGGACGATCTCGCTCGCCCAGGGCCAGGTTCTCGGGAAGCGGAGGTGTCGTCGGCGGGCGCTGTGGGTGTGGCGGGCGGGGACGTGCAGGAACCGGTAGCGCAGCGCCTTCGGCTCGCACGCCCTCAGGGCGGTGGGTAGGGCGAGCAGCCGCAGCCAGGCGATGAGGTCGGCCGCGATGGACGCGGCCAGCGCCCAGGCGGCGTTGATGTCGAACTCGCGGGACGGGAACCGGCCAATCCCACAGTCCTTGGCATGCCGGATCCGGTCCTCGACCCGAGCGTGAGCACGATGGCGGGCCTCGAGGAACGCGACCTGCCCGCCCGTGACCACGGGAGTGTTGGTGGCGACGGCTTGGTAGCGCCAGCCGTCGGCGTGCTCGAACAATGAGAGGGCGGCGCCGGGGTGGGGGTGCTCGCGGCGGACGATGACCCGCATCCCGGCCGGCCACGTCTTCAGGTCGAGCAGGCCGGTGATCTCAACGACGTCACCGTGCTCACGGACCTCGCCAGCGGCGGTGATGGCGGGTTTCCATGCCGTCGTCGGCACCTTGCTGATCGCCTCACGGACCTTGTCGGTGATCGCGTACCCGACCGAGTACTCCACGCTGCGGCCACGTTTGGCGTCCTGTTCGGTGATCCAGTCGAGCAGCTCGTGCGAGGCGCCGGCGCCGTCGGCCCGGATCAGCAGCCTCCGACGATGGGGTCTTGGGACCTGCGCGATCGCCGCGGTCAACACCGCGATGTGGTCAGCCGCGGTGTTGGACCCGGCGTTCCCGGGGCGCAGCATCAGGGCCAGCGACTCTTGAGTGTTCTCGCACCACACCCCGAGCGGGTGGTAGCCGAACCCCTTCTTGAACGTGACCGCCGCACCTTGCTTCTCGGAGTGCGCGGTGACCAGGGTGGCGTCGACGTCAAGGACGACGGTGTCGCCGAGGTCGACGTCGGCAACCTTCGACGCCGGCAGCCCGCCGGGCAGCTGGGACCACACGTGGGCTCGCACCTTGGCCCGGGCTCTGTCGATCCGCTTCGCCGCGGCGGAGGTGACCTCGTCCAGGGCCCGCCACACCGTCGGCGCGGACGCGACCGACCCGAGAACCTCGCTCTGGTGGCGCAGCACGTCGATGTCGGCGATAGCCTCCCCGCCGCCGGCGATCAGGACCGCGACGTCGACCAGCACTCGTCCTCGGTCGTGGGTCGGGGTGAACCCACGCCGCGCCATCGCCGCGGACAGGGCCTCAGTCAGCCCGACCTGGTCGGCCAGCAGCCGGGTCGCGACGTTCCCTGCGTGCGCCACCACCCCGCTCCCGTCAGCGGAGAACGACAGAGCGGTGGACCACGTCGTATGCTTCACCTGCGAAGTGCCTTCCGAATGAGACCGCTGAACCCTAGACAAGTCCAGTATCTCGTTACGCGACAGGCACTTTCGCGCTTCCACGGCCCGTGTCAGGTCACAACCTGTGAACGATCGAGGTTAGTGGACGAGCTTGCGGGTCGAGGACTTTGGTGAAGGTGCCCGCCACCGAAACGCCCCGCCTCGGTGAGGGGGACGCTTCTTTCCCCACGCCGGGCGATTCGACCGCCAGCATGACGCGAAAACGGCCACCTTTCTCGGCTCGGACCACATTGGGCATCACTGGGACGCTTTCGGGCCGTCAGCATGACGCGAAAACGGCCACCCTTCTCGGGCTCGGCGCATTGGGTGCTCCGCGTGCACGAGACCTCTGGCGCAAGCAGGCCAAGCGTGCCGGCCGGGAGCGGAACGTCGTTCCGAGGCTGGACCGCGGCTTTCGTCATGCACATCGACCTGCGCCGTCTTC
>JBBSGI010000155.1:0-2851 GCA_038254365.1 Propionibacteriales bacterium
AAGAGAAAGAACACCTCATGTCTGTGGTGACGAAGTTCGCTGCGCTGGCGGTCACCGCCGCGCTGTCGGTGACGTTGGTTGCCTGCGGCGGCAGCCCGAGGTCGGGCGGAAACGCGAGTGACACCGCGAAGTCCCTCGCCGCGCAGGTCCAGTACAACCCCCAGCCCTATGACAACCTCAAGGATGGCGGCACCCTCACCACCGCCCTCCCTGAGATCTCCACCCAGTGGAACCCCTTCCAGGGCGACATGACCCTGTATTCGCAGACTCTGTCGAACTGGTACAACCCCGTTCTGACCACCTTTTCGCCAGACGGCAAGGCGGCGTTCAACCCGGACTACCTGACCGACGTCAAGGCCGACACGGTCGACGGCAATACCCGCATCACCTACACGATCAACCCCAAGGCCACGTACAACGACGGCTCGCCGATCGACTGGACCGCGTTCCAAGCCACCTGGAAAGCCGACAACGCCCATGACAAGGCCTACATCGTCAACTCCAGCGATGGCTACGACCGCATCGCCTCGGTGACCAGGGGCGTTGACGACCGGCAGGCAATCGTCACCTTCAACGGGGTCAACGTGTGGTGGCAGGGACTGTTCGGCATCCTGCTCAACCCCAATGCCCTCGGCCCCCAGGTGTTCAACAAGGGCTACATCGACACTCCACATCCGGAGTGGGGCGCCGGGCCCTACACGGTGGAGAAGTTCGACAAGCGCAACGGCACCGTCGTCTTCACCCGCAACCCGAAGTGGTGGGGGAAGAAGGGCAAGCTAGCCACCCGCATCTTCCTGGCCATGGAGGACACGGCCAGCATCAACGCCTTCAAGAATGGTCAGCTCGACGCCACCGGCGTCGGCACCAAGGACCGGCTGGCCCAGGTGCAGGGCATGAGCGGGATCGACATCCGCAAGAGCATCTCCGTGAGCAGCGGCCTGTTCACCCTCAACAGTAAGTCGCCCATCCTGGCTGAACCGCAGGTCCGTAAGGCGGCCTTCGAGGGGATCGATCGCAAGCAGATCGCCGAGATCTCCTTCCAGGGCCTGAACTTCACCGAGGCCCTGCCCGGGTCGTTGACCCTGTTCTCCTTCCAGGAGGGCTACCAGGACAGCTTCTCCAAGGCGGTCACCTTCGATGTGGAAAAGGCGAAGCAGGATCTGGAGGCCGCCGGCTGGACGGCCGGGCCGGACGGGATGCGGAGCAAGGGCGGCCAGCCGCTGGAGTTCAGTTACGTCATCGCCGGTGACGACCCGGTCCGTAAGGCGGTCGCCGGCGCCCTGGTCGCGATGCAGAAGAACATCGGGGTCAAGCTGGACATCCGGCAGGTGGCGAGCGCTGACTTCTCCAGCATCATCAGCGGGCGGAAGTTCGACATGTTCTACTCGGGCTTCGCCCAGACCGACCCGTTCGGCATGGCCTACATCTGCCAGCTCTACTGCTCGGACAGCCAGCTCAACCTGTCCGGGTCCAACAATCCGGCGTTAGACCCGCAGGTCAAGTCGGTGAACATGCTGCCCACTGCCCAGGAGCAGTTCGCCAAGGGCGCCGACGTCGAGAGCCAGGCGTTCAAGACGTACGGGATCATGCCGACGCTGACCCCGCCAGCGATCCTCGCGGTGAAGCGCGGCCTAGCCAACTACGGCAGCGGGCGCTTCTTCACCACGACCCCCGAGAACATCGGCTGGCAAAAATAACGGCCGAATCCCGTACTCTTAGCGAAGCCGTCCCCTCCAGCCGCAACCGTGCGCCCTGGACGTCGGCGACCACACCGTCGATAAGACGCTCCCTGCTCAGAATCCAGTGGTGCGGCTCGGCGCATCAGTGACGTCATGTGTCCAGTTCGTCGGCAGTCACTTGCGCTTCGTTACCAAGCTGCCGCCTTGCGCAACCCGCGGTACAACACGGTGGCATCACCAAGGCGCCGGCGGAGCTGCCGCTCGAGCCCGGCGATCGGGCACAGATTCTGGGGCGCCCGCGGATCTTTGTACTCAATGGAGGCGTAGCGGCACAACGTCGCCTGACTGAGCCACGCCATCTTGATCGCGTCCGCGGCATCGAGGGTGGAGCTGCACTCTAAGCGCGCGACGCCGGCCCACGGCGCACCCGGTGCACAGGGCAGCCGCAGGTACCAGGTGTAGCGGTCCCACGAGCTGCCGAGCAGGAAGACCGGGGTGCGCTGACCGGGGGTGAGCGAGGCCACGAGGCGGTTGAGGTGTCGCGGTAGGTACTCGCTGTGATGGCTTTTGATGTAGCCGAGTGCACGCGGCAGATGCTGGCGCCCGCGCAGCGGGCCATCGATGACGAGAAGGTCGCCGCCCTCGGGAAGCCCGTGCCCGTCGAGCGCGGCCCGAGCGGTCACGGCCGTGGTGATCTCCACGTCGCCGAGGCGTCCCTGCAGCGCGAGGCTCAAGGCAACGATCGGCGCAACGTCTGGGCGGATCTCCGCGAGACTGGCGCGGTAGGTGCCGGCTGTCGTCGGAACATCGACCGCGTGTGCAGCCGTGGTGAACAATCCGCGGCGCACCTCAGCCGTCAGCAGATGTGCCCCTTCGCCGGCACAGCAGCAGATGACGCCCGCCGCGTACGACGCGCACAGCGCCGGCGACGCGGTGGCGTCCGCCGCGGCCTCATCCACCCACACGTGGGCGTCGATGCGGCGCACGCCGTCGACGAAGAGCGTCGCGGGAAGCGGCTGGACCTGCCGGTCGGGTTCGAGCGGGCGCCACCGATCGTCGGGCAGTTCGACGTCGGTGACGACTCGGGCGCTCGACTCGCCGAGTTCCATGCTGGCCCCGTAGCCGGGGTCCCACGGATCAACCGAGAACCGCATCCGCGGCCGCTCCGGCGC
>JBBSGI010000156.1:0-2718 GCA_038254365.1 Propionibacteriales bacterium
GCCTGGCCGGACCGTGAACCAGATGGCCGGCGCCTACCGAGGTGAGGCGAAGACTGATGCACGTGCTGCCTACGTCATCGCCGAGACCCTTCGACACCGCGGCGATCTGCAAGACGTCGAAGTCTCCACCGCATTGGTCACCGAGTTGCGGTTGCTGGTGACCCACCGCACCGACCTGGTCGGCGACAGGGTCCGGATGGTCAACCGGCTCCGGGACGTGCTCAGTGGCTACTTCCCGGCCCTGGAGCGGTCGTTCGACTATGCCCACAGCCGTGGCGCGCTGGTGCTGCTGACCGGTTACCAGACCCCAGACGGGATCCGCCGGATCGGTCAGTCGCGGCTGCGGAACTGGCTCGTCAAGCGGAAGGTCCGCAGCGCCGATCAGCTCGCCGCCACCGCTGTGGCTGCCGCCAAGACCCAGCACACCATCGTCCCCGGCCAGGAGGTTGCCGCGACCATCGTCGCCGACCTCGCAGTCCAGCTCCTAGCGATCGGTTCGAGGATCTCCGAGCTCGACGCTCGCATCACCACTGCCTTCCGGGCGCACCCGCAGGCCGAGATCATCGAGTCCATGCCCGGTATGGGACCGATTCTGGGTGCCGAGCTCATCGCTGCAGCAGGGGATCTGAGCGGCTATGAGAACGCCGGCCGGCTCGCGTCGGCCGCCGGTCTGGTGCCCGTGCCACGAGACTCGGGACGACGCACCGGGAACCTGCACCGCCCGATGCGCTACTCACGCAAGCTGCGACGGGTGTTCTACCTCTCCGCGTCGGCGGCCATGATGCGCGAGGGACCCAACCGCGACTACTACCTCAAGAAGCGCGGAGAAGGCCTCAAACACGTGCAAGCACTCATCGCTCTGGCCCGCCGCCGAGTCGACGTGCTCTGGGCTCTCCTACGCGACAACCGCGTCTTCGAGATCACTCCACCTGCGACCAGAACGGCTTGACAACTTCATTGAGAATCCACCGACTCTGATTCTTGACTGATTCCTGGGGCAGTTCTCGGAGGTTTCGGCTGGCTCGGTTCGAGGTGGCGTGGCGCAGCGGCCGGTTCGCCCGGCTCTTCCACTTGGTCTTCTGGTCGTGCCCCTCGGGGCGGGTGGTCAGGCGAGGGCGGTTTGAGGTGGCGCGGTCGCGGCGTCGAACAGGTTCTGCCAGGCCGGTGCCCAGGGCCACTGGGTGGGTAGGTGCAGTGTGAGGCGTCTGGCCGAGGTCGCGACCCGGGCGGGGACGTTGATCAGCTGGGTCCGCAGGGTCGCCCAACGGGCACGGGCGTGGCGTTGGGAGGCCAGGACGCCGGCGGTGCGGGCGAGGTTGAACGCGATCACCGCGTGCGCGAGCCACGCGGCGTTGGCTGCGTAGGACCCTGAGGGCAGGTGTGCGATCGGACCCTGCTTGAGCTCGGCGATGACCTGCTCGACCACAGCGTGGTCGCGGTGCCGGGCGTCGGCCTCGACCATGGCCAGTGGCGAGTTGGTGATGAACCCATGGTGCCGGTAGGCCGCGAACAGCTCCTCCGGCACGCTTCCCGGCGTCCCTTCCCCAGTAGGCGGCGCCACGGGGTTGAGCCGCTTGACGCGGCGCACGACCAGCCGACACGTGACGTGCTCGCACTTGCGGCGGGAGGTGAACACCGTGACCGTGGTCTGGGCGACCTCCGCATCGGAGACCCAGTGGCCACCACCGGGTGCCTGGTCATCGGCTTCCCAGATCGCGTGGGGGTAGGCGATCGCGGTCCACGCCTCATCGGGGATGCCGGCGATGGCGGCGCGGATCTTGTTGTTCATCCGGACAGTGACCGAGTACCAGACCTTGGCCCGCAGGGCCGCGGAGACGAACCCGTGACAGAAGTGGGCCGAGTCGGCGCGGGCCATGATCTGCCCGGCCACACCGGCCCGTCTGCTGGTGGTGATCGCCTGGGTCAACAGGCGGCCGCTGCCCTGGTGGGAGGCGATGTTGCCCTTGCGCAGACGCGCGGCGGCGACCACCGGCGCGACCAATGGAGTCGAGAGCGCCGCGATCTGGAAGTCAGGCCACGCACGCCGGTGTATCCGTAGGCGGCGGCCTGCTTGGTGTGGCCGTGGACCTCACGGATGCTGTCATCGACGTCGAGGAACGCGATCCCATCGGGTCCACCACCGGCCAACAACCCCGGTGCCTTCTGGGCCAGTCCGGCCAGCAGGCGGGAGGAGACCGCGTCGAGCTGCTGGACATGGCCGTGGGTGAAGGACCGCAGATAGGTCCCCAAAGTCGAGGGTGCCCGGAGCCCGCCGAACAGGCGGCCCATCGCGCCGTGGCGCAGGACGTCCAAGTCATCGATGCTGTCCGCGCCCGCGAGCATCCCCGCGATCACGCACCCTGCCTTGGCGTCCCGGTTCGGCGACTCCACCGAGAGGTGCTCGGCGAGAAGATCGTAGAGCCCAGCGGACTCGGCCAGCCGCAACACCGGGACCAAACCCGCGGAACCCACCAGGTTCGGGTCATCGAAAAGCGGGGTGACCGTGTGAGATGCTCGCATCTACGAGATGTCCCTTGCTGATGGTTGGAATCGTGGTGTGGTAACTCCGATTCTCCTGCCCAGCAAGGGCATTCTCGTTCTACGGCACGCTCACCCCGTCCTCATCTTGAACTCGGTCGGTGGATCAGGGTTCAGGCGACCAGCCTCGTAGTTGGCCACCACGCGAGACGGGGTCACCGGGCGACGTGCCGCGGCCGA
>JBBSGI010000157.1:0-2697 GCA_038254365.1 Propionibacteriales bacterium
CGAATCGATGTACCAAGGCCGTGTCCTCCGCAGACTGATCGATCAGTCGGACCATCCGTTGAGGGCGGTCGACGGGGAGGTCGAGGCGTCCCTCGGGACCCCAGACGGAGCTTGCGAAGCGCAGGTTGGACTCCTGCTCTCTCTTGGCGACCTCCCGAGCGAGGGTCTCGTCCCATCCCCAGAACGAATCGCTGCACCAACCGTTCTCGCGCGCCTTGCGCGCCGCCATGCGGTAGGTCTTCAGCGCCGCATGGCTCCGGTAGTCGAAGGCTGGGTCCAGGATACGGAGATAGCTTCCGAGGAGCCGCGCCGCTTCCACGCCGATGGGCCCGAGGGACTCGTTGGAGATGCTCCTCGGCTCGGTCAGCCGAGCCTCCGGTACATCAATGCGGGCGGCCTGAAGGAAGTTCTGCAGGACATTCCCGGTCGTCAGGGTCTCGAATGGAATTGCCACGAAGTCCAGGATGTCCGACGAGTACCAGTCCTTGAAGCGCTTGTCGAGATTCAGCTGATCGGTCTTCAGGATACGGTTCACGTAGCTCTCGAAGGTCTCAACAAGCCTGAAGGACTTGATATTCTGGTTGTACAGACTATTCAAGTAGGACAGCTGGTCCCGAACAACGTACACGACGGTCACGTCATCGGAGATACGCCGGAGCTGTTTCTCCAACATCTGCCGTTGCGGCGCGGACTGAGTCATCCGCTCCAAGGACTCCGAGGTCAGCAGGATCACGTCAGCGTCGGACTGGGCGACCTCTGCGACGACGGCATCCCATCCACCAGCCCCTACGTCGAACCGTTCCGGGTCCAGGTACTCCCAGGCGAGGTTGTGGTGGAGAACGGTCTTGGAGGAGAAATCGAACCGTCCGGCTTCTGGCATGTAGACACCAGAGTCGGCCAGTGCCACCCGGTTGTCGTACAGAGAATGTTGAACGTAGGTGGTCGCTGTCTTCGCGGCACCTATGTGCACGACGAGGCGGGACATCGAGGGGCACTCTACACCCGAGCTCGGCGTACCCTCTCTAGTCCTCAGCAGGCTGGTGAACGACCTCACCGCGCCGCTGGGCGGGCACGATCGGGCCTCTCGGCTTGCCGGCGCGAATCGTTGTGTATCGCTTCACCATGTCGAACACGTAGTCGTGGACACGGTTGAGCTCGTCGGTCGGCAGCCGAAGCAGCTGGACCTGAGCGGGTGGCGTGTCCACGGGCAGTGGCAGGGGCCACTCCGTTCCCCATACGGCTTGCGCGAACCTCTCGTTGGAGGCCCGCAGCTGCTGCGCCGCTCGCGCGGCGAGGGCGGGCGGCCACCCCCAGTAGTCCTCCTCGCACCATCCCGCCTCCTTCGCGTGGCGGGCGGCGATTCTGTACAGCCGTCGTACGGCCATGTCGTCATGGGAAAGCGACCGGTTCAGGCCGTGCAGATAGATGCGGAGCAGCCGCATCGCCTCCACCGCCATCGGGCCGAGCGTGATCGTCGGAGCATCGGGACCGGCGACGAGCTCGTCCTCCGGCACTGCGACTCGGGCGGCCCGCAGCAGAGCGACGAGGGGATTCGGATCGCTCAGCTCAGCGAAGGGAAGCGCCACGAACTCGAGACCGGTGGACCGATACCAGCTTTGAGTCTGACGTTCGAGGTCAGCCTCGCCCCTTCGAAGCACCCCGGCAGCGTGGGGTGCGAAAGCGTCGACGTCGGTCAGCGTCTTCACCTTCTGCGCGTAGGAGCTGTTGATCAGGGACAGCTGGTCCCGCACGACATACAGGATCGTCACCTCCCGCCCGAGCGCCTTCAGCCGCTCATCGAGCAGGTCACCGATGCCCTGGGTGAACATGCCCGGACTGAGCAGCTCAGAGCTGAGCAGGACAGTTTCGGCGTCGACGTCGGCGAGCTCGGTCTCGAGCGCGTCCCAGCCGCCGATGTCGGGTCGGAATCGCGGGCTCGCGGTCAGGTCCCATGCCAGATGGTGATGGCAGACGGCGTTCGGGGCGAGCTCCAGGCGCGCGCTCGTCGGGAGGTAGACGCCATGGGCGGCCAGCACGGCCGCATTCGAGAACAGGGACTGCTGAAAGAACGTCGTCGCGGTCGTCGGCGGACCGACATGGACTACGAGTCGCCTCATCATGCCTTCTGGTCACTACCGGAGCCGAGCGTGGACCGCCATCTTGACACAGGCGCTTGTCCGAGGAGGACGTCACGCCCCCGCGCGCTCTGCGTGCGGCGGTCCACGAAACAGTGACCCCCGGCCGAGTGGCGAGGGGTCACTGGGCGACGTCGAGGTACTGACGGTGGGCACCGCTGTTGTACGCCGACCAAGGGGTCCAGTCCTTGCGCCGGCGTCGTCACCCCGGGCGGCCGCGCCGCGAGGGGCGGCTCTGCTTCGTGAGGTCCCGCCATCTCCTCACCTGCTCGGAGCGCAGCCGGGAGTCGGTGCGGGCCTCCGCCCAAACCAGCTCGCGTTGCAGCCGCTGCCAGCTCTCCCAACGTCGCACGGACACCTCTCCACTCGCGACGGCGGCCCGGAGCGCGCAACCGGGCTCCGTCTCGTGGCGGCAGTCCCGGAACCGGCACTGCTCCGCGAGCGGGTCGATGTCGGGGAAGGCGTGCCGGAGCGCGCCGGCATCGCGGTGCAGCCCGACCCCCCGCAAGCCCGGAGTGTCGATGATCACTCCCCCACCCGGTACGACGACCAGCTCACGCCG
>JBBSGI010000158.1:0-2689 GCA_038254365.1 Propionibacteriales bacterium
CGGCGGCGTCGCCTCGAGCCACCGGTCGCCGTCGAACACGGCGATCGCATCCCAGACCGGAACCGCGGCGATGCGCGGCACGTCGCCCGGGGCATTCTCGTAGAGTCCCGCCAGGAAGGAGTTCGACTCGCCCAGCCCGAGCGCCGGGACCATGAGGCTCAGGTGGCCGTTGCCCAGGAAGGGAGACGGCGAGCGGGCCGGATCGGTGGTGCCCAGCAGGAAGGCGGAATCCGGCGCCGCTTCCGAGGTGGTGATCTGTGCGTCGAGACGAACGACGGTGAGAGCGGCGAGGCACAGGACTCCTGGCAGTGCAGCGACCGCTCTCACCGTCGTCATCCCTCTCGGCTCAGGGCTGCCGCGGTTGTCCAGTTCCCCCGAAGTCGTACCGCACCGAGACCATGAACCGGCGAGGCAGGAGGGGCCGTGCCAGGAAGATGCCGCCGAGGGTGACCAGCCGTGGGTTCCCCTCTTCCAGGCCCTGATCCTGGAACGCGTTCAGCAGGTCGACGTTGATGGTCGTCCCCTGGCCCGGGAGGGTATAGCCCGCGCCGAAGTTGAAGTAGTTGTAGGATGGCAGCGTGGTTCCGGCTTTGACATCCACGGGCCGCCGGTCGACCCAGTGCCAGTCGGCCTTGAGCTGAACGCCGGTGCGGGGGAAGGCGTACGTCGCCGCGAGGTTCGCGATCGAAGTCGGCACGCCGCTGATCCGGCTGCCGATGTCGGCGCCTGCCCCGGTGCCCAGCTGGGCTTTGAGGATCGTGGCAACCCCGAGTACCTGGAGTCCTTCGACCGGCGTCACGACCGCCTCGATCTCGGTACCGTAGGCCTTGTTCTCGGCTGAGTTGACGATGATCCAGGTGGTGGCGCCGCTCACCGGATCGACTACTGCCCCTTGACTGGTGACATTCTTCTTCTTGGTCCAGAAGCCGTTCACCGTGAAGCCCAGGGGGCCAACGATGCCCTTTACCCCACCCTCCACCGACTGCACCTGCTGGGGCTCAAACAGTGCCACCTGCTGCTCGGCCGTCGGGTTCAGGAACTCGTCGAGCGCCGGCATCTTGTAGCCGCGCGCACCCGTGGCGAAGAGCGACAGATTCGGCCTGAGCTTGAAGTTGAGCCCAAGCGAGCCGGCCCAGTCAGTGAGGCTCTTCTGGAAGTGGCGGAAGCTGCCATTGCCGAATTTCTCGTTGTTGAATGTCGTGGTCGAGTCAGAGTCCAGGTCGAACGTGGAGGTGTTCTCCGCGCTCTGCACGAAGTCGTCGTACTCCACTCTCACCCCGAGATCGGCACGCAGCCGTTCGGCGAGCTGAATCTCGCCACCGAGAACGCCGGAAACGACCGACGTCTGGCCGTCTCCATTGACGTAATTGGACAGGAAGTTCCGAAAGCCGTCCTTGGTGACCTGCCTGGGAGTCCCGCCCGGAGGGGTGACGATGGCGTCGAGGAACCGCGGATTGTCCCGCACATCGGTGAGGATGTCGGTGAAGAACCAGTGGTTTTCCTGCGAGTAGTTGGCGAAATACGCGCCGGCCGACAGCGTATGCGGCCCGAAGGTCTTCCTCAACTGAATGTTGTCCTGCACCGCTGAGAGCGGCTTGCTCACGTGCCACTCGCCGCCGGGGGACACCAGGTTGTTCGGGGTGTCGAAGGGAAGCGGATTCTTCCCGCTAGCGTCGAAGTGGTTGGTGTAGAAGAGCTGGAGCGTCGTTCCCGCAGGAAACCCCAGCCCGCCTTGGCCAGCCGCGGTGGTGGCGTATTGATCGGCGGGTATAGCGGTCGACGGCACGATCGCGTTCCACTCCTGATTGTCCTGCATGACCTGCGCGGTGTTCTGCAGGTGCCAGCCCTGCGAGAGGTCGAACGAGGCGTCGGCCGTGAACCAGGTGGCAAGCGTCTTGAGTCCGTTGTCCAGCGGCAGCGTGAGATCGCCGGTAGGGATTGGCACCCGAAGGCCGATGCCTTCATTTGTGTTCATCGAGCCGTAGTCGCCGAAGCCGGAGACGAAGGTCGGGTTGTTCGCGTCGGTAAACGGCAGGTCGAGAATGAACTGGTTGCGATCGTCGATGTGCTTGGCGGAGACGCGGATGTAGCCGTGCGGCAAGAGGCGGGTGACGTTCGCCTTGACCTGACCGCCTCGAATACCGGGGAAGCCCGGGTCACGCACACCGTGGTCATACCGGTAAAAGCCGCCGACGTTGAACCGCCAGTCGTCGCCGAACGGACCGCCCACGTCGAGGTCGTAGCGCGCCAGTCCCTGGGTGGCGGCGCTCGCTCGCATGGTGCCTGCGAACTGGTCACCGCCGGTCTTGTTGATGAAGTTGATGATGGCGCCCGGCGTATTCGATCCGAACAGCGCGGAGGCGCCGCCACGCACCACCTCCATGCCCTGGATGTTTTCGTCCTCGCGGAACAGGTTGTCGGCGTTCATGAAGAAGGTGTGCATCGTGGGAAACACGGGCATCCCGTCCTCCATGAACATCACGTACTCGACGCCGAGGATGCCTCGCATGGTGATGTTCTGGTTGACCTCACCGCCGGAGCTCTCCACCCGGGTGAATCCCGGAACATACCGCAGCACTTCGGTCGTGCTCCGCGGCGCCGCCCGCTGGATGTCCTGCGGGGTGAGCGAGGTGACGGCGACGCTGGCATCGAGGTTCAGCCGAGGCGTCTGGGTGCCCGTCACGACCAG
>JBBSGI010000159.1:0-2678 GCA_038254365.1 Propionibacteriales bacterium
CGGGCGAACGGCGACTTCGACGACTACTGGCCCTTCCATCTCGACCACGAACGCCGCCGCGTCCACGAGTCGCGCTACGACCAGGGGGTCGCCCCCCTCGCCGCGTAGTCACTCCTGGAGCGCTGCACCCCATCCAAATGGTCTTGGTGACCACGGACATGACAGCGCCAACGACAATGACGGCTGACGTCGTGCCCGACCGGGATCTCGGGCCGCGGGTCTCCGCGCCTGCGGTGCCGAGAGTGAGCGATACGCCCTGGCGAGGTTGGTCGAGCCCGCCGTGGGGGACTGAGCGGCGTCAGGGTCATGCGAGGTACCGCGACAAATGGTCCCGGCCGCGGTCGACTAGCTCGGCCTTCATGTCCGGTGCGACCTCGGCGCGCAGCTCGGCCTAACGCCGACTGTCTCATGCCGAGGACTTGACCATGGAGGAGATCGCCGTCCTCCAGGCCGGCATCGTATTGGCCAACGCACTGGAGTAGAGCGGCTCGTCTGAGCGGTCATGCGCGCCCCACGTGTCGCTACAGCTCTTCAACGTCGATCTGCTCGTCGCGGCGGTCGACGACGATCTCCTCATCAGAGGTCACCGTCTCCACGCGCAGCCGTTGGTCGGGAACGGCCCGGGTACCGAGAACCAACTCCGTGTCGTACTGCGGCGGGATCGTTGTGGTTGCGGTCTCAGTGACGACATGCTTGCGCAGGCGCGCCCGCCCGGCCTCCCGGGGAACTGTGGCGACTTCGTCGTCGACGGCGATCGTCGTGGGTCTGGCTGGTAGCCCGGTGTCCGACTCGGCCCGGGAGTACTCGAGGCCGTAGTAGTCACAGAGCTGGGCCTCGTCATCTCCGTCCAGATCCACGGTCAGATCCAACTCGGGTGCTCCCCCTATCTGGCTCCGGCTGAACGCCAGCTGGAGACCCTCTCTGGTCATGGCGGCATCCACCAGCGGAACCAGATGAGACTTGGACGCGAGCTGGCCATTGTTGACCGCTGCCCATTCGGGTTGTTCGGTGTCGATGTCGAGATAGCAGAACTCGACGTAGCCAACCTTCTCGCCGGCGTCGTCGAACGTTGCCTGGCCCACGATGTGTTCACGGTTCAGCCTGGTCACTCCGGTCATCTTCTTCTTCCTCTCCTTGGCATTCTTCTTCGGGTCCTTGGCATTCTTCTTCGGGATCTCTGACGGCCCACGCACGTCTGGCGTCGGAAAGCAACGCCCCTCCGGTCGACGGACGATCAGCTCGGTGTTCGGCGGTGAACTGCCAGACTCGTTTCGCGCGTTTCCGTGGGAAGTCAGTCATGTCGGGTCAGGATGAAAGCGTCAGCGTCAGCGGAGAACCAGGCGGCATCGGTGGCGTCAAGCGTCCCTTCGCTCGACCATAGCATGCGTCTGGGGCTTGCGGCAAGGTGGGATTGCGGCAATGCCGGGGTGCGGCAAGCTAGGGTTGCGCAGAACCATGGTCGTGCGCTTGGTTTTCCTCAGCGAGACTCGCTCTCGTGCGATGCGCTGCCAGGTCGAGGCCAGACCCGGCTCACCGATCGGACGGCCCGATCCTCGACGGAACAAGCGACCAGGGAGGAGTTCTTGCCCCAGATCCGACAGCGTGATGGCGTCCTTGAGGCCCTCGATGATCTCGTAAACGTCCTCCAAGACAGCAACCGGCGCAACCAACTCGCCATGCGGCGGGCCCAGGCGATCCGGCGATCGCGCGTTCACAAGCGGACCTACCGTGAGATCTTCGCTGGGAATGAGCGTTCCCTGATCCAGGAGATCACCCGGCAGAACCTCGACAACCTCCTACGGGCCAGCGCGCGGCTGCGCCGGGCGGAGGCGAGCGCTCTGCATGCCGAGGGCATGACCATGGAGGGGATCGCGATCCTGTTCGGCGTGACCCGTCAGCGAGTATCTGTCCTGCTGCGGGAGGCAGGCCAGAGGAATGGTGCCTTGTAGGCGGTCGCAGTCACGGCCCGAAGGTCGAGCCGATCCGAAACGGTGCTTCGATGAGGTGGGGCTTCAGGTCTTCGCCGTCGGGTTCCAGCCACGGGGCCTCCGGGGCCGGATCTCCGGACAGCCGCCAACGGCGGCACACCCGGTCGACGCCGATGGGGAACACGGTCAGGTTTCCATCGGCGTCGAAATACAGGCGGAGGAAGCTCTTGTGGACCAGCCCAACAGCACGTTGCTGATGCCGAGGAAGGCAAAAGACGCCGGGTTGCGGAGTGGGAGCAGCCAGAGCCGCTTGCGCATGCGCTTCGATTCGGACATCGGCGGATACGTCACCATCCGCCGGTAGCTGCGCCTCCGCTCGCCCGTTCCCAGTTCGAGGGTCTCGGGAAGTTGATGGGTGGGATGGAGAAACGCTCCGCCGCCACCAGCGGTGATGAGCTGGCGGGCGCGGTCCGGCTCCTGGTACCGGCAGTAGTGGTGAAGGCAGGGGGTACCTGCTGTTCAATCATCGAGCAGCGGGGTGCCCGCCGCCCGGCCGACACTCGCCTCTAGCCTCGATTGTTCGCGCGGCATCCTGAGAAACTGCCCGTAGCTCCGCGGAAAAGCGCTCCTGACAGGCTGTCGAAATATCGAGAGGGGGTCTGGGCGGGTCTGGGGGCCGACGATGAAGGGCCTGTCGAGGCGCGTCTGGTGGGAGGCCTTCGAGCACTGCGTTGTGTGGGGCCTGAGGTC
>JBBSGI010000160.1:0-2670 GCA_038254365.1 Propionibacteriales bacterium
CGGGCAGGAAGGCTCCCCCGTGGGTCGCGCTGGGGCAAACCAGGAGACGTGTGCGGCGAAACGATGCCCAGGGCGGCCGCCACCCTGTCCCGGCGGTGTTTCATCAGCGGGCCGCAAACTCCCTGTTCACTGCCCGCTTGGCACGTTCCACCGGGCATGGCGAGGCGCCGGGACCATCACCACGCGCCTGTGCTGCCGGCGGGACCGCAGTTCCGGGCGCGCTAGCCGACTCGCTGACGACTCGTCGCAACGAAGCGGTGCACGAAGTGGGCGAGTGTGGTCGGCGCGACCCCGTAGGTTCGGCTCAGTTCGCTGACGTCCATCGGCGAGTCGTAACTCGCCAGTGCGGCGGCGAGCTCGCTGACGATGTCCGGCAAGCCGGGGATCGGATCGCCGGGGGCGATCGTGCGCACCGGCACCTCCCGGCCCAGTTCCTTCTCGAACGCGGCGACAACGTCAAGCCACGCACCGGGGTGTGGACCGCCGATGCACAGCGTCTGGTTGTGAGCTTCGTGGTGGTCGAGTGCGGCGACGGCGTAGGAGGCGACGTCGTGCACGGCGACCATGGAGTGCTGGCGCTTGCCGTCCCCGACAAGGGTGACGGGTTGGCCACTGAGAGCCGGAACGCCGACGACCGCAGGGATCCAAAGGTCCATGTAGAAGTTGGGCTGCAGCACAGTCCAGGTCATGCCGCTCGCCTGCAGATGCTGCTCGGCGTGGCCCTTGGCGCGCAGGAGCGGCATGGGGTGGTCGGTCGCGGCGCCGAGCGCGGAGATGAACACGAACTGGCGCACACCCTCGGCCGCCGCGGCGTCGACCAGGTTGCGGTTGCCGTGGTGATCCACCGACTCAAGGTTGTCCACGCCGCTGCGCCCGATGGCGTTCGCCGTGGTGATGACCGCGTCGACCCCGCGGCACGCGGCACGAAGCGAGTCCTGATCTTTCAGATCGCCCTGTACGGCTTCGGCGCCGGCGGTGACGAGCGGCTCATACGTCGAGCCGCCGCGCACCACGATGCGCACAGCCTTGCCATTGTCGAGCAGTTGGCGCGCGATCTGTCCCCCCAGCAGGCCGGTGGCTCCGGCCACCAGAATCACGACCTCACCGCCGAGGCGGGGCTCGAGACCGTCGAGTCACCGGCTACCCGAGCAAGCAGCGCATTGGCGTCGCCGCTGGTCTCCTCGACCGGTTCCAGAAACATCCGAGCCCACTTCGCCCGGCCGTCGGCGACGCCGAAGATGAACACGCCGCGCATCTCGAAGGCGGCACCATCGTTACGGGCGCCCGTCATTTCCCATTCGCTCCACAGGGTGACGCCTTCTACAGCGCTGCGGAGCACCCGGGCGTGGACGTCGGGCACCCCGGCGAAGATCTGAGACCAGTTCCGCCGTACCTGCTCGCTGCCCCGGAACCCGCGCTGGGGATGGGCCGGGTTTACGTTCACGTAGTCGTCATCGAAGCAGGCCACCAACCCGTCGAGGTCGTGGCCGTTCACCGCGGCCAGCAGGCGCTCCAGCAGAAGCCTCGGGTCCTTCGCGGCTCCGGTCATCGCATCCTCCAGCTCTTTGGTACACTCCAATGTAATCGATACAGGAGTCTGTTACGGAATCATGGTGACTGTCAAGGGGTCGCGTCGTCCCTACGACTCCAGCGGCCGGCAGGCCCAAGCCCGTCGCAGCCAGGAGGCGGTACTCGAAGCCGCCCAGCGCCAGTTCCTCCGCGCCGGCTACGGCGCCACCACGATCGCCGCCATCGCCGCCGACGCGGGCGTATCGGTGGAGACGATCTATAAGGCCTTCGGCGGCAAGCCCGGACTGGTCCGCGCCATCTACGACCGGGGGCTACGGGGACAAGGGCCGATCTCCGCATACGAGCGCTCCGATCAGATGCGGGCACGAGAGGCCGACGCGACAACAATCATGCGCAAGTGGGGAGAACTCACCACGGAGGTCGCCGCCCAGGTGACGCCGATCCGGCTGCTGATCCGCGCCGCCGCGGCCACCGACCCGGAAATCGCCGGTCTGCTCAAGGACAGCGACAACGAGCGCCTCGAGCGGATGCGCCACCATGCCGAGTTTCTCGCCCAACGCGGCTTCCTGCGCGATGGGGTCACCACCAGCAGGGCCAGCGACATCCTGTACACCTGCAGCTCGGTCGAACTCTACGAACTCCTCGTCTTCCAGCGCGGCTGGTCCCTGCCCGAGTTCGCCCAGTTCGTCTCTAACTTCATGATCTCTGGACTCCTCAAGTAGCTCGTACCGCCTTGGGCGGAAGGTGTCATCTCGATGATTCGTGCTCCGGACATCTCGACCTCCTCGCCGCCTTTGACCGGTGCCGTTCGCCGGTGCTCGATGAGGCACTTCAGTCAAGGTCGTTCCCCCGATGAGGACCTCCCGCGTCGTGCGCCACCATCCGCTTCTCGGCATGAGCGCGCGTCGGTCGCTCCGCGTGTTGAACCGAGTGGACATAAGCCGGTGCCGTCCGTCAAGTCAGCCGATGGCCATGCCGGCTAGGTAGGCGGCGGCGCTGTGGGCGGCGTGCCGGTCGAGGTTGGCTCGGGCCATGTCGTAGCGGATGGTGGTGCGGGCGTCGGCGTGGCGCATCGCGTACTGCATGTCCCGCAGCGGCACGCCGCTGATCAGTCCGGCGGTGCAGAAGGTCCGGCGCAGC
>JBBSGI010000161.1:0-2572 GCA_038254365.1 Propionibacteriales bacterium
CACCAGGATGCGGCTGAGCAGGCAAAGGGCGCTGGCCAGCCCGTACCTCTCGCCGAGTTGCTCGAACAGCTCACACGCCTCCTCGAAGCGCGCCTTGGCAGTGGTGCGGTCGCCCTCGACGTGGTAGATCATGCCGTCGCCGACCAGGTCCTGAGCGACTGAACACAGGTCGCCCAGCTCGACAGAAATGGTTCGGCTCTGCTCGTGCAGGGCGTGGGCATCGTAATAGTCACCTCTGATGCCGGCCAGGTAACCCAGGCTCATGAGCACCTCGGCGGTACCTCTCCGGTCTCCCAGCTCCCGCCAGACGTCGAGACTCTCGGCGTAGTCGAGCGAGGCCTCGTCGTAGTCGCCCTGCCAGTAGGCCATCCCGGCGATGGCGCACATGGCCTTGGCCCTCCAGGGGCCGCGCTCGGCCGCTTCCGGCAGGTCCAGGAGTTGGGCCATCCATCGACGACCCTCTGCCAGCTCACCCTGCTGCTGCCAGAAGCGCCACATGGCGGAGCCGATGCGCAGCCCGGTTTCGGCATCCCCCTTCCTGAGGCAGCGGCCCAGGGCCGCTCTGAGGTTGTCCTGCTCGCCACGGAGACCGAGGGCCACGCTCGAGGGGTCCTTGCCGGTGAGGAAGGACTCGGCCCGCTCCGCCAACTCCATGTAGTACCGAGCGTGAGAGCACTCCATTTCGTCGACCTCGCCGCTCTCGGCCAGGCTCTCGTGAGCGAACTCCCGGATGGTCACGAGCATCCGAAAGCGGGGCTCGTGGGTGAACTCCACCACCCGGCGCACCAGACTGTTCTCGATCAGCGCCGAGAGCCCGTCGACGACGTCGATGCCGTCGCCGCCTATCACCGTTTCGATGGCCGACAGGGTGCAGCCCCCCGAGAACACGGCAAGACGTCTGAAGAGGGCCTGATGCGTGGGGTCGAGCAGGTCGTAGCTCCACCCGATCGTGGTGCGGAGGGTGCGCTGATGATCGATTGCGTCGCAGGGCCCGGCGGTCAGGAGGGGTAGGCGATGCTTGAGCCGATCTCGAAGGAGGTGGGGAGTGAACACGTTGAGCCGGGCGGCCGCCAGCTCGATGGCGAGCGGGAGGCCGTCGAGCATGGTGCAGATGTCGGTGACCACAGAAAAGTCACCGTCGACCGTGAAAGCGGGATCGGTGGCCAGCGCTCTCTGCATGAACAGCGCCAGGGCATCGTAGCGTGAGAAGTCCTCGTGGCCGAGGAACACTCCCGGCTCGGGGAGCCCCATCGGCGGAACGTGGAGCTCCTGTTCACCCCAGAGGTGCAGGCGGGCGCGGCTGGTGACCAGGACCTTCAAGCCAACCGACGCGTGCAGCAGTTCGCCGACAAAGGAGGCACCCGCAAGGAGATGCTCGAAGTTGTCGAGGATGATCAGCATGGTGCGACGCTCGAGGTGCTCCTTGAGGGCGTCGGCAACGGGACGGTCGCTCGTCGAAGCCAGACCGATGGCATCGGAAACGGTCATCGGGATGAGCGCCGGGTCGCGAACGGGTGCGAGCCTCACGAGGAACACGCCGTCGGTGAAATCACTCAGGACGCCGCGCGCCGCCTCGATGGCCAGTCGTGTCTTGCCCGTTCCTCCGGGACCGGACAGCGTCAGCAGACGACACTCCCCCAGGAGCCGGCGGACCCCGGCAATCTCGCGTTGCCTGCCGACGAAGCTGGTGACGTCGACGGGGAGGTTGTTCTTGCGCTCATGGAGGGCCCGGGCCGGCGGGAACGCTGAGGGCAGGCCGGGGACGACGAGCTGAAACAGGTTCTCGGGAGACGGCAGGTCCTTCAGGCCGTGCAGGCCCAGATCCTTGAACGTCATGCCCTCTGGCAACTTGTCCTGGAGGATGGCGCGAGTGGCATCAGTGAGGAGGATCTGGCCACCGTGAGCGGCGGCAGCCACCCGAGCAGCTCGGTGCACGTCCAGGCCCACGAACGCTGTTCCCATCACGATCGCCTCGCCTGTATGCAGGCCCATGCGTACCCGTACCTCGTTGCCCTCGGGCCACGGGTGCCGGGCCAGGGCCTGTTGGGCGGTGCTGGCCCCGAGCAACGCCCGAGAGGGGGTACGGAAGACGAAGAAGAAGGAGTCGCCCTGGGTGTCCACCTCCGTACCGCCGGCGGGGATAACCGCCTGGCGGATGATCGCCCGGTGGCGCTCGAGTACGCCGGCGTAGTCGTCGCCGAGGCGTTGAATGAGCTTCGTCGACCCCTCGATGTCAGTGAAGAGGAAGGTGAGCGTCTCGCTCGCGGAGTGCTGATCGTTCTCCAAGTCGGGGAGGCGTTCAGCGGCCATGGTCTGCAATCACCGTGCCTAGGCCAGAAGAGCTCGCGTCAACTCGGCATCGTAGCCTGAGCTGAGCGGACGGGCGAGCTGGACATGCGACAACACCAGCTCGTCCGGCGGTCCAAGTCGTCGCCACACTCGCTGGAGGCCATCGGTTCCCGCCTCATCGTGAACAAGCCTGGCAATGACGTGGAAGTGGCACTGGAACCAGCCGTAGTTGAGCGGCTTCAGCGTCGAGTACAACTGCTCGAACTCGGCGAGACTCCGGTGC
>JBBSGI010000162.1:0-2530 GCA_038254365.1 Propionibacteriales bacterium
GACACCTCGACGAGCTCGGCGAGGTGACAGACGTGCTGAGGCGGCACGTGCTCTATGGGATGACCGCCTGCGTGATCGGTGTGCTCCTAAACGCTCATGACAACGCGCTCAGCGCGCTGATCCTGCTGAGCGTCCTCGGTGTCGTCCAGGGTCTCGTGCACACCATGGTGCGCCGTCAGCGCGTGCAGCGAGCGGTCGGTATCACTTCCGCACCGAGCGTCCTCATCGTCGCCGACAGCGAGACAGTGCGCCAGACGATCGAGGACCGAGCCGGAGTGACGTCCTCCACCATCGTCGGTGCCTGTCTGGTGGATTGGTCCGACAAGCTCACCTCGGTTGCCGGCGTACCGGTGCTGGGCTCGGCAGAGGACGTCATCTCCGTAGTCAAGCAGCTGAACATCCACGAGGTAGCTGTTCGTCTGGAGTCACCGCTCGACAACGATTGGATTCGCCGGCTGCAGTGGTCACTGGAAGGTCTCGGTGCGCGTCTGACCCTCGTCACCAGGTTGTCCAACGCGCAGGCGCGACGAGTAAGAGTCAAATCGGTAGGGAACGCCCTTGTGATGGGTGTTTCGCAGGCCCGTCCGACCGGACTAGTCCGGCACCTCAAGGCTGCCGCCGAGTCGGCGGTGGCGATCGTCGGCCTCGTGCTCGCCTTGCCGCTCCTGATGGCGTGCGCAGTCGCGGTGAAGCTCGACTCGACGGGGCCGGTCTTCTTCCGTCAGGAACGCGTACGCGACGGCGGTCGCACGTTCACCATGATCAAGCTGCGGACCATGAGCGTCGACGCTGAGCGGCTGCGAGCCGGCCTCGACCACGCGAACGAGGTTGGTGGAGCGCTCTTCAAGATGAAGGCGGATCCACGGATCACCAGAGTGGGGCGCTTCCTCCGGAAGTCCTCGCTCGACGAGCTGCCGCAGCTCTTGAACGTCATCCGCGGCCAGATGTCGTTGGTGGGGCCGCGTCCCGCCCTGCCAAGTGAGGTCGAGACGTACGACGCGCGCGCGCACCGGCGACTTGCCGTCAAGCCGGGGCTGACAGGTCTCTGGCAGGTCAGCGGAAGGTCGAGGCTATCCTGGCAAGAGTCCATCTCTCTGGACATCGACTACGTCGACAACTGGAGCCCGGGACGCGACGTGCGGATTGCGATGAAGACGATCAAGGCCGTCGTCTGCAAGGACGGGGCCTACTGATGGCGCAGCAGCTCGCGGTCGATGCCGATGCCGATGCCGTCGAGACTGTTGCCTCCGCGCCGGGCGAGCCCGCGCGCGGCGAGGGTCTCGGAGGAATGGACATCGGACCGGTGGGGGCGATGGCACGGGAAGCCGTGCCCGGCATCGTTCTCTCGACCGCCAAGCGGGCTGTTCGGAGCTTTGGCCAGCTGACCGCGTCGTCGAGGGTCATGCCCGACTACCTCATCGCCGGGACGAAGAAGGGCGGCACGACCTCCCTCGCGAACTGGCTGGTCCAGCATCCCGGCGTGCTGCGCATGTTTCCTAAGACACAGCGGATCAAGAGCGCGCACTACTTCGATAGCAACTTCGAAAGGACTCCGGCGTGGTACCGCTCGCACTTCCCGACGCGGCAGACGTGCAACCGGGCAGCGGAGCGTCTCGGCTACCCGCCGGTCGTCGGCGAGGCGAGTCCCTACTACATGTTCCACCCGGCCACGCCTGACCGCGTCAAGTCGCTGCTTCCCGACACCAAGGTCATCATGCTGCTCCGCGACCCGGTGTCGCGTGCCTACAGCCACTATTGGGACAGAGTGAGCACGGGTTTCGAGGATCTCCCGACCTTCGAGCAGGCGATCGATGCCGAGCCAGGGCGGCTCGCGGACCTCGACGAGGCAGCCTTCGCGGACCCGTCGTACGCCCATCCGTCCCATGAGCACCACAGCTATCTGGCCCGAGGGCGCTATGTCGAGCAGCTCGTCCGGTGGCAGGCCCTGTTCGGCGAGAGCCAGCTGCTGATCCTCGAGTTCGAGCGCATGAAGACCGAGCCGCGGGCTGTGCTGGGTGAGGTTCTCGCCTTTCTCGGCCTCCCCGCATGCTCCTCCATCGACCTGCGGGCACGCAACGAGCGGAAGAGACAACCGCCGATGTCGGCGGCGACCCGAGAGTCCCTCCGCGACTACTTCCAGCCCTTCAACCGTCAGCTCGTCGAGCTCACAGGACGAGAGCTGTCCTGGACCAGCCGCTGAGGCGCCGACGTCATGCCTGCTAGCGGCGCTACGACTGCGTCCACTCCGCCAAGGCCCCCCAGCGGGACGACGGCACGTCGCAGCGCGTTCCTGCGGGTCGCGCTGGTGCTGGCTGTGGTGGCCGCTCTGGCGACCACGGGATGGCTCGTCCAGCGAGCCCAGTCGTCGGACAGGACTTTCGAACCCGGCGCCTCGACGCCTCCAGTCAGCTCGCTCCCGCCACTTCCTTCTCGCGCGGGGGGCTATCCCTTGGTGGGCACGCAGTTCCAGGGAACCTGGTCCACCTACACCGACGCCGAGCGCAGAGAGCTGCTCGACGACCTCGTTGCA
>JBBSGI010000163.1:0-2512 GCA_038254365.1 Propionibacteriales bacterium
AGGCAAACTCATCGAACGTGAGACGCCACGGACAGCAAGTGAGGCCACCGAAGCCGCATGATCAAACTCTCTCATCCACAGGCCGGACTTCCGAAGATGATGAGCACACGATTGGGCGAGAGTGGGCCCTGACCTGCGCAAACACCATTGGGGCGCGATCGGGTCGTGTTACTACAGGGATGCCGGGTGAGAGTCGGCTTCAGCTGCTGGGGAGGGTGAAGTCGAAGAACTTCGGTGGTTCGGGCAGGTCCAGCGCCGTCAGGATGGTCTTCTGTCCGGGGGTGGTGGCGGAGCGTTGCGCGACCTGACCGTCGGGGGTGGCAAAGGTGACCAGGTGCATCCGGTCCAGCTCGTTCCGGACGTTGCGCCAGGTGTCTCCGGTGGCGTTCTCGACGACCCTGATCAGCATGAGGGCGAGCCAGCAGAGTTGGACGTGGGAGCGGATCCGGTCCTCGCGGTAGTGGAACACCGGCCGCAGCTTCAGGGCGCCTTTCATGTCCCGCCAGCCACGTTCGACCGCCAGTAACTGCTTGTACGCGGCCGCCAGGTCCTCGGGGGTCAACGTGAGGTCGGAGGTGCGCAGCAGCCATTTGCCGTCCAGGTGGGATTCCCGCTTGATAGCGGCGGCGTCGACGCGCAGCAGGCCGCTGCGGGTGCGGCGTAGGTACCGCCGCAGGCCGGGCTTGGCCTTCAGCGACCCGACCAGTTCGTCCCGCCGGCGTGCCGTCCAGGCGTCGGAGCCGGCGATCAGCGTCCGCAGGTGGGTGACGAGGTGGTCGCGGACGAGGGCGTCCCGGTCGGCCTGCTCGGGGTTGTGACACACCACGAACCGCTGCGCCCGCACCCCCTGCTCGCCGTCGCCGTCCCCGCCGGGCGCGACGTGCACCTCCTTGACCCGTAGGTTCCCCGCCACGCTCTTGTACCGGCCGGCGCGGGCCAGCGCCGCGGCCGCCTCGGTGTTGGTGTGCCGCAGCTTCTCGGCGTGGATGTAGTGCCCGCCACCGCGAGTGAGGTAGGCCCGGTTGGTGGCGGAGGCGAACCCGCGGTCCGCGACCCAGACCAGTCGGCGCAGGTTCCAGCCGGCCAGGTCGTCCTTGACGGTGCGGATGATGGAGGTGTCGGCGGTGTTGCCCGGGAAGGTCCAGCACCGCACCGGCACCCCGTCCCGGGTGACGGCCATCGCGATGACCACCTGCGGCAGGTCGGTGCGGAAGTCCTTCGAATGCCCGAACGCCCGCGTCCCTGCCTCGACCGGTCGGGCGAGCCCGTCGTCATCGACCCGGTCCTGCAGGTCGGCCAGCTCGTCGGCGCCGTCGACCTCCCAATAGGTGGAGGTGGTATCCACGAAAACGATGTCCAGATCGAGGTTTAGCAGATGCGCGACCGAGGCGAAGATCTCGCCGGCGATCTCCTCCAGGGACTGCAGCAGGAAGTCCATCCCCGCGTACGCGGCGTCGTCGGAGAACCCCGAGCAGCCCTGGATCACCACCCGCCCAGCCACCCAACCGGTGGCCGCCAGCTTCGACCCGGGCTCCAGGGCCCGCTGGGCGACCAGCGCGAAGATCACCCGCTCCACCAGCTCACCATTCAGGCGACGCCCGGCAGCGACCCGCTGGATCGCCGCACCGATCCCCAGCCGCGCCCAGATCTGCTCCAGCGTCCACGCCCCGCCCATCCTGCGGGAGTCGAGAATCTCAACCTCTGCGCTGTGCGCGGCCTGCGCCGCCTGCTCGGGGGTCAGGAACCGCGAGATCGAGGACACCAGCCGGGCCAGCGCATCCCGGTCGACCTTGTCCGCGCGCCCGAAGCTGTGGATCACCTTCGCCACCGGAACCCCGGTCTCCGGGTGCCGTTCGTTGTGCGCCAGCTGCAGGTAGGCCACTACCGAGCCATCCCGGTTCGTCCGCCGCGACTCCCTTAGGTACACACCTACAGCTAACCACGAAACCGCGCTCAACGTCGAACGACACGCCGCAAGTCGTGTGCCTACACGAAATCGAGATTCAACACGCTCTCGAGCCACTGACCTGCACGAACATCACCCGGCACCCCCCAAAATGCCTACAAGCTTCGGAAGTCGGGCCTGTCGTGGTTGTCGTTCGTGACGGAGGTCGCTCGTGGGTCTGGTGGTCACCGGCGCGTCGGGAGCACTCGGGACGCCTCGTGGTTGCGGCGTTGCTCGACCGTGTCGCAGCCGCTGAGCTGATCTTGGTGACCCGTTCGCCGGACTCGCTGGCAGACGTTTCCCGGCTTGGTGCCACCGTCCGCTACGGCGACTTCGAGAAGCCCGGCAGCCTACCGGCAGCGTTCGCCAGAGGACGGCGGATGCTGGTCATCAGCACCATCGGCGCCGCGGACACCGCCGCGGCAAACCGCGCCGCGTTCGACGCCGCGGCCGCGGCCGGTGTGGTGCACCTCGTCTGGACCCCGGTCTCCAATCCGGTGCCGGCCAACCCGTTTCCGGCGGCGAAGATCCACGCACGCAGCGAGCAGGACCTACATGCGACCGGTA
>JBBSGI010000164.1:0-2494 GCA_038254365.1 Propionibacteriales bacterium
CCGAGCTGCCGATGCACGATCGGTACGCCGTCGACCACGCCTTCCTCTCCGCCGGGGTCGGGGACGAGGTGGTCACGATCGGACGGCTGGTCAACGCCTTCTTCTGCTGGGAGTTCAACTCCTGCGAGACCCTGGTGCGCGGGACCGAGGTGGTGCCGATCGACTACGCCAACGCCTGCCCCGACGTGGCGCTCACCTCGCTGCACTACTACTTTCCGTGGGCCATCAAGACCCTGGTCAAGTGGACCGTCTTCTGCACCGCCACCGCGCGGTCGCCGCGGATCGACCCGGAGACCAGGCTCTTCTTCGCCGTCGGGGACCAGGATCTCCCGTACGCCGAGAAACTGGCGGCCTACCGTCGGCTGGCCGACGAGTACTTCCAGACCGAGCGCTATGCGGAGTTCTGCACCCGACACCTGGCCGACGTCGACGAGGCCATGCTCGACTACGTGACCAGCGCCGAGTTCGACCGGCTGCTGGTCGATACCGTGGCCTCGACGTTCCCGGCCCACGAGCACGACAGGTTCGTGGCGCACTTCCGCGGCCTGCTCTCCGCCTGGGCCGCCGACCAGGGTCGCACCGCCTCGTCGGCCGACCCCAGCTCGGACGGGTAGCTCCGGTGCCGGCCGGCGTTGCTTCGATCAGCGCTAGGAGGCCGCCGGTGGCACGACCATTCCAAGTGACGATGGACGCAGTCGATCCTGCTCGGCTGGCGGCGTTCTGGGCTGCCGCCCTGGACTATGAGGTGCAACCGCCGCCGGCCGGCTTCGCCAGCTGGGAGGAGTTCCTCCGCGCCCAGGGCGTACCGCGGGAGCAGTGGGGAGCCGCTTCGGCCGTCGTCGATCCGGACGGCGTACGCCCGCGACTGTTCTTCCAGCGGGTGCCCGAGGCGAAGGCGGTGAAGAACCGGGTGCACCTGGACCTGCAGAGCGGCGGCGGGCCGGGGATACCGGTCGAGGAGCAGCGCCGAGCCGTCCGGGCGGAGGTCGACCGGCTGGTGGCGCTCGGGGCGAGCGAGGTGTCCGAGCACGCCGACCTCGGTGTCGTCTGGGTGGTCATGCGCGACCCCGAGGGCAACGAGTTCTGCGCCTAGGGTGGTGATGCCTGAGACTCACCGGTTCAGCTGCGCCGCCTTGCTGTTGAGGTACCGCTGTTCGGGGATACTCGTGGTCAGCCGGGCTGCTGCGGCGTAGGCGGCTCCGGCCTCGACGTTCCTACCGGTCATCTCCAGCAAGTGCGCTCGGACAGCGTGGATCCGGTGGTTGCGCCGCGTCCGCGGGTCGTCCAGCAGCGGGTCCAGCATGCGCAGACCCGCGTCGGGGGAGTGCGCCATAGCGACGGCGACGGCCAGGTTAAGGGTCACCGCCGGGCTGGGTGCGATGTCGTCGAGCATGCGGTAGAGGACCACGATCTGCATCCAGTCCGTCTCCTCCCAGCTCTTCGCTTCCGAGTGCACGGCCGCGATCGCGGCCTGGAGCTGGTATGGGCCCACGTGCCCGCGCGTGAGGACCGTCTCGAGGAGGCGGGTGCCCTCGGTGATCGCCGCCCGATCCCACCGTGCGCGATTTTGTCTGGCGAGTGGCACCAGGGACCCGTCGGCGTGGGCCCGCGCCGCCCGCCTGGCGTCGGTCAAGAGCATCAGTGCGAGCAGCCCGGTCACCTCAGCCGAGTCCGGCAGCTGTTGATGCAACTGGCGTGTCAGGCGGATCGCCTCACCCGTGAGGGAGACGTCGTAAAGGGTCGCGCCGCCCGTGGACGTGTAGCCCTCGTTGAAGATGAGGTAGAGAACGTGCTGCACCGAAGCCATCCGGTCCGGCAGCTCTTCGCGGGCGGGGAGCGTGAAACGTGCGTCGACCTCACGCAGACGGGCCTTGGCTCGGCTGATGCGTTGCACCATCGTCGACTCGGGTACGAGGAACGCCCGCGCGATCTGCGCGGTCGTCAAGCCCCCCACGGCCCGCAGTGACAGGGCCACCTGAGAGGCCCGCGTCAGCGCAGGGTGGCAACACAGCAGGAGCAGAAGCACGGTGTCGTCGCGGGCGTGTGCATCCTCCCCGTCCGCCGCAGCCGAGTACAGCTCGTCGGCGGGCACCTGCGTCGCGGCGGCCTGCGTCGCGGCGGCCTGCTCGCGGTCGGCTCTAGCCCTGTCGCTCCGCTGCCGATCGATGAGCCGCCGCGAGGCGACCCTGATGAGCCACGCGGTCGGATTGTCGGGGGTCCCTTCCGCCGGCCACTGCACGGACGCGGCCAGCAGGGCTTCCTGGACGGCGTCCTCGGCGGCGTCGAAGTCGCCGTACCGCCGCAGGAGCGCCCCGAGGACCTGTGGCGCGCTGCCACGCCACACGTCCTCGGGGACAGCGTCCGTCACTGATCGTCGCCGCCCGGCCACATCGCGGGCCGCAGCTCGATGACGCCCCCGGGCTGGGCGAACTTGGCCGCGATCTCCTCCGCCCGCTGCCGGCCGTCGCAGTCGATGAGGAAGAACCCGGCCAGG
>JBBSGI010000165.1:0-2492 GCA_038254365.1 Propionibacteriales bacterium
ACGAAGAAGGCCGGGCGCTGCTGCGTCGTCTGGGCTTCCCCTTCAAGGAGAGCTGATGGCGAAGAAGGCGCTGGTCATCAAAGCCGCGCGCAAGCCGAAGTTCGCGGTGCGGGGTTACACCCGTTGCCAGCGCTGCGGGCGGCCCAAGGCGGTCTACCGAAAGTTCGGGCTATGTCGGATCTGCCTGCGCCAGATGGCCCACCGGGGCGAGCTCCCCGGCGTGAGCAAATCCTCATGGTAGAGCCCCTATTGGTAGGGCCCCTATTGGTATGGCACTGGGCGCCCCACCAGGTGAGCGGTCGCCACTCACCGGATGCAGCTAATAGTCGCCGTAGGCCCGGAAGGGAACCACGGCGGGAAGGGATCATGAGCTCGCCATGACGATGACCGATCCGATCGCAGACATGCTGACCCGGCTGCGGAACGCGAACTCGGCCTATCACGACCGGGTCGTGATGCCGCACTCCAAGATCAAGGTGAACATTGCCGAGATCCTCCAACGGGAGGGTTACATCTCGGGCTTCCACGCTGAGGACGCACCCGTAGGGAAGTCTTTGGTAGTGGAACTGAAGTTCGGTCCCAACCGGGAGCGCAGCATTGCTGGTCTGCGCCGGGTGTCCAAGCCTGGTCTGCGGGTATACGCCAAGTCGACCTCGCTGCCCAAGGTGCTCGGCGGCCTCGGTGTGGCGATCATCTCGACATCCACAGGACTGCTCACCGACCGGCAGGCCGCCAAGAAGCGCGTGGGCGGGGAAGTCCTCGCCTTCGTCTGGTGAGAGGGGAGCAGCGGAGATGTCGCGCATCGGGAAGCAGCCGATCATCGTTCCGACCGGTGTCGATGTGGCCATCGACGGGCGCACCGTGACAGTGCAGGGGCCCAAGGGCGTCCTGTCGCATACCGTTCCCGAGCCGATCACCGTGGCATGGGAGCAGGACGGTAGCCTGCTGGTCCAGCGGCCGGATGACGAACGGCGCAGCAAGTCGTTGCACGGGCTGTCTCGGACCCTGGTGAACAACATGGTCCTCGGGGTCAGCCAGGGATACGAGAAGCGCATGGAGATCCACGGCGTCGGTTACCGGGTGGTGGCCAAAGGCTCGGATCTGGAGTTCTCGTTGGGCTACAGCCACCCGGTGCCGATCAAGGCGCCTGATGGCATCAGCTTCACCGTGGAAAGCCCGACGCGATTCTCCGTGACCGGGATTCACAAGCAGGCGGTCGGCGAGATCGCGGCGACCATCCGTAGGTTGCGGCGTCCTGACCCTTACAAGGGCAAAGGCGTCCGCTACGCGGGCGAGAAGATCCGACGCAAGGTCGGGAAGACGGGTAAGTGATCATGGCTGAGGCAACAACATCCGATTCGACGGCAGCGCCGTCGGCCGCTGGTTCGACGGCAGCGCCGTCGGCGACCGGCATGACGAAGCGGCCGCGAGTCGGCACGGACATTTCGACCCGACGCAGGCTGGCCAGGTCGCGGCGGCACTTCCGGCTGCGCAAGAGGGTCAGTGGTTCGCCGGAGCGCCCACGCCTGGTGGTCAACCGCTCGTCTCGACACATCGCAGTGCAGCTCGTGGACGACCTCGCCGGACACACCCTGGCGGCGGCTTCGAGCACCGAGCCGGACGTCCGCGCCCTCGACGGGGACAAAAAGGCCAGGGCGGTCAAGGTCGGCGAGCTGATCGCGGCCCGAGCCAAGGCGGCGGGCGTGGACCGGGTGGTCTTCGACCGCGGGGGCTACGACTACCACGGGCGCATCGCGGTGCTGGCCGACGCCGCCCGCAAAGCCGGCCTGGAATTCTGATGACGACCACAAGACAGCAACGACAACGGCACCTGAGCAATGGAAGGAACGCCTGATGCCTGGACGCGTACGGCGGGAAGGCGGAGGCGGAACCGGAGGCGAGCGTAGCGATCGTCGAGACCGCCGCGACGGTGGCCGCGGCGCGGCCCAGCCGGAGAAGAGTCCGCACCTCGAGCGGGTGGTCGCGATCAACCGGGTGGCCAAGGTGGTCAAGGGCGGCCGGCGCTTCAGCTTCACCGCTTTGGTCGTGGTGGGCGACGGCGACGGGATGGTCGGCGTCGGTTACGGAAAAGCCAAGGAGGTGCCAGCGGCGATCCAGAAGGGCGTGGAGGAAGCCAAGAAGAACTTCTTCCGGGTTCCCCGGATTGCCAGCACCATCCCGCACCCGATCACCGGTGAGGCAGCGGCTGGAGTTGTGCTGCTCCGTCCCGCGTCTCCAGGTACTGGGGTCATCGCGGGCGGTCCGGTTCGCGCGGTGCTGGAGTGCGCCGGCGTGCACGACGTGCTCTCGAAGTCGCTGGGCAGTGATAATGCGATCAACGTTGTGCACGCCACGGTGGCTGCGCTGAAGGGATTGCAGCGTCCTGAGGAGGTGGCCGCTCGCCGCGGTCTGCCGCTGGAGGACGTGGCGCCGGCTGGCATGTTGCGGGCGCGGGCCGCCGGAATGGGGGTGTGAAGTGGCTGATCTGAAGA
>JBBSGI010000166.1:0-2483 GCA_038254365.1 Propionibacteriales bacterium
GCACTCGTCGACCTCCACCTCCGCCGTCAGCGGCTCGCGTTCGGGATTGATCATCGCCCGGCGCAGCTTGTGCAGCATCATCCACGCAGTCTCATAGCGACCGAGCCCGAGCTGGCGCTGCAGCTGCAACGCCGAAGTTCCTGGCGTCGGCGTACTCATCAGGTAGGCCGCCCAGAACCACAGGTGCAGCGGCGTGCGCGTCTTGTGCAGCACGGTGCCCGCCGTCAGCGACGTCTGCCGGTGGCAGGCCGCGCACTCCAACAGCACCCGGCGCTTGCTCACCGGCCAGGTATGCCCATGCCCGCACCGCGGACAGCGGAACCCCTCCGGCCAGCGCGACTCGAACAAGTACCCCGCACACGCCTCGTCGTCGGGAAACCACTGCTGGAACTCCACGATCGTTCTCGGAAAGTCAGGACGCGGCATTTGCCCAAGCTACCTGACCTAACCGGATAAGCATGTGCAAGCTAATGAAGGCCGGCGTCGTTCTGTATTCCCGGCCCGGCCTGCACGCGAAGGTGATTGTGGTCGATTCATCGAAGCCGAAGACGATCGTCGGATCCGCCAACGCGTCGGTGACGTCGGTGGACAAGAAGGCTGAGGTAGTCATCGTTCTGGACGACCCCGAGGCGGTCGCCGACGTTCGCTCCGCAATCGCAGGGTGGAAGGTGGGCGTCGCGCCGCTCACCCCCCAGTGGCTGGCGCGAGTGGAGAAGCTTCCGCGAACGAGGCGATCGCCGACCACGACGTTCCGTCCCGGGAATGAGCAACCAATTACCGACCCGAACAAACGTCTCTGGCTGCTTGACTACGTTTGGGACGACCGGACGTGGGAGGACGACGTCTCTAGAGCTGTCAGTAAGGCGGCTCAGGACACGGGTTACCTCGTCGAGGCGTTTCCGCTCCGGCGGTATCGGTCCATGTACGGGCAGATCGCCGTCGGCGACTCGGTGCTCTTCATTCCGTATCCGTCTACCGCGACACGACCGAGAGCGAACGCGCCGATTGATGAGCCGTGGCTCGTAGTTGACAAACTGCCGAGAAACGAAGTGGCGACCTCCTCGTGGCGAGCCGTCGACATCGGACCTCGGAGCGGTGGGACCACGTGCGAGATTCGATCCTGCGTGCTGGGTCGGACACCGATGGCGACGTTCTGGACGCTGCCGGCCGAGCTGCAGTGTTTGCGCGCTTCGACGATCAAGACGGTGGCGCCTAGGCGGCATGTACGGGTCGAGCCCCTCGACCCACCGACTCGAAAGTTGCGCGCAAGCAGAGTTCGCCTCGGAGATTGCGTCTGATTCGCGCACCGGTGACGCGCTCGGCCGCTTAGCAGGCCGCGATCCCCTTGCATGTGGTCGACCATCCGAGTCCGGCGGAGGCATCGACGACTTACCGCAGCGTCATGGGCCAGATTCTGGTGGTCACCGCTTCTTGGCGACGACTCCTCACCTTGATTGGCTGTTAGCGGCGAGGACCTCGGCGTGCGTTCTCGGGGGTGGGCGGGCTCGCCAGCGGCGTGCGGTCAGGTTCGACGGGGGCGCGCGCAGCGGGCAGTGCGGGCGGCCGGCGGCGGTCTGCGGTCGCCCGGTCAGCTTCGGCACGGCGCGTCCGCGCCGCAGCTTCGTCGTCTTCGCGGCTGATCGGTTCGGGCCGACGAATGTTTGGGCGGACGACGTCGCCGGCGGCGTCGACGAGTCGGAAGTCGAGGCTTCGCGCCGCGTGCTCGTCCGGGAGCGGATTGTCTGCAAGTAGGCCCGGCAGCATGGTCTTGACGTCGATTCCGCCGGCCGCTGCCTGGTCGATGGTGCGGGCCAGCGCGGGCCAGTACGGGTCGTTGCTGAGTCCGGCGTGGACGGAGTCGACGAGTGCCGCCCACCGCTGGGTAGGAGGCAAGTCGGCTGCTGGGGCGGGTGTTGAGGTGTTTGCGGTTGCGGGATCGGAGGTGAGCAGGATCGACGTACGTTCGGCGAGGTGCTTCTTGACTAGCCCTCGTGGGTCAGCGGTCCATGCTTCGACGGCGTCGATGACCTCTGACATCGCGGTTTGTTTCGCGATCCCGGTCTGGTCGACGAGTCGGTCGATGTGCTCGATCCAGCCGTCGGGGAGCGCGGCGATGACCTCGGCTGCGCGGCGGGTGGCGAACACTCGTCCTTCGACGGTGTCGAGTCTGTCGGTGTATTCGCTGAGCCGGGCGGCGATGACCGCGTCGGCGAGGTCGGTGGGGGAGGACAGGGCGGCGTGCAGCCGTTCGGGTCCGGCGGTTTGCAGCATCTCGGCGGGGTCTTTGCCGTCGGGGACGAGGAGGTGTTGCGGGTCGGCGTTCCGGGCCGCGAGTTGCCAGAAGGCGCGGTAGGCCGCTCGCTGGCCGGCGGCGTCGGCGTCGGTGGCCACGATCGGGCCAGGTTTGCCCGCCCCGATGTGTGGCCGGAGCTTGTCGGCTTGGGCGTCGGTGAACGACGTGCCGAGTGGCGCGACTCCGACAA
>JBBSGI010000167.1:0-2470 GCA_038254365.1 Propionibacteriales bacterium
GAACGGTTGTCCAAGCCCCACTACCTCTTCCGTCCCACGCAGTTGGTTTGGCGGGCCGTGACTCGTAGTCATAACCACCCAGAGCCGGTCACGCGTGTCGCCTGGGGGGGCAGCATGGTGGTGGCTCGAGACGACCACATGGGCGCCGGCATCGCCAGGTTGGGTGTCCACGAGCTCGCCGTCTCCGAGGTCATGTGGCGACTCACCAAGCCGGAGGACCTGGCCCTCGACGTAGGGGCGAACATCGGCTACTTCACCGGCCTCCTGGCGACCCGAGCGCGCCAGGTCGTTGCGTTCGAACCGAACCCGCTCCTGACCCCCTTCCTCACGAGCAACAAGCTGCGCTGGGGCTCAGTCGGGATGAAGGTTGAGCTGGACTTCCGCGCCGTCTCGGACTCGCCAGGGACGGCCGTGCTCCACCTCCCGGCAGCCTTCGCCTCGAACAACGGGCTGGCGACCCTCGCCACCACCGAGGGCGGCGACCACGACCACGAGGTCGAAACCGTGACCATCGACACCGTCGTCGCCGGCAGGCCGGTCGGCGTCATGAAGGTCGACGTCGAAGGCCATGAGCTCGCGGTGTTCAAAGGAGCGAGCGGAACGCTGGAGGCGAACCTGATCCGGGACATCCTCTTCGAGGACCACCAGCGCCTCCCGTCACCCGTCTCCCTCCTGCTCGAGGAGGCGGGGTTCTCGATCTTCGGGGTGGAAGAGGCGCTTCTCGGCCCGAGGTTGATCCCGTCGACCTGGACGCCTCGCGGCTGGGATGCGCCCACGTACCTGGCTACCAGGCGTCCCGAGGAGGCCCGGGTGATCGTTGGTCGGCGGGGGTGGCAGGTGCTCTACCCGCGCCTGGCACAACTCCGTCATCGACCCTGATCCCAGGCAGACGTGCGGTCCCGTCCGGCGCGCCTCTACCGAGGGACCTTCTCCAGCACGACCACCTGGTGGTAGCTGAGGGAGGCGGATCGGGGTAGGCGGCGAAGAACGTCGTCCACGAATGCACACGCCTTGCTCGCCCATGGAGAGCGGTAGTGGAGTACCTGGCGGTCCAGGATCCGCAGGAACCGCATCTCGGACACGATCGTGGTCGCCTGGCCGAACGCCTCTCGCAGCGCCCGGATGTCTTCGGGGCCAAGAGGGCGCTCATCGAGCGTTCCGAGCCGGGGGATCCCCGCCCGCCCGATCAAGTGGCGACGAGAGAAACGCAGGAGCGGGTTGGTGGCGAATGTCTCGACGAAGGCGGCCTTCCCCCCCGCCCGCACCAGCTTGGCGAGCGCCGCGCCGGTGGCAGCAACGTCGGTGTGATGAAGGGCGTAGCGGCCCACCACCGCATCGAACACACCACCGAGATCCTCGGCGTCCTCCACCGAACTGCTGACGAAAGTCGGCGCCAGGGCCAGTCCACGGCAGACCTCCTTGGCCACCGAGATGGCCTCCGAGCTCGGATCAAGGCCAACCACCTCTGCGCCTCTGCTCGCCAGCCAAGCGCTGACCACGCCGGTCCCACAAGCGAAATCCAAGACGCGTGCCCCTCGAGCCGGACCGATCGCTTGCAACATGCCTTCGGTGTTCGGATCCGGTCCAGCGTGGAACTCGGCAACGCACTCCTCCACGCTGGGCAGGTGGTGTCCCCAGAAGTCCTGCTCACGCCGAACACGGCCGGCGGCGTTCACGGGGATGTCGTCCACCGGTTCCGCAGCCTAGCTGTGAGCCCGGCAGCCCAAAGCAAGGCGCCCCCGCTCAAAGTCGAAGAACCCTCAAAGGACCATGCCGGCTGCCACGGTGGCCCCGATCCCTCGTCGATCAGCAGGAAGCTGCCGGTCGTGCGGTTGCGGCGGTACTCGTCCACGAAAAGGGGGGCGGTGGTGCGCCGTGGTCCCTCGAGGTGGCGGGGGCAGCCGTCGGTGTTTCGAAGTCCCGCGTAGGGCAAGCTTTGGTGCGTGCCTGGGTAGGTTCGGGACTTCCCAGCGTCTCGTCTCTATTCCGGATCGAAGATGATGCCACGTAGCTGCGCTATAAAGTCATTCTCGCTGAACCGCGCCGCGTGAGCCATGATTGCCTCGCCGTCCCACGTCCTCGACACGAGGCGGTTCAGGGCTTCTGCGATCAGAGCAGGACGAGGAGCGTCGAAGAACACGCCGCTCGTCCCCTCGACGACGGTGTCCAGGAATCCGCCTGCTCGCAGCACGGCCACTGGTTTGCCGAAGGCGGCCGCTTCGTTGGGTGTGAGGCCGTAGTCCTCGTACGAGGCGGCTACGAGGCCCGCGCAGTTGGCGTACAGCCACCGCAGCTCGGGTTCGCTAACCTCCCCGACGAACCTCACGTTGGGCGGTGCCATGGCCACGAGGCGTGCGTACTCAGGCCCTTTCCCGACCACGATCAACGTCGAGTCCGGCAGGCCACGGAGTGCGTTCACGACTGCGTCGACGTTCTTGTAGGTAGCCAACCGGGCCACGCAGAGCAAGAA
>JBBSGI010000168.1:0-2434 GCA_038254365.1 Propionibacteriales bacterium
CGCCAAAGGGCCAAAAGCCCTTACGGAATAGGCCCTCCGGGCGCTCTCGGTGACATTCGAGCTGCTTCACGTCGGCCCCGGATTGCAACGCCGCAGGTCAGGGGCTATTTCAGGGCCGACTTTTTCCGGCTGAAGTAACTAGGCGGTGGACCCTTACAGGACAACGAGCAACTTCTGCAGGACCTACGTGAAAGCTCGTGCCTCCGGTGACCCCAAGGAGCTACGTGCCTTTGGAATATGGACGAAGGTTGACCGCCAGAGTTCATGCCCTGCTTGGCTTCGAACGACGAGTGCTTACGTCGGATATGGTGATCTGGCGCGGGCTGCAAAACTCGCCTGGGATGGCAGCTACGGAGAGGCGGGAGTGACCGCGGCAAAGGCCTTGGGTCTCAACTATGCGGAGTTGAAGGCAGGAACGATCCTCAAGTCTGCCTCCAGCAGAGCCCTTCGTGGCCTGGGTAAGGCCATTGGAGTCGGTGGCGTTTACGCCACAGGTGCGGACGGGTTGTGTCAGGTGATACGCTTTGAACCTTCTTGATTCCACGACTACGGCTGCCGGTCAGCCAACTAACCAGCGTCTTTGCCGACGAACTTGATGGCTAACAACAGGCGATTCCGGGATACATGGCGTCTTCTTGCGGCGTTGGCAGTACTCCTCGGCGGGTTTCTGATCAAATGGATTGGGTCCGGGCTATCTCTCGGGGCTGTGCTTTTGATTTTTCTCGCATACGTTGCGGTGTGTGCGCTAGTGACGGCCATATGGTTGGCCATCGACCGGTGACGCAACCTCGTTGTCGGAAGAGCCCCGAGCTGTCGTTCGATCGGCGCAGGGAGCGCTGAGCGGCGGCGCCCCAATGACGCGCTCCTCCAGCGGCGAGCATCGTGGCGGAGGAGGAAGCCCTCGAGGAGAGCCTTGAGGGTCTCCTTCTCCTCGTCATCGAGGCTGCGGGTAGCCTCGAACTGCAGCGAGCACGCGCCCTCTCGGCACCGTGGTCAAAGAGACAGTCGAGCCGAAACCGCCGACGGAGTCCGCTGAGCTGGAGTTGCATTTGTAGCCATGTCAGTGGCGTCGTTCTCAACCATCGATCCATCCTTTATCGCCGGCGGAGTGATCCTCGGCGATTTCGGTCAGGCGCGTGACGAGGCGTGAGACGACATTGGGGTAGCGCTCCGATGGCGGGTCACCAGCCGTAGCGCCAGGCGCGAAGTAGTCCTTGGCACGGAAGTGGATTTGGAGCCTGCGTCCCCCAGGCCTGACGAGGACGACTGCAATCGTTCGCCTATCTGTCGGCGAAGCGAAATCACAGCGAGTCTGTTTCCACCCGCGCCGCTCGAGGAGTGTCCGCGCCGTGGGGTCCTCAGCGATCACGTCGTGAAGCTGTTGGGCCGTCTCGTCCGGGAACTGGTAGATCCAACTCTCGTCTTCCGGCGTGACGGCCGGCCTATGCCTTGCCATCGTGATGACGAGCTCAGCTCACCCCGCCGGCGAGAGCCTTGAGCCGGTTCTTGGTGACGAGGGCGTCGAGGAACCCGACCAGCAGCGCCAGGTCCTCGGCGCTCAGCTCGCCGACCGTCCCCAAGCGGTCGCCGAGGGCGTCCTCGGCCCCCCGGAACGGCCGGCGGGGGCTGTCCTCGACGAGCAGGTAGTCGGTGGAGACGTCGAACACCTCGGCCAGCTTGACCACGGCGTCGGCTGACGGGGTGATGCGACCGTTCTCGTAGCGGCTGATCTGGGCCGGGTCGCCGCCTATCCGCTCGGCCAGCTCGCCCTGGGACCAGCCGTGCTCCTTGCGCAACTGCTTGACCCGCTCTTGCAGGGACATGACCGGCCCTCCGTGGTCGTGGCGGGCCCATTCTGCGCTCACAGCGGCCTCCTCGCTTGCCTGGTTGGTCCACCTTTGTTTGCTGGTTGTGCAATAGTGGCATAGGTTCTGTGCAGATCAGGCATGGGAACTTTTCTTCCGGAGGCGCCCGTGGCCCGCATCCCCGACGACGAGATCGACCGCCTCAAGGCCGAGGTGTCGCTGCAGCGCCTGGCCGAGCGCCGGGGCATCGCCCTGCGCCGCCACGGTGCCGACCTTGTCGGCCTGTGCCCCTTCCACGACGACCACGAGCCGTCGCTGGTCATCTCCCCCGGGAAGAACCTGTGGCACTGCCTGGGGGCGTGTGGCGCCGGCGGGTCGGTCATCGACTGGGTCATGCGCACCGAGGGCATCAGCTTCCGCCACGCGGTGGAGCTGCTGCGGGCCGACCTGCCCGCCGGCACCGGCACCGGCCGGGCCCCGGGACGCTCGGTGACCCGCAAGCTGGCGCCGCCGGTCGCGCCCGACGCCGCGGACGCGGAGGTGCTGGACCAGGTCGTGGCCTACTACCACGAGACGCTGAAGTCCTCTCCCGAGGCCCTGGCCTACCTGGCGTCGCGCCGCCTCGACTC
>JBBSGI010000169.1:0-2388 GCA_038254365.1 Propionibacteriales bacterium
GAGAGTGAGCAGATTGGCGGCGTCGGCGAGGTGGGACAGGATGGTTGGAGGCGGCGGAGCGGTGTCGCCCCGCGCATCGGCGACCAGTGACGCGCTCAGGGCCGGTCCAACCCGAGCTGGGACAGGGCGTCGACGAGCCGCCGGTTCTCGGCCACCGTGCGCGCCGCGATGCGCAGGTAGCGATCGGCCTCGGGGATTGTCTTCGACGCGCAGTCCTTGATCAGGATGTTGTGTTCGACGTACAGCGTTCGAACCAGCGCCGGTCCCGTGAGACCGGGCTTGCTGATCTTACAGAACACGAAGTTGGCGTCGGGTCGCAAGGGTGCCAGGCCTGGCAGCTCGCACAGCGCGCGGTAGAGCTCCTGGCAGGTGTCGCGCACCACCTCGCAACTGGCTTCGAGCTCGCTGCGGTAGCGGCCCACCCGGCGCAGGAAGGACTCCGCCATACCGTTCAGGTTCCAGATGGGTAGCTGGGCGCGAACGGCAGCTGCGAAGTGGTGGTCGGCCGTGAGGAGGTAGCCGATGCGCAGGCCGGCGATGCCGAACACCTTGCTCATGCTCTTGATGACGACCAGGTTGGGGTGCTTGTCGACGTCGCCCTCGACGCTGGCTGTCCGCCCGGCGCGGGAGAACTCGATGAACGACTCGTCCACGATCAGCCGGCACCGGTGTTCGCCCAGGCGGCGGGCCAGTTCCAGGACTACCTGACGGTCGACGGAGAGGGCCGTCGGGTTGTTGGGGGTGACGAGGACGGCCACGTTGGCGCCCGCTCGCCGGGCCGACTCGGCGAAGGCGTCGAGGTCGAGCTCGAGGGTCACCGGATCGAGTGCCACGCGGTCGAGCTGCTCGGGCCGCAATACGTTCTCGTACTCGTTGAAGGAGGGGACGGGGATCGTCATCTTCTCGATGAAGTGCTGGCCGAGCACCTTGATCAGCTCAGCGGCCCCGTTGCCCACCACGATGCCCGCCGGGTCGGTTGCCGTCCATTGGGCGACGAGGCGGTCGAGCTCTACCTGACCGACCGGGTAGTTGGTGACGATGTCGGGTAGCTCGTCCCGGAGCTCGTCGAGCATGGCCGGCGGAGGGAAGTAGAGGTTGTACAGGTAGGAGTGGTCGACGACGCCGTAACGCCAGTACGACCCGTGCAGTGACCGGAGGCGGTCGAACTGGCGTTCACGGCTGAGGAACATGAACTCGGCGATCTCGAGGTCGCGGTGATCGTCGAGCTCGTACCACCGGCTGGTCGAGACGTCGACGGCAACGAGGTCCGGTAACGAGCCGTCGGCTACGAGGTCGCGGAACACCGTCTCGTAGTAAACATGCACGTTGCCGCTATCCACTTGGCGGCACAGTTCGGGCAGGATCTTGTTGCGCAGCACCTCGGCCCGCAGCAGGTAGAGGTTTACAGTCTTCTGAGCATCATTGCCGTTGAGACCCCCGTCCAGGTCGGCGCCCAGGATGAAGGCGGTGACAAAGCCGTTGTCGTCATGACGCACGACGGTGCCCGAGAAGTTGGCGTTGTTGGGGGCCACGGCCATACTGCTGCCGACCTGCTCCCGCAGGCGCATCACAACGTCGCGGTCGAAGACGATGTCGCCCTCGAGCAGGAGGATGTCCTCGTCACAGTACCGGCGGGCATCCCACAGCGAGCGAATGTTGTTGGTCGTGTCGAACGACGGGGCATCGACGTACTCGATGTCGATCCCGGCAAAACTGTGCCCTACCCTCCGGCGGACCTGGACCGCTTCGTGGCCGACCACGATGATGGCTTCGGTCACCCCCGCGGAGGCCAGTATCCGCAGCGATCGGAACAAGATCGGGATCCCGTTCACCTCGACGAGGCACTTGGGCAGGGCGGCGGTAAGGGGGCGCATGCGCAGGCCAAGGCCCGCGGCGAGGATGAGCGCGCGGCGTACCGGCAGCGAGCCGTTAGACAGGTTCCCCGGAACCGGCTCCTGGGCGCCAACCGCCACCGTGTGCGTCACTGCAAGCCTCCACGGCTCTCGATGGCTGCGTCGTCACCCACTGCGCCGCCAGGTCAACGGACCCTCGAAGAACGGCTGCGGACGGTCGCGCACAGTCGAAAGGCGAGAGGTTTCTCTCGACGAGTCAGATCGACTTTAGCATTTCTCCTGAACTTCACCCCGGGTTCACCCGCCGAGTGCTTCGACGCCAGGTCATCAGCGGTAGGCTCAGCTTGGGTGTCGATCTATCGTGATGATCACCGCCTCGACTACGAGGTGGTGCGGGCCTACTGGGAAATGGCCGCCGACGAGGCCGAATCGGCTTCGTACATGGCCCATGAGCAGGGCCTGCCCCCGAGCTGCGTCGAGCATCGCTTCGCGCTCGAACGGGCGGTGGTCGACCGGTGGTTCGCCGGACTGGGAC
>JBBSGI010000170.1:0-2386 GCA_038254365.1 Propionibacteriales bacterium
TCGTCATGCCCACGCAGTGCCCGGAATGCGGCACGCCACTGCGGCGTGAGCGGGAGAACGACGTCGACATCCGCTGCCCCAACGCCCGCTGCTGCCCTGCCCAGCTCCGAGAGCGAATCTTCCACATGGCGGGGCGCGGCTCCTTCGACATCGAGATGCTCGGCTACGAGGCCGCGGTCGCGCTGCTGGGCGCTGGCGTGGTGCACGACGAGGGCGACCTGTTCTCCCTCGACGAGCGCAAGCTGCTTGCGGTGGATCTGTTTCGCACCAAAGCCGCAGAACTGTCGGCAAACGGGCGCAAACTGCTGTCCAACCTCGACGCCGCTAAGGACCGCCCCCTGTGGCGGATCCTGGTGGCCCTGTCGATCCGGCACGTGGGCCCTACCGCTGCCCAAGCGCTGGCCCGCGAGTTCCGTACGTTGCAGGCCATTGAGGCCGCCGATGAGCAGGCCCTGGCCGCCGTCGATGGGGTTGGTCCGACGATCGCCGCGGCAGTGCGCGAGTGGTTCGCGGTCGACTGGCACCGCGAGGTGGTGGCCAAATGGCGCGCCGCCGGAGTACGGATGGCGGAGCCGGTCGACGACTCGGTGGTACGCCACCTCGAGGGACTGTCCATCGTGGTCACCGGCTCGCTGGAGGGCTTCTCCCGCGACGAGGCGGTGGAGGCGATCGCCGTGCGGGGGGGCCGGGCGGCCGGGTCGGTGTCGAAGAAAACCGCGTTCGTGGTCGTCGGCGAGGCGCCTGGCTCGAAGTACGACAAGGCCGTGACGCTCAAGGTGCCGGTGCTCGACGAGAACGGGTTCCGAGTACTGCTCAGCGATGGTCCTGATGCCGCCCGAGCGGTGGCGGCACCACCGCCTGAGGCTGTCGGATAGCTGTGCTCGTCGCGGTGGAGCACTCAGTCCTCAGCGTCCGCACACCGTACACGCCGCCTTGCGAAGAAGACTTATCCGATGACGCAGCGGCGCACGCGGTGGGCGTACTGTCACCAGCCCATGGGGTCCATGAGGCGATCAAAGATGCGGCGCGTGATCGCGCTCGTCGCGGGCGCCACGGTGCTGGCGGCCTGCGGTGGCGGCGGTGCAACGGCGCATCGAGGTCAGCGCCAGACCGGGTCCGCCTTCGCGGCGTGCGAGGTGAACCCGAACACCTGCAACTCGGCAGCGCCCGGTCAGCTGCGGCAAGGTGGCCAGCTCACCTACGTCATCGAAAAGAACATTGCGAACTGGAACCTGCTGTCCATTGCGGGCAACGTGTTCGACAACAACGAGGTCCTCAAAGCCGTGTTGCCCTACACCTTTGTCACCCAGCCGGACCTTACAGCGACGATGAACAACGATCTGCTCGATTCGGCGAAGGTGACCAACTCCTTCCCTGAGACGATCGTCTACAAGATCAAATCGAGTGCGGTGTGGTCGGACGGGACGCCGATCACCGCGGACGATTTCGTCTACAACTGGAAGCTCCAGAATGGGCGCGACTGCCCGGGCTGCCCGGTGTACACGACCGCCGGCTATGACCAGGTCCGATCGGTCGTCGGCTCTGACAACGGCAAGACGGTCACGGTAACCCTGACCAAGCCGTTCACCGACTGGAAGCAGCTGTGGAGTAACGGCTCGCCGATTTATCCGGCGCACATCGCCGCACAGCATGGGGATACCAAGAGCCCGCAGGGACTGGCCGCGTCGTTCAGCTGGTTCGGAGCGAATGTGCCGACCTACGCCGGTGGCCCCTTCCAGATCGACAATTTCAAGAACAACGAGTCGGTCACCCTGGTGCCGAACCCGAAGTGGTACGGGACGCGTCCACAACTCGACCGGCTGATCTACCGGATCATGACCGATGCCAACCAGGAGCTCACGGCATTGCAGAACCGTGCAGTTCAAGTGATCTATCCGCAGCCGCAGGTCGATCTCGTGCAGCAGGTACGCCGGATCCCGGGTGTCTCGTCGTTCGTCGGGCTCGGCCTGACGTGGGAGCACTTCGACTTCAACCTGCAGAGCGGCTACCTCACCGACCCGGCGCTGCGCACCGCCCTGTTCACCGCGGTCGATCGGCAGGCCATCATCGACAAGACCGTGGGCCAGTTCGCCACCAAAGTAAAACCGCTGAACAGCCACAACTTCGTACCGCAGGAGAAGGGCTACGAGGATGTGATCAGCGACACCGGTCAGGGCTCCGGCAACCTGGCGAAGGCCAGACAGATCCTCGCCTCCGCCGGATACAAGATCGACGGCGATCAGCTGAAGACACCCATCGGGCTGACGGTGCCGCCGCTGCGTATGCGCTACGCGATCGGCAACCAGGTCCGCCAGGTCGAGTGCGAGCTTTTCGCCCAGATGGTCAAGCCGCTGGGGATCACCGTGCAGGTGACGCCGACCGACGA
>JBBSGI010000171.1:0-2382 GCA_038254365.1 Propionibacteriales bacterium
AGATTCTCCGGGAAGAGCGCGAGGACCTCGTCGACACCAGTTGCCGATGGGGACTTGATTGCTTGGACACCTCGCTCGTGTGCCGCTTCGCCAATCTGTTGTGTGAACGCGTAGCTGGGGCGAATGAGGTCGGGCGAATCGAGATCTGCCGACGTGAGGACCGAGACCTTCGTGAGATCGAGAACCCTCTCGAGCTCCGTCCATATGGACCACAGCTCACGCGGGAGGAAATCCTCGACTTGGACGCTTTGCCGTTCTGCCAGGCGCGTGAGCTCGGCCACCGCGCAGGGCTTCGTGAGACAGAGATAGATAACGGGAAAGCTCCGGGGTGGGTTGTACCGACCACCGAAACGCCGGGCACCTTCGCCGCTGCGAGCGTCGAAGCCCGGTGCCTGGTGGCGGTAGCCGACGGTCGCGAGACCAATGAGACCGACGCCGTTCAGGCGGGCGGGGTCGAAGCTCGCCATCTCACGCCGTCACGCCCTCTGCCAGCGCGAGCATCAGGTCGATCACGCGCTGGTATTGGCCGGCGGCGACGAGGTCGAGCGGCTTCTCGTAGCCGAGGTCAGGGTTCGGCGAGCGCAGCCAGAGACGAGCCGCATCGTCGAGCAGGATCCGTCGGAGCAGCTCGACGACCGCGTTCAACTCCAGGAGTCGCTCCTCAGACTCGCGCCGGGGCTCGGCCTTCGCCGTGTGCCACCGGCTGACGCTCCGAGCGTGGGCGCCGCTGACCCGCGCCACGTCTGCGGTGTCGATGACCTCGCTCTCGTAGAGCCTGTCGAGCAGGGCCGATAGCGATGCCATGTGATGGTCCTCTCGATGTGTAGCATTGTGTCGCGCTCTTGTCGTAGTATACGTCGCGTAGTTGCCTAAGGAGCAAGTCCATGGATCTGGATTTCGGCCACGGCTTCATCCCGAGGGTCACCAGTCAGAACTACAAGGCCGTCGATCGCTGCCTTGGACCAGACACTCTCCTCGACGCGTCCCTGGACCTGCCGTGGGTGATCGTCGACGCTCCGTGGGCTGAGAGGAACCACGGCTTCCTTGCCTCCCTGCGAGCGCAGGGCACCAACATCCTCCTTGACGGATCGTGCTGGCGATACCGCTACGGACCGACGTTCGATGTAGGGACCATGACCAAGGCCAGCTGGGCCCCTTCCGACCCGGTCAGGGCCGACGCCCCGGAGCAACTCGCTCGGCTCGTACGTGCGTCGCTTGGGGCCCAGGCCAAGCTCGGGGCGAGCGCGTACCTCGTGCCGGGGCTCATGCCCGACGACAAGCACGAGGATCTCCGGCACACATACGAAACGATCGTGACCGCGGCGGGAGAGTTCGATGATGTCCCTGCGAAGCCGCTGGTGCTGTTCGTGGGCGCTCACTCGGAGGGCCTCACCGCAGCTCGTGCGCTGCTGGACACCTTGCCGAGCTTCCTCAGCGCCCTCTATCTCCAGGTGGGGCCGACGGCACCGGTTACCGACGGCCCGACGAAGCTGCAGAGGGTGACGGAGCTCTACGTTTACGCTCGTGACCTCGGACTGCCGGTGATCGCTGGTCATGCCGGCGCGATCACGCCAGCGTTGCGCGCCTGCGGCATTGACGCAGCTGACGCCGGTCTTGCCTCGTCCGAGACGTTCCAGCCGTCCGACGCACGCCGACCCAAGCCACCGAAGGACCCCGACGCTGAGCGAAGCGGCGGCCCGTCCTCGCGCATGTACCTCGAAGCGTTGGGTTGCTCATTCGACGCCGGACGCGTGACCGAAATCATGTCAGTGACCGCTGCCCGCGATCTGGTTGGCAGTTGCCGGCTTCCCTGCCACCGGTTTGTTGGCGGGAACAGCTACCTCGCTCGAGCGAAGGAACACAGCCTCCACGCCCGCATCGCCGAAGCACAGCGGATTGGCGGTCTGCCGTCGAGCATGCGGCTCACCGAGATGATCCAGCTGGTCACCAGCCGCCGCTCGACCGTGACGGCGGTGAACGCTGCCCTTACGCAAGCCGCGATCGCACCACTCGACACGCGCTCGGTCGATAACCACCTCAACTGGCTGGGCCGGCCCGCTGAGAGCCATTCGGCCGCCTGAGGGGCACCGGCGAAGGTTCGGTCGGTTCGGGGCACCTGCGATTGCAAGCCGGGAGCAGCAGACCACCCCGGCATTGTTCGGCCCCGCCAAGGTGACCGCACCTTGGCGACGAGGGCACCCACCAGAAGGGGGGAGCAGCGCGTTCATCAGGTGGGCATCGCCGAGACCCACAGCCCGCCCGCACATCCGCTTGCCCATCCGCGTGCCCATCCAATTCGCCGGATTGAGGCGGAGGGGGCGGTCCGGAGCGAGGTCTTCAACGCCCTGACCAGCACCGGAGCGGTAGGAGCCGACTCAGGAG
>JBBSGI010000172.1:0-2380 GCA_038254365.1 Propionibacteriales bacterium
GATCGGTCACCGGGCGCTCGGTGCGTGGGATTGGCGTTTGAGCATGAGTGCTGCGATCAGGCCGAGGAGGAGTACTGGTGCGGCGGTGAGGAAGACGGCGCTCAGGGCGTTGCCGTACGCGTCGGCGACGCCTTGTTGGAGGGCAGCGGGTAGCTGACGCAGTGCCGCGGGGCTGATCGATCCGCTGGCCGGTAGCTGGTGGCGTGCGGCTTGCGGCACGTGTCTGGAGAGCTCTCCGGGCAGGCGAACGTTGAGGACAGCGCCGAAGACGGCGATGCCCAGGGTGGAGCCCATGACTCGGGCGAAGGTGACAGCGCCGGTGGTTGCGCCGAGGTCGGCGGGTTCGACGTTGTCCTGTACGGCGATGACCACGATCTGCTGGGACAGTCCGGCACCGACTCCCCAGAGGAAGAGGAACGCGCCCGAGGTGACGGTCGAGGTGCCGGCGTGCATGGTGAACAGCAGAACGGCGGCGACCGCGCCCAGGGCCATGCTGGCAACAAGCATCGGCTTGTAGTTGCCGGTGCGGGCCACGGTCTTGCCGGCGTAGACCGAGCCGGCGACCAGGCCCAGCGTGCCGGGCAGCAGAAGTAGGCCGGCGTCGGTGGCGGAGTGTCGGCCGGCGATCTGCAAGAACAATGCAAGGTAGATGATCAGTCCGAGAGAGCTGAAACCGGCGACGAAGCTGATCACGGTGGGCAGCGAGACGGCGCGTCGCCGGAACAGTGCCAGCGGGATCACGGGTTCGGCGGCGCGCCGTTCCGCTACCACCCACGCAGCGCCGAGAAGGACTGTGGCCACGCCGAGCCCAATGGTGGCGACGTTGACCAGCCGCGTTGATGTCCCCAATCGGCTGGTGAACAGGATCAACGTGGTGGCGGCGGCGCCCAGCAGCAGCGCGCCAGCAACATCGATGTTCGGGCGCCCTGGTATGCGGTGCAGTTGCAGGCTGGTGATCGTCACCAGGAGGACGAGCGCGCCGAGGGGCAGGTTGACGTAGAACACGTAGCGCCAGCCGAGGTACTGGGTCAGGACTCCGCCGAGCACTGGTCCGCTCACGCTGGAGATGACGAACACAATCGCGAATAGCGCTTGGTAGCGCGCTCGGTCGCGGCGGCTGAACAGTTCGCCGATGATCGCGAAGACCGACACGGTCAAGCCGCCGCCGCCGAGGCCCTGCACCGCGCGGAAGACGATCAGCTGAGTCATCGTCTGGGCCAGTCCGGCCAGGGCGGAGCCGGCGAGAAAGATGAGGACCGCGCCGAGAAACACCAGCTTGCGCCCGACCAGGTCACCCAGCTTGCCGCCCAGGGGCGTGGCGATGCTCAGCGTCAGCAGGTAGGCGGTGCCGACCCAGGCGATGTAGTCCAGTCCACCCAGGTCCCCCACGATCGTGGGCAACGCCGTCGCCACGATCTGGGTGTCCAGCGTGGCCAGAAGTGTGGCGAGCATCAGCCCACCAAGCACCAACACGGTTTGACGACGGGGCATCGGCAGCGGCTCAGGCGCGCCATCGTCCCCAGAGGATTTCGTCGCTGTGCGTTCTGTCATGAATGCCTCCAAGTTGGATACGTGTGCAACGCAATTATATGCCTTATGCATACACATGTGCAAGGCAAGGACGACGAGCTAAGATGGGCATGTGAGCGCGACCGCGGATTCCCGATCGCACGGTGCGCCCCGTCGGTCCAAGCGGGTAGGCGCACCGGCTCCGGATGGCGCAGCGCCGGTCGCGGTGGAGCGGGCCTTGATCCGACTCCGGCGCAGCGTCAGTCGACGCAGTCTGGGTCGCCGCGCCGCCGAAGAAGTCTTCGCCCAGGTCGGGGCCGAGTTGAGTCTGTCCGAGCTGGCAGTGGTCGACGCGGTCGAGGAAGGCGCCCCTGCACCAGGTCACGAGGTGACGGTCGGCCTCGTGGCCGAACGACTCGACCTTGATCCCTCCCGAGCCAGCCGCCTGGTCTCAGCGGCCATCAAAGCGGGCCTCATCCTGCGCGTCGCCTCCCAGGCCGATGGCAGACAGGTGCACCTGGAGCTCACCGCCCGTGGTCTGCAGGTCGTTGACGCCATGCACACCGCCCGCCAAGGCGCATTCAACGAAGTCATGAGCGACTGGTCCGACCACGACCGCGGCGAGTTCGCCCGCCTGCTCACCAAATTCACCCAATAGCGCCTACCTGCGCCGCTCATAGACACCCGTACGGGGACCTGCCGGGCAGCAGCATCGCCAGTGCCGTACGAGGATCGACTATTGGGAAGCCGGCGGACTCGAGTCGGCCCAGCGTCTGGCCCAGGTTCGGAGTGGTTCCAGGGCGGGTCCGAGGCCGCGTCCGAGTTCGGTGAGTGCATATCGCCCGTCCTGGTCCGTCTGAACGATGCCGGC
>JBBSGI010000173.1:0-2365 GCA_038254365.1 Propionibacteriales bacterium
CACGTCGCCGAGTCGAACCGACCTGGCGTCGATGACATCGGGGTCGGGATCGTCGTAGATCTCGTTCGGCGCCGCGTACCGGGCACCGTCGACGTCGAATTCGTGCAGATGGGTGTTCGTCCAGCCCATGGCCGTCTGGATGACGTCATGCAGCTCGCCCAAGGTTGTCGACACCCGCACGTGGACCCGCCGCCAGATCGGCGGCTTGGCGCCGTGCAGAGTGACCTTCAGCTGGTATGCCGCGCCCGAGCTCCTCGCCGAGACGCTGCGCTTCGATGGCACGCCGGCTCGACGTACCGAGCGCTTGGAGGGACTGCTCCTCATCGCGACCTCCCGGGGATATGTCGCCGAAGCCCCAGAGTCAAGCATGGAGCGCGCGTCGACTGCTTCGATAGTCGGCGTACGCCGATCGTCCCTCCCGCCATGGGGAGTGACCTGGCAGACGGATGATCTCCTGGCTGGCGTTACGGCGCCTTCACGAAGTCAAGTCCCACGAGCCGTCGCCGTAGGGTCTCGTCCGCTGTGATCAGGTCCTCGCCGACTTGCTGGGCGAGCGCGACATACACCATGTCGTACACCGGATGGTTGTCGTAGCGGCGCGACAGCTCCCAGGCTCGTTTCAGCGTTTGCTCGTCGTCCAGGAGCGCAAGGGGGAGAGACCAGAGCGCCCGGACGGCACGGTCAGCAGACACGCCATCCCAGCGTCCACGCCGACATCCGGTGAGCAATGCGTTGGCAACCTCCTCGCGCAGCAGCCTGGGCGCGACCACGGTGGCCGACGCTTCTCCCAGCGACCGCAGGAGCCTGCCCGCCACGCCCTCGGGATCGGCGTCCGGAGCCACCCAGTCGACGACGACGCTGGCGTCAACGACCGGCATGGGAACGCTCGTGACGGTCGTGGAGCACGAGATCGCTGGCAGTCGCCCCATCGCCCCCTTGGCGCAGATGGTCGCTCGTGTCGAGCGCCCACAGGACCAGGCTGGGTGGTGGGTCGCTGGCCCTGAGTTGCGGGTCCAGCCCGGCGAGACGGAGGACATCGTCGCGCGTCACCAGCAGACGGTTGCCCTCACGACGGGCGTGGAGCCGACCGCTCCAGACCCAGCGCCTGATGGTCTCGGGAGACCGGTTTGCCAGCGCCCCTGCCTCCTTCATTCCAAGCAGTTGCCCTACACCACCACTACCACTCATGCGGAGAATTTACTACAACATGTCGGACTCCTTGCATCGCCGGCGAGGTGTTCGCCGGGCTCGTCGGGGCATTGGCCTGGGTCGTCCTCATCCTGTTCGCCCGCCGTTTCCTCCGACCGGCGGGGCTGGGACTCGTCCTCACAGCACGCTTGAGACGACCCCAAGCGAGCCGGCCGTCCCTTCAGGATCTCGCGACCACATGCCCGAGCTCTCCACCGCGAGCCGCGACCTCTTGGCGGTCCTTGAGTCGGCTGCCCGGTTTCAGGAGCTCGTTCCGGATGCCGTCCTGGCAGGAGGATCCGCCGCCGCCGTTCACGCCGGCCATCGCGACTCCTTCGACCACGATCACGTGCTCGCCGACCTCCAGTGCCGCTTCGACGGCGTTCTGGAGGCGATAGAGACAGAGGGCACGTGGGTGACCCACCGGGTGACTCCGGGCAAGATCCTGCTCGAGGCGCTCGGCGACATCGAAGCAGGCGTCCGGCAGATGATCCGCGAGCGCCCCTTGGAGACCGTTGAAGTCGTGATGCCCAGCGGGCGTCGAGTGCGCGTCCCTACGGCGGCTGAGACCTTGCGCATCAAGGGGTTCTTGGTGGTACGCCGCAACCAGACGCGGGACTTCCTCGACGTCGCCGCGCTTTCGTCGACGTACGGCATCCACGATGCCGGTCACGTCTTGGCGAACATCGATAAGTACTACTCGGACCTGTCAGGGCCGGGGCGTGTCCTCCCAGGTTGCTCGCCAGTTGGCCGACCCGAGGCCCGCGGACCCGTCGGTGACGCGCGAGCTGGCGGCGTACCGGAACCTCGCCACCGAGTGGACCGACTGGTCACGCGTGCGTGCGGTCTGCCGCGACGTGGCGGCGGCCATGCTCGCGGCGGAGGTCTAGTCATGGCGCTGGCCTTCCGGAACGTGGACGTCGATCCGTCGGATCCGATCACGACCTGGCCGACGGAGGCGATCCAGGCGGCACTGGAACGCGGGGACATCGAGGACTGGCGACGCACCGCGGCCGAGGTCGAGCGAGATCCGTGGGGCAGGACCGCGCGGCAGATCGCCGAGGTGCTGAGCCATTCGCGGCCCTATGGAGTTGCGGACCTGATGGAGGATGCGTTGGCTCGCGCTCGGCAACGCATGGAGGAGTCCGAGCGTGCCGAGGTGGCCGCTGAGCTGCGC
>JBBSGI010000174.1:0-2326 GCA_038254365.1 Propionibacteriales bacterium
CAGCCCGACGGGCCCACGAGGACGAGGAATTCGCCGTCACCGATTTCGATGTTCAGCTTGTCCACGGCAGGTCGCTCCGAGCCGGGAAACAGCCGAGTGGCCTCGTCGAACGTTACGGTCGCCATGACCGCGCTCCCTTCACCGGCAGGAACGTGCCGGACGATCCGAGTAAGGGCATCCGGGGGCGGCAGCCGCCCGGATGGCATGGACGGTAGAGCCTATCCGGGCCCGGCGTCCATTCGCACCGTGACCACGCTTCCGACCAGGAGTGACTATCTCACCCGAATTCGGCAGGCGTTGTCCGCCTGGTGCGCGAAGAGCACCGCTCCCGCCAGCGGGGTATCGATCGTGTGCCGCTGCCCGCTGAGCGCGACGACGGCGATCCTCGCCCTGACCGGGCCGGGCTCGGCGACGGGCCCTGAGGCCGCACACGCCGGCATGATCGTGACCGGGACGTCGATGGTTTCGCCGGGTGGCACGCCATACCTGAGATCGGCCAGACTCCGTACGGCCAGGCGCGCACTGACGCTGAGTACGGAATCGATCCGGACCGGGCGTGGCCCGGTGTTGCGGACGACGACGAAGAGGTCGATGCGGCCGCTGGCCGGCGAAGTGGAGGAGGTCCAGAAGCCGGCGGTGGCGGTGAGGGCAACCTGATCGCGCAGGCTGCGCTCGGCCAACCAGTGCATCCCGCGCCCTGCGGCCATGACGGCCAGCGGAACTCCGACGATCAGGATGACCGCTGCGGCGATCACTCGTCGCGACCGCGGCGGCAGCAGGGCCCACCGCCCGGTCAGCCCCCCCACCATCGTTGGACCGGCCGCCGATCAGGTCGGCACCATTCGGGCGCCTGCCCTGCCCTACCGGATCGACCGGATCGGCGGCGCTGACCGGCGGGCGGTCGCGGTCGTCGTCGCCGGAGCGTGATCGCGTCACACCTGTGATGGTGACTCATCGGCGACACCAGGGCCATCCGGCGCTGCGTCTCCTAAACCGCCGCCCGGTACCTGCCTGGGCGCTTCCGGGTTCTCCGTGGGTCTCCGGGGCCTGACAGGGCGGTCAACGGCATGATCGCGCCATGCGCGACACCGAGCTGTATCGCCATCTGTTGGGACTCGTCGCGCCGTGGGAGGTGAGCCGGGTCGAGCTGTCGGTGAAGGACGGACGCGTCGATGTGTGGGCCGGGCACCCCAGGCGGACACGCTTCGCCTGCCCGGAGTGCGACCGGGAACTGCCGGTCTATGACCATTCCGAACAGCGGGCGTGGCGGCATCTGGACAGCTGCGGGTTCCTCACCTACCTGCATGCCAGCCCGCCGAGGGTGGACTGCCCAGAGCATGGGGTGCGCCAGGTCCGGATGCCGTGGGCCGAGCCGATGTCCCGGTTCACCTTGCTGTTCGAGCGGCTGGCCATCGATGTGCTCACCGAGTGCGACGTGCTCGGCGCCAGCCGGCTGTTGCGGCTGAGCTGGGACGAGACCTGGCACCTGATGGACCGTGCCGTCGCCCGCGGGCTGGCGGCCAAGCCGCTGACCGTGCCGGCCCGGATCGGGGTCGATGAGAAGTCCGCCGGGCGGGGCCAGGACTACATCACGGTGGTCAGCGACCTCGACCAGGGCACGGTCTGCCACCTCGCCGATGAGCGCCGCCAGGCCAGCCTGGACAGCTTCTTCACCCGGTTCACCCCCGAACAGCGCGCCGGGATCGAGGCGGTCGCGATGGACATGTGGGAGCCCTACATCAACTCGACCCGAGCGCACTTGGAAGACGCTGACAACAAGATTGTCTTCGACCGCTACCACTTGATGAAGTACCTGACCACGGCCGTCGACACCGTGCGTAAGCAGGAGAACCGGACCCTGAACGCACTCGGCGACAAGCGGCTGGCCGGCTCGAAGTACCTGTGGCTGTACTCCGCGGAGAATCTCCCCGAACGCCACGCCGACCGCTTTGCACTCCTTCGTGGGAGCGACCTGAAGACCGGCCGTGCCTGGGCGATCAAGGAGAGCCTGCGCCACTTCTGGTCCTATCTGCGCCGCGGCTGGGCGCTTCGCCACTGGCGCAGGTGGTACTTCTGGGCCACCCACTCACGGCTGCAGCCGGTGATCGAGGCCGCCCGAACCCTCAAGCGCCACGAGTCAGGACTGCTGTCCTACTTCGCCCACCGGATCAGCAACGCCGGTGCCGAGGGCCTCAACTCACGCATCCAGACGATCCGCGTCTCCGCCCGCGGCTACCGCAACCGGGAGCACTTCAAGACCGCCATCTACTTCCACCTCGGCGGGCTACAGCTCTACCCGCAAACCCACGGAGTTCCCGGATGAGCC
>JBBSGI010000175.1:0-2306 GCA_038254365.1 Propionibacteriales bacterium
GCAACCGATAGTCGGCATGTGCGTGACCGTCCCGCAACGTCGAGATGGTGCCGGCGAACCGGATACGGCCTTGGGCGATGATGGCCAGCTCGGTGCACAGCTGTTCGACCTCGCCCATTAGGTGGCTGGAGAGCAACACCGTCAAGCCGTCTCCGGCGAGGTCGCCGATGAGCCGACGCATGTCCCGCATGCCGCCGGGGTCCAGACCGTTGGTGGGCTCGTCGAGGAGCAGCAACTTCGGTTGCCTGAGCAGTGCTGCAGCCAGCCCAAGTCGTTGTTTCATGCCCTGCGAGTAGCCGCCAACCTTGTCATCACCGCGATGGGTCAACTCCACGATGGCCAACGTCTCCTCGACCCGATCGTGACCTCCACCCCGGTCAAGGTCTGCGAGAAGGTGCAGGTTCCGCCGGCCGGAGAGGTACGGATAGAACGTCGGGGCCTCGACGAAGCCGGCAACTCCCTCCAAGGACTTCACGCCGTCCTTCACCGGATCGCGCCCGAACAGTTCCGCGGTTCCGGACGTCGGGCGGATCAGTCCGAGGATCATCCGCAGCGTCGTGGTCTTGCCGGCGCCGTTCGGCCCGAGGAACCCGTAGACCGATCCGTCGGCTACCGTCATGTCGATCCCATCGACGGCGATGATGTGGCCGAACTCCTTACGCAGGTTACGGAGCGAAATCGGGACGCTTGCTGCACGGTCGGTCATCTGTTCAGCTTGCCTTGGGGCACCAAGCGCGCAGGGCCGGACGCAAGCTCGCAAACAGCCATCGACTCATGCGCCGCTATCGCCGCGCCAGCCGACCGATTACAGTCCTGCTCATGCCGGGCTGCTCTCCGTAAAGCTGGTTCAGCGGTTCGTTCGGTTCCAGGACGTTGCCCGAGGTCGGCGGGACTGGGGCCGGGTCGGTGCCGGCCAAGGAAGACAAGGGCCCGACCAACGCGTCGTACAACCTCGGCGTGAGGGTGAAACCGGCCTTCATCACCAGATTCCCAGGTCCGACACCCACGCGCTTGCGCGGCCGGTCAAGCACTCCGGCAATCGTGCGTGCGACCCGTTCGGGCGAGACGACGGGCGGCGGCGGGTGGCCGTGATGACCCATGTATGTCGCGGCCTGGCGATAGATCGGTGTGTCGACCGACCCCGGCTCGACCAGGCAGACGTGCACACCTTTGCGATCGCGGTTGTCGAGCTGAAGCTGACGTGCCAACGATCGGACTGCCCACTTGCTCACGACGTAGGGCGTCATGCGGGGCACTGCGATGTGCCCGATCACCGAGCCGACCAGCACGAGCTTGCCTGCGTTTCGCTCCCGCATAGCAGGCAACACACTTCGCGCGACGTTGGCTGTGCCGAAGACGTTGCAGCGGACAACGGCTTCGAACACTTCGGCCGGTATTTCGTGGAAGCGACCGTAGCTGGCGACTCCTGCGCTGTGCACGACCGCGTCGACCGGACCCAACCGCATTTCGAACGAGCCGAGAACGTCTTCAACCTGCTCACCGTCGTTGACGTCCAGCTGGACCGCCTCAGCGGTAGACGCCCCAGCTGCCAAGCACTCCTGCGCTGTCTCAACGAGCGGGGCGGCCGAACGGGCGAGGAGCACCAGCCGGTATCCCCGCTGGGCCAGCAGATGTGCCGTGGCGCGGCCGATCCCACTGGAGGCACCGGTGATGACCACCAGCGGCGGGATGTGATAGCTGTCTCGGCCAGAAGCTGGTCCGCTGATCACGTTTGGCACCCTGCAAAGGTAATTCCGGCCGCCAGCCGTTCGGTGCGGAAACTTGTGCATCCGAGCGCATCAACCGGCAACGAAGCGACGGAGATCCGGTCGACCGAGCCGAACGACGTTGCGCCTGGCTGCTTGGAGTCCGGGACGGCCAGAATGGTCGGCGGAACCGAACTGGGAGGCTTCTGTGAGACGTGGTTACCGCCACATCGTCATCGGCGCCGGCGTGATCGGATCCGCTGCGGCACTCCGCCTCGCCGAGCGCTGTGGCGGGGACGTGCTGCTGCTGGAGCAGTACCGGCTGGGGCACGACCGGGGGTCCTCAAACGACCACTCCCGCATCATCCGGCACGCCTACCACAGCCCCGCCTACACCGCGTTGACCCGGGCGGCGTACGCCTCCTGGGAGAACATCGAGCAGCGCACCGGGCTCGACCTGGTGATGCGCACCGGTGGGCTCGACCTGTTCCCGGCCACTCACGGGGACGTTGACCTGCGCGACTACCGGCACGCGCTTGACGCCGCCGAGATCCCCTACGAGCTGCTCGACGCCGCCGACATCCGCGCGAGGTTCCCACA
>JBBSGI010000176.1:0-2290 GCA_038254365.1 Propionibacteriales bacterium
CTGTTCCTCGGTGGCGAGGTCGAGAAAGTACGGCAGGCAGATGTCGTTGTGCAGGCTCAGTCCGAGCCCCGCGCCGGCGGCCCCGGCGCGCATGATCTCCTCGTCGAGCACTGCGTTGAAACGGAAGTCGGCCCCCCCCCCGCCCCCGAACTCCGTCGGGATCGCCATGCCGAGAAAGCCGGCGGCACCGGCGGTGGTGAACAGCTCCCGAGGCACGATGCCATCGGCCTCCCAGGCCGCTAGCTGCGGCGTGACCTCCTTGGCCAGGAAGGCGCGGACGCTCTCGCGGAAGGCCTCATGCTCGGTTTCGAATAACCGGCGGTGCATGTGAGGATGGTCCTCCTCTGGTGGGCCTCTGGTGGGCCCCGCCGCCGGTCGTGGCTCGTTCGAGGTGTGCTGCGGTCACGTGCGTTGTATTCTCTGCCGCCAGGACACCCGAAGACCAGCCTAAGAGGTGATGCACGGTGCTGACTGACGACGCTCGGCAAGGCCCGTCCGCGGACGCAGCACTAGCCCGAGATACCGGCCTGGTGCACGAGGCATTGTTCTACCGCGACGCTGACGACTACGCCAGCGCAATCATGAGCTTCCTTCGGGAGGGCTTCGAGCTGGCGCAACCGGCGCTGGCCGCGGTCCCACGCCCGCACTTTGACCTGCTGCAATCGGGGCTCGGGTCCGACGCCGAGAGCGTCCAGTTCATCGACATGACCGAGGCAGGTCGCAACCCGGGCCGGATCATCCGCACGGTGCTGCACGCGTTCGTCCGGGAACATCCGGCGCGACGGGTCCGCATCGTCGATGAACCGATCTGGCCGGGCCGGTCCGCGGCGGAGTGCCGCGCCGCGCTGCAACACGAAGCCCTGATCAACATCGCGTTGGCGGACCATGAGGCGACCGTCCTGTGCCCATACGACCGCAACGGGCTGGACACCGCAACGCTGGAGCAGGTCCGGCAGGCCCATCCGGTGCTGATCGAGCAGGACCGGCGAGAGATCAGCGCTGATTACCGGGATCCACGTGCCGTCGCTGACGCGAGCCTGCGATCGTTGCCCGACCCACCGGAGTGGTGGGGTGAGATGCGGGTGTTCTCGTCGCTCACCGAGCTGCGAGCGCTGCGGCTGTTCGTTCAGGATCTGGCTTTGCGGGCTGGACTGCCGGCGCACCGGGTGTCCGATCTGTGTCTAGCGGTCAACGAGGTCGCCACCAACACCCTGGAGCACACCCATGCGTCGGGTGTCCTCTCGGTCTGGCAGGACCCTGACACCGACAGCCTGATTTGCGAGATCTCGGACAGCGGGCAGCTGCACGACCGGCTCGTCGGCCGGATGCCGCCCGAGGAGGGAGAGTCGCACGGTCGCGGGTTGATGCTGGTCAACTCGCTGTGCGACCTGGTCGAGATACCGACCGGTAAGATCGGCGCCGGAACCACCGTCCGGCTACACATGCGGCTGCGGTAATCGCCGCGAGCGAAGTCCCGTGCTATCTACGCTCGCCCGCGGGCAGCACGGAGAACCTTCCTCGCTATGGCGCGGGCGTTGGTCGGTGTGGTCGTGTCGACTTCGATCGCGATACCGACGCCGACCGGTCTGGACGGTTCACCCCAGAGCTCCTCTTCAGTTCGAGCAAGGTCGTGGTGTCCCGCGTGACGCGTGCCCGCTCGTGCGTAGCAGCGGGAACGAGCGACGTCGAGGGGAACCACGCAGCGGACCTCCACGAGACGGCCGGGCAGAGTCGCGACGAGTGTCCTGGTGTAGTTGAACCAAGTGCTGTCCAGGACCGCCGCCGGGCAGCTCTGGGCGACCCGGAGCATGGCCAGGACGGCAGCTCGGCCGAGGCGTTGTGATTCGGCCACCGTGCCCGTTGGGCCGAGTCCGTACGGCGAGGGCTTCCTTGATCTCGTCCTTGGCGAGCAGCGGCAGGCGCAGCTGCGCGGCGAGCGCGCGGGCGAGTGTGCTCTTGCCAGAGCCCGGCCAACCGCCAACAAGCACAAAGAGTCCCATAACGTCCTGATGCTGAGAATGCATGAGTCATGGCTACCACTACCCGGCACTGCATCCACCGCGCCGTGCGGGGACGGTGTTCGGCCCCAGATCTCAGCGTCGGTCGCCGCGACTGGACGCCGTTATTCCCGGATTCGGGTGAGGTCGCGTGGTAGCTGTTCAGCTGGTTGATGGTCGTGGTGTGTCGCTACAGGTGCTGAGGCCGTAGCCTGGGATGATCTTGGTGTGTCGGATTCCGGGTCGTTGGAGGCGTTGGTCGAGCGGTTGCTCGCGCGTGTCCGCGAGTTGGA
>JBBSGI010000177.1:0-2252 GCA_038254365.1 Propionibacteriales bacterium
ACCAAGTACGGCGGCACTGAAATCAAGTACAACGGCGAGGAGTACCTGATCCTCTCCGCGCGCGACGTGCTCGCAGTTGTCAACTGACGGTTCGACCGTCGTCGTCAACTGACGGTTTTCGACCGTCGTCAACCGCCCCGCGGCCCCTCCGGGGGTCTGCGGGGCGGTTGTGTTTCGGGTCCCGGCGACGCCGGTGTCCTCAGTGAAGTCCGCCCGTGAGGAAGGCAGACAATGCCCAAGCAGATCACGTTCGACGAGACCGCACGGCGTGCGCTGGAGCGCGGAGTCGACCAGCTCGCCGACGCGGTCAAGATCACTCTCGGTCCGCGTGGCCGGCACGTTGTGCTGGAGAAGAAGTACGGCGGCCCGTCGGTCACCAATGACGGCGTGACGATCGCCCGCGAGATCGAGCTTTCCGATCCCTATGAGAACCTCGGCGCCCAGCTGGCCAAGAGCGTCGCGACCAAGACCAACGACGTCGCTGGTGACGGCACCACCACCGCCACCGTGCTGGCTCAGGCGATGGTCCGGGAGGGCCTACGCAACGTGGCTGCCGGCGCCAACCCCATCGCGCTCGGTCGTGGCATTGCTGCGGCGGCGGATGCCGTTGCCGCCGCATTGGTGGCCAAGGCGACACCGGTCGCCGGCGAGCAGGCGATCGCCCAGGTCGCCACGGTGTCCTCGCGTGACCCGGAGATCGGCGCCCTGATCGGCCAGGCGATGACTAAGGTCGGCGAGGACGGCGTCATCACCGTGGAGGAATCGTCGACGATGGCCACCGAGGTGGAGTTCACCGAGGGTGTCGCGTTCGACAAGGGTTACATCTCGCCCTATTTCGTCAACGACCCTGAGCGGATGGAGACGGTGCTGACCGACGCCCTCCTCCTGCTGCACCGCGACAAGATCTCCTCGATCATGGACCTGCTGCCGGTGCTCGAACTGGTCGGCCACGCGGGCAGGCCGTTACTCGTCGTGGCTGAGGACGTCGATGGCGAAGCGCTGTCCACGCTGGTGGTCAACGCGTTGCGCAAGACTCTTTCAGTGGTAGCTGTCAAGGCGCCGTTCTTCGGTGACCGCCGTAAGGCGTTCATGGATGACCTCGCCGTCGTCACCGGTGCACAGGTGATCAACCCCGAGGTCGGTCTGACGCTGTCCGAGGTCGGGCTTGAGATGCTGGGCCGGGCCCGGCGGGTCGTGGTGACCAAGGACGAGACCACCATCGTCGAGGGTGGCGGCGATCAGGCCGACGTTGACGCCCGTGCGGCGCAGCTTCGTCGCGAGATCGAGGAAATCGACTCGGACTGGGACCGCGAGAAGTTGCAGGAGAGGCTGGCCAAGCTCGCCGGCGGAGTAGCGGTGATCAAAGTCGGAGCGGCCACCGAGACCGCGCTCAAGGAGCGCAAAGGCCGGATCGAAGATGCCGTATCGGCTTCGAGGGCGGCTGCCGAGGAGGGCATCGTGCCCGGTGGCGGTGTGGCGCTGATGCACACTGCCAACTCGATCGGTGACCTTGGCCTGCTCGGCGACGAGGCCATTGGCGTCGCCATCGTGCGGGCCGCCAGCGCTGCTCCGGTTCGCTGGATCGCGAACAACGCGGGCGTCGAGGGATCTGTGGTAGTCGCCAAGGTGCGCGACATGGAGTGGGGCCACGGCTTCGACGCCGAAGAGCAGGTCTACGGCGACCTCGTTGCCGCAGGCATCGTGGACCCCGTGAAGGTGACTCGCTCGGCGCTCGTCAACGCTGCCTCCATCGCCCGAATGGTGATCAGCACCGAAAGTGCGGTGGTTGACAAGCCCGCGGCGGCATCCCCGGCGGGTCAGGGGCACGGGCACGGCCACGGGCCGGGTATGTAACCAGCGCAGCCCGGCCGCACACAGTTGGCCCAGCCATGGGACCCAGCCATGGGGCCGCAAGTTAACGAGGCCACGACGGTCCCCCGAACCCCCCAAAAGGGTCTGGGGACCGTCGTGTCGTGCATTGGGATAGCCGCTATGCCCGAATCATCCGTGTTCACGGTACTGCCGGGATCCGCTTACACTCGGTAGAGTGAGGATTGCTCCACCCCGGTGATAGCGGCCGCTGGGAGCGTGTGGCTCCGGTCCTTGATGGTCTTGATGGAAATCCATCAGATCGTGTCAAGTTCTGGGTCTGCATGACCGATAGGGAGGTGGGCACATCAGTTGGCTGCAGGAGAGGAGTTCATCCGTGACCGCAGTTCTCATCTGCGACGACCGGCGACAGGTCCGCGAGG
>JBBSGI010000178.1:0-2243 GCA_038254365.1 Propionibacteriales bacterium
CATGATCGACGCCTTCACCCGCCAGTGGAACGCCGGCTCCAGCCCCTTCCACTGGGTCAAGAGCGCCGACGAGATCCTCGCCAAGGCGGTCCGCAAGCCACGAGCGACTAGCGAATCGGGACACTAGACGATAGGCGTGTCCTGACAGCCGCGTTGACAGCCACGGCGGTGAACCTAGGTAGAACCAAGTGGAGCCCATGGATAGCGACCGCGCGGGGAAGGGACGCCAGGTGGCTCTAAACGACGCCATGGACGGCGCCCAGTGAGACTTTTAATCCTCGTGTCCTGGGTTCGAATCCCAGCCGGCTCACCAGATCTCGTGCGTGGAACGGGCACTTGTCGCATCTTGGTGACCTCGTCAAGCTGCGAAATGAGCCCGCTCAGCGGCAACCTTCGGCGTCCCAAGACCCGAGCCAATCGAGGGCAAGGGAAAACATCATCGCCGCTCTTGGCGACGCCAGATCGGTGCCGCCGACTAGGCGGCCCTGCACCGCGTCCATCCTCCGAGCAAACTGTTGCTGACCGCTGCTCGCTTGACGTCACCGCGAAGCCGCCCTGGTCGGTGGATCCCGGCTCAAGGAAGCCACGAAAGAAAAGTGCGGTGAATCTGCTGTAGCCGTGACTCGACCGGGCGGACTCGAGCTTGGAGGTGCAGTGGGCGTCTGGGACACGGTCCGAGACCCGAAGCACATCAGCATGATGCTCGCGCACCCGGGACATGACGTCGTGACGCGCGCCGTCACCGGCCTGCTGGCCGAGGTCCGCCAAGCGACCGCACGGGAACAGCTCCGTGGCGTCCAGGAGCGCTTGGTGTGGGAGATCGCCGTCACCCAGCTCCAGCGACCTGGCCGTGGCCAGGACCATGTCGCCGCCAAACAGCTGGCGGGCAAGACCAAGACCGAGGCCATCCGATCCCTGCGCGGCATGGCCAACACCGCATCCTCGCGCAGAGCTTCAACTATCCCTATCTCCCGAACCGTGCCGCCCCGTTGTCGATCTACCCGGTCTCGAACCCTGATGCTGCGGCACTCGTGGTTGGCAATCTATCGTTCACTGTGGAGATCTATGTCGACGAGATTGCAGCTGCGATGGAGCGTCGCGGCCTCGTAGTTCGGAATCTCCTCGAGTCCGGACAGCCTGGCAATTTGCCCGACTCGATCCTGTGGTGGCGACGAGCCGACGGATACGGCGGCATCATCCACGCGAACGCCATCGAGCAACTCGGGATCGAATTGACGGACCTGTCAACGTGGGCGGTGACACTCACGGAGGCTGCTCGACCTCCCGGGCCTGAGACCCGCTGGGGCGCGTACGTTTGTTTCGCCGACGAGGCTGCCGTTTGGTCGTGAACGCGACGGGTCTCGCCTCGGTGTCCGACTGACCAAGGTCCCAGTCCGGAACGCGCGCGCCGCGGTCCCTGGACCTCGACAAGGGCTGGACTTCCTACCGGCGATTAGCCGGCGCGCCGAGTACGTCGTCCATTCCCCTCGCCACCTGCTGCTGGCGCCGCTTGAGCACGTGCCCGCACGTGTTCGAGCTATGCACGATCGAACTTTGGCCGAGGAGGTTCTTGACGTCCTCGAGCGTGAAGCCCTGGGCCACAGGAACGTCGCCGCAGCACGCCGCAGATCGAGGAAGGGGGCCACTCCCGCGTTCTCGACAGGCAAGGCGCCGTCAGCTGCCTTGTTCGTCGGCGCGAGACGCCCTCAAATGTTCTCTGTTCGATCGGACGCTCCTCGGCAGCGCTATTCGCAAGATTGTCGACCTTGGCGGATCGAGACGCGGGCAGTCGGTTTCCAGGATCCTGCTGACGACAACGAGCGAGCGAGCCGTCGTACCCTTCCCGGGTGACGAACCGACCCCTTGAAGCGGACGAGATCGTCCTCCTTCGCGCGATGGTCGAGGCTGATGAGGTTGCGTCGAGCCAGGGCCTCCATGACGAGACATTTGCGGTGGCTTTGCTCAACGGCGGCGTGACCTTCCTTGACCACAAGGGCTTGGCCGGTGAGCGACCGCTCGTTTCCAGACGGGCCGTCCTCGGCCTCCGGAAGGCAGGCTTGTTCATGGTGGTAAGCGAGACCCGTCACCTCTTGCGCGTCTATCTCGCACCCGACGCGCGGCAAAGGCTTGCTGAGCACGCGTCACCAACGGCCGAGCCCCGGCGCGCCGACAGCCAAAGAGGCGCCCGCCGGCCGGGCCGGCCAGGTTGGACGGACGAACTCTTCCGGGTCCGGTATCAGGAG
>JBBSGI010000179.1:0-2222 GCA_038254365.1 Propionibacteriales bacterium
GTTAGCTCTCATGGCCCCTGGCGGGGCCGCCCTCGGCGGATGAGAATCGGTGCGTGTCGGGTCGGGCAGCCGTCGTGTCCCTATGGCGCTCGGAGCCCGTTGTTAGCTTGACGCGGGGGTCTCGGGCGCTCCGTCCTGTTGCCTCGAGCACGTACCTCAGATTCTTCATGACGAGGTCCCCATCCGGTCCGGCACGTCGAGATAGTGACCGATTCCGGAAGGGAGTTGATGACGATGCAAGTGGTCGTGGAGCGATGTGCGTTCTTGGACGTGCACCGTGACACCGTGATGGCCTGCGCCCGGATACCTGATGGTGGCGGAGGGCGAAGAGAGGAGGTCGTTGAGTTCCGCACCACTACCTCTCAGCTGTTGAAGCTGTCGGACTGGCTGGTCGAGCGGGGAGTCACCCTGGTGGGCATGGAGGCCACCGGCGTCTACTGGAAACCCGTCCACTGGGTGCTCGAAGAGGCCATCGATGCCGTGTGGGTCATCAATGCCCGGCACATGCGCAACGTTCCGGGCCGCAAGACCGACGTGGCCGATGCCCAATGGGGCGCCCAGCTGCTCGAACACGGCCTCGTGCGGCCGTCGTTCATCCCGCCCCGCCCCACCCGCGAGCAGCGAGACCTGACCCGCTACCGCAAGTCGGTGATCGAGGAACGGGGCCGAGAGACCCAGCGCCTGCACAAGGTCCTGGAGGACGCGGGGGTGAAACTGTCCTCGGTGGCGTCGTCGGTGCTGACCAAGTCGGGCCGGGAGATGATCGACGCCCTCATCGCTGGCCAGCGTGATCCCGCCGTGTTGGCGGAGATGGCCAAGGGCCGGATGCGGGTCAAGATTCCTGAGCTCACCGACGCTCTGGCTGGGAGATTCAACGCCCACCACGCCCTGCTGTGCCGGACCATGCTGGCGCGCATTGATCAGGCCGATGCCACCATCGACGCGCTCACCAAGCGGATCGAGGAGCTGCTTGACCCTCATGAGGCGGCGGTGACGTTACTGATCGGGATAACCGGGGTGAGCTACCGCACCGCCCAGGTGATCCTGGCTGAGATCGGCACCGACATGTCCCGCTTCCCTACCCCGGGTCATCTGGCGTCGTGGGCAGGCATGTGCCCCGGCAACAACGAGTCTGCTGGGAAACACCGATCGGGAAAGACTCGTCACGGCTCCAAGTGGCTTCGCATCGCTCTCGTCGAGGCCGGACAAGCTGCTGGGCGATCCAAGGACACCTACCTTTCGGCCCAGTACGCCCGCATCCGAGGGCGACGGGGTCCGGCCAAGGCGGCCGTCGCCGTCGGGCACTCGATCTTGGTGATCGCCTGGCATCTGCTCTCCACCGGGGAGACCTACACCGACCTCGGCGGGGACTACTTCGACAAGCGACGGACCAGCACCGCCCACCAGAAACGCCTCGTGGCCCAGCTCGAAGCCATGGGTCACCGCGTCACCCTCGAACCCGCAGCCTGAGCTGCCACCAAGATTCGGGGCTCCGCCCCGACCTCGGGTCTCTTCAACGCGGCCGCGTTCGGGGACGCAAGTCCTATTCACACCTCAGGGAGGCGGCGATGTCCGTCCAGGTGCGAATAACGCCCGGGCTACGGGTGTCATGGGTGGGCCATCTGGTCCGATCAGTCGTGACCTTTGCGCCTATGACGTCTGGCGGCTGTGGGAGCCGCGGATGACCTACCGGCCGCACCTCGTAGCGGTGAACAACGACGGCCAGGAATTTACGCTCTTCGGCGCGTCGGACCCCGAGGAGGCGAGCAGGAAACTCGAGCGACTCCGACGCGAGCTCGACGAGTTGCCGGTGGACGTGTGGTGCGACCGTTACGTGGTGCCGTCCGGTTTCGTGGACGGCTCGTGGCGCCCGGGCCAACTCAGTCACGAGGGTCTCATCCGCCGGTTCCTGGATCCTGAGCCCTAGCGCCCCGGCTCGGTCAGGGGGCCAGCCGCTCGAAGACGCCCGTGGCCAGCGTGACGAGAGCGTCGCAGCCGCCCTCGTCGGGGGGCACCGAGGCTGCCAGCAGGTATAGACGCGACCATGTCCTCGGCAACGATTCCGCCCGTTCCGGGGACATCGACTTGCAATGGGCAGCTCACACGTTCACTCCCTCGTCGGTGGCGCCGGCTGACCGGCCCGCCGGCGCCTCTACCTTGAAGCTGGAAGGCGAAGCCAAGGGCTCCACCGGGCCCCGCTGCCCGGGTACCTTCTCCGCCCA
>JBBSGI010000180.1:0-2218 GCA_038254365.1 Propionibacteriales bacterium
CTCACCCTGGCAGCGCGGCACCAACGAGAACACCAACGGCCTGTTACGTCAGTACTTCCCCAAGGGCACCGACCTGTCGGTGCACAGCGCCGCCGACCTGGACTGGGTCGCCCAGGAACTCAACGACCGACCCCGCAAACGACTAGCCTTCAAGAAGCCGATCGAACTGATCGGAGACCTCGTGTTGCGATGACCGCCAGAATCCGCCGATCGGCTTACGGGTCGAGGAAGAGCGCCGGATTGTGGGGCTGAGTGCCTCCCTCGACGGTCCATACCGCGGCAAGCGGCATGAGGTCGGCGATAAGGACGCTCTTCAACCCCTCTTTCGTCGGCAGGATCACCCGGACCGCAGGGTGGTAGTCGAACAGCACCTGCCGGTCTCGTCCGCAGGGTCCTACCGGACCGCGCCCGTGATTGCCGACGGCCACGATCGTCGTGATGTCCCGCGCACCACCGGCGCGTGCAGCGCCGAGGGCGACGAGCTCGGCGCACGGCCCGCCAGTGAAGTGATAGACGTTCACGCCCGCGAACATCCGCCCGTCCGAAGCACGGACCGCAGCGCCCATCGTGTGGATCCCGTCCTCGTCAGGGCCGGCGTCGGTGTTGGCGTCGATGGTCGACCGGGCAAGTTTCACCAGCCGCCACTCCTCTTCGGTCAGGTCTCGGGCAGACCCAGGCAATGTCATAAGCCCACCATGGCACGCAGCTTCCAGCACGAGTTCCGGTCCAGCGTCGACAACGGCCGCGGGTTCTGCGTCACTATCTTCTCTTGGGGATCGGCTTACGGGCTATGGCGGTGACAGACCTCACCACGTGGCCCTTTGGAGGTCCTCCACCATCATCGGCTGACTCAACATGGCTTCGCATCGGTTCGACGGCGCCGCCGGGCGGAGGCAACTCAGCGCAGTTGCGGAAGGTGACTGCAGCGCGTACGACCTATGGAGTGTTGAACGGGTCAGCGGCGTCACCTCGTCGAGGACGCCGTGTTGCTCGACGTTTAGATGCGGATTGCCGGCCTGAGTGTTAATCTCGCTGCCACGGCATGACGCGCACGCCGTTCGCCGTGAGCCACCGCGCCCACGCCGCGGTGGCCACTCGTCGACCAAGGTCTCCTGGGGCCCGCGCAACCTTCCGTCCGGTTGTCATCTGGTGCCGGCGGTGCGTGGGCCCGCCCGGGAAAGATGCCGAGATGCCGAGATGCCGAGATGCCGAAGAAGCAAACAACCAATGCCCGAAACGCACGCGCTGCGGCACGCGAGGGGGAGAAGTACACGGTCGCCCTGCGCCGCCTGTCATCTGTGCCGAGGGTGCAAGCAGGCGAGGCGCGCGACCGCCTGGAGTTTGAGTTCAGCGGCGAACTTTTTCAGTGGCTCCCTCGGGCACGGTGACGAAGTAGTACGGGGCCGGGCCCCGTTCGAGCCGCGCTGCCAGGGGCTTCGGGGGTCGGCGAAGTAGACGTCGAGCCCGGTGTTGATGGTGACGCTTTTGTGGTCGGCCAGTTCCATACCGCGGTCCCAAGTCAGACTGCGCCGGACGTGCGAAGGAAGGCGCGTCATCTCACGGGACAGGCCTGCGGTGACGGTAGCCATATCGCGGCCCTTGAGCTGGACCAGCACGGTGAACCGCGTGCTGCGCTCGACGACGGTCGCGATCTGGGTGAGGCCTCGTCCGAGCAGCAGGTCACCCTCCCAGTGCCCAGGAACAGCGCGGTCTTCGACTTCGGCGGGCCTTTCGGAGATCGACACCGCGTCAATGATCTGGGAGCGCCATTGGCCCTTGACCGTGTTATGGACACAGCGCCGGATTGGCCGGCCGGAGCGCAGATGCTGCTGCAACTCCTTGGCAAGCACGCCGCGGGACTGGATGAACACCGACTTGTAGATGGTCTCGTGAGACACCCGCATCCTGCTCCCTGCCGGGTGCGTCTTCTTCAGGACCCCGGCGATCTGCTCCGGGGACCAGTCTTCCCGTACCCGGGCGGCTACGTAGCCCCGCAGGACCGGGTTCTTCGCGAGCTTGCACCGCTTCGGACGTCGCGCCCGGCGCCAGGCCCGGTCATCGGCGTCGACGGCCCGGCACCTGCGCGCGCCCTTGTTGCGGGCGATCTCACGGGTGATCGTCGAGGGCGACCGTCCGAGCCGCCGAGCGATCGCCCGACAGGACTCACTTCCGGCCAATCCTCGGTAAATCTCCTCCCGCTCGACCAGGCTCAGCGTCC
>JBBSGI010000181.1:0-2162 GCA_038254365.1 Propionibacteriales bacterium
AGATGCCCTCTCGTTCGTCCCAGGATGAGTCCGTCGCAAGACCAATCCTCAACGCACGAAGGGCATCTGCACGTTACGGCACGCCGACCACCGTCACCCACCCGTGGATCCGGGCTTACAGAGCCTCGCCGTGGTGTCGATCGCGGACTTCTTGGTCGGGGAGGGCCTCGACGAGGACCGGCTCGCTGAGGCGCTTGAGCTCGAGGATCCCTTCGGCCACATGGCGGTCGCTCTGCGGCCGAGCCTGATCGCCGGCTGCATCTACCTCTACCAGGGACGACTCGAGGAGTCGGTGCGGGCATTGGAAGGAGTCCGTGCGGGCGTCATCGAGCGGGGAGAAGAAGGCGATCTGGCGTTCGTCGCAAGCTGTCTGGCCTGGGCCGAGTGCTGGCACGGTCGACTCGATGCCGCTGCGCGCTTCGCCGACGAGGCTCTGCAGACGTCCGAACGCCTCGGGAGCGCGTCGGAGACGAGCCTGGCGCTGGCACACGGGGTGCTGGTGTACGCCTATCGCGGCGAGATCGACCGGGCACGGGAGCAGGCTCGCCGTGCGCTGCTGCTTGCCACTGAGACCGGGATGAGAAACGTGAACTTATGGGCGCGATGGGGCCTCGGAGTTGCCGGACTCACCGTGGGTGACCCGGTGGCGGTTCACGATGCGCTGGGTCCAATGGTCCATCTAGGGCGTGTCCCGCAATGGTTGGGGTCGGGGTATCGGAGTATGTCGATGTGCATACTCGTCATGATTTGACCGATGAGCAGTGGGAGCTGATCGAGCCTCACCTGCCGGAGTCGACTGCGGGGAAGGCTGGTCGTCCGTGGGCGGATCACCGCAGCATCGTGAACGCCGTTTTGTGGCGGACCCGGGCTGGGGCGTCGTGGCGTGACGTCCCGATCGGTTACGGGCCCTGGAAGACGGTCTATAACCGCCACCGGCGATGGTCGGCTGACGGGACCTGGGAACGATTGCTGAGGGAACTCCAACGCGGTAGCGACGTCAGCTTTGTGAGCTGGGATGTCGGCATCGACTCGACCGTCATCCGCGCGCACCAGCACGCTGCGGGAGCACCGCACACACCGCCGAGCGACGTGCCTGCTGAACGGCTGGCGGTGGCGCTGGAGGACTTCGAGAGCACTCGCGCGCGGTCGAGCAAGAGGCACACAGGGGGCTCCATCGAACTACAAGAAATCGTCCGGACCTGGTTCAGATCCCCCACCAGACAGGGTGAAACCCGTCCAGCGTGAAGCGCTGGGCCGCTCTCGTGGTGGGCTCTCGACCAAGGTCCACCTCGCCGCCGACAGTCGGTCTCGACCCCTGGGCTTCATCACCACCCTCGGACAACGCCACGACTCGATCGCCTTCGAAGTCACCCTCGCCCAGGTCGCTGTCGCACGGATCGGACCCGGCCGACCCAGGACACGCCCAGACGCGGTGCTGTGCGACAAGGCCTACTCCTCGCGAGCGATCCGCGAACACCTCTCCCGCCGCCAGATCAAGGCCGTCATCGCTATCAAGGACGACCAGCACACCGCCCGGCTCCGCAAGGGCTCCAAGGGTGGCCGACCCCCCTCGTTCGACAAGGTCCACTACCGCGACCGCAACACCGTCGAACGAGCCGTAAACAAACTCCGCGCCCACCGCGCGGTCGGCACCCGCTACGACAAACGCGACTTCATGTACCGCGGCACCCTCACCGTCGCCGCGATCTGGATCTGGCTCCGCAACCCGGTCCCCGACCTATTACAGGACACGCCCTAGTCGTGCGGCAACACGTCTCCTGCCCTCGACCATCATCGTAGTCTCGCGTGCCCCTGGCCCGACCGCCAGTCCGGTTCGCGCAAGAGCAGAGACTGCTGCGGCCACCACTTGACCTCTGACTGAGCGGTGGACTCGAACTCCATAAATTCAGGGCGGGTCGCCTCCACATTCCGCAGAGGGATCAGCTCCCAGGGACCCCTTCTTCCGGCCCCTCGTGGCATGATGGTGGCATGACTCGCACACGTTTGAGCACCACGGTTGACGCGGCGCTCCTCGAGGATGCCCGAAGGGCGCGGTCTGGGGCGACAGACGCAGCGCTCGTAGATGAAGCTCTCGGCGCGCTGCTGGCTCGGTACCGCTCAGCCCAGGTGGATGCGAGCTACGCCGCCTATGACGAGCATCC
>JBBSGI010000182.1:0-2143 GCA_038254365.1 Propionibacteriales bacterium
CACTGGGTCCGCCAGAGGAGAAGGAGCGGTCATGACCGAGTACCTCATCTACTTCAACCAACAGTGGGTGGGCGACCACACCGAGGAGTGGTTCCGCGGGCGCGGACCGCTCGCAAGGGCGGTTGTAGCGGAGATGAAGGCTGCCGGTGTGTACGTTTTCGCCGGGGGGCTGGAGGAGGAGGACGGCCCGGTCTACAGCGTCGACACCACCAGTGGCACCTTGGTGATTACAGACGGACCATACGTCGAGACCAAGGAGTTTCTGGGCGGGTTCGCCGTGGTGGACGTGGCCGATGACGAGGCCGCCAAGATGTGGGCGGGCAAGGTCGCGGAGGCATGCGGCTGGCCCCATGAGGTTCGCCGCTTCAAGCCGCAGTCTCAGGCCGAGTGACTCCATCGTCGAGCTCGGTTCAGTCCAGCGAACGGCTGGGGCGCAGGTGCCTTCACCCAGACGGTTGGCCAGTGGACTCCTACCCGGCGATTGCGCCAGGCATCAACGGGCTGAGGCCATACGACAGATCCTTCTGCGAGAACCGTTGACCATGGTGGTTCTCATGTCGACAGCATGTTGGTTGGACCTCCCGTCAACCTGCTGACATGCGGTGCGGCCGGAATCTCGGAAGCGGCCGTCGGAGATGCTGCTCTGGCTGCTCGCGTCGTGGGTGAGAACCCGCCAGCGGTCCCGCGGGGGGGGGGGCGTCAGGGTGACCTGTCGGCTCACCTTCGAGACCAGCGCAGCGCTCCATCTCCTGTTCGCTCCGCGGTGGTCGCTGGTCGCTCGGACGAAGATCCCGGAAGGGCTTCGTCCGGAATGGGTGACATGCTGCGCTCATGGGCGCTGACACCCAGGTCTCGATCACGTGGGGAGAAGCTCTGGGCTGGCGGATGGAGCGGCACCTCCTCGATCCCGTCGGGTCAGGGTCCTTGGCAGACGTCGTACGCCAGCTCGGTGCGGTCCTGTCGATGGACGAGTCGCTGGCCGAGCTCGCCGTCCGTACCCGGCGCACCGCATCGCTTCCCGGCGAGCTCGCGGAGGCCCTGGCAGACGGGGAGGTGATCAAGGCGTTCGCGTTCCGTGGGTCGATGCACTACCTGACCCCGGAGGAGGGTGGGGTCTACCTCGCCCTGAGGGCAGCGGGGCGGCAGTGGGAGCTGCCGAGCTGGGTGGAGTTCTACCAGCTGGAGCCGGCGGACTGGCCCGACTTCCGGGCTGCCGTCCGCGACGCCCTGCAGGACGGGCCGTTGACGGTCGCCGAGCTGGGCGAAGTCCTGACGAGACGTCGCGCCTACCGGCACTTGAAGCCAGTCTTCGACGAAGGCGCTGGCACTCTGATCAAGCCGCTGACCTGGCAGGGGGACATGAGCTTCGGACTGCCACGCGATGGGCAGCACACGTTCCAACGCCTCGACCACAACCCGATGTGGAAGGGCATCCCCGACCTCGACGACGCCGGTCCGCGCGCGATCACGATGTACCTCCGGGCCTACGGACCAGCCACGTTCGACCACATCCACTACTGGCTGGGCAACGGCCTGAGCGCGGGTCGCACACGGCTCGATCGCTGGCTCGTCGAGCTGGGCGACCGGCTGGTCCCGGTCGACGTCGAGGCCACCACGGCGTACGTCGTGGCAGAAGACGTCGAGTCCCTCACCACCGCACGCCCCTCGAACGCTGTGCGCTTCCTCCCGGGGCACGACCAGTGGGTGATTGGGCCGGGCACCAAGGACGTCCACGTCACCCCGTCGAGCCGACGGGAGGCCGTGACCCGCAAGGCGAACCCGGTGATCGTCGGCGGCGTCGTGTGCGGCACCTGGGCGGCTAAGGGTGACGAGGTCACTGTCACCTGGCTCGAGGGGACGCAGCCACCCCAGAAGGCGATCGAGGAGGAGGCCAGGCGACTAGCAGGCATTGTCGGCACGGACCTGCACCTCACCCTGAACGCTTGACACTCCGGCGAGCCGCTCGGCGACCGGCGACGAACTTGAGGGCCGGCATCAGGGCGCTTAGTGGGGCTTGACGGTGCCAAGAGGACATCGAGGGCCCAGGTCATCAAGGCGATGCGGGCCAAACGGTGGGACTGCGTCGTCGTGGGGGGCGGTATCCGCAAGCCAGATGAACAGTTAGAGCTCTTCGAGACGATCG
>JBBSGI010000183.1:0-2140 GCA_038254365.1 Propionibacteriales bacterium
CGCGTCGCGGGGATCGACCACGCGGCGCGCACGATCCACCTGCAACCGCGCGAAGGCGACAGCTACGACTTTGCGTACGACGAGCTCGTCGTCGCGCTCGGATCGGTGGCGCGGACGCTGCCGATTCCGGGGCTCGCCGAGCGTGCCATGGGCTTCAAGCAGATCGAGGAGGCGATCGCACTGCGGAACCACGTCCTCGACAGGCTTGACCTGGCGGCATCGGTCCAGGACGCAGCCATCCGGACGTGCGCTCTCACGTTCGTCTTCGTGGGCGGCGGTTATGCCGGGGTGGAGGCGCTCGCGGAGATCGAGGACATGGCGCGCTACGCCACCCGCTACTACGAGTCGTTCGGCCCCGACGACCTGCGGTTCGTGCTCGTCGAGATGGCCGACCGGATCCTGCCCGAGGTCGGCCCCGACCTGGGGGTCTACACGGTCGACCGGCTTCGTGAGCGCGGCATCGAGGTCCGTCTCGGGACCAAGCTGGTGTCCTGTCTGGGGGGTCACGTGGTCCTGTCCGACGGTTCGGAGTTCGACGCGGACACGATCGTGTGGACCGCCGGCGTCAAGGCCAACCCGGTGCTCGCGTCGAGCGACCTGCCGCTCCATCCCTCCGGGCGCGTTCAAGCCCGACCCGATCTGCGGGTGGACGGAGCGGCTCACGCCTGGGCAGCGGGAGACAACGCCGCTGTGCCCGACCTGACCAGACCCGGCGAGATCTGCTCCCCGAGCGCCCAGCACGCCGTACGGCAGGCTCGCGTGCTTGCCCGCAACATCGTGCACAACCTCCGTGGCGAGGAGCTCGAGGTCTACCGGCACAAGTACGCCGGGTCGGTCGCGAGCCTCGGGCTCTACAAGGGCGCCGCGCAGATCTACGGGATCAAGCTTCGCGGGCTGCCCGCCTGGTTCATGCACCGCACCTACCACATGAGCCGGATGCCCACGCTGAACAAGAAGGTGCGGGTCCTGCTGGACTGGACGCTGGCTTTGTTCTTCCGGCGCGATGTGGTGTCCCTGGGGACGTTCCACGAGCCGCGCGCCGACTTCGACCGCTCGAACGAGTTGTTCGGGTAGCAGGAGTCGGGCCCACAAGCGCTGGTAGCGCGATTCCCCGGTCCTACGATGGGAGCGCCGGCGTTCCGCTTCGCCCGTCACAGGTCCCCGTATCCCAACGGCAGAGGAAGCGCCCTTAAAAGGCGTTCAGTGTGGGTTCGAGTCCCACCGGGGGCACTGACGTCTCGCTCGCCTCGCCGACAGGTGCCGAATCCGGCGGGCAACGGCGCTGGCCTGCATCGCCGACCGCGACGCTGATGCATCTGCCGTTGCACGTCCGCAGGCCAGCTTCGGGGTCAGCCTCGGCAGTCGACCGCGATCTCGAGGGCACGGCAGATCTCGCGCATCCGGGAGTCGGCCAGCCGGCCGACTCGGGCGACGAGCGCCGAGATGGAGACGCTCTCGACCGAGTCGAGGTTGACTGCCGAACGGAGAGGGATCGGGTCGTCGCCGGGTTCGAGGACGACTTCGCTGGGAAGCTCGCGAATCGTCGTGGTGCAAGGTGCGACGAGTGCTCGCCCAAGCCGAGGGATTGCCGCGTCACGCGACAAGACGACGACCGGGCGCCGGCCGATCTCGGGAAGCTCGCACCACCACAGCTCCCCCCGAGCCGGCAGCTCTCTCACGAGGCGGCGGCGGCTTCTCGAAACGACGCCAGGTCGCCCCACTCGTCCCTCTGGTCGAGCGGGTGCTCATCGTAGGCGGCGTAGCTGGCGTCCACTTCGGCGGCTCGGTGGCGAGCGAGCAACGCTTCGAGGGCCGCGTCGATGAGAGCGGCGTCGGTGATGTCTGACCTCACTCGCCGAGCGTCTTCCAGCAGATCCGCGTTCACTGTCGTACTAATTCGTGTGCGAGCCATGCCATAATCATGCCACACAGACGGAAGTGACCCCCGCCGTATTGAACGACGGGGGTCACCGGTCAGGCCGTGTTGCCGTGCCTTGGTGCTAGTGCGCTGAGGCGTGTGCCACCGCAACCTGGATGTCGCTGCCGACCGGCAGCCCCAGCGTGTTGGCGTGCTTGACGACTAGCTCGATCATCCGCACCTCGATGCTGTTGGACTTCTGGATCACTCTGTGCAGCCACA
>JBBSGI010000184.1:0-2125 GCA_038254365.1 Propionibacteriales bacterium
GGATGCGGTCGGCATCGAGGTGGTCGGAATGTTCGTGCGTGATCAGGACCGCCTCGGCGCCGTCCAGGGCGTCGGCCTCCGGGGTGAACACCCCGGGATCGATGACGATCACGCGGTCGTCCTTCTGCAAACGCACGCACGCATGGCCCTGCTTGGTCAGCTTCACGACCTCGATCCTCTCAGAACTTCCGGCTCTTCCGGGACGTCCGTGGGTCATGGTGTGTCTGGGTAGAGCTGTAGTCCACCGAGATGGAAGTAGATCGCGGTCTTGAAGTGCTCCCGGTTGCGGTAGCCGCGGGCAGAGACCTTGATCGCCTGGATGCGGGAGTTGAGGCCCTCCGCGCCGGCGTTGGTGAGGCGGTGCGCGAAGTAGGACAGCATCCCCGCCTCGTGGCGCTTTAGCGTCTTCGCCGCGTCGATGATCGGCTTCAGCCGCGAGTGGGTGGCCCAGAAGTACCAGCGTTTGAAGTGCTTGGCGCCCCAGCCGCGGCGCTTGTAGGACCAGAAGTGGCGCAGGCTCTCCTTGATCGCCCACGCCCGGCCGGTCTTCAGGTCGGCGGCGCGCAGGACGGCGAAGCGGTCCTGCGCGCGGTCGGGCAGGTTCTCCGCCGAGTACAGCCACAGGTACTTCGAGCCGGCCAGGCTCTTGTTACCGACCGCGGCCAACGCCCGGTTCTCCTGCTTGCGCACGGTGTCCACGGCCTTGGTCAGGTAGCCCATCAGGTGGTACCGGTCGAACACGATCTTGTCCTCGGCGTCGGCCAGGTGCGCGCGGGTCGAGGCGGCGAACGGCTCCCACATGTCCATCGCGACCGCCTGGATCTGGGCCAGCTGCGTGGGGGTGAACCGGTCGAAGTAGCCGTCCAGGCTGGCCTGTCGGCGCTCGTCGGCGATGTACTGCACCGTGCCCGCGTCCAGGTCGGACACCACGGTGATGTAGTCCTGCCCCTTCCCGGCCGCCTTCTCATCGACCCCGACGTGCACCGGCGCCGCCACCGGCTTGGCGGCCAGGCCACGGCTGACGGCGCGGTCCATCAAGTGCCACGCCTCGTCCCAGCTGATCCGCAGCAGCCCGGCGGCGCTGGCCACGTCACAGGCGCCGAGCACGTCGATGGCCAGCCGTTCGAACAAGGTAGTGAACCGCGAGTGCGGCTCGGCCCACGGCAGGCGGACCTGACGCACCCCGTGCTCAGGACAGCGCACCCGCGGCGCGCTGGCGTGCAGAAACGTCAGGAACGCACACGAGTCCAGATGTCGCCACGCCCGCTCAGCCGAATGGTCATAGACCGACAGCTGGGTATCGCAGTCCGGGCAGGCGAACCGAGTCAAGTTGGGATGCGTGACCCACACGTCCACGCGTCCATCGCCTGCCGACAGCTCCACCCGATCCACCTCCCACGGAGCTACCAGTCCCAGCAGATGGCGGTACAACTCGGTGTCGCGCATGGCCCGATCCTGCCGCCGACCGGCGAGTCAAGACCACACCGGACCCACGGAAAACTCCGAAGCGCCTACAATACTAATGGTCCGTCCTCAGCTCATGCGGTTCCCTTTTACCACTCCCGAACACCATTGAGGAGCCAAACCTGAGGCGCATCTTGCTTTAGGACAGTCGCGCTCGGACTTCGCAACCAGCAGAGGCCCAGTCGCGGCGGTGTGACGTGGCCGCGCAGACCGAGACGGGCGCGTCCAATGGCACGGCGGACATGCACGTCCGAAATTTCGCAGTTCGGCTACCGAATCGCCGCGCGCTGGTCAGAATGGCGAGGTCCGAGCAGGCGAGCACACCAAGGAGCAATCGTGAGCGAGACAGGAAACCCCAACAAGGCATTGTGGGAGAAGGGCGACTTCAGCAGGGTCGCCGATTCGATGCGCCGTAGCGGTGAAGCTCTGGTTGCCCGCCTTGGTGTGACGCCTGGCATGGTGGTGCTCGACCTAGGCTGTGGCGACGGCACGACCGCTCTTCCGGCGGCCCGTCTCGGCGCGGACGTTCTGGGCGTTGACATCGCCAGCAACCTGGTGGCAGCCGGCAACCGCAGGGCCGAGGCGGAGGGTCTGACGAACTGTCGCTTCCAAGAGGGCGATGCCTCACACCTGGATGACCTCGACGACGACACGTTCGACC
>JBBSGI010000185.1:0-2070 GCA_038254365.1 Propionibacteriales bacterium
ATGATCACGCCGAGCGTCCCAGCGAGCACCTGGCTGAGCGCGTTCGCGCTCCCGATCGAGGACAGACCCGTGAAGATGAGCTCGCCCAGTCCCGGTCCCTTGATGTAAGCGCCGATCGCGGCGATGCCGATCAGGATGAGCGTGGACACCCGCATCCCCGTCACGATGACCGGCCACGCGAGCGGCAGCTCGATACGGAGCAGCCGCTGCGTCCGACCCATGCCCATGCCCTGCGCGGACTCCACAATCGCCGGGTCCACCTGCCGAAGCCCGACGACGGTGTTCCGGACGATGGGCAGCAAGCCGTACAGCACGAGACCGATTATCACCGACCGTTCACCCAAACCGAGGCCCGGGATGGTGATGAACAAGCCGAAAAGGGCGAGCGAAGGAATGGTCAGGAAGGTGCCGGTGACGGCGAGCACCAGCTCGCGCGGCCGCTCGGTCCGGTAGGTAGCCACTCCCAGGGCTACCCCGACGATTGTGGAGATGACGACCGAGATAAGAACGACGATCACGTGGTCGACGGCGAGCTGGAGGACGTCACGCCAGTAGTACTGCAGGTAGCTGTACAGCGCCGACCACCAGCTTGGCTTGTCCAATGCAGCCAATGCGGCACCTCTCATCCCGCGGGAGCCAGTCAGCCGCCGAACCAACTCGGTGAGACGCCTGTGGAACCCCTCCCGTCGCCCTGACTCTGGCACGGGCGGCACAATGGCACAAGACTGTTGCCCATTGGGCAACTGTCCTGGTCCGGAGGGTCTTAGCGGATATCCGCCGACGCCAGCTCTGTCGAGCGGGCGATCAGGAGTTCGGCAGCCGTGCGCATCGCCCGCGGGCCGAACCGGGCTGCAGGACCCTGCAAGCCCAGCACCGCAACCAGACATGCGTCGCGGCCCAGCACCGGGGCAGCTATCGCATTGAGGTCGTGCTCCCGCTCTCCGACCGCCTGCGCCCAGCCTCGTTTGCGAGCTCGGGCGACCTCCGCGGCGAGGACGGCGCCGTCGGTGATCGTTCGTGGGGTGAACGCCGGTAGCGGTCCGAGCGGCAGGGATCCTCGGTGCGCGAGGAAGACCTTACCGGTGGCGGTCGCGTGCGTGACACTCGGCCGTCCGACCTGGGCGACGCTGCGCACCGATGCCGGGCTCTGCACAAAGTCGACGGTGATGGTGGAGCTGTCGTCGGGCACGGACAAGGTCGACGTCTCACCCGTGGCCTCGGTGAGCGCCACCAGATGAGGACGCGCGAGCTGGCGCAGGTCGTCGCGCGCGACGGCGGCGTTGCCGAGCTCGATCAGTCGCGGACCCAGCCTGAAGCGTCCGCTGTCCGGCACCCGGCGGACCAGCTCGTCCTGAGCGAGGGTGGCGAGCAGGCGGGAGACCGTGCTCCCGTTGATGCCCGTGCGCCTGGAAATCTCGTTGTTCCCGAGATCGACGGGGGAGTCCGCCAGTGCCCGAAGGACAGCAACGGCCCGTTCCACCGTGGCCAACGGACGATTCCTTGTCGTCACCATGCCTCCCGTGTTAGCGTCGCCGGAAACTCATTGTGCAACAGCGTTGCCGATAAGGCAACAGGAGACACGGTCATGCCCGATAGCCCGCAGCTTCCCCAGCACGTTCGGTACGTCGTGGTCGGCGCCGGGGTGCATGGCCTCTCCAGCGCGTGGCACCTGGGCCGCGAGCTGCGGGTGCGTGGGCTCGGCAGTGGCGCCGACGTCGTCGTACTCGACAAGTCGGCCGTCGGTGCGGGTGCCTCGGGCATCGCGTGCGGAGTCATCCGCAACAACTACTTCCAGCCGGCCATGCGCCGGTTGATGGCCCACTCGGTGTCGGTGTGGGAATCCGACCCGGAAGCCTTCTCCTATCACCCAGTGGGATACCTGCAGGCGGCGCCCGAGGTCATGCGGGCCGGGGTTGCGCAGATACACGAGGAGCAGCGCGAGATCGGCTACCCCTCCACACTCGTGGAGGGAGAGGCCGCCTGCAAGGCGTACCTGCAGGGGCTCTTCGCTGACTGGCAGGCACCAGGAATCACGAATGTCCTGCATGAGGACCGCGGCGGCTATGCGAA
>JBBSGI010000186.1:0-2062 GCA_038254365.1 Propionibacteriales bacterium
TCCCAGTACTCCGCGGGCGACGACGTCACCAGCTCGACGTCGACATCCCACTCGGCAACGTCGCGCAGCCCCGCGGCCTCGTACACGGCGCTGACATGACCCGGGGCCGCGCACCGGAACATATTCGGCCCGTCCGGTTCGGGTGGCGCCAACACCACCTCAGTCACGATTGCCCGCATGAGGATCGTCGTCCACGGGTTTTCCTCGGGCTTGACCCATACCGACGAGCAGATGCGTCCGCCCGGCTTGAGCACACGGGCGAACTCAGCCGTCGCTCTGGCCGCGTCAGGGAAGAACATGTACCCAAAACGCACGGACACGCTGTCGAATATGGCGTCGCCGAAGGGCAGATCATCGGCGCTGCACACCTTCGTCTCGATATTGGTGACCCCCTGCGCATCGGCTCGTCGCGCGGCGACGTCCAACATCTCCGGTACGAGGTCAGTCAGCACGACGCGACCCTTCGGCGAGAGTCGGGCGATACTCAGACCCGGCTCACCCGTACCCGCGGCGATGTCCAGATGCTGCTGATCCTCAGCGATATCGAGACGCTCGATCATCGCTGCACCGACCGGGCCCAACTGATCCATGATGACCAGGTCCCACTTCTCCCAACCGCCAGAGAGCCCTGCCCACGTCGCTCGCTGTGCGTCCCGGATCTCATCGGCGCTCGGCATCGCCCCTCCCGCTATTGATACGTCCAGCAAACACGAAGACACTGCCCGGCGCGAGTGCATAGTGCCCGGTCGGGCGAAGTGGAAGAGGCCGAACACGCGGTCGCCTATCGTACGCCGTGGCCGAGGCGACCACGTCAAGCAGCGGGATGTCGGGCCGCACTCTGGCGGGATCGAAGCGAGGCCCCCCGTAGCGCAGGCATCACGCGAACACGCTCGACGACGAGGCGCACCAGCTCACGGCGCCGGCCGAAGTCCGCCTCGGTCCACAGGCGCCGGGGGTTGGGATGCAGGACGATCCGCGACGACCGGGTGCCGCAAGAGGAACGACGACACAAGAGCGGCGACACCCATGACGCTGAGCACGCGGCCGGGAGGTCAGTCGGCACATCTCGATCGGCAATCGGCCGCCGGTCGAGGACGACCCGAACGGCACCTGTCCGTGCGGTCCACGACCAGGGCCTGGATCTGGTTACCCGTCCTCGGACAGATACCAAACTCAGAGATGATAGCGGCGCACCACTTGATCGACGGGCTCGAGGTTCCGCCCGGAGAGGAGGAACGACGACCGGCCGCTCTGGGTGTGTCGCCGGAGCGGACGTACGTCGACCAGGGCCTGACCGGCACGAACCGCGAACGGCCAGGTCTCCGGGAAGCGCTGGCCGCCTGCCGGGCGGGCGACACCCTGGTCGTGACCAAGCTCGACCGCCTCGCCCGTTCCCTGCCAGACGCCCGGGCAATCGTCGAGCACCTTACCCGCCGCAAGGTCAAGCTCAGCCTGGGCGGGGCGGTGCACGACCCCACCGACCCGGTCGGCCGGCTGCTGTTCAACGTTGGCCATGGTGGCCGAGTTCGAGGGCGACCTGATCCGCATGCGGACGCGGGAAGGGATGCGGGTGGCCAAGGCCAAAGGACGTCTGCGGGGCAAGCAGCCGAAGCTCAACGTGCGTCAGGAAGCCCACCTGGTCGCGTTGCATCGATCCGGTGAGCACACGGTGGCCGAGCTCGGCGACCTGTTCGGGGTCACCCGTTCCACCGTCTACCGGGCGATCGAGCGGGACGCCGTGCGCCAGCGGACGCAGCTGCCCGGTCGTACCGCGCTGGGCAGCAGGGTGTCGTAGCGGGATCCGCTTTGTGACACCAGGTCAAGTCAGCCGATGACCTCGAACATCCGGGCTTCGACGAGCAGCGCATCCTCGAGGCGAGGGGACCTTGCAGACAGAACCACGCGGGCATCGAGTTGCACCGCCGCCGCGAGCGCCTCCATCGCGAGAATGTTCAGCTGGTGTCGGGCTCGGAGGCGAGCGATCACAGGGGCCAGCTCGCGCAGGCTGAGAAGACCGATCTGCTCTGGGAGATCGAGGACCGCGGCAAGAGCTCGATCGCGA
>JBBSGI010000187.1:0-2033 GCA_038254365.1 Propionibacteriales bacterium
CCTTCGGTGCGGACCCACTCCTGCATCATCACGAGCTCGGTCTGCAGGCGCTCGAGCTCCTTCTCGTAGAGCTTCTTCGGCACCTTCTGCTGCTTCTGCTCGCCGTCGTCCGGCATCGGGGCTCCTCTGGTCGCGTCCTGCACAGATCATCGCATCGCCCCCAGCAATGCGCCGCCCAGCCGTAGCACACAGCGGGACTCCCCGGAGGACGGGCTGGTGGGACCGGGCCGAGCACGGGCAGGTTAGATAGGAGCCATGGACTACACACATCTGGGCCGTACAGGCCTCTCGGTGAGCAGGTTGTGCCTCGGCACCATGAACTTCGGTCCGGTGACCGACGAGCGCGACTCCCACGAGATCATGGACCACGCCCACGACAGCGGCGTGAACTTCTTCGACACGGCGAACGTCTACGGCTGGGACCAGAACAAGGGGCGGACCGAGGAGATCGTCGGCACCTGGTTCGCCCAGGGCGGCGGCCGTCGCGAGCGGACGGTGCTGGCGACCAAGCTGTACGGCGACATGGGCGAGTGGCCCAACGACGGCAAGCTCTCAGCCCTCAACATCCGGCGCGCCTGCGACGCCAGCCTTCGGCGCCTACAGACCGACTACATCGACCTCTACCAGATGCATCACGTGGACCGCGCCACGCCATGGGAGGAGATCTGGCAGGCGATGGAGGTGCTCGTCGCCCAGGGCAAGATCCTGTACGTCGGCAGCTCGAACTTCGCGGGCTGGCACATCGCCCAGGCGCAGGCCGCTGCCGCATCGCGGCACTTCACCGGGCTGGTGAGCGAGCAGTCGATCTACAACCTGCTGGTACGTGACATCGAGCGGGAGGTGATCCCGGCAGCGGAGCACTACGGGCTCGGGATCATCCCGTGGTCACCCCTGCATGGTGGCTTGCTGGGTGGCGTGCTGCGCAAGGAGCGCGAGGGACACCGGCGTACGTCGGGCCGTGCCGCGGAGGCCCTGGCCGAGCACAAGGAGCAGATCGAGCACTACGAGGACCTCTGCGACGAGATCGGGCAGGAGCCGGGCGAAGTCGGTCTTGCATGGCTGCTGGCGCAACCTGCCGTGACAGCGCCCATCGTCGGCCCTCGGACGAAGGCTCAGCTCGAGTCCGCGGTCAGCGCCCAGAAGCTCACGCTCGACGAGGCGACGCTGACCAGGCTTGACGAGATCTTCCCGGGTCACCAGACAGCCCCCGAGGACTACGCCTGGTGATCGTCAGCCCGCGCCCATCAGCCGTCGCGCCCAGACGTGGTTGGGACGGCACGCCTCTCCTCCGGCGCACCCCGAGACCCAGGTCGCCGTGGTGGCGCCGCTGGGGCTGACGGCGATGCTCAGCGCGTCGAGCCAGCTCGGGTCGTTCTGCTTGATGACGGCTGGCGCGCACGCCTGGCCGCCCGGGCAACGCACGAAGACCTGGTCGATGATCTGCTTGTTGCCCCCGACCAGGTTGACGGTTGCGTCCCCGGCAGCGTTTGCCTGCACGTCGACACCGCTGTAGATACTTGCCCAGTCGACGGTGAACACCTTCTGGGCGGCTCCGAGGCGGCCGGCCAAGCTGGTGCGGGCAACCCGGATGTCGACGTCCTGGCCTGCTCGCGGCCACGTCACGATGGCGTGCCCGCTGTCAGCCAGTGCGGTGTCGCCGCACGAGGTGTAGAGGTAGTCGCACCGGTAGTGGCCGAGAACCTGCGGCTGCCCGAGGTCAGCGCCTGACTCCCGGTAGGCGAAGAGCGTCGTCCATGCGTGCGTCTGCGGGTCTTGCTGCGACCAGACCGCCGCGAAGTCGCCGGCAGGGTTACCGGTGAACTGCGACTCCGGAACCCAGTCGTAACCCAGCGCGTGGCACCGTCGGTCGGGCCCAGCCGGGTGCTCGTCCACGTTCCATCGGACGCGAGGTCCTCCAGCCACAGGTAGCGGCCCGCCGTGCCCAGCCGACGTCCCCAGGTGGCAACACTGACCTGCCCGGCCTTCGTGATGAAGACGTCGAGCGGGTTGGCGGTGTAGCGGAAGTTGGTACC
>JBBSGI010000188.1:0-2004 GCA_038254365.1 Propionibacteriales bacterium
GCTGTTCCTCGACTGCCGCAGCCTCGAGGTGCGTCAGGTGCCCCTCGACGTCGTCGGCGCCGGCCTGTGCGTCCTCGTCATCGACACGGCCACGACGCACGCCCACCGCGAGGGCGGCTACGGCGACCGTCGCCGCTCCTGCGAGGCGGCCGCGAAGTCGCTCGGGGTGCGCGCGCTGCGCGATGTCGACCTGCCCATGCTCGAGGCGGGCCGGGACATCCTCGACGAGGTGACCTTCCGGCGGGCCCGCCACGTCGTCACCGAGGACGCGCGGGTGTGCCGGGTCGTCGACCTGCTGCACGCCGGTGACCTGGCCGGGGTCGGCGCGATGCTCGACGAGTCGCACGTCTCCATGCGCGACGATTTCGAGATCTCCACCGACGAGCTCGACACCGCCGTCGGAGTCGCGGTCGGCAGCGGTGCCCTCGGGGCGCGGATGACCGGCGGCGGTTTCGGCGGCTCGGCGATCGCCCTGGTGCCGGTGGAGGCGGTGTCCACGGTCGACCGGGCAGTCCGGGAGGCCTTTGCCGAGCGGGGTTACCGGTCCCCGAACACCTTCGAGGTCACGCCGGCCCGCGGGGCGTGGCGGGTGCTCTGAGGAGATCGACCGCGTGCAGTCACGGCGTGGCGAGCGTAGAAGCGACGCTGAAGGCGCCATGATCGCTGGCGATCGGCACGTTGATGCCGGCCCATCGTGGCGACCCGGAGGTGCGCAGTGGTCCTAGCGGCAGGCAAGCTGCTCGACGTCAATGGCCTCGACTACGCCATTCTGCTCATCTACTTCACGATCGTCATCGCGATCGGCCTGCTGGCCAAGCGGGCCGTCGCCACGAGTGAGGACTTCTTCCTCTCCGGCAGATCGCTGCCGGCGTGGGTCACCGGGCTGGCCTTCATCTCGGCCAACCTCGGAGCCATCGAGATCCTCGGCATGGCCGCTAATGGAGCGCAGTACGGCATCGCCACTGTGCACTTCTACTGGATCGGTGCCGTGCCGGCGATGGTCTTCCTCGGCCTCGTCATGATGCCGTTCTACTACGGCTCACGCGTGCACAGCGTGCCGGAATACCTGCGCCGCAGGTTCGACCGCAATGCGCACCTGTTCAACGCCCTGACCTTCGCGGCGGCGGCGGTGCTGATCGCCGGCGTCAACCTCTATGCCCTTGCCCTGGTCATCGAGAGCCTCCTCGGCTGGCCGCTGTGGCTGGCGATCGTCGTCGGGGCCGGCTTCGTGCTCGTCTACATCACCCTCGGGGGCCTGTCGGGCGCCATCTACAACGAGGTCTTGCAGTTCTTCGTCATCATCGCCGGCCTGGTGCCGATCGTCGTGGTCGGCCTGCACGAGGTCGGCGGATGGGGCGGCCTACAGGACAAGGTGAACCACACGAAGATCGGCGCGGCCGCGTTCAACCAGTGGGGCGGCACGGGCGTCGGCCCCTGGAGCAACCCGCTGGGTGACTGGATCGGCATCGTCTTCGGCCTGGGCTTCGTGCTCTCCTTCGGCTACTGGACGACCAACTTCGCCGAGGTGCAGCGCGCCTTGTCGGCCAAGGACCTCTCCGCCGCCCAGCGCACGCCGCTCATCGGCGCGTTCCCCAAGATTTTCATTCCCGGCCTGACGATCATTCCCGGCCTCATCGCGCTGGTCCTGGTCAACAACATCGGCGGCAAGGGTGCGGCCACCTACAACGACGCCATCCCGCAGCTGATGAACAAGCTGCTGCCCAACGGTGTACTGGGGATTGCGCTGACCGGTCTGCTCGCCGCCTTCATGGCCGGGATGGCGGCCAACGTCAGCTCGTTCAACACCGTCTGGACCTACGACATCTGGCGGCCCTACATCGTCAAGGACCGGCCGGACGCCTACTACCTGCGGATCGGCCGGATCGTCACGGTGGTTGGCATCGCGATCGGTGTCGGCACCGCATTCATCGCCGCCGGCTACAACAACATCATGAATTACATCCAGCTGCTCTTCTCCTACTTCAATGCGCCGCTGTTCGCGAC
>JBBSGI010000189.1:0-2002 GCA_038254365.1 Propionibacteriales bacterium
CCGATCCTCGAAGGAACCTGATGGATCCCTTCCTGACACCTCCGGAGGTGTTTGTGAAGGACTACTCAACTCATATCAACGGTTCACACCCGAGTTCGTCGAAGCGGCACGTACCCGCCGTCACGTGCCTGGTGACCGCTGGTTCGTCGACGAGACCTACGTCAAGGTCAACGGCCGGTGGACGTACCTGTACCGGGCAGTCGACCAGTACGGGCAGGTCATCGACGTATGGCTGTCGGCGAAACGAGATCTGACTGCCGCGCGGGCGTTCTTCACCCGGGCACTCGCGACCGGGGCCGTGCCGGTCGAGGTCACCACCGACCGGGCGCCGGTTTACCCGCGGATCCTCGACGAGCTCATCCCCGCCGCAGTGCACGAGACCGAGCAATACGCCAACAACAGAGTCGAAGCAGACCATGGGCGGCTCAAAGCCAGACTCCGACCCATGCGTGGCATCAAAACCTTCCAGTCAGCCCGGATCCTGGCCACCGGTCATGCCTTCGTCCAAAATCTCAGGCGCGGCCATTACGAGATCGCCACGGAGACGCCAGCCCACCACCGGCTCCCGGCGGCCTTCGTGGAACTGGCGCTCGCCATCTGATTCGACCAAACGGCATTTCAACCATGCCCGCCGATCGGCCCACGCAACAGCCCCGTTCCGTCTCATCCGGGGTCACCGGACGAGCAGAGGGAGGCAGTGAGGTGGTCATACTGCGCAAGTTACTGCAATGGGTCACTCGCTCGACGAGCGCTTTGGAGTGGCTCCTGACGTCCGCTCTTGCCGCGGTCCAAGCGTTCAGGGGTGCGTCAATTCGCCGCCTGCCGTCCTCGCCTGCGAGAGCACTCATCTGCCTGTGCGCGTATCCAGCCGCGGGCAGTGCGCCGCTACAATCCGGCACGCCTGGGAGCCGCGTGGAGGCCATAGTCTTCGGGCTGTGCCGGCCGTTCTGGGCCACCGACCGGGCACAATGATCGTGTGGAAACCCTTGGCAGCAAACAGGTGTACGCCAACCCGTGGATGGCGGTCCGGGAAGACACGATCCGCCGCTCGGACGGATCCATCGGCATCTACGGCGTGGTGGACAGCCCAGACATCGCGCTGATCATCCCGGCCGACGGCGACCGGCTGCATCTCGTCGAGCAGTACCGGTACCCGGTCGCCGGCCGGCGCTGGGAATTCCCCGCCGGAAGCGCCGACCAGCGACTCGACATCGAACCGGCGGCGCTGGCCGCCCGTGAGATGCGCGAAGAAACAGGGCTTTTGGCCGGCAGGCTGACCCCCCTCGGCACGCTCGACGTCGCGCCAGGCATGTTCAGCCAACGGTGCCGGGTTTTCCTGGCCACCGACCTGACGCACGGCGCGCCGCAGCGGGAGCTCGAGGAGCAGGACATGCGGTCGGCCTGGTTCACCCGTGCCGACGTCGAGCGCATGATCAACGAAGGCACCATCTCCGACGCGAAATCCATTGCGGCGTACACACTGCTGCTCCTGCACGGGCAGACGCCGCACGTTTGAATGGTCGGCGTGCAAACCCTTGACAGCCAAGAGGTGTAGGCCAGCGTGGGGAAACCAAAGTGCCGGTGGGACGCCCGGGTCTTCCACATAGCGTTCCCGCGGAACCTGCGTCATTCCACCGCGAATGACTGTCAAGCGAAAGGCCACTGTGCGCCCGATTCGCCGTCAGTCCATGACCATCCCGCAAGCCGAACCGTCTGCGGAACAAGATCCGGCGGCCCAGGGATCTCCGCCGGCGGGCGTCACAAGGGGATCCTCCTACGGCAATCCGGTCGGTGCCCCGTGCTTCTCCGATCTCTTGCTGGGCCGCGGGTGGTTGGCGTGGGCAGTGCGTGGACCCGTATAGCTCAGGGGGTGGTCGCGTAGTCGGAGAGGGTGGCGGTCAGTTCGCGGAGTTCCTGTGGGGTGAGCGGCAGCCCGAAGTCGTCGTGCAACGCGTCGGTGACCTCGGCGTTGGTCAGCTGTTGCTCGTGGGTCGACCCGTCG
>JBBSGI010000190.1:0-1993 GCA_038254365.1 Propionibacteriales bacterium
GACCTCGACGAACTCGAACACGGCCCGACGCACCTGGGCGCGGGTGGCCTAGGACTGGCGGTCGATGAGCTCGAGCTTCAGGGTCGAAAACCACGCCTCGGCCACCGCGTTATCCCAGCACTGACGGGGACGAGAGAAGCTCTGCGAGATGACGTTGGCATCGAGGAGCTGGCGGAACTCGGCCGAGTTGTACTGGGTCCCCCTGTCGGAATGAAAGATCAACCCGCGCCCGGGCCGGCGGGCGTCGATGGCCATGGTCAACGCGTCGCAGACCAGCTCGGCCCTCATGTGATCGGCGATCGCCACCCGACAACTCGCCGCGATGCGAGGTCGATCACCGTGGCCAGGTACGCCCAGCCCTCCCACGTCCAGATCTAGGTGATGTCGCCCACGTAGACCCGGTCGAGCTCGGTGCCGGGGCCGAAGACCCGCTTCACCAGGTCGACGGCGGCGGGGTCGGGATCGGGATGGTGGTCATGGTCCACCGCCGCCGGCACCGTCCCACCAGGGCCTTCTGGCGCATGATGCGCGCCACCCGCTTGCGACCGGCATGAACACCCTCGTGGCGTAGCGCCCGGTGCACCCGCGGCCAGCCGTAGGTGCCACGGGAGCCGTCGTAGATCGCCTGGATCCGCTCGCCCAGGGCGCTTTCGTCGAGCTCGCGACGGGACGGGACGTGGTGGGACCAGTCGTAGAAGCGGACCGGGAGACCTCGAGCAGCTCGCACGCCTTGGCGACGGTGCCGACCTGCTCAGCCTTCTCCGCCTCGATGAACGGGTACACGCTCATCGGATCTCCCGGGCGAAAAAAGCCGAAGCTCGTTTGAGGATGTCGCGCTCTTCGCGCAGCACCCGGTTCTCCTTGCGCAGACGAGCCAGCTCCTCGCGCTCCGCAGTGGTCAGCCCGTCCCGGCGACCTCGATCGATGTCGGCCTGGCGGACCCACTGCCGTAGCGCCGACTCGGTGAGGTCGAGGTCCCGGGCCACCTCGGGGACCGTCCTGCCCGACGAGCGCACGAGGTCGACAGCGTCTCGCTTGAACTCCTTGGAGAACGACCGGCGTGGCCGTCGCTCCCGTTCCATGGTCTCCATGATGGACATCCTTTCCGGCGCTTCGCACCTGATCGTGGATGTCCGTCAAACCGGGGCAAGGCCACCAGGTGCGTTCCCTGTTGAGCGGGGCGTTCAAATGGGCACGCCGGCGCAAACTCGTGACACGGAACCCGATGGCGGGCTACGAACTCCCGAAGAGCAAGTACATGAAACGCGAAGTGGTACCGCCCGAGCTCGAGGATCTCGTGGCGCTACTCAACGGCGCAACCGCCCGCATTCCCGATGTCGCACCCCTCTTGTCGCTCGCAACAGCAGGCTCGCCATCAGCCGTGAGAATCCGGTCCTGGCGCACCCGCAGTCGCAAACACGCTCGTCGCTCCCTTCCGCCCCCGAGTTTCGAGTGGACGTTATCCCAGGGCGGTGGCTTACGCCGGCGGTGTCGCAGTCGCATTCTCGTTGAGGCCGGTAATCTCCGATGCGTAGGCGATGGCTTGGGCGAGGGTCATCGTCCTCCCCGACTCCCACGCCGAATCGGCGGCTTTCCGCCCGATGTCGCGAGACGCCGCCGGGCGCGGGTCTGGAGGCTTGGTCAGCGCTGTCGGGGGCCGAATCTTGAGGGTCTGGCTGAGCCCGTCGGCAGCGCCCGCGAGCCGGACGGCAGGCTCGGCTCTCCCGCGCGCCAGGACGATGGCGGAGAGATCCGACAGCGCGATGATCATGCCGGAGCCGTCCCGGAGCTCACGAAGGAGCTGGAAGGCGCGGCACCAGTGCTCGTGGGCAGCGTCCGGGTCTCCTCGCTCCACCAGGATGCGGCTGAGCAGGCAAAGGGCGCTGGCCAGCCCGTACCTCTCGCCGAGTTGCTCGAACAGCTCACACGCCTCCTCGAAGCGCGCCTTGGCAGTGGTGCGGTCGCCCTCGACGTGGTAGATCATGCCGTCGCC
>JBBSGI010000191.1:0-1967 GCA_038254365.1 Propionibacteriales bacterium
CGGCGCACTGGCTGGCGGGGTCGAGGCGGCCGGCGTCGTACGTCGCGCGGGACCGTCGCCCTCTGACGTATTCGCGTTGCGCGGCAGTCCCCGAGCGCCTTAGCGTTGCTTTCCTCATGGGCGGGCGGACGTGCCCTGTCTGCGGCTGCGAGTCAGCAGATCGGAGATGCGGAGCGGGATGACTTCTCACCTCCTCGCGCTCTGCTTCGATGCGAACGACCCGCTCCGTCTCGCGCGTTTCTGGGCCGGTGTCCTGGGCTGGGAGATGGCCGACGACCCCGGCGACGGCATCGCGCTCGTGCCGAGCGATGACACCGGGTTCCGGATCCGGTTTCTTTCGACGCAGGAGCCCAAGGCTGGCCAGAACCAGATGCACTTCGATCTGACGAGCACCTCCGTCGAGGACCAGCAGCAGACGGTGGCGAGGTCGCTCGGAATCGGCGCCCGGCACATCGATATCGGTCAACGCCCGGAGGCGGGTCATGTGGTGCTCGCGGACCCCGAGAACAATGAGTTCTGCGTCATCGAGCCGGGCAACAACTTCCTGGCTGACTGCGGATTCATCGGAGCGCTTGCCTGCGACGGTTCGCGGGACGTCGGGTACTTCTGGAGCGAAGCGCTGGGCTGGCCGTTGGTCTGGGACCAGGACCAAGAGACCGCGATCCGCTCGCCGCGCGGCGGTCCGAAAATCACATGGGGTGGTCCGCCACTGATGCCGAAGACCGGGAAGGGCCGGCTGCATTTCGACCTCGCTCCACCTGTCCACGGTGATCAGCAAGCGGAGGTCGACCGTCTCGTCTCCCTCGGGGCGAATCGAATCGACATCGGCCAGGGCGAGGTCAGCTGGGTGGTGATGGCCGATCCCGATGGCCATGAGTTCTGTGTGTTGACCCCCCGATAGCGCGACCGCTCCGGGCGGCGACCCTCCGACCCACCGCGAGGCGACGCCAAGGTCGTCCGGCTCACTCGGCCGCACCTAACACCTACCGGCAGCGGCTGCGAGGGTGCGACAAATTCGCGGCACGCGTACCCCATCCGGATGTCGATGGTCGTCGACGGCGGTGATGTCGCTGCGAGGTCGCCGAGCCATTGCGGCAGACGCGACCTGCGACCAGAGGCGTCGATGACCAGGTGGGCGGTCACAGATGTGCCGTCGTCCAGCTCGACGCTCCACGGTGTCGCCGAGCCCACCGCAGGCCGGCCACGCAAGGCGACTGCGCGACGTCCAGCCAGCGTGGTCACGCCGGCATGCGCCGCGACGCGCCGGCGCACAACGAGTTCGAGCAGGGGGCGGCTTACCGACATCAGCGGAAAGCCGCCGAGGCTGTACTGCAGCCAACCGTGCTCGCCGAGCCAGGCGATTTCCCCGGTGGACGTCGCGAGCGCGCCGGCCCTGGCGAGGTCCCGGCCAAGCCCGGGCAGCAGATCCTCCATCGCGAGCAGCCCCCGATAGAGGAGACATGCGGCTGGGTGCTTTGAGGCACCCCGGCCCGCGGCGCCGCTTGATCCAGCTGGGTGTCACGCTCGATGATCGTCACATCCAGGCCGCTCTGAGCGGCCGCCGCAGCCGCGAACAGACCCGCGAAACTACCGCCGATGACTAGGCACGATTCAGTCACGACTTCACCACCTGCTCGGTGCCTCAAAGCGCAAGAACCAGAGTACGGCGCCACAAGGTCACGGGCGAGCAAGTTGCGAATGCGACCCACGAAGCCTGACCGGCTCTCCGGACCCCGACGTGTGGAGACACGTCGCGCCGATGATGGCAGTGTGAAAGCGCTCTTAGACGGTATGGAGGTGCCCGGTCGTTCGGGCCGGGGCCTCCACTCGCAAGTTGTCGTGGGTTGCCGGCCCGGGCGAACCTGGCCGGTAGTGCCTACATTTGCGGGAGGCCCCGGTGGAAAGGGAGCGTACGAGCGTCGGGCTGGACGTGCACGCGAGGTCGGTGGTGGCCTGCGGCATCGACG
>JBBSGI010000192.1:0-1943 GCA_038254365.1 Propionibacteriales bacterium
CGGAATCTGTCAACCTCTGTGAGGCGCCATTTCGCGGTTATTACCCAGTGGCGGCTTCGGTGTCGTTGGGTGGGTTGATCGAGGAGCTGACGGGCAGCCGTGGTGGCTGGGGTGGTCTACGGACGAATCGTTCGGGGTGGGCGTCGAAGGCCGCGTCGAGGACGATGGTGCGGCGCTGGCGCACGGCGTGGGCGTGTCCGTGGTGGACGTCGGCCGGGGTGTGCAGGCCTAGACCGCCGTGGCGGTGCTCGTCGTTGTACCAGCCGAAGAAGCGCTGGCAGTGGGCCCGGGCGGCCTCGATCGAGGTGAACCGGCTGGGGAAGTCAGGCCGGTACTTCAAGGTCTTGAACTGCGCTTCGGAGAAGGGGTTGTCGTTGGACACGTGCGGGCGGGAGTGGGACTGGGTGACGCCGAGGTCGGCGAGGAGGAACGCCACCGGCTTGGAGGTCATCGACGACCCGCGGTCGGCGTGAATGGTCAGCTGCTCTGGCCCGATCTGCTGCTTGGTACAGGTGTCGGCGATCAGCTTCTCGGCGAGCGCCGCGGATTCCCGGGTAGCCAGCATCCATCCGACGGCGTAGCGGGAGTAGATGTCGAGGATCACGTAAAGGTAGTAGTAGGTCCACTTCGCCGGGCCGTGCAGCTTGGTGATGTCCCAGGAGTAGACCTGGTTCGGTCTCGACGCGGCCAGCTCAGGTTTGGCTGCCGCCGGGTGGGTGGCTTGCCGGCGGCGTTCGGCGGTGCCGCTGGCGGCGCGCAGCAGCCGGTAGAACGTCGACGGCGACCCCAGGTAAACGCCCTCGTCGAGCAGGATCGCCCATACCTCGGCCGGGGCCAGATCAGCGAAGCGATCGCTGTGCAGCACCAGCAGGACCGCCTGACGTTCGGCCGCGGACAAGGCCCTGGGCTGGTACCGGTCCCGGTGCGCCACCGGCGCGCACCCGACCGGTGCCGGGCTGATCCGGTGGCGCCGGTAGTAGCCGGCCTGCCCCACGCCGACCGCCGCGCACGCCGCCCGAACACCCAACCGCGGGGCAAGAGTGTCGACCGCGGCGTCGGTCACCGCGTCGACTCGGGTTCGGTGTCGGCGCTCTCGGAGATCGTCTCCAAGAGCGCGTGCAGTTTTGCTTGGACGTCAACCACGAAGCGGGCCTTGGCCAACTCCTGCTCCAACAGTCGATTCTCCCGCTCCAGGCGGGAGATCCGTTCCTGCTGGCCATCCCGGCCCGGCCGACCACGAGGCACGCTCAGCCCGGCTAAAGCGCCGGCGTCACGGGCCCGACGCCAATCCACGATGTGGCTGGAGTACAGGCCCTCCCGGCGCAACACCGCACCCTTCTCACCATCAGGGGCGGCATCGTAGGCCGCCAACACCGCCAACTTGTACCTCGCCGTGAACGTTCGTCGCCGGGCCCGCTCAGGCACCTGCAGATCCGGACGCCCCGTACCAACACCGTCCACCCGACCAGGATCTGCGATCCCGGGCACCCGGTCGAGCACCGGGTCGAGCACCGTCATCGTGGTCATCTCAGCTGGATCTCCATCCACACCCTCAGGTCAGTAGTTGTCGGGGACCGGGTGCCTCACCCAAGGTTGACAGAGAGGGCGAGCCTGTCCAAAGATCTCAAACCGATCTACCTGGGAGTGACAGCCGACGCCGCAGCGCTGGATGACCTGCAGGACAGGTGGGGTGCCCGCTACCCGACGATCATCCGGCTGGGGGCGAACGCCTGGACGGAGTTCACCCCGTTCCTGTACTACCGACCTGGAGTTCCGCAAGGTCCGCGCCGGAGCACGTCACCATTGCGGTCGTACCAGTCCCGCACGACGGCCGCCCGCCGGCGTCCGGTCCGATGCCAGTAGTCGGCGAAGTGGACGTTGCCGTTGGCGGCGCCGGTGCGCACCACGTCGTAGCACCAGTCGTGGGTGGCCACCACCGCGTC
>JBBSGI010000193.1:0-1917 GCA_038254365.1 Propionibacteriales bacterium
CGGTCGGGCGAATACCCACCACGCGAGGGAGCGGCAGGTGTCACTCATCGAGACCGTGCCCACGACCGGCACAAGCGCCGAGACGGGTCCGGCCGGGTCCGGCGAGAGCTCGTGTTGGCGCTGGCGTGTGCGGCTCAGGCGATGGTCGGCTTGACCGCCAAGGTCTCGGTCGACCAGCCGCCTGAGACCGTCTATGACGCGGTGCTCGACATCCGCAACTAGTGGTCGCGGGAAATCACAGGGACACCGCGAATCTCGGCGACGTCTTCTACTTCAGCCACCAGGGCATTACCTCGAGCAGCTTCAGACTCGCCGAGGCCGTGCCGGGCAAGCGCGTCGTATGGAAGATCGACCACGCCCGTCTCGCATTCGTGGAGGATCACGATGAATGGTCCGGCACCCGGATCGTCTTCGACATCAAACCCACAGCGGACGGTACGACGGTGACCTTCACTCACGACGGCCTCGCGCCGACCGTCGAATGTTTCGAGGCATGCTCCCGCGGCTGGCGTCTGTGTATGACGAGTCTGAAAAGACTCATCGAAGCCGTCCGCTCCAGAAGCGGCGACTCATGAGTGCAGACCTGCCCGCGACCGTCGACTGGGCCACCTTCCAGGCCAAGCTGGATATCCTGCGGATCCGGGAGAAAGCGCACACACGGGAAGGTGACGCGATCCCGTCTGGCAGCAGGACACTCCGACGATCTCGCCGTTGGGCACTAATGGTCAGAAGCGAGGAGCGGTTGGCCGGCTGCGGTGCTCGGTTATCAGCAGGATCCGTGTCTGGGAGGAGCTAGCGGATGAAGTATGTGTTGCTGATCTGCGATGACGAGTCGGTTTCGCCGAGTAATGAGGAGATGGCGGCCGATCCGGTGGGTCAGGGGTGGAAGGCCGACTTGGACCGGCGCGATGTCGAGTTGTTCGGCGCGCGGTTGCGGCCGATCGCCGACGCCACGACGGTCCGGGTTCGCAAGGGCGAGACGCTCGTCTCTGACGGGCCGTTCGCCGAGACGAAGGACTTTCGTCGGCGGCTTCCTGGTCATCGATTGCTCAAACCTCGATGAGGCAATCGCGATCGCCTCGGGACATCCCTATTCTCAGTGGGGCGGTGTGGAGATCCGTCCGGTCTGGGAATGATCGCGGCCGCCCTCCCTGGTGGATCGGCCTCGGTCGCGGCGAGGTCAGCGGGTGTGTCGGTGCGGCCAGTCGACCACCACTTCGTCGGCGTCGGGAAATCTCTGCGCGACGACATGGGACATGCCCGTCGCCTCGGCGGCGGCCAGCAGATGGTCCGGGCCCTCGGTGCGCAGCCGGATAGTGGCGGCGAAGAACCGGTCGGGATGCTTCAAGTCGGGCTTGCCGGCGTGTGCCGGCGAAAGTCCGGTCATCTGGTGCACGATCGTGTCCGGCCGGGCCGCGGCCACCGCCTCACCGACCGCCATCGCATCCAGCCCGTCCATCACCAACCCTCGGCGCTCAACTGTTCCAGCAGCCCGATCTTCGCCGCGCTCGTCGTCGTCGCCACCACCTCGTGACCCCGATCCACCAGCTGCGGTCAACTGCTGCCACGGAGTCCACCCTGGCATCGGCCTCACGGGCCTACAAGTCGCTTCGGTTGAGACGCAAACTACGCAGTCACCCCGCTCGTTCGCGCAGCAGTCGATGGAGGTGATGCAGGAAGATCCTGAACGAGGCGCGTCCCCGCGCAGCCTCGCCCTCGGCCAGGTACTGGCGGACCAGCCGTTCCGCCGTGATCGTCACAGCGGTGCCCAGCACACGCGCGTGGAAGTCGGGCGGCACGTCCGCCACCTCAGCGTAGCCGGCCTCGAGGTGAGGAACCACAGCTTCTTCCAGGAAGTCCTGCTCCGGGTCGGAAAGCCGGAACGTGGCGAGGTCGTGCCAGCCGTTACTCCCCTGA
>JBBSGI010000194.1:0-1883 GCA_038254365.1 Propionibacteriales bacterium
ATCATGGGCCTGCTCGGAGAGCGGAGCTGGTGGCTGCCCGCTGTGCTCGACCGACACCTTCCTGTCGTCCGATTCTCCCACTGAGACGATTTGGGTCCGGCGGATGGTCGCCTTCCTTGACTGTATGAATTCCTTGCCTGCGGCCGGCCTTGACCGCTCTCGTCCCGGTGTCGCTTGTCATCAATCTGTCATCAGTGTGTCCGCGAATGGCTCCGATTCCAGGGTGTCCCAGGTTCCATACCGAACAGAGCGGCGCGCTGCTCGTTCGTCGACACGGAACCAGCAGGGTTGCTCCCGACCTCGGCGATCACGCGACGTCCAGGAACCGGCGAAGCGCGTCGCGGATGACCTCGCTGCGGATGAGGAGTCCGAACTGCGTGGTGGGGACCATGCGACGTGACCTTCCTCGTGCGTCAGTGGGGGTTTTCGTGTTTGCTCATCAGGAGGGCCAGAGTGGGACAGGCGGATACCGCCCGTCGGGCGTGGCTCTCCAGATGCGCCGGGACCGGGCTGGGATCGACGATCGGGTACCCCCAGTCGTCGAGGGATACCCACTCGGGAAAGAGCTCGGCGCACAGGCCGTGGCCGACACAGGTGATGGGGTTGACGACGAGGTGGATGCTCACCGCCATCCTCCAGGGTTCGGAAGGGGAAGCGGGATCTGTCGCGCCGCTGGACACGGGCCAACTACCCGGTGCCGGGTGACTTCGTTCGCGAACACTCGAAGGCCGCTCTCGACCAGACGGGCCGTGCCGTCGGGCAGGCGGCATGCGCCGCGCCCTTTGACCATCGCCAGCCACCGCTGCAAGCGGCGTTCGGCGTCTCCGCCCGGGTCCGCGAGCGCGACCAGGTCCATGGCTGCGGCGATGGCACTCAGGCCGTTCACACATGGGCCGCACTGGCCCGCGTTCTGTGCTGCCAACCAGCGAACGATGCCGGCAGTCTGGAGGAGCCCGCAGGCACCGGAGGGCAGGGCGATGAGCACACCGCAGCCGAGGGCCGCGCTCAACCCGCCGAGCGACTCCCGTCCCAACACGGCGTCGTCGGAGGCAGAGATCCAGGTTCCGAAGTAGCCCCCGACGAGCACGGCGGCGAGTCCCGCGGAGCTGCCGCCCGCGTGAGCAATCACCGCGCTGACGGCGACACCGAGGGGCACCTCGTAGACGCCGGGATGACGAACGGCGCCGGACACCGTCACCAACATCGTGCCGGGGTCGCCGAGCGTCCCCACCGACCGGAACCAGGCAGCGCCGAAGCGCTCGATCAGGCCGACATGGGCCAGTGTCTCCACGTTCTGCACCAATGTCGGCTGGCCGCCCACACCACGCTCAAACGGCCGAGGGGGTACGAATGTCGGCTTGGCCTCGCCGCCGTTCAGCAATTGTACGAGCGCAGACTCCTCGCCGACCACATACCGGCTCGGGGTCGTCGCCACCTCGATTGCCAGCCGGTCGAGTCGCTCTTCTCGCCGCTCGTCCAGGGCGGCGAACACGGCATCGATGGCCGTGCCGGCTGAGCGTTCGATGCAAAGGATCACTCTCCGGGCCCCAACCGCCTCGGCGGCCGCCACTGCGCCGTCGAGCACCAGATGGGGCGCAAGAGTCAGCAGTGCTTTGTCCTTGCTGCTGGCCGGCTCACCTTCGGTCCCGTTGGCCACCACGACGCTGCGATGACGCTGGGCGACTGCCTGCATCTTCACGGCGGTCGGGAACCCAGCACCACCCCGGCCCCGCAGGCCGGCCCGGTCGACCTCGGCGATCAACCGCCTGCCGCCATCCGGTCGGGGCCCGAAGTGGTCGACATGGCCGGCCAGGTCTGCGGTCGGCTGGCGCGGCAGCAACCGCTGACGCGTCTCGGGTACGAGTCGGGGCGAGGTCGGACCG
>JBBSGI010000195.1:0-1869 GCA_038254365.1 Propionibacteriales bacterium
TGGACACCACCAGGCCAATCCTGTGCGTGCTCGACGGAGCCAAGGCCCTGGTGGCGGCCGTGAAGGCGGTGTTCGACCATCCGGTGGTGTCCAGGTGTCAACTCCACAAGATTCGCAACCTAGAGGCGAAGCTGCCCAAGGCGCTGGCCGCCACGGTGGCGAAGAAGATGCGCGCCGCCTACCACGACCCCGACGCCCTGGTCGCCGAGGCCACCCTCGAAGCCCTGGCCCGCAGCCTCGACAAGAGCCATCCCGGCGCCGCCGGGAGCCTGCGAGGGCCTGGCCGAGACGCTCACGGTGACCCGCCTCGGGGTGCCGCCAACGCTGGCCCGCACGCTGCGGTCGACCAACGCCATCGAGTCGATGATCGAGATCTGCCGGGACCACTCGACCAACGTGAAGCGCTGGCGGGACGGCCAGATGGCGCTGCGGTGGTGCGCGGCGGGGATGGTCGAGGCGTCCAAGCAGTTCCGCCGGGTCAACGGCTTCCTCCACCTTCCCGCCCTTCGAGCCGCCCTCGAAGCTCACGTCAAAGGAGGTGTCTCACACAAATGCGATGATGGAGAAGTAGCCGCCTGATGATCACGGGCCCACCACCGAAGATCTACGAGATTCGGGACATCCTCCCGGTTCTCTCTGGGTGCCTCCTTGGTGTGCTCGGCGCTTCGGCACTCCTGGCGGGCGGTGGCGAGTCGACCGGGGTCGTCGTGGGAGCAGGTCTAGCCAGTGGGTTGGCCGGTGCCGCCCTCGCCCTTGCGGAGCGTGCGCCCAGACGGAGGTGACGAGCTTGGCCGGGGACCTTTGGTCGCGTCCCGCGACGTGGTCTCTGAGACCACAACATCAACCTCAGTGCTCGTGGGGAAGGCGGCGAAGTCCAGCAGGTCTCCCCCGGCGTCGACGAGCATGTTCGCCGCATGGGGGAACTCGATCCTCAGCTGGAGACCGACTTGAGCCGCAGCTGGCCGAGGAGCGCTGCGTTCTGCTCCCTGAGCCACGACACCTCTTCGCGGAGCTTGCGGTTGCCCTCCGACAGCTGGCCGATCCGGGCGTCCTTGGAGCCGTCGGACATGCGCTGGGCCGTGGGCTGAGGTCGCCGTTGGCCAGGCCTGCGCGTCCCGGAGGCTGCGGATTTCGTCGGAAAGCTCGGGAAGCTTGTTCAGGAACGACCGAGAGACACCCGAGGCGCGGACCACGCTGGCGAAGCTCACCGGCTCGCCCTGCCGGTCGAGCGCCCGGATGGCGGTTCTCACTTGCTCGATCAGCTCCGCTCGCTTCTTGCGCTGTGCGGCGACGAGGTAGTGGCTGTTGTCACGCAAAGTCCACAGCTCGGGGAGGGATTGATCTTGGCGATGCCGCCGGCCGAGGCACCGGTCGATGCGGAGCAGGCGGCAACTACGACGGCGCAGACTCCGAGGACGACGACCGATCGATGGTTGCGCATGGGGCCGACTCTGACGCTCTGAGATGATCCGCGATGGCTGATCCGATGAGGATTGTGTGAGCAACGCCATCCTCGGGTGCTAGTCCGTCCGGGCCACCGCCGGTAGTCCATTCGGGCTACGGAAAAAGGTCCGTTCGGGCGATTGTCGGCTCGGGCGCGTTCAGAAATGATTGTGGCAACCAACCCCTGCGCCGCGCCCGGGAGGCACGGGCGGGGAACACCGTAGACAAAGGAACGCGCCAAATGTCAGCACTCGTGACTCGACCAGCCGACCTTACCGACGCTGCCGTGTTCGTCCATCTGGTGCCCGACCCCCTCGTCGACACTGAAGACGAGTGGCAGTGGCTCGCCGGCCTGGAGAAGTCCCTGACCGAAGCCGTGTCCTTGGCCTCCGTCGGTGAGCTCGAGGGCGTGTACCTCATCGGCCA
>JBBSGI010000196.1:0-1863 GCA_038254365.1 Propionibacteriales bacterium
CGTTGAGCCGTCAGGTTTCGCGAGCGCGACGCTCCAAACGGGATCGTGAAGGAACGCCAGCGTCAGCGTCTCCGTGACAGGACCGATGTCGTCGAGGGTTGCCGGGCGGATGGCCATCGGAGCATCCTCGCCGAGAACCGCGGAGCTAGTCATCGATCACGGGCCATCGAGCCATCGATCCGTACCCACGACTCGACATTGGGCAGATTTCGCAATCGACGACTCAACGAATCGCCGCGTGAATCGAGTCGCGGTGCCTCCGTGCGCGAACTCCCACCTATTGACAGGTGGAGCTGCGTGAAGTCGTTCGGTGCCAGTGTCAAGACGGTCCCCTGCTTCGCTCCGTCTGACCGTACCAGCCTCGGGCCGGGAGGTGGGGATGCCCGTCCCCGAACTTGTCCACGAACTGGCGAAGGCGTGTGGATGGCCTGTGTACGGGAGCGCAGTATAGAACAGGCGTACCAATGCGCCCTCGACGACGAGCTTGAGTCCCCGGTCACGCCACCGTGATGACGAGCTTGCCCCGGACGCCGGCAGAGGCAATCGCCTGGAGTGCCCGACCGGCGTCCTCGAGCGGCAGCCTCTCCGTCGCAACCTTGACCTCGCCCCGGGCCACGAGCTCGCCGAGCTCACCGAGTCGCCCGAAGTTGGCCGACACGACCGCTGCGCTCACGGGCTTGTCGACGAAGGCGTCCCCGGCGCCCTGTGCCTTCGGGCTGACGATCCAGCCGCCGCGCCTTACGAGCGGCGCCAGCGTCCGCAAGCCGGAGACGTCGTGGTAGGTGTCGATGATCGCATCGACGCCATCCGGGTACCGCTGCCGTACCTGCGCCACGACGTCTCCCTCCGTGTCGATGACGTCCTCGGCGCCCAGCGAGCGCACATAGTCGGCGTTCGCGGCGCGCGTCACCGCGATCACGCGAGCCCCGTTCCGGGCCGCAAGCTGGACGGCAAAGCTGCCCGCCCCGCCGGCTGCGCCGACGATCAGGATCATGTCTCCCTCCTTGGCGTCGACGGCATCCACAAGGGCGATCGCTGCCCCTCCGGCGGTCGGCAGGGCGGCAGCCCGGACCGCATCGAGGCCGTCGGGAGTCGGGTTGGCGAGTGCCGCACTGACCGTCACGAACTCGGCCCAGCTCCCCTCGCCGAAGACCATCTTGCCGACCGGGCCGAAGACCTCGTCTCCGACTCGAAGGGTCTCGACGCCGGGTCCCACCGCCTCGATGTCCCCGGCGTAGTCGAAGCCGGGGACCAGGGGCAGCCGGTGCGGCACCATCTCCTTCATGGCCCCGGATACGGCGAAAGGATCCATGGGGTTCACGCTGGCGGCGCGGACACGGACGAGAATCTGGCCTTCGCCCGGCTCGGGAACCGGAAGCTCCGCCACTGAACCGGTGCCATTGAACTCGGGGACGGCGAATGCGCGCACGGCTTCAACTCCTTTGTTGGTACTTGTTCGTGTGTGAGTTACTTCTTGTGTGTGACCACATCATGGTGCACAATCGACACAGCGGCCAGAAGGCATCCCTGCCTCACCCAGTGACCCCGAGGTAACCCATGGGCACTTCGACCAAGCAGAGAGTCCGGCCGGCAAGCCTGCCGGCCGGCGTCGCTGAGTGCCACCTCCGCGAAGTCCTCGACCGGGTCGGCGACAAGTGGTCCGTGCTGGTGATCTACCTGCTCGGTGACGGAACGCGCCGCTTCACGGAGCTGCTGCGCAGCATCGACGGGATCAGCCAGCGAATGCTGACCGTCACGGTCCGCGGGCTGGAGCGCGACGGGCTCGTGACGCGAACGGTCCACCCCCTCGTGCCGCCGCGCGTCGACTACGCGCTTACTCCTCTCGGGCAAACGCTCCTGGAG
>JBBSGI010000197.1:0-1861 GCA_038254365.1 Propionibacteriales bacterium
AGAGCCCGCACCGCGCTGGCGGTCGTGCACCGTCGGCCCCGCGGAGTCGAGACTGATCTGCAGGGTGACGCTGCCGCGGTCCATCGAGCGCAGCGTTTCGAGCCGCCGGCCTCGGTCGAAGACCATGGCGTTGGTGAGGATCACGGTGGGCACCCGCTGCGAGCCGTAGCTGACTATCGCGCTCAGATCAGGGTGAAGGAACGGCTCACCGCCGGTGATCATCAGCTCACGTCCGCCCTGAGCAACGAACTCGTCTACGGCGGCTTCGGCAACGGCTTGCGGGAGCAAGCGGGCCGGCGTCGCGGGCGACGACCGGGCACAGCAGTAGTCACAGGACAGGTTGCAGTGGAAGTTGGTGTACAGCCACAGTCGACTGCCGAGCGGTGCTGCGGAGCCGCCTGTGAAGGCGCGGTCGTCGCTGCGTCGCGGTCGACCGCGCATGATGACCAGGCTCCAGGAGTCCGGGGCGCCCTCGTCGACGGACACTGAGAGAAGCTCGTGCCCGGCCAACCTTGCCCAGGCAGGAAGGTCGGCAAGAACAGACCTCTCGCGAGTGCGCAGCAGCAAGAGTTGGCCCTCGTCGATCGAGCGCATCGAGATCACGAGGGACAGCAGGAGGCCGCTGCCGCAGTCCCGTGTCCCACCGTTCAACTCGGCCGAGGGGGACCACGGTAACGGTGACTGTACGGACGACTTGGAGGCAGGCACGATGCTCGGCCGTCAGAATGAGAGCGACGCGGCGCCGTCGACCAGCTTCGCCACAAGGGTCGCTCCGCCGACGATGGTGGCTCCGCCGATCAGGTCGTCCTCGCCGATTCCGCGCTTCTTCGCGCACGGGCTGCAGACGAGGAAGGCGCCTCCCGCCTCGACGAACGTCGTCACGAGCTCCGACATGGGCGCGAAGCCCTCTTCGTGCAACTGCTCGGCAACCCCGGCCTTGGCGAGGGAGACGCCCTCCGACGACAAGAAGACCGTGGTCTCCTGGCCGGATGCAACCGAGGCGCCGGCGACGACCATCGCGACGCTGCAGCGGTCGACGTCGTCGGTGGAGCGGGTGATGTTGATTACCAAACCGTTCATGGCGATGGTTTTCCTTGTCTTCGTCCGTTGGAGTGTTTGCTTCTGTGCCAGGGTCGGCCATTTCGGGTGGCAACCGCCGACCCCGATACCTCGAGGTCGTAGTGCGGGCGTCCGTCCGGCTGACGTCCACAGCCTCGGTAGTGATGCCCAGTGAGGTAACACCAGGCGGGGATGTCGATCGGTGCCGCGGGATCGGTCGCCACCAGCCTGACGAGGGCTCCTTTCGGCATGCTGAGCATCGGCTCGATGAGCATCATGAGCAACTCGCCACAGGCTCGATCGCCGCCGTCGACGAGACGACCCACGCTCGAGTCTTGCGTCATCGGGAAGCTCGTTCCTTGTGAGGCCGGGCTGGGTGGGTGGCCCCAGTCGCGAAGCCTATCCGCTGGGCGCGCCGGCGGCGCCGAGCGGCGAGTGAGAGCGCCAGCATCCCGAGGACCGTGAGGAGGGTCACGAGGACGGTGACGAGCAGTCCCGCAGCACCGAGTTGCGCCACCAACCGGGTTACGGCGCTTTGGGCGCGCAGCCCCGTGTCCACGACGACATCGTGGGTCGTGCGGCCGGACAGCACGCGTGCCTCGTACCAGCCGTACCACGCGACGTACCCACCCGCGACGATGAGGACGAGGCCGCTGGCTCGGTTGATGTGCGCCTGCGCCCGGCGGATCCGCGTGGAGACGGAAGCCCTCGCGATGGCAACGGTCAGAGCGAGCACCAAGATGACGGTGCCCATGCCCAACGCGTAGGCGACGTAGGTCTGTATCACCTCGATCGCGTCGCG
>JBBSGI010000198.1:0-1810 GCA_038254365.1 Propionibacteriales bacterium
AAGGCGCGTACCTGCCTCGTGCCCGCGAACCCCGCTGGGGACCGTTGCGGCGCAGCTCACGGCTGATCGTCGAGGGAGCCCGACCGATCTGGGTGGCGATCGTCCGCACACCTGTCCCGGCCAGGTGCAAATCGGCAATCTGCAGCCGCTCTTCCAAGCTCAGATACCGGCCCGAGGGTTCAGGCTTCTTACGCGGGACCTGCCCACCGGTCGCTTGGCGCCAATGACGGCCAGTTCGTCGATTCACCCCGACAGCATCACAGGCAGCTTGCAGCGTCGAGACCTGAAACATCAACACCCAGAACCGAGCCTGCTTCTCGATCAACTCCTGCTTCGACCACATGCACAACACCTCACACCAGAAGGGGTGTTGCGACGACCGATTGAGCCCGCCGAACGCTGAGCGGGGAGGCCGAGGCTTCGGGTCTGAGGCGTGGTTGGTGTCCCGCACGGGTTCGACTTCCGGGATGAGTGACAGCATCAGGAACGCACGATCACGCCGGGAGTCGGATGAATCGGGACCGATAAGTCGTTGTGCGTGTGGCCGCGGTCCACGTGGTCGCATGGGCGGCTTGAACCAACGACAGGAGGTTTTTCTTGAGTGACGCGCCGGATCTTGGCCCCGTACCGGAGCGGATCGACATTGAGGCAGCCCAGGTCCAACGTTTGATCGAGGATCAGTTCCCACTTTGGGCGATCTGCTTATTGAGCCAGTCGCAAACGGCGGTTGGGACAATCGGACATTCCACCTCGGCACCGACATGGTGGTGCGCCTGCCCAGCGCCGCTGAGTACGCCCAGGCGGTCGAGAAGGAGCACAGGTGGTTGCCGAGGCTTGCCCCGCACCTGCCGCTTCCCACCCCGACGCCCCTCGCCATGGGTGCGCCGAGTTATGACTACCCGTATCCGTGGTCGGTCTACCGATGGCTCGACGGCCACACCGCATCCCCCGAACTGATTGCCCGCCCGGTCGGCTTCGCCACCGACCTAGCGTCGTTCCTATTCGCCCTGCAGGCGGTCGACGCAACTGATGGACCACAGCCCGGAATTCACAACTGGTACCGGGGCGGCACGCTCCGCACTTACGACAAGAACACGCAGCGCGCCCTCGAAGACCTGAAGGGCCACGTCAACGTCGACCTGGCCAGCAGGTTGTGGGCTGAGGCCCTCAATGCACCTTGGGACGGCGTCGACCGCTGGTTTCACGGCGATGTCGCCGAGGGGAACCTCCTTTTGAACGGTGCTGGAGAACTGTCAGCCGTCATCGACTTCGGAACCTGCGGAGTTGGTGACCCAGCCTGCGACCTCGCCGTCGCCTGGACCCTCCTGAGCGCTGATGGGCGCCAAGCCTTCAGGGACCGCCTCGCGGTAGACGACCAGACATGGAAGCGCGGGCGCGGCTGGGCACTCTGGAAGACCCTGGCCAACTGCCGGCACAGCCTCGAAGACGCAAACGAGTTCGAACGAGACGAGCGGATCCTCGGCGCCATCCTTGAGGAGTAGATGAGTCGAGAGCCGCGCCCGACCACCCGTCGTAGGGCTCCGCCCGACCATGCCGAGCTGCGCGCGCTCCGGTAGCCGAACCGCATCCGGCGACTTCTGACCCAGCCGAACTGCTGGAGCATCTCGCCCCAGGTGATCGTTCGCCGGGGAGCTATGACTCAGTCCGCCCGATCAAGGAGATCACTCTCCGGTCTGTCCGTCGATCCTCTCTCTGAGGATGTCAGCGTGCCCGTTGTGACGCGCGTACTCACCGACGAGCTTGGCCAGATTCCAGCGAGCGCTGCGCCGATTGACCTTGCTGGGCGCGC
>JBBSGI010000199.1:0-1806 GCA_038254365.1 Propionibacteriales bacterium
AGGCGGTCGTGGCGGCGCGACAGAGCCCACCGATCGGCGTCGCGTTCGAGATGCAGGTTCAGCTCACGTACTGCGGCGCGAGTTCCCGGGACGAACACGCCGAGCGCACGGCACAGCTCCGCGTAGACGAGGATCCAGCGATGACGGCGAGCGATGTGTCCCCGCTCGTGATCGAGCCCCGCGGCCAGCTCCTCGTCGTCCAATTGCGTCAAGGCTCCGGTGGACACCAGGACCCGCGGCCTGGCCAGACCCGCGGCGGCGACGACGACGTCTGCGCCGCCCACGATCACCGTGTCCCGGGGCCCCGGGCCCAGAGCCGTCCGGGTGATGAGCCAACGGACCGAACGAGCGACGCGGATCACGCCCGCTCCCACCCAGAACACCGACAGGCCGAGCACGATGGTGGGCAGAGTCGCGGCCGCGTCGCCGATGCGATGCCCGTTGAAGCCCAGATGGGTCGCAAGGAACGGCAGGACCGCGTGCCAGCACCAATGTGTCAGCGCCGAGAAGAACTCGGTGTTGGGGAGAAACAGGACCAGGTAGATGGCGCTGAAGATGCCGGCCAGAGCCCGAAGTCCCAGGTTCGCGGCCCAGAGAAGCGCTGCGGTGGCAGGGTCGGCGCGCGAGGGTCGCATCACGTAGGGCAGCGTGACTCCCAAGAGGAGCACGACGATCACCACGGTCCTCATCGGCGATTACGACGCCGGTCGATGTCCTTGGCGAGCTTCTGCAGGTCGCTCAGCTCCCTGCGCTCGAGGCCACCGACGAGCTGCGCCAGTGCCACCTGCCGAGCTTCGCTGCTCGCACCGGCCAGCGTCTGCTCTATGGATCTCGAGAGGTACTCGGCCTCGGTGAAGCGCGGAATGTAGACGAAGGTGTTGCCCTCCTTGCGACGAGCGAGCATTCCGCGCTCCGCCAGCCGGTTCAGGACCGTCTGGACCGTCGTATACGCGCCGCGATAACGAGACGGAAGCCCGCTGCGAACCCGCTCGACGCTACCTTCTCCCACCCGCCAGAGCACAGACATGATCTGCACCTGGAGCTCTCCCTGGATCGGCGTCAGCTCGGACATGGCGCTCGCTCTCGGCGGTCAGTCCGCCGCGGAAGCTTGATTCTCTAGCTTCTTGTCGCGGTCGACCATGAGCCGGAACGTGGCCTGCAGGAAGTCGTTTGCGGCGGCGGCGGCAAAGACCGTCGTGACGACGCCGGCGGCGGGAGGCGAGGCGGTGCGCAGGCCCATCAGGCCAAGAGCCCCCCACGAACCCACGCATCGCGAGCACGACATCAACTCCCCGATCGTGTAGCGCAGCCCGATGCCCCGAGGCCTTCCCGGTCGATGATCGCCGGTTTCGACGACGAAGGGCTCGCGGATCCACGTGGTGATGCGCTCGTGGGCGAAAACGTCGGCGATGGTGAACGTGGCCATGCACAGCAGGGTCATCTCGCGCACGGACAGCGGGTCGTCGCTGGCGCCCTCGCGTCGGTGCAGCAGGAGGCCGAGTCCGGCCAGGGCGGTCATGTAGCTGCCGTTGATCAGCGCGTAGTCTCGCGCCTGCGTGGGGGCCGGAGGGGCTTTGTCGTCCTTCGACACCGCCTGGGATCCTACTCTGCTCCGACAATGCGTAGGGGCGAGTCGGGATACCGAACCGGGATCTGACCAGCCGGCCCCCCAACTCAGGACCTGGTCGAAACGCCCAGACGCGTCGACAGGAATGTTGCCGGAGTCAGGAACGCGGCTTTCGCCTTTGCCACAGACTGCCCCGCTACGCAGGGCCTCCACACAAGCCGCCGAGCGGACTCGAACCG
>JBBSGI010000200.1:0-1779 GCA_038254365.1 Propionibacteriales bacterium
CATCCCCGCAGGGAGTTGACGGACAACATCCAGGACTGACAAGGAGCACCGCGAAGCAGGTAGTGAGTCCTGACATCCGAGTAGAGGAGGCTGCGTGCCTGGCAAGTTCGTTCTCAAGCGTGGCACCACCGGCAAGTTCCGCTTCAACCTGCTCTCGACGAACGGCAAGGTGATCGCGACCAGCGAGAGCTACGAGTCGAAGCGGGCGGCGATGCAGGGGATCGAGTCGGTTCGCAAGAACGCGGCCGGTGCCAGCCTCGACGATCGGACCGCCACGAGCGGCACGGCCGGCAAGACACCACGCCGCGTCGTCAAGAAAGCCAAGCTCTAGCGGAGGGAGGCGAGAACGGGTCGGCGCGTCGCGCTTGGAGCTCCTCCGCGAAACGGGCTTCGCGGTCGACCTGCCCTTCCTGATCATCGGCGGCTGACATCTTGTGTGTGCGGAGAGGTCGAGCGTCCGGCCTTCCCGGCAGAAGGGCTGATCGAGGGCCGGGTGCCGATCCGAACGCCCGGGGCGCTGACGCGACCCGGCCCAGGCGTCACGCTACGCCGGGGGACACGGGCCGTCTAGACGCTGTTTCGGCCACGTCCATAAGGGCTGTGTACGCCGCGTCGTGCCCGTTGCCGCCGAGCGCGACGAGCGCCCCGACGACATGAGCGACCTCGTCGATCGTTGCGTGATCCCGGGCTTGAAGCCAGCGTTGCAACCACCGCGCCGACACGCGCGCGTGCCGGCGCGGCTCCTTCACCGCGATCAGCGCGGTCAGCTCGAGCAGATCGACGAGCGTCGGCCTGGGGATCTCCGCCCGGAGCGTCGTCTCGGCGACGAGCAGGTTCCCGCGCTCGACCGCTCGTCTGAAGATCGCCCTCGGGTGTCCCTGCGCCGTCAACGTCCGCCTTCCCGGGGCCGGACGGCGGAGCGAGCTTACCCGGGTGCCGCTCGCGGGCGTTGTGTGGGGGCGTGTGGGCGTCGCAACGGCCGGGATAGTCGGTGTGCTGTTTGAGCGCAACAGTGCGCCCGAGAGGCTCCCAACGTGGAGCCGCCTCGTCGGGTAGGGCTTGCTCTAGCGGCTCGCTCGCAGGGCTTTCGTGAGCACCTCATCGAGGGCGCGCAGGGTTTGAGGGCCGAGGATGCCGTCGGCGGGTACGAGCGACACTCGTTGGAGCGCCGTGAGTGCGTTCTGGGTTGAGGTGCCGTAGATGCCGTCGACCGGGCTGTTCAGGTAGCCGAGTCGTCTGAGCGCCTGTTGCAGCAGCTTGACCTGGGCTCCCTGGTCGCCTGGTTGCAGCGTGACGGTCGGTTGGGGAATCGCGGGGCCGAGTGGACTGAGCCGGGCTAGTAGCAGGCGCAGTTGAGGGGCTTGTCGTGGTCGTCGTCGGCCTCGTCAACTGCGCCGTAGTTGTCGCGGTCGCGGGATGCCTGGAGCTACCCGAGAAGACACCAGAGAGCGCGAGGACGACTAACACGACGACCGCGAGCGCGACTGCTGCTATCGCCAGGAGAGCGCCGAGTGTGATGGTGAACCCGGACGCCGAGGCTGGGGTTTCGCCCGGTCCGGTTTCGGCGTTGCGCCATTCGTGGGTGTCTCCGGGCTCATGAAGTTGAAGCTGGTGCTCAGGAGTAGGCAGGGTCGCGCGAGTGCGGCTTGCGGGTGCGGCCTCGTCGAGGTCGGCAAACCAGTCGTCGGGGTCGGAGCGGCCGGGACGGTCGCGAGCTGACATCAGCTCCAAACTACGCCCCTCGCCGCTGGCACGGTAGGAAGCACGTGAGTCCTCATG
>JBBSGI010000201.1:0-1771 GCA_038254365.1 Propionibacteriales bacterium
CCCGGGGGCCGTTAACTTCGGCCCGGCCTGAACGCAATCTGGGATGGCCCGAGCGTTGTGCCCTAATTGGCGAACGCCGGTCTCCGGGGGGGGCCCGCCGAACACTGGGGGGGGGCCTACCCGACAGAAGGGAGAGCGCTGCGCACCGAGACCACACCATCAACGACACCCGCGACTTCCAGATCGGCAAACGTCTTGTGAATCTGCCCGCCCTGCGGGAGATCGGTTTCTCCGCCAACCGACGCCTGCTTCGCGTCCAACGACTCGACCACGACCCGATCATCGGCACCGTCGCCCTGCACACGATCACCGACCCGACCACCACCGAGCGCGGCACCCGCATCCCCGGCCTGCGGCTCGGACAGCAACGCTGCCACGCCCCGAGCTCGGGTGTGCTGGCCGCGGCCAGGACGGCGATACCGCTGTCGATCTTGGCTCGGTCGAGGACCTTCCCGTCGCCGTCCATCACCGCAACGTCGTGATGCGCCTCGGCCCGGTCGATGCCGCAGGTGATCGTCATAGTCCTCCTGAATAGATCGCTGATGGTGAGCCCGAGGGCCAGTGCGGCGACCTAATGGAAGCGTTCAAGGGCGCCGCATCTCACCAGCCGATCACGAACCCGGCGACTGACAGGACCACCGTCTACGTTCAGGCCTCGACGGCCGGTCGCATCAAATGAGTGGTCACCCGTCAGCGGCTCACTCACTACCCTGCACCAGACCTGGACCCGTGAAATCTCAGGGGCTCCTGTCAGCCGCCGCGAACTCGCCGGGGTCACCCTCGGCTCTGCCATTAGGTGAAGTCGGTGACCCACTTCTGGTTCGGCGCGAGAGCGTGAAATCGCGATCGAGCAGGTCTCCGGCGCGGCGCCCGTCCTTGGACGGGATCGTGGTCCGCACGTCCTTGACGCGCCGGATCCCTTGATGCTGCAGGGTTTCATCGCCCGTGCGACGCTGGACTCGGCGACGAACAGCCCGCCGCGACGCAACGCCGCGGTGAGCTTGCGCCGCCCACAGAGGCCTTCCGGAGTCATCCGCAGCACCCCGGCCTTGTCCCACGCCCACACCGCGCCTTGATCTCGTTGATCAGCTGCGCGTCGCTGAACGTGCGCGCCGCCGGCGCCTGACTGTGCCAGCCCGCTCCTTCACAACGGGATCGATCTTCTTCGGCATGACACCATCCTTCCTGACTCACAAGGAAGCGGCATGGAACCCGTACCGGCTCAGGCTGACCCTTGACAAGCCAGAAACCTAGACGGGAACGGCGTGTTAGCTCACTTACCAGTCGTCACGACACCCACGAATGGGTCAGAAGCGCCCTATTTACAGAGCCATTGACACTGGGCTTCGACCCGGACTTTTTCCAGACCGAGCCTCCTGTCTGCTACCGGGCCAGTGCCGCGGCCAAGAGCTCCGGCCCGACAGCATTGACCTGGCCGCGGACCTCGGTCATCTCCTCGTTCAACGCCGTCTCGAGGACCGTCGGCCAGCCTCCTCCTCCTCCTCCTCCTCCCATCGTTCAGTGTCGCGGCCATCGCACGGCACCTTCCCCGCCAAGCGCCGCTCCGCGTGTCGGGCCGAAACACCGTAAATCCTCGGTCCCCGGCGCTCCGGTCCAGACCTCGCCTTACTGAGCCTGGATGCACCAATGAAGTAGGCGCGCGGCGCCTGTCGTAACGGACGAATGCCCTGCTGTGCAAGGAGAATGTGGCTTGCGATAGTCACAATCTTCCGCAACAGAAGGGCATCCGCGAGGTGCAAGCTTCTCACGC
>JBBSGI010000202.1:0-1741 GCA_038254365.1 Propionibacteriales bacterium
CAGGTGCTCGAGATCCTGTCTGCAGTGAGGATCTCCGAGCCGGTGTTCGCTGCCGCCGACTGGTTGACGTTGTCGGCACGGGAGGTGCTGGTAACCGATCCGCTGCCCCCAAGGCTGCCCGTCGAACTCGTTACAACATCGTCAGAGGTGAACAAGACCGCGGGCCCGTAGCTGACCGTGCCCGACGGTGGCGTCCCAGGTGCGGTGTAAATAGGGGACAACTGACGCTTCCGTGGGTCATGACGCGGCGGCCCAGGGCAGGTCTGGGCCAAGGCCGCCTCGGTCCAGCATGATCATGGTGATGAAGGCCTCGGGGTCGTGAAAGCCGCGAGCATTGGCTCGGATGCGGCCGATGGATGCGTTGTTGGACTCGGCGATCCCGTTGGTGAGCTTCCACTCGAGGGTCGCCTCGATGGAGGAGCGGTAGTGGCGGATGGTGCGGGCGAGCTTCACGAACGGGGCGAGACGAGACCGGCTGGCGTAGGCGAGCCAGTCGTCGAGGGCCCGGCGAGCGGCGAGGAGGGGCAGGGCGAATATCTCTCGAAGCTCCTCTTTGAGCTGCCATGCCCGAAAGGCGCGCCGGTTCGCCTTGTCCAAGCCGCGGATCACCGACTTCTGCTTGGCGCTCAGGTTCTCCCAGTTGCGCAGCAACAGCCACCGCAGGCCCTTGAACTGCTTGGCTGAATTGGCGGCGCCGGCCTGGCGCAGCGTGTTCCACTCGCCGCGGCGGACTTCATCGAGCGCGTCGGTGGCCCAGCCGATCACGTGGAAGGTGTCCAGACAGACGATGGCCTCGGGTGCCTTGTCCGCCACCACGGTGTGGATCCACTCGGCTCCGTCGCAGGTCACGAAGCGCAAGGCCGCCGAGCGCTCGTCGCCCAAGGCGCAGAAGAAGGCTCCGACGCTGTCTTTGCTGCGGCCCTTGATGGCCCACACGACCCGGCCGGTGAGGTGGTCGCAGACAACTGTCAGATACTTGTGCCCCTTCTTGTACTTCACCTCGTCTATGGCCACCGCGACGAGCCCGTTGAGCAGCTCGACACGACCGAGCGCCTCGGTGGCGACCCGTACGCAGGCGTTGTTCACCGCCCGCCACGAGATGGCGTAGCGATCCGCCGCAGCCTGCTTGTTCCCAACGATCGCGTCGTGAACCACGAGGTCCTCGAACGCCCGGGAGAAGGCCGTGTCGTGTCGTGCCCACGGGACCTCGCCAACCGTCGGGCCGTGGTCGGGGCACGCGACGCGCGGCGCGTCGGCCACCAGCTCGCAGGTGGCGTAGCCCACATCGACATGTCGCCACCGGCGCTCACCCTCGCCCCGGTCGAACCACGGCGAGCGCGTCCCACACCGCCCGCAACGGCCCTTGCGGCCTCCCCTCGTGCGGATCTGCACCACCAGCGCCGGCCTGGTTCCTTCGCCCCGCTCCTGTAGCTCCGACGCAACGATCACCACCGCGCGGCACAACCCCAGCACCGACCTGAGTACCTTCTTGACGCGCACGTCTTGCTCCTCCCTCGCGACCGACCTTTGAACAGCCGGAAACGTAGGAGCGACAGGGCGTGCGCACGCGGATGGGGCTCTCAGCCACCCACGGAAGCGTCAGTTGAGCCTCATTTCCTCGCCCGACAAGATCGTGGGCTGAATCGAGGTCCTTTCTGAGGGTGGCGAGAATGTCTGCGGCCGGCCGCTTCCGGGGCTTCGGAGTCAAAGCGGAACCGCTTCAGCTGCGATCGGGTCCCCC
>JBBSGI010000203.1:0-1720 GCA_038254365.1 Propionibacteriales bacterium
ACTGACTTGCAGCAATTCGACTGCGCAGCCTGATTTTCTTGCCGTCCGGTTCTCATGCCACCGGCTCCCAGGTTCGGTACAGCATGGCTGGGCCGTGGATTGTCGACGCGTGTACGCTCGCGGTGATATGACGCACCGTGTGGATACCAGCGAGCGCCGGTCGGTCTGGTCCTAAACCTGGTCAATGGAGAGGTCGAGTGAGCCCTGACCCAAGAGGCCGCCCTCTTGGCGAACATGGGCCACGAAATCGGCCTGGACTGCTTGCTCTGCTATTGCCCGGTCGCGGGAGGTGTTACGCGAGGTAGTTGCCCAGAGCCTCGAGCAGGCCTCGGCTGCCTTCCTCGCGGCCCGGCCCGTCGGCCCAGAACTGGTCGAAGAAGACGCCGTGCTCGACGTGCGTGAACCGGGTGCCCTGGTCGATCGGCTCGAACTCGAGCGACGCCACCGACGTCGACATGTGGACCCCGTCGATCCACATGTCGTACGTCGTGACGATCCGGGCATGCTCGACGATGTCGGTGTAGGTGGCCTCGTACCGCGAGACGGGGCCGTCGTGAAACGTCCCCTCGGCGACGTCGCGTCCGCCGACGCGGAAGTCGAACGCCCACTCGCCGGGCTCCATGGCGTCGCCGGCGCCCCACCAGCCCAGCTTCTGGTCCTCCTCGGCGAATGCGTCCCAGACGCGCTCGACGGGCACGGGGTAGTCGCGGGTCAGGGTGAACCCGGCGCGGGCGAGTCGGCGTTCGATCATGCGCGGTCCTCTCGCGTGAAGGTGACGTGGGTCGTGCCGCTCTCGGCCACTTCCGTCGAGACCTTGTGGGTGAGCTCGAGGCCGCGCAGGTCGTCCCACAGCCGGGTGCCTCGGCCGAGCAGGACCGGGGCGATCATGACGTGCAGATCGTCGACCAGGCCGGCGAGCAGGAACGCGCGTGCGGTCCCTGCCCCACCGCCGACGCGCACGTCCAGACCGCCGGCGGCCTCGATCGCCTCGGCGAGGACGTCCTCGATTGCGGTGCTGCGGAAGTGGAACGTCGTCCCCCCTTGCATCGGGATCGAGGGCCGCGGGGCGGTGTGGGTGAGGACGTAGACCGGGGTGCCGAACGGCGGCTCGTCACCCCACCAGCCCTTCCAGTCCGGGTCGTCGGGGAACGCGTGCAGGCCGAACATCGCCGCACCCATGATCTCGGCGCCGATGCCCTCGAAGTGCGCGGCGGCGTAGGAGTCGTCGAGGCCGGTCGTGCCGGTGCCGCTGGTGTCGCCGAAGACGGTCTCGTGGAACGTGCGGGTCGCGGCGTACGCCGCAGTGAGGCGCCCCCAGTCCTCACCCATCGGGTTCTCGGGCGTCTGGTCGGTCGTCGAGGTGTAGCCGTCCAGCGAGGCGAACAGGTCCAGGCGAACGCGGGTCATGTCAGGTCTCCTTCGGGGTGCTGCGGGTCAGGTGGATGCCGAGCCGGTCGGCTTGGTGCTCTGCGGGGGTCCGTCGCTCGCCAAGCCACAGGTGTAAGACGTCGAGGGCGCCCGGTCGCAGGCTCACGGTGCGGACGCGTCCGTGCTTCTGCGACGTGACCAATCCCGCGTTCTCGAGGACGCGCAGGTGCTGCATGAGCGACGGCAACGCCATCGAGAACGGTGCCGCGAGTTCGGACACGACGGCTGGGGACTTCGCCAACCGTTCCACGACGGCCCGGCGCGTGGGATCCGCGAGAGCACGGAGCACGGC
>JBBSGI010000204.1:0-1686 GCA_038254365.1 Propionibacteriales bacterium
GGGGTGTGAGACCGGGCTGCCGGCCACGTCCTCGTACATGAACTCCTGCCGGTTCTCCTCGAGCTGCAGCTGCGTTGCGGTGACGAAGGAGGGGCCCACGCTCGAGCGGAAGTGCACCTCGCGGATCGGGTGCCCGGCCGAGAAGGCGACGAGCTTGCCCAGCTCGAGGAGCGTCCCGACGCCGCGGATGTCGGTGTCGGCGTACTTGGCGAAGATCTTGACGAGCGCGTCGCGGTCGTCGAACAGCTTCTGCGCGCCAAGCTGGTTCTTGGCCTGACGCAGGAAGTCCTGCTGGCGCGCGGCGCGCACGATGTCGGTGTCGGCGTGGCGGTAGCGGACGTAGGCCAGCGCGTCGTAGTTGCAGAGCTTCTGATAGCCGGGTTGGATGTTGATCTGCGCGTAGGGACCGCCGGGTCCGAGGTTGTCGTTGAAGTAGCGGCGGTCGACGTCGGTGTAGATGCAGCCGACCCGGTTGACGGCGTGGCGGAAGCCGCCGAAGTTGATGTCGATGACGTGGTTGATGGGGATGCCGAGCTTCTCGCGAACCGTTCGAAGCGCCAGCTTCGTTCCTCCCTCCGCGTAGGCGTCGTTGATCTTGTCGCCGAACTTGGTCGTCCCGTTGGGCAGCTGAAGGTCGACCTGTAGGTCGCGCGGCACCGACATCAGCGCCGTTGCGTGCTTGTCGGGGTCGAGGCGCACGAGCAAAATCGTGTCCGAGTTGCCCGCCTTGCCCGGCTCGGTGGACCGGTGGTCCGAGCCCAGGATCATGATCGTCTGCGGCCCGCCGACCTCGGCTCGCGAAAGCTCCTTCTGCACGCCAATCGGCACGCGGCCCGTCCCGATGATCTTGGCGGCGTCGTCGACCTGGAGCAGCACCGCGGTAGCGGTCGCCGTGGCGCTGAGCAGGACCACGAGGAGGCCTCCGAGGAGGAAGCCCTTCCACATGTTCCAGGCTAGGCGTGGGGGTTTTGGGTCATTCATGGGAACCGGATGTCAACGGCGCGTGACCCACATGTTTCCATCTCCGATGGCCGGACCCTTGAAACGGGCACCGATGGGTTCAGTCGTCTCGATCTCCAGGCCTCCCGCTCGGCCATGACGGGCGTACGTTACGTAGCGTAGGCTTCCACCCGCGGCGGCTCCCTACTCGGTCTCCGTCGGGGACCGGGAGTGTTTTGCCCACCAGGCACAACACGTAAGTCCTGGGGCTCTAGTGCAGTTAGGGGGAGCCCGACCGCAGCGAACGAGCGGGCTCCATGCCCGCTCGTTCGGTTCTGGGGGCGTCGACGAGGCATCAGGCCCGCCTCGACCTCGTATGCAGAGAGCGACGTTCCACGACCCGTGTTCATCTCAAGCGTCTTCGGTGTGGCGTCCGCTATGCGCCCCCTGGGGCTCGAACCCAGAACCGCCGGTTTAAAAGACCGGAACTCTGCCAATTGAGTTAGAGGCGCCTAGAGCACCGATTGTGACATGGCGGATGAGCGCAGGAATGGTGCGCGTGCATGCCCCGGCGACTGCGGCTGGGCACCTTTGCCTGACTCGGTCCCGCCACACCTAAGATGAATCTCCGCGCCCCCATGGTGTAGCGGTTAGCACGCGGGCCTTTCACGCCCGTAGCACGGGTTCGAGTCCCGTTGGGGGTACTCGAGTGGGGCGCGCCACCTCGACGGCGAGCCAAACCTGAGA
>JBBSGI010000205.1:0-1685 GCA_038254365.1 Propionibacteriales bacterium
AGGTGGTCTCCCCCGGCGATGAGACCTGGGAGAAGCTTTCGTTCTACGCCGCCCACCAGGTCGACGAGCTGCTGATCGTCGACCCGCAGAAGCGCTCGGTGGACTGGCTCGCGCTCGCCGGCACACTCGCCCAGTACCAACTCACGCAGCGCAGCGGCCTGATCGATCTGGGGCCTGCGGAGCTGGCCGAGCGGATCGACTGGCCACCGATCGACGAACCCGCATAGATCGCTAGTGAGGAGGGTTTGGCGAAACGATCGGCCATCACACGGCGAGGTTCGCGCGAGCAGTAGCGCAGGCGGCGACGAACATGTCGGCCATCGCCTGTGACACGGGGTTGGTGTAATCGAAGCTGTCCTGAGCAGCATCGAAGTCGGGATACCGGAGCTGGTGCGTGTAGTCGTAATGCTGGAGCAGGCTCGGGGTACGGTTCTCGTTGAAGAGAGCGGCCTCCACGCTCACGCGCTTGGTGGATCGGGTCACGCGGTGGGTCGAACGGGCGGCTTCGCATAGATCGTTGTCCGATGAGACGATGATGGCAACCTCCATGTGGTCCTTGAGTGCCAGATCCACCACGTCGAGGCCGATGGCGAGGTCGATTCCCTTCTCTCGCGCCCGCTGGTAAGGCTCTACGGGCGTCTGCAAGATGCGGCCGACGTTCTTCTCGGGATGAGGGAGGGCCTTTGGATCAAAGCCCCACTCCCAGCGATATCGAAGCTTGCGCTCGACAACGCTTACGCCGGTTCGGCGCATGAGGTTGTGCCGGTGATCGGTGCGGCTCCGGCCCTGGGGGTTGATTGTCGGGTCATGGACGCCGCTGTAATAGCGGACTCCGACGAGCTTGCGGCCCTTGACCAGCCGTTCGGCCAGCAGAAGCGGATGGCAAGGTCCATGCTGATAGAGCCGCTCGCATGACTTGTACGCATTCTGGGCGTCAATGAAGGACGAGCACGCGCGCATCTGCGTCGGTGATGCGGGCCATGGTGGGAGCGACGTCCCCGAGCGAAAAATCCCCGGACATCCCCCCGAAAAGGGGGATGCCGGGGTCGAAAGTCACCAGGGAGAGTACAGCCCGATAGCTGCATCGGCAACCATTGACGCCCGCCTTACCGCGCCGAGCAGGTCGCCGTGGCGCGCAGCTTGCGCGTGAGGCGGTAGCAGGCGTCGATGCTGGGAACCCCGGACGGTTCGGGGGACCCGATGGCGTGGCGCAGTTCGGCGTGCTCGCGCACGAGCGCCGCCGTGCGTGTCCAGTCGGGAGCACGTACCGGCTCTTGGCGAGTCCTGCCCGATCTTGAGGGATCCGCCATGACCCGGTCCCGCAATCCTCCGCCCTACCCCGGCGAGTTTCGCCGATCCGTCCTCGCTAGTGAGGCGCCAGCGCCTCCGGGTGGGCGCGGTACCACTCGAGCGTTCGCCGCAGCCCCTCTTCGAGGCTCACGCGCGGCGCCCACCCGGTGAGCTCTCGGAGCTTGGTGGAGTCGAGGTACTGCCGGTCGATCTCCCCGTGGGGGGTGCCCGTACCGCGGATGTCGGGTTCGAGGTCGGCGCCGGCCATGCGCAGGGCGAGGTCCACGACCTCGCGGATCGCGTACGGGCGGCCCTCGCCCGCGTTGAACGCCTCGCCTCGCGCCCCGCCGGCGTCGAGCGCCTTCGCCAGCGCCAGGTAGGCCTCGACGGCGTCC
>JBBSGI010000206.1:0-1683 GCA_038254365.1 Propionibacteriales bacterium
GCATCGAGGAGCTGATCGCTGCGTACAACGCCGGCAGCCTGAACATCGACGAGTACCTGCGTCGGCTCGTCGCCTTGTCCGGAGACCTGAGCGAGGAGGAGCGCCGGGCGGTCACCGAGGACATGAGCGAGGAGGAGCTCGCTATCTTCGACCTGCTCACCCAACCGGACCCGGTCCTCGACGACGTGGAGCGGTCAAGGGTGAAGGCCGGCGCCAAGCGCCTGCTGGAACATCTGCACGACAAGCTCGTGCTGGACTGGCGTCGCCGGGCGGCGACAGTGGCTGACGTCCGCGTCACGATCAAGGAAGTGCTCGACAACGAGCTGCCGACTGACTCCTATCCGCCCGTCGTGTTCGACGCCAAGGTGCAAGCCGTCTTCGACCACGTCATCAGTGCCTACGGCGACGACGGGTCCAGCGTGTACCGCGTCCCTGACGCGCCAACCGGACCCCTCGGCGGTGCGGCTTCCACGGCGACGGTCCCCGACCTCGAGTCGATCACCGAAGGGGTCGTTGCCCGCATCAAGTCCGATGCCGAGTTCGCCGCCCACGTTGCCGAACAGCTCGGCTTCCGCAGTCCAGCGCTGCGGACTGTCGACGAGCTGATCGCGAACGACGAGGACTCCGCTGTCGAGTTCAAGTCGACTGCGCGTTGGGACCTGCGGGAGGACGCCGCGAGCAGACTCATGGAGGACGCGGTGGTCAAGACGGTGGCGGGGTTCCTCAACACCGACGGCGGCACGCTGCTCATCGGAGTCGGGCCGGACCGTGAGCCGGTCGGCCTGGACGCCGACTACGGTCGGGTCAAACCCCCCAATGGGGATGGCTTCGTCAACTGGCTGACCACCCACCTGATCCACGCCCTCGACCACACTGCGGCCAGCCACATCCGCGCGCGCATCGTCGAGCACCGCGGGCGGGAGATCTGCCGAGTCGACGTAGGACGATCCGCGCGGCCGTTGCTGGCCAGGACCAGCCTCAAGGAGGGGGTCTTCTTCGTCCGGCTCAACAACTCGACGCGCTCGCTGCCGGCCGACGAACAGGGAACGTACGTCTCCGAACACTGGCCGGGAAGGCAGGTGTAGGAGCGCGGCTCTGCCTGGTCGACTCGGGGCTAGAGTTGAGCGGAATAGACTCAACTTTAGTCCCGTTGATCTTGAGGAAGCTGGTCGGATCGAGGACCGGCCGGTCAGCCGTGCAACCTCACGTCGAACAGGAGACGCTCAGCCTTATGGACGCCAACCGGTTCACCCGCCGCAGCCAGGAAGCCATCGGGGCTGCCATCCAGCTCGCGACCTCAGCCGGCAACCCGGCAGTGGAGCCCGCTCACCTGTTGTCGGCGCTGCTCACCCAGCCCGACGGGATCGCGGGCGCCCTGCTCAAGGCCGCCGGAGTCGAGGCAGACGCGGTCCCCTCGCGGGCAGCCGACCTGCTGCGCAAGCTTCCCGCAGCCGCCGGCTCGACCGTCTCGTCACCGTCGTACTCCCGCGCGACGATCCTCGCGCTGCAGGCGGCTGGAAAGAGTGCTGAGGCGCTCGGGGACGAGTACGTCTCCACGGAGCACCTGCTGGTCGCACTGGCCACGGTCGACAGCCCCGTCAAGACCCTGCTCGAGGAGTCCGGCGCCTCCGCCGCCGCGCTGCAGTCCGCCTTCGAGTCGGTGCGGGGCTCGGCGCGCGTCAC
>JBBSGI010000207.1:0-1641 GCA_038254365.1 Propionibacteriales bacterium
GCAACCGACCCTCAACCCAAGCAACGTGAGCGGTGGAGAGTGGGCGTTTGTAGCCCCGGACCCGCTTCTCATGGACGACGACTCAACATGTCCGAACGAGGGTCTCCGTGACCGGTCAGCACATCCCAATGGTGCGATGGGTCGCATCCGAACCCGTTGTCAATCTGCCGAACCACCGCGCGCAAGATCCAACTGTCACATAATCGAGAAGACCGGTGTTTACCCTAGAGCGTGTTATGGACTTGGGCAGGGGTGTAAACTCAGGAAATGAGCATGCCCCGCAAACCCTACCCGAGTGACGTGACCGACGAGGAATGGGCGTTCGTCGCCCCGTATCTGACGCTGATGGATCCGGACGCGCCCCAGCGCCGCCACGACCTGCGCGAGGTGTTCAACGCCTTGCGGTGGCTGGTGCGCACCGGCTCCCAGTGGCGCTACCTGCCGCACGACCTCCCGCCCTGGGAAGCCGTCTACCAGCAGGTCCAGCGCTGGCTCGCCGCCGCGTGTTCCGAGGCGATCGCGGACGACCTGCGGGTCATGCTGCGCCCGGCGGACGGGCGGGATCCGCAACCGACGGCGGTGATTTTGGACGGACGCACGCTGCAAGCGACCCCGGAAAGCGGGCATCGGGCGGGGTTCGACGGCCACAAGAAGCGCCAAGGATCGAAGCTCCATGCCGCCGTCGACACGCTGGGACACCTGCTGGTGGCGCGCAGCACCCCGGCCAACGAACAAGAGCGGGCGCAGGTCGAGGCGCTGGCCGCAGAGGTGCAAGAGGTGACCGGCAACACGGTCGAGACGGCGTTCGTCGACCAGGGCTACACCGGCGAGGCCGCGGCCGACGCGGCCGCGGCCCACGGCCTCGAGTTGCAGGTCGTCAGCCTGCCGGCGGCCAAGAAGGGGTTCGTCTTGTTGCCCCGGCGGTGGGTCGTCGAGCGGTCCTTCGCCTGGATGACCCGGTTCCGCCGCCTGGCGAAAGATTACGAACGTCTGCCGAGAACAGTCGAAGGATTGCATTTCGTCGCCTTCGCGTGCCTCATGCTTCATCGCGCGGTCCCGTTGCTCGGTCCAAGTCCATAACACGCTCTAAGCAGGTCGCGCTTTGTTCTTCGTAGGTTTCGCACCGATGTTGCCCGCCCACTGTCCCCTACGGCCACGGTAGGACCCGGGTCGTGGGGCTGCGCAAATCTACGAACTATCTTCCTCGACCTGCTTAGAGCGTGTTATGGACTTGGATCAAACGAGACCGTCGTCCCGCGAGGAAGCACAGTGGCACTGCCGACGAATTGGAGGCGATCACGCGCGCCAGGCGAATCGGCCGGGCCGAACGCGGTCGCCACGCCCGATCCCCGGTCCCGTCCGATCGGCATCTCCGCTGATCGGCCTTCGTTGCGTCGTCGTCGTCCGCGTCTCGCCTCATCCAGTTCCGGTGGCGCTCACGGCAGGTCCATAACACGCTCTAGCGAGCACCAAGAACTCAACCAGATCCTGTCGGGAGTGCTCAACCGCGAGGTGACCTTCGACGCGGCCGACCGGAGCCAGCAGGAAACCGTCGAGTCCACGTTCCCCAACCCGTGGGTCCCCACGGCCGAGGAATACTGGCCGGATATGGAGGGCTTGGACTTCCGGGATACGGTCACC
>JBBSGI010000208.1:0-1641 GCA_038254365.1 Propionibacteriales bacterium
CATCTCGATCGACTGGACTCGGGAGATCAGCACCCACGAACCCAGCTATTATCGTTGGACGCAGTGGATCTTCCTGCAGCTCTACAAGGCGGGGCTGGCCTACCGGAAGCGGTCGGCGGTCAACTGGTGCCCCCAGGACGCGACGGTCCTGGCCAACGAGCAGGTCGTCGACGGCCGCTGTGAGCGCTGCGGCACGTTGGTCGAGTCGAAGAACCTGGAGCAGTGGTTCTTCAAGATCACCGGCTACGCTGATCGGTTGCTGGCCGATCTCGATGCGCTGGAGTGGCCCCCGCACGTCAAGACCATGCAGCGCAACTGGATCGGGCGCTCGCAGGGTGCCGGCGTCACCTTCCACTGCGCCGAGGTCGACTTCGATATCGAGGTCTTCACCACCAGACCCGACACGCTGTTCGGGGTGACGTTCCTGGCCATCTCGCCGGAGCACCCCGAGCTCCACCGCTTGATCGCCGGGACACCAGCGGAGCCGGCGATCCAGGAGTACGCCAACCAGGCCCGCCGGGAAAGCCACGCCGACCGCGGCGGCGATCGCGTCAAGACCGGCATCCTGACCGGCCGGCACGCGGTCCATCCGCTCAGTGGCGCCAAGGTGCCCATCGTGGTGGCGGACTACGTGCTGATGGAGTACGGCACCGGCGCCGTGATGGGCGTGCCGGCCCACGATGAGCGCGACTACGCAGCGGCTCAGACGCTGGGTTTCGAGATCCGCCAGGTCGTCGAATCGGCCCCCGGATCGGCTGACGAGCCGCCGTTCGTGGCCCAGGGTGTGACGTCGAACTCGGGCGAGTTCGACGGTCTCGAATCCGCGCAAGCCTCCCAACGCATCGTCGCCGCGCTCGCGCAGCGGGGGGCCGGCGAGGCCTCGACCAGCTACCGTCTGCGTGACTGGCTGGTGTCCCGCCAGCGCTACTGGGGTTGCCCCATCCCGATGCTGTATTGCAAGGCGTGCGGCTTGGTGCCGGTACCCGAAGACCAATTGCCGGTACTGCTGCCCGACGTGGAGGACTACGCCCCGAAAGGCAAGTCACCCCTGGCTGCGGCCGTCGACTGGGTGGAAACGCACTGCCCGCAGTGTACCGGACCAGCCAAGCGCGAGACCGACACGATGGACACCTTTGTCGACTCCTCGTGGTATTACCTCCGCTACTGCGATCCACATAACACCCACGCTCCCTGGAGCGAGCAGGCCGTCAGCACCTGGATGCCGGTCGACCAATATATCGGCGGTATCGAGCACGCCATCCTGCACCTGCTGTACTCCCGTTTCCTGTGTAAGGCGCTGAGCGATCTCGGGTACCTGTCGGCGCAGGAACCATTCCAGCGACTGTTCACTCAAGGCATGATCACCAAAGACGGCGCCAAGATGTCGAAGTCAAAGGGCAACGTCGTCTCTCCACGCACCATCATCGACCAGTACGGCGTCGACGCGGCCCGCTGCTACGTACTGTTCATGGGCCCACCCGACGCCGGTGGCGACTGGTCCGACGAGGGCGTGGAAGGCGTCTACCGCTTTCTCCGGCGGTTGTGGCGAGTGGCCACCGATGTAGCCGGCAGTCACGATGCCGTCCTCGGCACGGCGCTTGATCAAGCGCGTGAGGACGAGCTGCGGCGCGAAATGCACGC
>JBBSGI010000209.1:0-1603 GCA_038254365.1 Propionibacteriales bacterium
CACTCATCGCCGAACTCCAAACTCTCTCACTGACCATCCTCGACCAAGACGACCGCTGGCCCTCCCCGTGACCCCAACCCCACCCACCATCCGCACGCGGAACTTCACGACGGAGCCCGCCAAAAGTGCGAAAGTCCACTGTGAGGGTCCTCATTGGCCGTGCCCGAACTGCGGCAAGCCGACCGCCAACATGAACGACTACTCCGAGCGCTACGACCCTGCCTATTGCTCCCCCTCCACCTCCCCCGCCTGTTGGGGCTCGGACAGCGCGCAGCCCGACTGAACCGACCTGGGATCCGCAGAGGCTCTCGACCTTGGAAACGATGGTAGGGAGCATGGCAAGCCAAGCTGAACCCGGCAGGGACTGTCGAGTTGTGGGGTGGGGCGACCGCTTCTCGCCCGAGAAGATGGAGCCTCAGGCAGCGGCGACAGCGAGCCGAACGGAGTGAGCAGGCAGGGTAACGGTCGTCAGCTCATCGACGACGTAGCTGCTCAGCTCCGGCGACAGGGCGACCACCACCCTGCGGTCATGCTCGGGGCCGTAGACCTCAGCGACCGTACCCCGGACCTCGTCGATGCCCCATGGGATCACGACGGTGGCCCCGAGTTCGAAGTTGCGTGCCATGTCAGACCTCCTCACCAGGGTGGAGTGCTTTCGAGAACGGCCGCCAACTTGGTGGCTACGACCTGATCCATCGTACCGGCCAGACGGTCGATCGCATGCCGGAAGGATTGATACGAGCCCTTGGTCGCCTTGATCTGGCCGCGGGCCTCGATGGCTGCGATCCTGACCTCGTCACCATGGCCGATGGCGTTGCGGTAGTCGATGAGATCCTCAAGGGCGTCGAGGTCCGAGGCTGTTGCTGGGGAGGCCGCCTTCAGGTCGTCGATGAAACTGAACCCGAGGCGCCCGAAGTCGCTGCCCAGCGCGGCTCGGCGCGGGTTCTGGCTGTCGAGCTTCCGGCCCTGGGTGAGCAGCGCACGCAGGAGCGCCTGCTGGCCGGGTACTGCGGCGGCGACGTGCACATCGACGGCCTGGTCGTGCAGGCGCCGGCAGTATCCCTGGAACTGCGCCACGAGCACGACGAACAGGGCCCGGTTCAGTTGCGTCGTGCCCCATCGTCGTCCGCTCGCCGACCCGGTTGCCTGCGCGTGGACCGCCTCCAGCTCGGCGAGCCGGTCGAGGCTCACCGTCCGCCAGTCGATGAAAGCCTCCGACGCCACCATGAGAGTCTCGCGTGTCGGCACGGGCTCCGGCTCGACCTTCCTCGTGGCGGCCGGCGTGGAGGCCGTCCGGACTTGGTGGGCCGCCGACTACTGCTGCGGCTGGCCCGGCACGACCGTTATCGGACGCCCTGAACCCAAACCGTGTTGTCGCTCGGGGCTCCCGAGCCGAGGCTGGCTCCGTGAGAACCGCCGTGAGAACCATCCGGCGGTAAAAGGTGGTCAACGCCGGACAACCGTGGTAAGTTGACGGCGTGCAAACGTCCAGGTCAGGGGCTAGATTGGTCAGTAGTGGTCAACGCCGGTGAGGGAGGAGTAACGGATACCCTCTGACTACGGATCAGAAGGTTGGGGGTTCGAATCCCTCCGAGCGCACCAG
>JBBSGI010000210.1:0-1585 GCA_038254365.1 Propionibacteriales bacterium
TCCGCAGCTACCTCGCCACCGCCGAGAAACACGGAATCAACTTCTTCGACGCCCTGGTCACCCTCGCCCAGGGCCGCGCCTGGATGCCCGCAGCATCCTGAACCGCGGCTCCGCGACCTCGACGACCTGACCAGTTACGAGCCGGGAAGCGCTGCCGGAGGAGGTACTGCGGCGCCGGCTTCTGTTGGTTCTGTTCGGGTTGGGGACCAATGTGGGTGTCAAGCGGGTCGCGGATGGCCTGGCTGCCGCCGACCCGGCGACGGCGGACACTGAGGCGGCGTTGCGCCGGATCCGGGCCTCCCACATCACTCGTCCCAATCTGCGCAAGGCGATTCGGCGGCTGGTCGACAAGACTTTGGCGATGCGTGACCCGGCGTGGTGGGGTGACGGGACCGCGTGCGCGTCGGACTCGAAGAAGTTCGGGTCGTTGTCGTCGAACCTGATGACCGAGTGGCACCAGCGGTACCGGGGCCCGGGAATCATGGTCTATTGGCACGTCGAGAAAGGCCGGGTCTGTATCTATTCCCAGGTCAAGAGCTGTTCGGCGTCGGAGGTGTCCTCGATGATCGAGGGCCTGCTGCGGCACCTCACCTCCGCGGAGGTGGACCGGCAGTACACCGACACCCACGGGGCTTCGCTGGTCGGGCACGCGTTCTCGCACCTGCTGGGGTTCCGGTTGCTGCCGCGGGACAAGAACCTGCCCCGGGCCAGGCTCTACCGCCCGGAGGCCCGGTCGGCCGACGCCTGGCCGAGGCTGGTCCCGGTGCTCTCGGCGCGGACGATCGACTGGGACCTGATCGCGCGGCAGTTCGATCAGATGGTCAAGTACACCACCGCGCTGCGCTTGGGCACCGCCGAAGCCGAGCAGGTGCTGCGCCGCTTCACCCGCGGCGGCGGCCCCAAACACCCCACCTACCAAGCCTTGGAAGAGTTGGGCCGGGTCATCAGGACGATCTTCATCTGCGAGTACGGATCGAGCTACGACCTGCGCCGGGAGATCCACGAGGGCCTGCAGGTGGTGGAGAACTGGAACTCAGGAAATAAGGATCTGCACTACGGCAAGGGCGGGGACCTGACCGGCCCGGACAAGGAGCACGTCGAGGTGTCGGTGCTGGCGCTGCACCTGCTCCAGGCAGCGTTGGTCCACCTCAACACCGCTCTGGTGCAAATCGTCTTGTCGGAGCCGGAGTGGGCCGCGCGCATGACCGACGCCGACCGCCGAGCGTTGACACCGCTGTTCTGGACGCATGTGAACCTCTACGGAAAATTCGACCTTGATATGAGTACACGGCTGGACTTGGGCGTGAGTGCGGCATAGCCGGACTGGCGAAAGCACGCTATGCGGCATGCGAGTGCGTTGCGCTGGCCCTCCCCCAGCGCCCGCCCCTCGGTGGAGTTAGCCATCAGGTAGTGGTTCATGCCGTTGATGCGTGACTCCTCGGCAGTGTTCGCGGTAGGGACCGCCCTTGCGGGCGGCCCCCCGCGCAGATCCCAGCGTGCGCTGCTAACGCACTGGGCTCCTGCCTTGGGTTCTGGCGTCGAAGCGCACGTTCGGGAAGGGATGCTTCACGCGGGCGGGTGGTAA
>JBBSGI010000211.1:0-1581 GCA_038254365.1 Propionibacteriales bacterium
CTCAGAATGACACTGGGACTAACGGTGTAAATGCAGTTGCCTGACTTGCTGGCCGTGGGGCTGGCGGAAGGGAGCTGTGGTGTCTGATCTGACTACACCGCCGTCGGAGCCGGAGCGCGTTGAGCGGACGGTCGACGAGGATCTCGCGCACGAGTTGGTCGAGCGGGCGCGGAGCGAGGGCGTTGAGCTCGTCGGTCCGGGCGGTTTGTTGACGGGATTGACGAAGACGGTGTTGGAGACGGCGCTCGAGGCGGAGCTCGAGGACCATCTCGGTTACCCGAAGCATGCGGTCGAGGGCAGTGATAAGGGCAACTCGCGCAACGGCACGCGTTCGAAGACGGTGCTGACCGAGGTCGGCGAGGTCGAAATCGAGGTGCCGCGTGACCGGGACGGCTCGTTCGACCCGAGGATCGTCAAGATGGGCCCTCCCGGGTTCCACGGAGACTGTTTTGATTGGTTTCCTCTTTTCAAATTAGAGGGCCGTTCGGGACCCTACAGTCACGGTGTGTTGCCGTTCGAACTCGGCCGGGGGCACGCCTGCGAGCGAGGTGTGGAGCCGTTCGGTGTTGAACCAGGCGACGTACTCGCCGATCGCCAGCTCGAGCTGGGTGCGGGTGCGCCAGATGCGGTCGCGGATCAGCTCCGTCTTGAAGCTGTCGACGAAGCTCTCGGCGGCCGCGTTGTCGAACGCATCACCGACCGCGCCGATCGAGGCGAGCACGCCATGGTCGTCGAGGGTCTGGCTGTAGTCGAAGGACGTGTACTGTTTAGGCTCAACCGGTCGTCGCAACGGTTTGTTGTTGACTCGATAGTAAATGCTCGTTCAGTGCTTCCGCCGGTGTCTTCCAGTCGAGTGTCTTGCGGGGTCGGCCGTTGAGGGCGGCGGCGACGGCGGCGAGGTCGTCGCCGCTGTGTCTTGAGAGGTCGGTTCCTTTCGGGAAGTACTGGCGTAGCAGTCCGTTGGTGTTTTCGTTCGTGCCGCGCTGCCATGGGCTCTGCGGGTCGCAGAAGTAGATGTCCAGACCAGCTGCGATCTTCAGGTCGGCGTGCTTGGCCATTTCTTTGCCTCGGTCCCAGGTGAGGGAGCGTCGCAGCTCGGTAGGCAGAGTGGTGATCGTCGAGGCGATGGCGTCGCGAACTGCCTCGGCGCCGTAGCCGGCGAGTGCTGGGCCGTTCTTCGTCCGGGGCTGGACCCCGTAGCCGTCGCCCCGAGGGAGGTGCAGCAGCATCGTGAAGCGGGTGCTGCGTTCGACGAGCGTGCCGATCGCCGACTTGTTGAGCCCGATGATGAGATCGCCCTCCCAGTGTCCGGGAACGGCACGGTCCTCGACTTCGGCGGGCCGAGCGCTGATCATCACTTCCTGCGCGACGAAGCCGTCTCGGCGCTGGTTGGCGCGAGCGTGTGGCACTCGCAGCGCGCGACCGGTGCGCAGGCAGGAGACGAGCTCGCGCTTGAGCGCACCGCGTCCTTGCACATACAGCGCCTGGTAGATGGCCTCGTGGCTGATCCGCATCGACTCATCCTCGGGGAAGTCGACCCGGAGCCGATTCGAGATCTGCTCTGGGCTCCACGACTTCGCC
>JBBSGI010000212.1:0-1571 GCA_038254365.1 Propionibacteriales bacterium
GACGCACGGCCTCGTCGAAGAGGGCGAAGAGCTCCTCGGGGGTGTCGTCTCGAGCCGTGTGCCACTCCCAGTCGCGGTCGGCGTCCCAGTCCACGGTGTCGAAGGGCGGCATCTGCGAGCCGCCGGCGAACGTCTCCTCGAACCAACCGGACTCGACCACCGCGAGGTGCTTCATCATCCCGCCCAGCGTCATGTCGGTCGGCGGCAGCGCCTGGGCCAGCTGCTCCTGGGTCAGGCCGGCGCACTTCCAGCGGAACGTGTCGCGCTGGTAGTCGAGGAAGGGCGCAGCATGGTCGTCTCGTTTGCGCGCAGCGGCGGTCGAAGGCGGTCATCGATGGAGAAGGTCGGGATAGTCACATGAGCACGCTAGTAGGCAGCGCCGAGCATCCGCACCGGGTTTGCGCGGTCCTCCCAGAGTCCGGCGACGTCGCCACCGGAAGATGAACGCTGACACGACGACGATGAAGAGGACCCGCACGAAGCCGGCGCCGCAGGCCACCGCCGCCGTAAGCACGCCGGCAGCCGCCGAGCAGGTTGCCGGCGCCCATCACCAGCGCCACCGGCTCTATTGCGTTGGGCGATCGGGTGGCATGGCTGAACGATCGCCCGGCCCCGGAGTCAGACGGCCAGCGCCAGTTCATCAAACGCCGCCGGAAGCCGGTGATGGATCGGTGCGCCGGTGGCGATGTCGTAGTGGCCGCGTCTGAGGTTCTGGACGAAAGCATGACCGGTGACAAGGACGCGCGCTGATCGGAACGTCTTGAGGCCACACATCGGTCGGAAACGGGCTTTGATGCGACCATGGTCTGCCTCCACTCTGTTGTTCGCGTACTGCTTCATGCTGTGCAGGGCTGCAGGGACCAGCTCGTCGAGGACCCGCGGGCAGGCCGGCGCCCGATCCGTGGTCACCTCGACCGGCACCGCACCGGTGGAGAGTGCGCGGGTGAAGAAGATGCGGGCGGCCGTCAGGTCGCGTCTGTCCGACAGCCACACGTCGATGACCTGCCCGTACTGGTCGATCCCCCTGTACAGGTAGGTCCAGCGGCCATTGACCTTGACGTAGGTCTCGCGAAGAACCATCGATCACCCGGCACGTGGCGGCGGGGCCGTGCCGCCTCGACGAACTCGGCGTGCATCGTTGGACCCACCGGTAGATGGTGACGTGATCGACCGTCACGGCACGCTCGGCAAGTAGCTCTTCGACGTCACGATAGGACAGCCCATACCGCAGGTACCACCGCACCGCCAGCGAGATCACCTCCGGAGGGAACCGGAAGCCAGCGAACGTGGAGGCCGAACACGAAGTCATGGAACCATTCTCCCGTCCGGCCCCCGGCTCAATGCAACAGTGCCCTCCAAGCCAAGCATTGGCCCGGCAAGGTCGGTCTGGCAGCAGGCGTCGGCGCACCCGGCTTGGGTGGAGGTTCCTGCGTCCACGAGTTGGCTGCTCGGCAGTGGCGGGCAGCAGTTGTCGCCCCTCCAGGCGTCGATGCCTTCCTTGACTGCGACCGCGGCGATGGCCAGGGCGGCGATCGGGTCTGCCCAGTGCCAGCCGAGTGTTGCGTTGAGTA
>JBBSGI010000213.1:0-1542 GCA_038254365.1 Propionibacteriales bacterium
AGGGCACGCTGCATGGGGCCGCGAACGTCCAGCGCCGAGGCAAGACGGAGCAGCTCGCCCGGTCGGGCGTCCCGGAGTCGCAGATACCGCCGCAGCGCGCCGTACGCCAGGTCCTCGCCCAGCCGGCCGCGCAACCGCATGAGGTCGGCCACGGTCCGGGTCGAGTCGTAAACCCGCACCCACTCGCCGGGCGCAGCCTCCACCCGGGACAGGCCGAGCTCGAAGGTCGACGCGGCGAAGCGAAACACCTCGGTCGGCGGGTACCCGATCCGCGGCGGCCGGTGCCGGGTCGGCACCGCGATCTGCACAGCAGTGGGGATCTCGTCGCTCATGTCATGCAATGCGGCCGCGGTGCGGCAGCAGACAATGGCGACCGGAGACCGGTGGGCCACCGCCAGCAGGTCCGGATAGCTAGCCTCCGGTGCGTCGGCGCGCCGGAACACCCCACGCGACAACTCGACTACCCGGCCGTCGTCACGCCAGGCGTACAGGTCGCGTGGGTGCACTCCACGCGCCAAGGCCGTCGACGTCGTGAACGTTGGGGGAAGCAGGGCAGGCTCGACCATGGATAAAAGTGTTACAGGTTACTTCAAGTCGTGCAACATATCTATCCACAACCTGACGGGCCATGCGGCATGGGCGTCTCACTTGTCGGTGCCGACGGACTCACTTTGGGAGGAGTTTCCGTCCTCTCGGCCACTTCGGCTGCCCGGATCAATTGTCGGGCCTCGTGATAGGGCAGCCCGAGCCGCTCGGAAGCATCGCGGATACTGAGCCCGTCGGCGATCAGGCGTCTCAGGGCAGTTATCAGCCGACTCTGGGCTTCCTGGCGTGACTTGACGGCAGCCCGACCGGCACGGGTCGCGGCCCCTATGCGCGCTCGCCGTCCGGCGACCTCGGGAGAGCGACGCTGCGCCTCCCGAACGGCGCGCTCGATGTGTCGGCTCGTTTCCTGCCGCCGAGCCACCAGCGCTCGATTCGTCTCGACCCCCACCGCCACTCCTCCATCGAATGCCTGCCCCATCAAGCGCACGATCGTGCGCGAGTGGACAGCCCCCACCGCCTCACGTTTGAGGGCAGATCGAACTGGCACACACCCACTGCACTCACGTGACCGGCATTCGTCCGTACGAAACACCTAGACTGCTGAGATGGAAGCTCTGACCTGCCCCAGGTGCGGGGGCCCGATGCCGTCTCGACGGCCGACGGGACGTCCGGCGACGTGGTGCTCGGACCGCTGCAAGCGGGCAGCCTACGAGGAGCGACGAGCGGCCGCGAACGGCGCCGTCGCGGTGAAGATCGTCGAGAAGGTCGTCGAGATGGACGCCCATGTCATCAACGAGTGCGCGAACCGGGTAATGGACTCGCCGGTCGCCTGTCGCCGGGTGCTTGACCACCTGGCCGGGCTGGCACGCTCGGGTCAGATCCGCGATCCGAAGTGGGACGCGACGCTTCGTTCGCTGACCAAGCTGCTCACCGCAGCGACACCACGCCGGTAGCGACCGGGCTCTGGTCGCACAGCCCCAACGTCGGCCCTCCTCG
>JBBSGI010000214.1:0-1506 GCA_038254365.1 Propionibacteriales bacterium
GACCGGGTGCGCCGGCCTTCCGATGCCGACGAGGCCGGAAAGGCTCTGCCCGTCATGGTCATGGACCAGCTCCTGAGTGTCGAGTCGCTCGAGCTGCTCGAGGTCCTGCGGGGCCCGGAGTTGCGCGCCTTGGTCGAGCTACAGGCGGCGGTGGGACGGCGCACTGCTGAGGTGTGTGAGCTCGCGTGGGGCTGTTTGGACTACGACGAACGAACCGACGAGGACGGCATCGTCAGACGCAGCGCCGTACTGGTGCACGACATGCCCAAGGTCGGCGTCGTGGGGTGCCGCCTTCCCATCACCGATACGGAGGCCGAGGTGATCCTGGGGCAACAGCAGCGGTGTCGGTCGCGCTACCCGACCGTCCCGACCCGGTGTCTGAGCTTGTTCCCGGCGGCCAACAACAACCCCGAGGGCATCAAGGCTGTGGCGCCGAGTCGTTTCGCGTACGTGCTGAGGACGTGGGTGGCAGCTCTGCCGCGCCTCGACGGTCCGGATCAGGACGCGCAGGGTCACCCCCTGGTGTTTGCCCGCAAGAAGATCAGGCCCTACGCGTTTCGTCACACCTTCGCCCAGCGCCATGCCGATGCCGGCACCCCCGTCGACGTCCTCAAGGAGCTGCTGGGCCACAGGGCGATTACCTCGACCCAGGGCTACTACCGCGTCACGGCGAAGCGGCGTCGCTCGGCGGTCGACGCCCTCGCTGCGTTGCAGATCGATCGTCGGGGGCGACGAGTTCGACCGGCGGTGGAGACTCTTCTCGACAGTGAGGCGGCGCGCGACCAGGTCGGCCAGGTCGCTGTCGCGTTCGGCCACTGCACCGAGCCGTCGAACGTTCAAGCCCGCGGACACTCCTGTCCGTTCCGGTTCCAGTGTCTGGGATGTGCGCACTTTCGCACCGATCCCTCCTACCAGCCTGAGCTCCGGAACTACCTCCTCGCGTTGCTCAAGGACCGGGAGCGGCTTGCGAGCGCCATGCCCGAGCTCGAGGAGTGGGCCCGCAACGATGCTCTCCCCTCCGAGGAGGAGATCGACGCCCTACGCCGGCTCATCCAGCGCAACGACGAGCTCACAGCCGTTCTCGAGCCCGAGGCCCGTGCCGCCGTCGAGGAAGCGATCCAGGTCATGAGGACCAGCAGGGCTCAGCTCCAGACGGCAGTCCCTGTTCAGTTGTTGGCCAAGAATCGCCAGTCCGCGCCCACCGTGTTCCCCCAGGTGCAGTCAGGCCCCGGGAGCTCTTCTCGTGGCTGACCGGGCGGCGCATCTCGTGGAGGCCAGACGCTTGGACTCGCAGGCCAAACGTGACCGCGTGCTGGCAAGTCTCACCGGTTGCATCGAGCGCGGCGAGACCACGACCATGGTCGGGCTGGCGAAGCGTGCCGGCGTGAGTCCGCGTTTCATCTACAACCATCCCGACCTTCGAGCGGAGATCCATCTCCGGTTTGCAGAGATCGGTGACGAGCTTGCGGGCCGGGTCGTTGCCAGCGCCAGAGTGACGACCGCGTC
>JBBSGI010000215.1:0-1500 GCA_038254365.1 Propionibacteriales bacterium
CCACGTACTCTACTCACCGACAGGGTGTCCTTCCCGCTCACAGAACCGAAGTCTCGACAACCTCGATTCTCCAAGCAGGCAAGGCACCCTCGTCGTTTCACACGCCGATCAACACAGAACTACCTGCGGATCCGGGTCTGATCTGACCAACCCGATTACACGCTGCTGGGACCAACCCCATTACGGCTATGCAAGGACAGACGACAGGCGAGGCACCGACCAAACGCTTGACACAAAGCGCCTTACGCTGATGTGCGGACGCTTCTTATGGGAACCAAAGCGCACCTCTGGCCGTCAGACCATCATGAATCGAGTGAACATCGCAGCGGTCCTTGGGGTCGCAATGGTGAGCGCCGCGGGTTGCGGGATCGCCAGCGACGGTGCGACGGGCGGCAGCAAGCCCACGAATTCGATCAGTTCGCGCCCCGATGCGGCGCGAGGCTCAGCGTGTCTCAGCACACCCATGACGGGAGACCCCACGGTGGAGGTGGACTGGGTGGACTTCGTGCAGCTCGACGGGACTGAGTACGTCGCTGGTGTCGATGGGAAGGTTCCCGCCATAGCATCGAACCAGCTGGGGTCCGTCGTGGGGCGGGTCGATTGCGAGCTCAGCGTCCTGAAGTTCCACGGGGAGCCCGGCCCGGCGGTGGACGGCGACGCGGCATTCATCAAAGTCGGCACAGAAGTGCACGCCGTCCGGGGTTACGGGACGTCCTGCCGCGTTGCCGCACAGATCGCCGGCGTGAACCGTGTTTACCTGGCTCACGCCGACCTCGCCGGAGTCTCGAGAGCTGTGCCCTGCGCCATGGCGCAGGGCACGGCACCGCGTCGTAGCCCGGGCGGGCATCATCTGGGACTGCGGCCGGGCCTTCACGGGTGGCGCTCGCCGAGCCTGTGGGGATCCTGACCTCGCGCTCATCGGCATCATGCACGAGAGTGCGTTCAGGGGCTCCGACCGTGGAGCCTGAGACTCTTCTTGCGATTCACGGGTCACTAACCGGTTTGGCCGTCGATCGACTCCCTGATCAAGTCGGCGTGGCCGTTGTGTCGGCAGTACTCCTCGATCATGTGGACCAGGATCCACCGCAGGGTGAAGGTCTCGCCTGTGTGCGGGCTCATGCGTACCGAGTCCTCGTCGAGCCCACCGCGCGTGAGTGCGTCGTCGACCACCGAGTCCGCACGGCGTACGGACTCGTCGAAGAGCGCTCTGAGCTCCTGCGGTGTGTCTTGCTGGGCCGAGTGGAACTCCCAGTCGTCGTCGGCGTCCCAGTCAATGGTGTCGAACGGCGGGGCGAAGCCGACGTCACGGAAAAAGTGGTCGAACCACTGCGACTCGATGAGCGCGAGGTGCTTCATGATCCCGCCGAGCGTCATATCTGTGGGCGGCAAGGGCTGCGCCAGCTGGTCCTGGGTCAGGCCTGAGCACTTCCACCGAAGCGTGTCGCGTTGGTACGTCAGCGAACCACGCAAGATGGCGACCTCGCTGCCATGCAACGGCGC